>NZ_JBNPVW010000001.1:0-1014538 GCF_050434125.1 Nocardia sp. GP40 | reverse complement strand
GGGGCGGGCAAGGGTATCCCGGCCAGCGAGGCCGTGAGTTTGTCCCAGACCGCCCGATAACCCACCTCGGGGAACAAGCACATCGCCAGGAGGAAGTAGACCCCGACCCGAGACGGGAGATCACGCAACCGGCGCTGCACCGACCGGGTCTCCTCAAGGACCGCGTCGACAAGCTCGAAGGGCACCACCACGGTCAACTCGCCCAGATGACCGGCAGCGAACCGGCCCGCGGCCACGGTCACCGACCGAGTGATCGCCGCCAACGCGGGAGGCAGGGGAGAATGAAACGGCAACGGAGCTCCTCGGCGACAGGCTGTCTTGGTCGACTACCTGAACCAACGAGCTCCGTTGCCCTATGCCTGAAATCCTCAAATCGCTTGCGCCACCAGCGAAAACACTAACTACCCGGCCTTGGGTGAACCTCAGTTAGCAACAGTGCTGTCCCAGCTGTAGTGGGATGCGGGATCGTCGTCGTACTTGCTACCCCCACCGAGCCGGCGGTACTCCAACTTCAACATCACCAGCCACGCCTGCCGCCCCTCCGCGGATGGCAACGATGACAACTTGCCCTCAGCCACTAGGACCCTCATCCGATGTCAGCGGCGCGCCCCTCTGCCAGTAGCGCCGATCGAAAGTCAGTATGCCAAGGGGGACCGACACCTTTCGGGCACTACCCGGCCACCTACCAGAGCTCCGGACCACGCCCGGCCACTCAACGTGACTGCCGGGCTCACCAACCGCGCCACCGCTGCCCGGCCCCGTCGGTCCTCGGTCCCGAACAGCTGCCCCTCGAGATCGACACCGTGTAACCAAACTCCCGAGACAGCACACCTAGAGCGCGGCAGATGTTCAGCGCCCACAGCGATTTCGCGCCTTCGATGACGCAAACGCATCAAACCCCCCCATTGCCGGAAGGCCCGAACCCTCTTCTTGTGGTCGAATGTCCGAAACCCGCACCCGCCGCTGGCAACTCAACCGCGACCGAGAAGCTGGCCAGCCACGCCAACCGCAGCATCCGTATCCAACCCCGCCCCCTTGTGGTCCCGTCCCCACGCGCCCCGCTCGCCAACGCAACGTACGCGCCCAGCCCTCCTTTGTGGTTCGCTCCTTTGTGGTCTCTCTTCCTTGTGGTCCTCTTCTTCTTGGTGGTCTTGAAAACCTGCCCTGAGATCTTGATGGGTTTCCGTGCGCCGAAGGCGCATGTCAGGGCAGGTTTTCAAGACCACCTGCCGGGACTCTGCCGGGACTAGTTGAGTCCCGGCAGAGTCTCGGCACTATCCCGGCAGAATCCCGGCCGTTCTGCCGGTCAGACCGGATGGAAGCGCAACCCAACCATCACGAGAGAGCACCGCTGGCTGGTTTGTCGATATTGAGCACTGCACGGAGACCACACCATAAGATCAATCTGTCAAAGCAGTCTGACGATCGAAGTAGGGAACCGGATTGGAATCCAACCGAACCGATGAGTACGAAACCGACGGCTGGAGCAACGCCGAGCTGGCGGTACTGGAGGCGATCCGCCGGGGCGAGACGCTCGATCTGGGCTCCGGGGAATCATTAAATGAGCCGCTATCCGAAGCACGTCATTGGGGGGCTGACCGAATAGTTCGCGCGAGTGTCCTCACCCAACTTATTTTGAGCCCCCCTAAACACGACGAAAATGTTCCATTACGAATTACGCTGGCTGGCGCGCGAGTAACCGGCACTCTTGATCTCGGCTGCGGAGATTTGGCGCCATTTAACTTTACTCGATGCGCTTTTGACGAGCGCCCTAATCTCAATGATGCGAATGCGTCTTTCGTAGGCTTTGTAGGCTGTCGACTACCCGGCCTCAGTGCTAAGCGACTCAAATGCGAAGGAGCTATATGGCTAGACAAATTGGAATCAAGTTCCGAAGTTTCGTTTGAGGATGCCGAAATCTTCAGCCTGTCTGCGCGACAGGCTGAAGTCTCAGATAGTGCCGCATCTCATGCAGTTTGCTTATGTGGCGCGCGTATTTTGCACGATCTCAACATATCGGGAATTATTTCAAATGGATCCATCGGCGCTAATACGACCCGAGTCGGTGGAAATTTTTCGCTGGGCGACGCGAAACTTTCCGCTTCTAAAGGGTATGCATTGTCCGCTCGACTGCTCCGCACAGGAGGGTCTCTTAATTTCGGTGAGAAATTTCAATCGACCGGCAGCATACATCTAGACGGGGCCGAGATAGGCGGTTCAGTGAATATGGTGCGGGTAACAATCTCGGGAGATGGCGGGAATGCCGTTGACCTTGACCATGCCGTTGTCAAGCATGGGATCCATGCCCGGTTTGCTCATTTGAAGGGCTCATTGTCTTTTCATCACGCTACCATATCGTGCCAGGTCAACCTCGGAGGGGCACAGCTCGATGGGGATCGAGGAGATTCGATACGGGCTGATCACGCGTTCGTCGACGGAACTCTGCTCCTTAATAACAACATGACCGCGAAAGGTTCGATATACCTCCACGGGGCGCGAGTTGAATGCAACGTCAACATTGATACGCTGAAGTTAACTACCGATGACAACCGTAGGGTCGGCATAAGCGCTGATCATATTGAAATCGGTGGCGACTTGCTAGCAAAAGACGTGGACATTCGAGGTGGAATGGATCTGCAGGCCGCAACTATTAGCGGTGGAATATTCATGAGAAATGGTCACTGGGTTCCGCCAGCCCAAGGGGCTGCGCTAGCACTCGATAGAATGACGGCCAGTGGGATTGCGGCCGGGGGTTTGAAGTGCGAGGGCGTAATTTCGATGTCAGAGGCCCAACTCAATGGGCCAGTTGATTTCAGCGAGTCTACGATCGGTTCGGTATCTCAAAAGTCAATCAGCTTGGGTGGAGCAAAGATTGATGGGCCTTTTATTGCCGATCGGGCAATATTCAATGGAGCATTCGATGCTCCTAATTGTAATTTTAGAGGGGACCTCCGTCTGGCCGACGCAACCTTGAACGGTACGCCGGCGCATGGCGCTAGCTTGGGCACTCCAGCCGATCGTCGATACCGTGGCCATTGGCGAGGTACGTCGGTCCGGTTGACAGGAACATCTGTTCTTGGTGACGTGGACCTGCGAAGCGCCACGCTTACCCAATCCTTAGTGGTAAATTCGATGGAAATCGGCAGAACCCTAGACATAACTCGTGCAACACTGAGTGGACGTGATGTTCCGGCGCTAGTTGCGGACAATATTCACGCAGCTACACTAAAATTTTCCCCAAGTTCAATGCCTTTAGGGGAGGTGCGAATAGATAATGGTTCTGTCGAAACTCTGGAAGACGATCTAGCGGCGTGGCCTAAAGAGGGCAAGAGCAATATCGAGGGTCTTACCTATACGAAACTTGCATCTTCGACTACTACTAACGACCGTATTAACTGGCTGCTTGATGCCACCCCCAAATTCTCTCCACAACCATACGAGCAACTCGCATCTATATATGCATCTCAAGGGCTATTGGATGATGAACGTGATGTTCGTTTAGCTGCGGCTCGTCGCGCATACGAAGGCCGACGGTTGCCGACACGGATATGGGGAATGGTTCAGGACATATTGATCGGATTCGGCTACCGTCCCGTTCGAGTGCTGATCTGGGCATGTGCTATGTGGATTATTGGCGCACTTCTGCTAAAATTTGGGACAGGACACTGCAATGTGGGCGGTATAATTCAGTCAGGTTTATGTCCGGTCCGGGCGTCTGATCACCCGACTTGGAATCCATTTTTATACTCGCTTGACCTCCTCCTGCCATTTTCTTCGTTCGGGCAGGTCAATTCATGGAGGACAGGAGGACTGTCTATGGTCGTATCAGTGGTTTTAAGGGTTGGCGGTTGGCTATTGGTAACAACTGTGGCGGCCGCAATCGCGCGAAGCATACGGAGATGATTGAGTCCGTGTATTCGTAGGAACTCTGGGTAGTTGTTGAACTTCCGGGAGTTGGGGACCATCTGGGGACCACACGCCCTTGCGCTCCCACGAACATCTCCCGATCAGGCGGCATTCGAGTCAACATGCACATCGTGTTTGACGTGCGAAAATGGATCGGCTCCATTCCTGGGGGTCAGGTGGTCGCAGGTTCAAATCCTGTCAGCCCGACAGAAGAAAACCCCTTCCGACCTTGATCGGAAGGGGTTTCTTGCTATCTGACGATTCTGAGTTGGGGACCATCTGGGGACCGTCCTGGTACGCGGAGGTGCAGGGACAGCAGATTCCCGTCGTCCTGCAGGGCAGAACGACGCGCCGAAGCCGCAGAATCAGAGGTTCTGAAGGTTTATCCGCATCGGAACTCGATTCCAGCAGACCTCTGGGTTCGCCTGTTGGACAGCACCGCCGCCGAGCTCGACATCCTTCCGGCACTTCACCTGCGGCACACTTGCCCGCCGGCGACTTGTTCGAGACGTACATGACGAGCTTCGAGCATGTATGGAACGGAGCTCAACCAGCCCGCTTCGGAGAGGTTCACCGGTGACCCGGACCGATTACTTCCAGGACCCGAACGCCCCGACGCCGAACAGCATCAAGGTTGCGGCAAGTGCGCTCGTCCTCGACGGTCATGGACGGATCTTGATGATCCACAAGACCGACAACAACTTGTATTCGATTCCGGGTGGTGGACTCGAGACCGGCGAGACGGTATCCGAAGCCGTCATTCGTGAAGTCAACGTTCCAGCGAGCTACAACGACTGCGATGGATGCGGCCACGATCGGAGCGAGCGGAGCGAAGACCGGTAGCCAGTCCACCAGCGCACTTCCACGCGGCGGATCGGCAGTAGCGAGCCAGGACAATGACATGATTGGATGCTGCCATCCGCCAACATCTTTCGCTTACCTTCGCAGACGCTGCCGCCCCCGGGCGTGGGACGGGATCACTCGACCGGTACGAGATCCTGGATCCGCATCGGCCACGGATACCGGCCGGGCGCGTCCTGGACGGACTGGATCGTCGCGTGGTCACCGTCGATCTCGAGCACCTCGAACACGTTGACCCCGTGCTCGCCGATCCGCACATGCTGCCCGTTGAGAGGATCACCAATGACCCGCCATTTCGACCACTACGAGAGCCGGACTCCGGCGCCGGGCACCGTCGCAGCCTGGCTCAGACTCGGCACCGCACCCTCCGAACGCGTCCCCTGGTGGGCCGCGCAATGGCTCGCAGACGGCCACGACGGCCCAGCGCTGCGGGAACTGGCGGGTCTGAACGGGCGCGAACCCCGTACGGTGCGCGACCTGCTGCCCGCGGCCCTGGCCGAGGCCGGTGTCGAACTGACCATGACGCTCTCGGCCGCGGCGAGTGAAGCCTTCGGGCTCATCGCCGAACTGCACCTGACCGGGCAGGCCAGCGCACTATGGGTCGCCCAACAAGTCGAGCAGATCGTCTTCCACGCCGACTACGACGCCGAAGTCCAGATGCTTCCTCTGGCGATCTCTACGGGCTCGCCGACGAATGGGAGGGCGGCTGGGGCCGCACCGTGGAGAAGATTGAAGCCGAGGTCCGCGAACGCTGCATCGAGCAAACGCAGGCCACGTAGCACCCGCGGGGTCCTTGGGCAGACAGCCTCCGGACATCCGTGTGCGTGAGTACGGAAACCGACAATCGCCGTCGAGCTTGTCAGCACCAGGGCAGGCGAAGCGCTTCGAGTCCCGGCGCGGCCCGGAGCTCCTCGATCAGCTCGGTCGGGCCGGCCACCTTGGTGGCGCACAGGTCCCAATCTGACCAGGTGATCCAGGATCGGTCGGCGGCCCACAGATTCGAGGGTGAGCCGACGCCGCTCGGATGGTCGTACAGGTCCACAGCGCCGCCGAGAGGGCCCGAGACCGTGACTCCGGTGTCGAACTCACCACTGACCGCGGGGCCGAAGTACGCCACGCACGGGGTGCCAGCACCGCCAGGGGACCACGCGATCAGAACATCGATCAGCGTCTGCCACGACTCCCGATCGAGGGAGCCCTCAGCGGGCGGGCGGATGCTCACCGGCCAACTCCCGCTCGTGTGTGCGCCAGACAGGCTGCGGGAACCGGGGTACCGGCCCTCATCAACCGTCGGCTCGCCCAGCCGAGCCGCGAGTTCGGTCCAGCGCAGTCTCTTCCAGCCCGCTCCGGGGTGCTCGGAGCGGCCCAGCTCGTTGCCGATCACGACCGAGTTGGCTTCGAGGTCGAAGCCGGGGACCACCATCGGCTTCTCGTGTCCGGCAGCTAGCCGCTGCCGCCACTCCTGGTCGTAGGTGAGTTCCACTGAGCCCGACTCGCGTTCGTACATCGCGTTCAGCAGCCACACCGCATCCGGTCGTGAATCGATCTTGTACCCACACCATCCGAGATCAGTTTCGGGCGTACCGAGCCACGAAACCAGTTCTCGATCGGCGACATTCCAGTCCACGTCGGCGAGCGTACCCAGCTCCACAGCGATTTCGCGCCGCCGTTGACGCATATGCATCAAACCCCCATCACCGGAAGGCCCGAACCCTCTTCTCGTGGTCGAATGCCCGAAACCCGCACCGGTGGTCGGCCGTCGGCGTAGGGCAGTGAGTACCGCACGCGGCCGATCCATCCGCCGTCGTATCCGGTGGGCTTGCGGACCACCCGGGCACCTGGCCGTACTGGTGGCCGATCCGGCACCTCGTTCCTGTCGACCGCTGACAGATCCGGCTACGCGTCTTTCGGGCTGGTTTTGACCTTCCCGTCGCGGATGGACCAGGGGCAGATCATCGCACCGCCGGTACCACTCGACGACGTCCCGGACTTCCTCCCGCCCGGCCCGGCTACCCCGCCACCGGCCGATCCCGTCCCAGAGCCGCCGCCGGAACCAGAGCTACAGGAGACCGGTTCCACCGGCGGGCTTCGGCGGTGGCTGCGACGACGGTAACCATCATCGAATACCGTTCTCTACCAGGAATATACGGCAATATCCGCCCGTTTCTCGGCGGATACTACGGCGACCCCTGGAAGGACTGCTCATCGCACAGCCGAGGGGATTACGTGCGATGTGCTGATTCGGACATAAATCCTGGGGGACGCCGAGCCGCCGAAACCGGCTCCGACCTGCGCCGCAGGGTCGTTCAGGGTGGGCTGATTTGGTCGGCCCCCCGAGTGGCCCCCCGGTGTTTTGCGCCGTTCGCCGCCGGCTGCCGCGTACGAACTCGGTGACGAGCACGCGCGGTAGCGCTGAGCGCCAGTGCGACAGGGGCGGCCACGGCGAGGAGTTGGAGGCCGAAATGTTCGCCCGAGAGCTTGGTCCCGAAGAGATACTCGGGCCGGGGCGTCGCGTAGTTCTGACGGCGGGAGTTCAGGTCCACCGCCTTTGCCGCGACGGTGGCCATAGCCTGGCACCGGGCCTGCTCCCGCTCGTGATCGCAGGCGCTCCGCATTCGCTGTTCGAGCGCGGTGTCGACGGCTCGGCGCGCCCACGGGCCCAGCGGCTGCCCGTGGGCGTCGGCGTAGCGCAACATGTCGTAGCCGAGGTCGTGCGCCTGGCACGCGGTCCGGAATTCGGCGGGCAAGCGCACCGGCGAGGAACATTCGCCACCCGGATCGACCAGCAGCCCGTCCGTGATCACGGGCCGGTATCCACTTTCGTCGGCGAAATCCGTCGGAATCGCGACCGTCCCCGGATGTGCTCCGGTCAACTCCGCGACAGCCGCACGGGCTGCGGGATTTTCCGCAGCCGCAGGCGCACGGGCTGCGGGATTTTCCGCACCCGCAGAACCCACGGCCGCCCCGGCAACCGGCTGCGGGACAACGAACACCACGAGAGCCCCGAGCGCACCGAGGCCCGCCAACACCTGCCTCCGCCGCGATTTCCAGGTGACCCCAGCTAGGGAACGAGCAGTGCCAGGGCGGCGAGAATGCCCACGACCGGGACGGTTCAGCGCAGCCACGGCACGAAAGCGGTGCGCGACAGCAGGAATACGGCTGTCGGTCTCCGCAACGGGTGCATGATTGCTGACATCGCGCGGGAGTGTCGGAGCCTTCGAGTGCATGATCGGATCCCAGGGTCTCGGTGGCGGCGGTGTTCGTACCTCCAATTTCCCTGTTCGGCGGTACCTGCGACAGCAACCCTCGAGATCACTCCCGGCCCCCCGAGGGTGGGGCGGGATCTCACCCCAGGGTGCGGGCCCGGGAGTGAATCATTCGACCAGCTCGCGCATGTCCTGCCGGTAGACCGCGAGCACCAGCGCTTCGCGGGTCGGGAAGTGCCGGTACAGCGTGCCCTGCCCGACGTCGGCTCGTTTCGCGATCGTATGCAGGCTGACCTCCCCGGAGCCGGCCAGCGCCGCCCGCGCGACGTTCAGGATCCGGGTCCGGTTGCGCCCGGCGTCCGAGCGCCGCGAGGCCGAGCGGGGGAACGAGCAGTCTTTTTGCGACCGCCGGTCCGTCCTGCGTTGCTGATGCATCCCCGACCTAAGTCGCAGACTCCATCGTTCAATGGTGGTCAATCCAGTCGGGTAGGTGTTTCGCGAATGCGATCCGCAGCAGCTACTCCGTAAGCTTCGCCCGAGGAGGTTGACATGTCCGAAGACACACCGGCAATTCCGTCCTGGGTGCCCCGAGACTCATACCCCTTCGAGCACCGCTATCTCGACCTGGCCGGCACTCGCGTCCATTACGTCGACGAAGGCGTCGGTCCACCCATGCTACTTCTGCACGGCAACCCCACCTGGTCGTTTCTCTACCGTGAGTTGATCACCCATCTCGGCGGCCAATTTCGCTGCATCGCTTTGGATTACCCCGGGTTCGGCCTCTCACGCCCGGGCCCTGGATACGGTTTCACGCCCGCCGAGCACGCGAGGGTCGTCGAGCGATTCGTCACCGAGCTCGACCTGTCGGGTGTGACGCTCATGGTGCAGGATTGGGGCGGACCGATCGGGTTCGCGGTCGCGACGCGGCATCCGGATCGGTTCGCCGCGTTCGTGATCGGCAATACCTGGGCCTGGCCGAAATCGGATCTGGGAACGCAGGTGTTCTCCCGGACACTGGGCGGTCCGATCGGCCGCTACCTGATTCTGCGTCGAAACTTCTTCGTCGAGAGGCTCATACCGCTCGGTGTCCGGCACCGGAAGCTATCGGAGTCGGTGATGGACGCCTACCGTGGGCCGTTCCCGACGTCCGAGTCGAGGCGTCCGATGCACGTGTTCCCTCGCGAAATCCTCGGCAGCCGACCGTTTCTCGCCGAGATCGAGCGAGGGCTACCCGCCCTGGGTAACAAGCCCGCGTTGCTGGTGTGGCCGACGAAGGATGTGGCGTTCCGCGAACCGGAGCGTCGCCGCTGGGAGCGGGTCTTTCCCCAGCATCGCACCGTCATCCTGGAGGGCGCGGGCCACTACATCCAGGAAGACGCGCCCGAGCAGATCATCGCCGCGATCCGGGAATGGGCGCCGCAACGCGACGGCGAAGGTTGAACCAGCGACAGAACCGGGTGGTTGGCGTCGTTACCGGTGGCACTGTCGACCAATCCGGCTGACGCCCGCGCCAGCACGAACCTGGCCAGCCCACGCCTCCTCGACTTCACCCACTGTGAAGAACCATCAGTGGACCACTCATCCGGTCGACGGCGATGATGACAGTTCATTCTCTGGTTCTGCGGCAAGGGGAACCACACAACCGCTGGTCCAGTACAAGGCCCCGCGAGCAGGTGGCTGAGGAACCCGGCGGAGGCATCTGACGCAGGTGATTTCTGCTCGTGTGGGCGCTAAGGCTGATGGAAGCCATCCGGCTTATCCGGACTACGCTCAGCCTCTAGCTTCCGGATGGCGCAGCCGCGAGACTGGTTGTCGGAGTAGGCGAATCGTCCTCAGCTCGCGATTGGTGCTTCGTCCTCGCCGAATGTCGCTTGGCAGGGTGATGGGACCACCCTGGTCGATGTTCACTACGGCCGCCCACCGGCACGGCCTCGACGCCGCCGGTGCGCGGCCTGGTCCGCCGGGACCGGGATAGTCGCGGCGATCCCGTGACGACGCAACCACTCCCGGTTACCACGGCTGGAATACGCCTTGTCGGCCAACACCCGATCCGGTCGCACCCGCGCCCGGCCGCCACCGAGTTTCGGAACCGAAATACCGTCCAGCACCGCAGTGAACTGCGGGCTGTCACCGGCCTGACCGGCGGTGACCAGGACCGACAACACCCAGCAGCGCCGATCGTCCCTACGGAGCACTGTTTGTCTGGAATCTGGCGCAGCCGGCCAGAGGCGGCCCGCATGGCCAATTGACGGGATCGAGCGACATGCGCGTCCACCACGTAAAGTGACACGTTGGACGCCATCATGCATTGATACCGTTGAGGAGGAAATGCTATGGCCAGCAAGGCTAGCATCGTGTTTGCCCACGGGCTCTGGGCCGACGGATCGTGCTTCAACAAGCTCATCCCCACCCTCCAGGCTGAAGGCCATGAGGTGTTCGCCTCGCAGCACGGCCTCGACTCGCTCGAAAGCGATGTCGCGGCCGTTACCTTCACCATCAACCACGTGCCCGGCCCGGTCGTGCTCGTCGGTCACTCCTACGGCGGGACCCTGATCACCAAGGCGGGCGTTCACGACCGCGTCAAGGCTCTGGTGTACATTGCCGCACTCGGCCCGGATGAGAACGAGACGTCGCAGGACGAGCAGGACAAGTTCGAGAAGACGCCCGTCTTCTCGAAGATCGAGGTCAAGGACAACCGCGTCTGGCTCAAGCCCGAGGGCGTCGCCGACTTCTGCGGTGACCTCCCGGAAGCCGAGCAGCAGCTGGTCGTGTCCGTGGGCGCCGTGCCGGTCGCCGACCTCTTCAACCAGCAGGTTCCCGGCGTGGCTTGGCGCACGAAGCCGAGCTGGTACATCGTCTGCAACAATGACCGTACCGTGAACCCCGACCTGGAGCGGGCCGCCGCCAAGCGCATGGGCGCGAAGACCTATGACATCGACAGCAGCCACGTCCCGATGCTCTCGCACCCTGAATTCGTCCTCGACGTGATCCGTGACGCCGCCAGGACCGTCGAGGCACAGGCGTAGGCCTTCAGTCTTTCTTGATCAATGTGCCGGTGGCCATCATCGCGTTCATCGCGGTCCCGCGACTCGTTCCGACGAAACCTCGTGTGCGGCAGGACAACACCCGGCTCGACGGCATCGGCGCGGCATTGGTCACCGGAGCCGTCGCCGCACTTGACCTCGGACTGGTTGACAGCGGGCGAGCGGCAGGCACGACCACGGCAATCCGGATCGCCATCGGCGTCGGCTTGCTCGCGGCCTTCATGGTGCGGGAAATGCGTTACGCCACACCGTTGATCCCGCTTGACTTCTTCCGCGATCGAGACCGCGCTGTCGCGAACACGGCCAATGTGCTGTTCTGCTCGGCCATTCTGTCGATGTTGCTGTTCGTCTCGCTGTATATGCAACAGGTGCTGCACTACAGTCCGGCGCGCACTGGGTTGGCCTGGCTTCCGTTCTGTGCGTTGGTCACTGCGGGATTCGGTGCCGCCATGGGCTTCACGCCACGCCTCGGCGTCCGGCCGGTACTCACGACGGCGATGGCGGCAGCTGCGTGCGGCATGTTTCTGCTCTCGCGCCTCTCTCCCACCGGCAGCTACCTTGCGTTGCTGCCCGGCCTGTTGATCGCCGGGTTCGGCATGGGCCTGGGGTTCGTCTCGATCACGATCGCAGCGGTCGGCGAAACTCACGAGGACATCACGGGATTGGCGTCGGGGCTGGTGACCACGACACAACAGTTGGGCGGTGCGTTCGGCCTCGGCGTGTTCAGCACGGTGGCGTTTCATCGCAGCACCGGGCTCCTCGGCACCGGCGCGACGCCCGAAACCGCACTGACCCAAGGATTCCGGATCGCGTTCGAAGCCAGCACCGCAATCCTCGCGCTCGCCGCCTTACTCGCCGCATTCGGCGTCACCGCCGCCGCAGGGCGACCGGCCGAGGTAGCTCAGCCGCCCGCGAAGGAGGGCAGCACGTCTACCCAGGACGTCAGCGAGGCCGACGGATCGCGGGTGAGTTCGTCGCCGATGAGGTAGGCGGCAACATCGAGCATGCTGTCCATATCTTCGCCGTAGCGATCGGTGAGCGCGACACGAAGGTCGGCGATGGCGGCCTCGGGGGCCAAGTCGAGGGTTTCGCTGCTGCGACCGGTGAGATCGGCGATGGCGGCGAAGTCGGGGGCGTCGATTCCGTGGCCCGCCGACTTCTGCCACATCGCGCCACGCCAGAGCGCGGCCAGATCATCGTCGGTCGCATCGGACCGCAGCGCCGCCCGCAGGTCGGTGTCGCGGTCGCTGAACAGGCAGGACCGAATGCGACCGTCAGCGGTCAGCCGGGTGTGATACCGAGCGCCGGCGTGTGCGGCGAGCCCGGCGACCGACGAGATCCGGATCAGCCGGCCGCCGCCTTGGGCGCGCAGGTGGGGCAGGGCCGCGCGAGCCGTCTGGACGGCGCCGAGCAGGTTCGTCGTGATCTGGTGTGTGACCTGCTCGTCGGTGATCTCCTCCGCCGCGCCGAACAAGCCGTAGCCAGCGTTCACGACCACGACGTCGATCCGGCCCAGGTCCGCGAAGGCTGCGTCCACGACTTCGCGGACCTTCGGCAGATCGGTGACGTCGAGATGCCCGAGCCAGAACCGGTCGCCATACGCGGCTTTCAGGTCGTCGGCCGAACCTTCTCGGCGGACCGTGCCGGCAACCCGGTCGCCGCGCGCGAGCAGCTGCCCGGCCAGCTCGAGGCCGAAACCGCTGTTGACGCCGGTGATGAACCACGTGCGCGTTCGACCAGGCTGCTGTGCCGGCCACGGTGGGCGTCATGGTCCGGCATTGACGGCGAGGCTACTCTGGCTAGGACCCGCTAAGGTTAGGTCACGAGTAGCCGATGGTCGAGAGCAATCCGTTCCAAACACAGCGTGATGTTGGTGTTGCTGCCGTCACGGAGTTGAGTGCTGCCGGTTTCGAGGATGCGGAGGAAATCGGGCGGGGCGGTTTCGGCGAGGTGTATCGGTGTAGCCAGCGGGCTCTGGATCGCGTGGTGGCGGTAAAGGTGCTGACCGGAGAGGTCGACGAGAATAGGGCGCGTTTCTTTCGCGAGCAACGTGCGATGGGGCGGCTGACGGGGCATCCCAATATCGTCGATGTGCTCGAGGTCGGTGAGACCGCGAGCGGTCTGCCCTACCTGGTGATGCCATACCACTCCCACGGCTCCCTCGATGCACGCATTCGCCGCGACGGTCCGTTGTCGGTCGGAGAAGCGCTGCACCTAGGGGTGAAGATCGCGGGTGCGCTGGAAACGGCGCATCGGGCGGAGATTCTGCACCGCGATATCAAGCCGGGAAACATTCTGCTCACCGACTACGGCGAACCCGCCTTGACTGACTTCGGGATCGCCCATATCGCCGGTGGATTCGAGACGGCGACCGGCACGGTCACCGGTTCACCCGCGTTCACCGCGCCGGAGGTCCTCAATGGCGACGCCCCGAGCCGGGCCTCGGATGTGTACGGGGTGGGATCCACGCTGTTCTGTGCGCTGACCGGCCACGCGGCCTTCGAGCGCCGCAGCGGTGAGCAGGTGGTCGCGCAATTTCTGCGGATAACGAGGCAACCGGTCCCCGATCTGCGCAAGAGCGGCATGCCCGAGGGCGTGCGCGCGGTGATCGAGGCGGCGATGTCGCGCGACTCTCGGAACCGCCCAACCGCTGCGGAATTGGGTCGGCAACTGCAGCAGGTAGAGCACAATCATGGTTTCGTCGTTGATGAGATGGCCCTGCGTGGTGATGCAGGAGCCAACCGGGTATCGGCGGTGATGTCGATGCCGGTGGTAGAGAGCGGCATCGGGAACCTTCCCCTCGAACTCACCAGCTTCGTCGGTCGGCGGATCCAGGTGGCCGAGGTCAAGAATCTGCTGGCGGGGTCGCGTCTGGTGACGCTGACCGGAATGGGCGGGGTCGGCAAGACCCGGCTCGCACTGCGCGTCGCTCACAAGGTGAAGGGGGATTTCGCCGACGGCGTGCGGCTGGTCGAGTTGGGGGGTCTGCGGGATACGACATTGGTGGTCGACGTCGTGGCCGCCGCCCTCGGGCTGCGGAACCAGAGTGCCCGGCCGATGCTCGAGGTGGTGGCGGAATCGTTGGCCTCGCGCAATCTGCTGCTGGTGCTCGACAACTGCGAACAGGTGATCGATGCGGTCGCGACGCTGACCGAATCGCTGCTGAGGACCTGCCCACAGCTGCGGATTCTGGCGACCAGTCGCGAGGCCCTGAGCGTGGGCGGGGAATCAGTGTTCGCGGTGCCCCCCTTGGGAATTCCTGATCCGACGGACAAGTCGGCGGCGCGCTCCGACGCGGTGACCTTGTTCGCCGAACGTGCTGCCGCAGCTGTGCCGGGCTTCGACGTAACCGACGACACCAAGCTCACCGTGGCCCGGATCTGCGCCCGCCTGGATGGGTTACCGCTGGCGATCGAGCTGGCCGCGGCCCGATTGCGGACGATGTCGCCCCAGCAGATCCTGTCCCGGCTCGACGACCGTTACGACCTGCTGACTCGCGGGCGTCGCGGTGCCCCGATGCGGCAGCAGACACTGCGGTTGTGCATCGGCTGGAGCTATGACCTGTGTACGCCGGTCGAACAGCTGCTGTGGAATCAGCTGTCGGTATTCGCCTGCGGTTTCGAGCCCGACGCCGCCGAACAGGTGTGCGGCACCGACCTGACCGAGTCGGAATTGTTCGATGCGCTGTCCGCGCTGGTGGACAAGTCGATCCTGATCCGCGACGAAACTGACGGCGCGATCCGCTTCCGGATGCTCGAGACCGTCCAGGAATACGGCAAGGAGAAGGCCGAAGCCAGTGGGAAGTACCTCGAATACGCTCGGCGGCATCGACAGTGGTGCGAACGGCTCGCGACCCAGGCGGAGACCGAATGGGTCGGGCCACACCAGCTGCCATTGGTTGCCCGGCTGGAGCGGGAACTGCCCAATCTGCGCAAAGCGCTGGAATTCAGCCTGGCCGAGTCCAACGATTGCACGTTGCGGATGACCGCCGCCCTCCACATGTTCTGGACCCTGCGTGGACGGCTCAGCGAGGGCCGCCACTGGTGCGAGCGCGCGCTCGGCCACACGACCGGTGCGCCGACCACCGACCGGGCAAAGGCACTCCACGTAGCCGGTGTCACGGCCGCGATGCAGGGTGACCTCCCGGTCGTCACCGACACCATGACACAGCTCCGGACCCTGGCCGAGCAGACTGCCGAGCCGCTGGTCGCAGCCCTGCTCGCGCACGCCGAGGGAAATATGTGTCTTGCCGGAGGTAACGGTGATCTGGCTCGCGCAGGCGCCCTCCTCGCCGATGCCGTCGACACCTACGAAGCATCAGGAAACCTTAAACTGCAGCTGGACGCCCGGATTTCGCTCGGATGGGCCTACGCAGTGCACGGGGATACCGAACGGGCTCTCGCGGACCTCGACAAGGGGCTCGCAATCACCGAATCCGCCGGTGAGACGATGCTTCGTGCATGGTTGTCGTGGGCAGCGGGATTTACTGTGTGGCGAAGAGGTGATCCTGAGCGCGCCATGCATCTGCTGCAGCAGGGGATTCGATCGTCCCGGCTGGTGGCAGATCCGCTCGTCGCCGGGGCCTGTTTGGAGACGCTGGCCTGGATCGCAGCCGACCAGCACCATGCCCGGCGCGCCGCTGTCCTGATGGGTGCCGCCAATTCGCTGGGCCGTGTTACCGGGGGCTCCGCGCTCATGTTTCGCGATTTACACGTCTATCGTGAGGAATGCGTCCGGTCCAGCCGTAAGGCACTCGGCGAACGAGCATTCGTGGCAGCCCGCCAGCGAGGCGCCGCGATGAGTTTCGATACCGCGGCGGGCTTCGCACTCGGCGAGCGAGCCGAAGCCACCGAGCCGGACTTCCGTTCAGCAGGAAACCTGACCAAGCGCGAGCATCAGGTCGCCGATCTCGTTGCCCGAGGTCTGACCAACAAGGCCATCGCCGCCCGGCTGGTGATTTCACAGCGCACAGCCGAGGGACACGTGGAACATATCCTGAGAAAACTGGGCTTCACCTCACGCTTACAGATCGCCGCATGGGCCGCCGAACACAACACCCTGCAACCGGGCACCTCGGCCTAGCCGGACTTCGGCGCTTTACCTCCACGTGTCGAGACGCGCCTATCAGTAGCGGTGATGGGTACGCCAGTGTCGACAACTGGATCCATCGACGTCTGCGTACACGCCGCGTGGAGCAGTTCCCGAATGCATCGAGCGAAGCCTCAAACCCTCCACCGATGATCTTCGACAGCACCGTGTGGCAGGCGACCAACGCCCGCGACTACGAGTGTGACTGACGCCGGTGCATTAGCTGGCTGGGCACGCGGTCACAACAACCCGATCAGATACACCGCCGTGTTGCTGCGCGCCGGGCTCGCCACTGCCGTGGTGGTGAGCGCTGGCGTATTGCTGGAGTCCACACTCGAGTAGCCTCTCCCGGTTGTGCCGTTTCAATGCAAGCTGATCACTCATGCCGGTCGAGCACAGGATCTCTCGACGATCAGAGGGCCGTTGCACGACGCGGCGGCGGTGTGCCGATCTGCGGCAGCGTGATCGCCCTGTTCGTGCCAGCGATCTCCTGGATCGGCGTCGCGTTGGGGCTGATCGCCAAGAATCCCGGCGGTTTCGTGTAGATGCTGACCTGTCAATGCTGTAAGAGCCGCGCCGAGGGCCCGAACCTGCGATGGGTGCGGCTCCTTTCCAGTGGCTGTTGATCATGCTGCGAGTTGATAGTCGTTGGTGTGGACGCGCTGGTGTTCTCCGGCGATGTGGAAGTCCCAGTAGGCGGTTAGGTCTGCGTTGTCGATGAGGGCTCGGAGAGCGTCAAAGGGGCCAACATCGCAGCCCGCGTCGCATGGTTCCACTGGGCTCTTCTTTCATCTACTTCACAACGGCTTCCCCGCCGCGGAAACCCAGAAGGTAGAGCCCGCCAAAGAAGCGCAGGAGATATTGTCAAGAGCTGTGGATGCGGAGGCGCCTCCCTGGCCATTGGGAATCCGGTTGGATGTACGCCAATGCGAGGGTCGCGTTCCGGCGCACGACCGCATCCTCGTCATGGCAGAGGGCGACCACAGCTCTGAATGCCTCGACGTCGGTGGCGGAAGCGAGTTCCTGCAAGGCGAAAGCAACCGCTGCTCGTACCTCAGCGGCCGGATGACTGGCGTGTAGCAGGATTTCCGGCATGGCTCGGGCGTCGAAGTGGTGTCCGAGCCCCACGAGCACTCGCTCCAGCACAGTCGGCTCCTGTTCATCGGCGGCCCGTCGGCGCAGCAGATCCACTGTCCTGTCGTTCAACGATCCGACATCGTCGCCGAGGTCGACTCCGAAGCGCAGCAACACCTCCGCCGCGAAATGCCGTTGTCGCGGGTCAGGGGAAACGATCGCCGCTGTAGCGAGAACGAATGTCTCCTCGTCCCCCCGGGACTCCAGGACCCACGCCGGAAACCTTCGGCCGATGTGATCGGGATCTTCGTAGGTGAGGCCTCTTGCCATCAGCTCGGCGAAGGCGGGCCGGATCCCGAAGCTTTTCTCCAGCTCGGTCGCTATCGCGGCATGGCCGGTCTGGATCATCAAATGACCATTCGGTGTGCTGACCCGGATCGTCTCGACCGAGCCCAGCCCCTCGTCGGGCGCCTGTCCGCGCTCCACAACCATCTCGTCGCCGTCCGCTGCCCCGAGACGCCGACGCAGTTCCACCTCCGGATCCACCGTGAGCCATCGGGAAGCAATGTCCAAGGCGTCACGGCCTTCGTTGTTGCGGTGCCACAGTTCGACCGAGGCGGACATCAGTGCGATCGCAGCCGAGAGCGCTCCAGCATCGGCTGCCAGCATCAGTGGTGTCATGCCACCACTCGAGCGAGCGTTCGGGTCGGCACCCCACGACAGGAGAAGCTCGACAAGTTGCGCGTTGGCTCGGGCCGCGGCAATCCCTAGCATGGTGTTGCCGTCCGCGTCAGTTGCGTTGGTATCCGCACCAGCCTCCAACTGCGCTTCTGCTTGCCGCAGATCGCCATCCTGCACCGCCGCGATCAGTGCTGCGTTATCTCCCATGGAGTGATGGTGCCTGCTCCCTGTGAACGTCATGTCTCCCACTTGTGGCGGTTCTTCCCGCAGAAACGAGATGCCGTCAAGACTTCTGCTTCAACGAGTTTCACGCGACCTCCGTCCGGGTGGTCTCAGCCGGGTCCGTTGACCGGGTCGGCGTGATGTCGACGGGTCGTTCGAGCAGTTTGCCCTTGTGGAACAGCGCGCCGGCTCGGACGAGCGCGACCAGTTCGGGCGCGTTGACCTTGCGCAAGCGGGCTTGTACGGATTCGATCAGCTTGTAGGCCATCGCGATCCCGGCTGCTCGCGAGCCCGGCCCTGCCCGCGGATCGGGCGCACGGCGTCCACGCCTTTGGCCTGCGAGGTCTTCCAGGACCCAGTCGCGGTAGTCCACGCCCGGGAGTACGGGCAGACATCGCCGCAACCCATGGTGATCACGACATCGGAGGTATGGACCGTGTCCGGGGCGAGGATCTTCGGTGTCTGGGCGGTGATGTCGATGCCGAGTTCGGCCATCGCCTCGACCACAGCCGGGTCGATGGCCTGCGCAGGGGCCACGCGTGGGTTCTGACAAGCATGACCACCCAAGTGCTGCAGGCGTTTCGGCGACATCAGGCCGGGTAGCGCCGTTCGATGCCCGAGACCTGGAATGCGAGGTTCGGACTGATGCCTTATCGAGGTCAGGCGGCGCCCAGATAACGGCACGGCCACGCGCTCGGTTGAAGGTAGTGTCACCGAGGGCCGACCGCGGGCTGCCCCGGAGATCAGCCTGATATCCGGGGCAGCTTTCCGATCAAGCCGCAGCAACGCCGACCGGCTGATAGGGATGTGCTTCAGACTCGGTTTTCGACAGGGTCAGGAAATCGTCAGTGCCTGGGCAACATTCGTCATGCCCGGGTTGTCGAGTTCGCTGGCCTGTCAGCGTGGCATTGGAACGACGGGTGTGAGGAGCATTCGACCGGCGGTCGCGACGGATTGCTCGAGAGTTCGTAGTGTCATCCCGAACAGCTGCTTGTTGTCGCGCTGCATCCAGAGCACCTGGGTCGTGACCCACGCGGCGTCGCGGGCGCGGGCGATGCTGAAACTACTCAGGATGTGCTTGAGCGCTTCGGCGTCCTTGCTGGCCAGCTTCAGTAGCGCGGGCTCGTATTCTGCCCGGACCTGAGCCTCGATCCTGGCGAGCAACTCGTTCACCTTCAGGTAGTCGGCATGCACCGGTTTGGTATCCGGCGTGGTGCCCCGCTCCTTGCAGGTCTTGACCACCGCCAGCGCCAGATCGTGATTGATGTGCGCATTCATACCCGCCAGTGCGAACTGTAACGGCCACACGGTCCGATTCGACCGGGAATCGAAGACCGGTCTCCAGACCTCGTTGGGCTGGTTGCCGCGCTTGTCTGCGTCGACCGCGTCGAAATACAGCTGCGCGAAGATGACATCGAGACGTTCGATGAACGCGGAGTCCGCGAAGAAACCAGCGGTGAGCTGCTCTCCGACCAGTTCGGTGACCCGCAGATACATGTTGTTGAAACTCGCCACTCCATCCCGCGGATCGAGTTCGTCCTTGATGGCGCGCATTCGCCGGATAACTTCATCGACGGGGCCGGGGATCTGGACAGATGTCATGCTGTCAGCCTCCATGGGGTCGTTTCGTCCGTCATGCGGCATCGTGCCGACGCCGCGCTGAATGCATTGCGTAAACCATTCGTACGGTGTCGTTCTCGGTAAGATGTGATCACGCGGAAGCGGAACTCGACTAGTCCGCGGTGTCCATCCCTCCATCCCGGTCTCCGACGGGGTGGCTTCGGCACATCACCGAGAGTACAGATGGCAGACCCATCGCAGACGCACAATCGACGAATTCGGACACGCAGCCGGGCCGGGCTAGGCGGATGTGGCTGAGGCCATGTAGGCGGCCAGGATGATGGCGGTTCGCCGGGACCGCGGCATCACGCATCCACGCCAAATCCGACCTGCGCCTGTGCTTCTATTGGTACACCGACCACCAGCTCACCCCGCTCACCGTCGCCCGCACCGAGGCCGAACGGTACATGCGATAGATGCAGGAGATCCGCCACTTCAAACCCGCGACCGTCGCCCACCACCTGGCGGTGGTCGCTCGCTATCGGCGCGAAGTTCGTTCTCTGGGGGTCCGGGTCTGCGAGGCGACCGGTTGATGAACATCTTTGCAGCTCAGCGTCTTTCACAGCGACTGTGGCAGATTGCAACAGGTGTTGTGTAAGCACGACGATGACCGTGCTGCCGGTCTCGGAGTTGAGGGTGTCGATGAGGTCCGAACATGACTGCAACTCGCTGATCGACCTGGTTTGCTGGGCATCTGTGCGCTGCTGGTCATGGCCCGAGGAATAGTCGTTCGCATGGCAGGCGCCGCAGCAGTCGGCGGTCCTCGATGGTGCCGCGGATCAATTCGATCGTGCACCAATGCTTTCGTCTCCAGTCGTGGATCAAGTTGCGCACCGCCTCTGCGGTGGCCGTGTAGTCGAAGGCCACGCCGGCCAGCCAGATCCGAAGGTGCACATCACCTTCGGGTGGGAACAACCTTTCGGCGGTCACGGCCTATCACTTTCTCGGGCAACACAACGAAGGTAGTTCGCCAGCTTCCGGCCTTCCTTCGAAGTCACCGACCGGGACGCCATCGACGCCGCAATCCAATACCTCTCCACGGTCAATTCCTCATTCCTGTTTGCGCCGACACCAGGGGCTCGGTGTCCACTGGCCTGGGTGCCGGGCGGCTGATCACTGACGATTGCGTTGCACCCGGGCGTCGGCGTACATGCGTGCGATCGGGTATTCGAGCATGTAGCCGTAGCCGCCGAAGAGCTGGACGCAACGATCCACCACCTTGCCCTGGGCCTCGGTGGATGGCGTCCATTGCGACGCCGACGCGGCGCACCCACGGTTTGCGGTCGAGGTGTGGCGGTGAACGAAGGCGGGCGAGCGTGATCGGTCTCGACTTCGCCGCAGTAGCAGCCCTCGCAGTCGGCGCAGGCGGTGCTCGTCCGGGTTGTGCGGAGCGGATCGGGGGTGGGGAATCGGGAGGTTCCAGGCAAAACAGTCTTCCGGTCTTCTTCGGGTGATCTTGGTAACCGGGCCTCGCTGCGTCTTTACAGTCATTGATGTCAGCTATCGGTCGGGAGAGAGGCTGTGTGGAGATGGCGGACTGGGATTCGACGCGTGAGGAACGGACCGCTCGGCTGGGGGCGATTGCGGAGGGGTCCTGTTCGAAGGCAGCAACTACGTCCGATACAACAACTCGATCCAGGCTGTCGTGAGCTGACAAACCTGGCGCGGTGGGCGCGGGCGGATCTGAGCCCGCTGCGACCACCGGCGTCGGCCTGGGTGACGCACGATCGCAGAATGCGTCCGGGCGCTGCGACCGCCTGCTATTCGATGGCACATCGTCCCAGATACCTTGGCCGACAACTGTTTCCGATCATTTGTTTCGATGTGTTCGAAGTGATGAAAGGAAGAGGGAAGCGATGTCCGATCCCGATTACGAGTACATGTGTTTCCGGCTGGCATCGGTCCACCGCGGCTGGCGCGACAGAATGGGCTTCGGGAATACGCAGCCCACCGACGACGAGCTCGAGCAGAAAATCCTGGACCTGGACCGGACAAACCCGACGCTGAAAGCGGAACTGACCGCCGAGGCGATCGACTGGTGCGCCCGCGACGACGCCGCCTACGCCAAGTACCGGCCGGTACCGCCACCGGCGCCCACCGGCCGATACGCGTACAACGAACCGTTCATTCCACTGAGCCTGGACCTGGTCGATGGCCTGATCAGCAGGGGAATCGAGCAAGCACTCGACAGCGGCGACACGGTAGTCGTGCCGCTCGAGGTCGTCGAAAAAAACGCGAACTGGTTGTTCTTCATCGACGCCATCGATGTGGCGTGGGGCGGGAAACGTATCGCCGACTTCATCGCCGAGGTGAAGTCCAATGGAACCGAGCAGCGGGCCGCCGAGATCCTCTACCACCGGGTGATCCAAGACCCACGCCCGGCCTTCCTGCGGTTTACCTCCTGTCGCATCACCGCCCAATACAACGGGCAGAACAACCACAGCCGAAGTGACTCCCCGCAGTACGGTGATCCCCAGGACACACTGGACGGGCGAGTGGTTTAGCGCTGATCCAGCACAGCTGAAGTGACCGCGATTTCTCCGGGCCTGCCCCGGACTTCGGTCAGGGGCAGGCCGATCGCCACTGGAGCCCGGCCAAGAGATCCGGCACCCGAGCACTCACGCAACGCTGGTATGTCGGGATGGGTCAGTATCGTCCCGGTCATGACCGACCTCAGCCCGCTCGCCGCAGCCGCTCGGGCCGCGTTCGGCGACGCTGGTGTGCACGCGATCGTTCGGGCTGCCGCACCGTCCACGCCGTGCCGGGCCAGCCGCACCGGGCACGCGGTCGTGCTCGGGCAGTGGGTCGGCTTTCTTACGCCGCCGAAACGCCCCGTCACCACAGCCAAGCTCGCCTCCGAGACGGGTTGATTAGTCCGAACCATGTTGCCTCGCAGATTGTTCTGTGGTCGGATACCGATGCTTGACCGGGGTGCGCGGGCGCGGCATCAGGCGGCGGCGGATCGTCGTTCAGCGCCGGAGGAGCACGGCCGTATCGTCCAGCGAGCACGTCCAGGCTGTACGACACCGGGCGGCGATCATCTTGTCCCGCCTGCCCCCGCGCTACCGGACGGTGCTGGAGCTGCGCTTCCTGCAGGGCCGTACGCTCCGGCAGGCAGCGGTGGCACTCGGAACCAGCGTTGGCAACGCGACGGTCCTGCAACACTGCGCCCTTCGCCTGGCGGCGAAACTCGGCACCGGTGATCCGGCTGCGGACTTCACGGTCCCGGAGGGAAGACGCCCTGGCCCGGAGTGAGGATTCCGTCGGGGTCGTAGCGTTCATGGGCCGCCTCGAAGGCGTCCCATGCAAGGCCGTAGTGGGTGCGCCACTCCTCACGCGTGGTGGGTATGGAGCCGACCGGGTACTGGTAACCCCCGACGGCGCGGGCGCGCAGGTAGAGGGAACGGTTGGCCTCCACCATGTCCTGCGGGCTCTCGGCTCCGGGCGAGGCGGTTCTGAGCAGTGTGAACAGGACCACGCCGCTGGCGCCGACCTCGGTCTCGGTCAGGTCCTTGATGGCGGCCTCCACAAAGGCGTCGGTGCGGCTCGCGGGCAGGAACATGTTCGACCAGGGGTGCGGGCGGTACCACTCGCCGGTGGACTTCAAAGAGGCGACACCCGCGGCGAGCCGGTTGAGGAACTCGAAGTAGGACATGTCCTTGATCTGCCGGTCGCGGGGCTGGTCGCCCAGACCGCCGAGAAGCCTGGCGTCGTCGGGCGGGGTCGTGCCGTTGAAGAAGGCGACCGCTTCAAGCTGGTAACTCCAGCCACCGGAGTCGATCGGCAGCCCGAGCTCTCCCTCCACGTAGGCGAAGCGGCGGTCGTTGACCACGAGCCGCTGGTCGGCGGTCAGCGCGGCGACGCTCGGGTAGGAGAGCAGGTAGTGGCGGACCGTCGCAGGGGCGGGCAGCAGGCGCACGGTGGCCGTGGTGATGATGCCGCACTGTCCTCTTCCAGCCAGGGCCGCGTGGAAGAGGTCAGGGCGCGTCCCCTCGGAACACCTCCTCAGGGCGGCCTCCCCCGTGACGACCTCCAGCTCCACAACGTTGTCGGCTTGGGATAGTTCGAGTTGAAATTGCTGTCGGCCAGGATGTTTCGAGGCCGGATGTCGTCGAGAACGGTGTCGGCGATGTCGTCGCCCGCCTCGTGCCGGACGACTCGTTCGTGGGGAGGGAGATGGATCGGTGTGTGACGCAAGCCCGGTCCGTGGTGGTCAGGGCTGCCGTTGGGGATCGATCTCGGCGAGATCGTTCTCGGTGAGCCGGAGATCGGCGGCGGCGATGATCGGATCGACCTGCTCGGGCCGTCGGTAGCCGGTTATCGCGGCGTCCACTGCGGGGTTGCTCAGCGTCCACGCGACCGCGACGGCGCCGGGTGTGAGGCCGTAGCGGTCGGCGACCGTGCGCAGCCGCTGGGTGGTCGAAAGATGTTGCGACAGTTGCGGCTCGGTAAAGCGGGCGTCGTGTGCGCGCCAGTCGTTGCCGGGCAGCTGCGCTGCCCGTTCCCGGGTCATCGCACCGGTCAGCAACCCCGAACCCATCGGTGAGTAGACGATGACTCCGATGCCGGTCTTTTCGGCGTAGGGCAGGGCCTCGGCTTCGGCGGCCCGGTCGACCAGCGAGTAGGGCGGTTGCAGTGTCTCGACCGGTGCGATCGAGGCGATGCGGCGCAACTGGGCGACATCGAAGTTGGACACCCCGATATGCCGGACGATGCCCTGTTCCTTCAATTCCGCGAGCGCGGCCCAGCCTTCCTCGATGTCCGAATCCGGGTCGGGCCAATGGATCTGATACAGGTCGATAGCGTCCACACCGAGCCGCTCCAGGCTGGCCTCGGCCTCCCGGAGCACCGAATCCCGGCGCAGGCTGTGCCGGACATGTCCGGTGCCATCGTCGAGCAACGAGCATTTGGTGAACACGAACGGGCGCTTCTCGCTGTCCCGCAGCGCCACGCCGACCACGCGTTCGGATCGGCCGAAACCATAGGCGGCCGCGGTGTCGATCCAGTTGACACCGGCCTCGAGTGCGTGCTGGATTGTCGCGATGGACTCGGAATCCTGCTGTGGTCCCCAGCCGAACTCCCACTCACCGCCTCCGATGGCCCATGCACCGAAGCCGACGCGGGTGATCTGCATGCCGGTCGAGCCGAGTTCCGTGGTGGTCAACGCCTTGGTTGTCATATGTCCTCCTAGGGTGTTCGGTGAATCTGTGCAGTCCGGGCAGTTCGGCGACGACAGTCAGGGGTCCTGCCGGAGCTGCGGCCGGGTGATCGTGGTGTCGGTTCGAGGCCGGATACCGTCCAGGACGATGTCGACGATGTCCTCGACGAAGGTCTGATCGAGCGGGGCGTGGCCGTGCATCAGCCGGTGGTAGACGGGGCCGTAGAGCAGGTCCAGGACGGCTTCGGTGTGTGTGCGGGCGGGGATCTCGCCTCGGGCGATGGCTTGCTGCAGGATCAGGCGTCCGTGTTCACGGCGCTGGTCCAGGAAACGTGTGCGGTAATGGAGTGCGAAATCGGGGTCGGCGCGGACCCGGACGAGCAGGCCGGCGATGACCCGTCCGTAGGGGCGTCGGGTGAGCAGTTCTGTCCACGGCCACAGCAGGTTTCGCAGGTCATCGCGTAGCGATCCGGTGTCGGGGGGCTCGGGAACGGACCCCCATGTGCGGTACAGAGCGTCCATGGCGAGGGTTTCCTTGCCGGGCCACCAGCGGTAGATGGTGGCCTTGCTGACCCCAGCCGCTGCCGCCACCAGGTCCATGTTCATGGCGGTGACACCGTGCTCGAGTAGCGAGTCCATCGCCGCGTCCAGGATCGCCTCGCGAGCTTTCTCGTCGCGGGGCCGGCCGCGGTGCATCGTCGAGGGGGCCTCGGTCACCGTCGGCTCCCGATCCGCTCGTCGGTCGCCGGTATCCGGCCGTGCAGGGCTGCGTACAGCCCGGCCAGGTCGCGGTTGGCGTACCCGTGATCCACGGCGCGCTCGACCGCGTCGCGGGCGACTGTTGCGGTGGCCATGTGCATTCCGAGACCGGCCGCGGTGTCGGTCGCGAGGCACAGGTCCTTGCGCATGGCGCGGATATCGAACCACGCACGCTGGGGTAGATGCAGGGCCATCGGCGCGCGTGCCTGCAGCGCGGGCGACCCGATGGGGCTGTCGGTCATTATCGAGGCGGCCTGTGCGGGGTCGATCCCTGCTTTTTCGGCCAGCATCAGCGCTTCGCTGAAGGCGAGGATCTGGTTGGCGAGGCTGACGTTGATCGCCAGTTTGAGTGTCAGGGCCTGGGTTCGGGTTCCGACGTAGGCGACCTGGCGGCCCAGCCGGTACAGCAAAGGTTCGATGGCGGTGACCGCGCCGAACGGTCCACCGGCCATGATGACCAGGCTGCCCTCGGCGGCCGCGGGCACACTGCCGGACACCGGCGCGCTGACCATATGAGCGCCCCGGGACTCGACCTGGTCGGCGATTTCTGCCACGGTGCCGGGACCGACCGTGCTCATGTCGACCACGACCTGCCCGGACCGCAATCCGGCCACGATGCCGTCGGGGCCCTCGTACACCGCCTGCAACGCCGCATTGTCGGACACGGCCGTGAATACGACGTCCGCCGAGTCGGCGACCTGGCGTGGTGTGTCCCGCCAGATCATGCCGCGCGCGACGAGATCGGCCGCTTTCGCGGTTGTGCGGTTGGTGCCGTACACGGTGTTGCCGTCGAGCAGACGACGCGCGAAGCGACTTCCCATAGCTCCCAGGCCAACGAAACCTATTGCCGCCATGCGCATTTCCTTCCTGTCCCGGATACCGGCGCGATCCTGCGCGTATCAGTGATCGCTGCCGGGCGTCGACCGGATGATTGCGGTTGCCCGGATCGGACTCCGGGCTTCCACCCTCCGGTTCGACATCTCTGACAATTACAGTACTCCGAGTTTTGTATATCGCAAGGTGTGATACGTGAGCGTAACCCTGGGGTTGTCCTCGTAACCGGGCTGCAGCTGCAAACATAGGTCGCTCTGAGCATGAGACGGCTCGGCCTGCCTACCGTCATATATACGAGCCTGTCAGTTTCGGAAAGGTGGATCCTCATGCCAGATACGACAAATATCGACACGACCCGCGCCGACACGCTACGCGCGGACTCGGCGCTCGATATCGCCCGCAAACTCGCTGTCGAGGCGATCGGCACGTTCTTCGTGGTCTTCGCCGTCGGAGCCACCGCGCGCAGCGGAACTGCGCTGGCGCCGCTGGCCGTCGGAGCCGTACTGATGGTGATGGTGTACGCGGGCGAGCGCGTATCCGGCGGCCATTACAACCCCGCGGTCACCTTCGCGGCGCTCGTGCGCGGCCGGATCCGCCCTGGCACTGCCTGCGGCTACTGGCTCACCCAGGTGATGGCCGGACTGGTTGCCGCACTGGTCGTTCCGGCGGTCGTCGGCTCGCGTGCACCACAGCACATCGACCCCAGCCCCCGGATGCTGGTCGGCTCGCTTGCGATAGAACTCGCGTTCACCTTCGCGTTGGCGTTCGTGGTGCTCAATGTCGCCGCCGTTGGGCCACGGTTTCCCAACCCGATGCCAGCCTTGGCGATCGGATCCACAGTCGCGGCGGGAGGGGTCATCGTCGGCGGGATATTCGGTGCCGCCTTCAATCCGGCCGTCGTCCTCGGCGCGATCACGATGAACCTGTTCACGCCCGCCACACTGCTCTACATCCCCGCCCAACTCGCCGGTGCAGCAGGGGCAGGCCTCGCATTCCGACGGTTCCCTCCCCGCGACACCTGACCGGCATGTACTACGGCGGGCGGAACTCACTGTGGGAAAACGGAACTCGGCAGCGACAGCTGACGCAAGTCGTCGTTCCCGATACACCGCGTGGCTGCGCTGGTGAATCTCGACGCCGTTTATCGGGCAGTCCGACGGGCACTCCGAGTCGACTGCGGCGCTGTGGGATCGGCGGCCAGCAGATCGGACGGTGACGCTGGCATCGGCGATGTCAGGTTTCGAGGCGTTGCCGCACGGTCGCCATGCGATCGCGCAGCGCGTCCTGGTCGATGACACCGCGCCAGACCAGCGAATGGGCCAGCGCGAGCAATTGACTCTCGGGGAACGGCAGGTCCACGTACCGCTCCTGGGACAGGGCGTCCTCTTCGTTGCGACGGTCCCGGAACGACAGGACCGTTCCCGGCTGTACCAGGGAAGCGTCGTCGAGTGCGTCGCACATCCCGTCGAGACTGCTCTTCCACGGTGGCACGGGATTGTCGACCGACCACTTCCGGCTCAGCGCCGGCCACAGCTGCTCGTGGCGAGAGGCAAGGTCATCGAGCACTGGGACGTGAGTAGTCAATAGCGATGGGTCGACTTTCGCGACCACAGCGGACCGGTGCCGCTCGTCCGTGCCTGCCATGTCAGTTCCCTCCTCGATGCGCCTCGCGGATCCGGTCGGCCGTGACGTTCGCGCTCACGCCAGGCTTGGGCAGGGCGACGCCGATGAGGCAGTCGCGCGTGACGATCCGGGCCAGCTCGTCCTCGGACCAGTTCTCGGTGCCGTCGGGACGCATCGGCAGCACCATGAACCGATGCTTCTGGTTGGAGTCCTCGATGCGGATCTCGACGTCGGCGGGCAGGTAGGTGCCGAACTCGGCGAGGACGTCGCGCGGGTACCGGGCAACCCGGCGACGATAGTTGGGCGTGCGGTACCACTCGGGCGAGTTGCCCAGCAGCGGCCGCGGGTAACAGGAGCAGAGCGTGCAGACGATGACGTGATGCAGCGTCGGGGTGTCCTCGAGGATGTGCAGTGCGGTGAAGTCGCTGGGCGTGCCGAAGCCTGTGGGTTCCAGCCAGTCGACTCCGACGGCCTTGCACGCCTCGATCGGCTCGGCCAGGGCGGTGCGTTTGAACTCCTCGTCGAGCCAGCACTTGGCGACAAGCCGCGCTGCGGGCAGCGGGCCGATGCGTTCGGCGAACTCGGTGAACGCGCGATGGTCCTGCGCGGTGAAGATGCCCTTCTCGAGGCAGAGTTCGCGGACCGCGACCTCCAGGACCTCGAAGTCGGACACCTCTTCGACCATGGGTGCGGGCGGACGGTGATCGTGCTCGTGCCCAATCGTTGACATAGGTTTTTGAAGCCTTTCCGGAGGCGGAGTTTCGCGTCTCAAACGGCCTGGAGCCAGCGCTCGGGTAACTCGGTTTGCAGAGTGTCGGTCTCCTCGCCGGTGTAGTCCGGCCAGAGTTCGGTCATCTTGAAGCGGACGATGTAGAACCACTCGGGCCGGGGTGAACCGATGGCCTCGTAATCGAACGCCTCGTCTTCGGCGGCCGGAGCCTCGTAGGCGAGCGTCACGATCTCGCCGACGGCGCCGCGAACGAACTCCTGGGTACGGGTGTAGAACAGCGCCTGCCCGTCACGGACCCGCACCGCATCACCGACCGCGAATTCGGCCGGAGGCGCTTGACCGGCGTACACCTGCGGATCGCCCTTGCCGACCGCGTGCAGGTGGTGCTTGTTGCGGGGAATGTCCTTGCCGTCGGCGATGGTTCGCGGCTTCGGCTCCAGCAACTCGTGCGGCGCCAGATCGGCGACACGGGCCTTCACCTCGTTGTACCTGGCGGTGAGTTCGGTCAACGAGACCAGGTGCTTATCGATCAACACCCGCGCGACACCCAGCAACCACCGGCCGTAATAGGGCAGCCCCAAGTACATCGTGTTGCCCAGGTCGACGTTGTGCAGGCGCCTGCGCTCCTCCGAGAGCCAGATGCCACGCCACCCGAGCACCTCGGCCATCACATACGTGCTGTGCTCCCAGTGCTCGCCTTCCTTCTCGAGGAATTCGATCGGCGCATCGCGCATCCCGCCGACGTCGTGCGAGGTCTTCAGATATGCCTCGATGCGATCGTTCGACAGCTCGTACGGAGCATCCGGCAGGTCCTGAAAGGCGGACCGCAACCGACCGAGGAGGTCGAGCCGGTCGGCCCGCTCGCGCGCGGTAATCGTCATGACGGGATTCCCTTCCGTGAGCGATCTCGACAGGTAGCCGCTTTGCGTGTCAGCGCATGTTCCGGATGGCGCCTCGATCCTGTGCCCGCGGCCCGCGGACGGGTACTGACGTCACCGGGATAGTTCACATCCGTCCCCCTCAGGCCGGGAAACCCGTACGCCCCCTGGGTGCGAACCTCGAGGATCGTGTTGCTTCTTCGGACCTGCCGGGCTAAGAGCCAGTTACTCTCCCAACGGTAGCTCTATACGAGCCGAACGGCTATCACCAACGCACTCGATCGGGCCCTAGCCGCCGAGGCGTCGGCCGCCATCCACCGGACTCCCCAGTCCCTAGTTGGGCCAGGGGTTGTCCTCGATGACCTCGACCATGTCGGTTCGGGTGAACCCGGGCACGAAATGGGCGAGAACATCGGCGTTCATCGTCCCGAATGTGGTCTCCGGGCGATCGGCGAAGCCATGGGTGAAAGCCGCGAGAATCTGACGCTTGAAGTCTGGGCGAGGATGGGCAGCGACCACGGCCCGGATATCGGCTGGATCCAGATCGTGATAGCCGATTCCCAGAACGTCGGTCTCCACGCCCGCCGTGACCAGCGCGACCTCGGGCTCCATATGCTCAGGAATACCGGGGGTGGTGTGCAGCGCGATAGCGGTCCACACCCGCCGCAGGCTGTCGTCGTCGAGGCTGTGTGCGCCGAGAAAGCGTCGCGCCTCGTCGGCGCCATCGACCTCGAACCGTTGCCTCGTGGTGCGGTAGGCATCGGTCAGGCCCAGGTCGTGGAACATCGCACCGACGTAGAGCAACTCCTGATCGGGCTCCAAACCGCGCCGGCGTCCTTGAAGCATCCCGAAAAGGTAGACGCGGCGCGAATGATGGAACAGCAGTGGCGGCGAGCAGTCGCGCACCAATTCGGTCGCTTCGGCAGTCAGCCGGCTATCAGGAATTGGAATACCTGCAATGTGCTCGGTCACGAATGTCCTCCTTTCGTTTGGCCTGGCAACTTGTTCGAATTCGTCCGGCGCGCGGTCCGCCCTTCGAGTTGGGCACATACACCGGATCGCCAGGGTTCTGGTAGCGCATGGCGCCGTCTTTCGCCCACGATCGGACCTCGGTAGCGTGTGGCGAATTGACCGGATGCCGGTGTGCGTCGGCGTAGGAGAACCAGCGCCCGAGCAGTATCTTGTCGGGGCTGGGACCTGTGCCGGGGACCGCGTTGCTCGGCTCGAACGCCGATTCTTCGATGTCGGTGAAGTAGTTGGCCGGGTTACGGTTCAAGGTCATCCTTCCGACCTCGATCAGCGGATAATCGCCGTGCGGCCATATATTCTAGCCACACCTATATGTGGATCAACGCCGCAGGCGAACGGTTCTGGGTCAAGTACCATCTCGAGACCGAGCAGGGCATCAAGTTCTTGACCCAGAACGAAGCCGATCACATGTTCTCCATCGACACCGACTACCACCAGCGTGACCTGTGGTGGGGCGATCGAAGGCGGTGAGTATCCGAGCTGGACTCTGAAGATGCAGATCATGCCCCGCGACCGGTGCGAGGAAGGGAACGAACCACCGCGGCGCGGCCTCCTGTCGGGCAGGTCCGAGTTCGCCAACTGCGTTGCGGCGTCCATGAACTGAACGACGGAGGAAGGGCTAGGCGCCGTCCGATGGCGACGCGGCTATCGACAGATTCGCCGCGACTGATTCCAGCAGGCGCAGCAGCTGGCGCTGCTGGTTCTCGTTCATGTCACCAACCGTGTCGGCCTCGAGTTCGGTCCACAGCTGCTCGATGCGGTGACGCAAAGCCGTTCCGGCCGGGGTGGATTCGACGAGGGTGGCCCGCCCGTCCGTGGGGTCCGGGCGACGGCGAACAAACCCGGCCCGCTCGAGCCGCTGCACCGTCCGAGTCATGGACGCGGAATCGGTGTCGAACTCCACGGCCAGATCCGATTGCCGCTGCGGCCCTCGATCCCACAGATGCATGAGCAGTAGCTCATGGCCCGTGTGCAAGCCCAGGCCCTGAAGCAACTGCCGTGCCCGCATAGCGTGCAGCCGAGTGACTCGAATGAGGGCATTACTGACCGGGCCACCGGCGGCCGCGGTCGACGCGGGAACGCGGCCGCGGGGCTGTGGACCGGATGTCATGAGGAACAACATAGTGCTGTCTCGAACAGGTATCGGGGTGGCCGCGGACGGCGCTGTCGGGGCCACTGCGGTCAGCGCAGCACCAGACCGCCGTCGGCGACCAGGGTTTGACCGGTCAGCGCCGCGCCCGCGTCGGAGGCCAGGAACGCGACGGTCGCCGCCGTGTCGGTAGGGACCAGACGGCGGGGCAGGGCTTGCCGCGCGACCTGGGCCGCGAAATCGTCGTCCGAGTTGACCGTGCGTGACCCCGGCGTATCGGTCAGTCCCGGCGCCACCGCGGTCACCGCGATCCCGTCGGGACCGAGCGCCCGCGCCAGCGAGCGCATGATCCCTGTCAGTGCGCCCTTGCTGGCGACATAAGGGAGCAGGACCGGTGCGGGCGGTTCCCACAGTGTGTCGGAGGTGACGAAAATGATGCGGCCGAAGCCGCGTTCGGCCATGCCGGGCGTGAACGCCTGCGCGAGCCACAGCACCGATTCCACATTCACCGCCTGGACGTGGCGCCAGAGCCCGGCATCCAGCTCCTGGAGCGAAGCCTGGTCGAAGGCGCCCGCGCTGTGCACGAGAACGTCTGCGCGGCCGTAGCTTTCGAGGACCTGCGTGGCGGCCCGCCGGGTAGACCGCTCGTCGGCTAGATCGACGTCGATATCGCCACCGCGGTCGAGCACGACCGTGCGGTGCCCGCTCGCCCGCATTGCGTGCTCAATCGCGGAGCCGATCGCGCCCGCGCCGCCGGTGATGACGGCGACCCGTTCAGGTGTCGCGGCGGTCATGGCTTCAGCACCAATTTGCCGGTGGTGAAGCCCTTTTCGAGGCGGCGGTGGGCCTCGGCGGCCTCGGCCAGCGGCAGGATGTGAATCTCGGGGACGGCGATCGCACCGGAGGCGATCCGGTCGACCAACCGTCCCAGTGCGGCGCCCGCGTCGGTGAGGCGGTGCTCGAACCAGGTGCCGAGATTGAAGCCGATCAGGGCCTGGCTCGGGGCAGGGTCGTAGAGGAGCGGTTGCAGGGCGGCGGGGTTCAGGCCCGTTACGGTTCCGGAGACCGAACCGTAGACGATGACCCGCCCGAACGGCGCGAGGATCTTCAGCGTCTCCATCAGGCGTGCGGGGCCAGTCATCTCGAGGGCGACGTCGACGCCGCGTCCGCCAGTGAGCGCCGCAACTTGATCGGTCCAGTCCGGGGCGGTGTAGTCGACGGCGTGATCGGCCCCGAGCTTCAGCGCAATCTCACGCTTGGCGGCGGTACTTGCCCCGGCGATCACGGTGGCGCCCTTCAGTTTCGCGATCTTAACCGCATAGCTGCCCACACCCCCGGCCGCGGCTGGGACGAAGACGGTCTCGCCGGGCTCGAGGCGGGCGAGGTCTTCCAGCATCACGGTGGCGGCCAAGCCCGACACAACAATGCCCGCGCCCGCCTCAGGGGTCAGACCGGCGGGAATCGGGATCAGGCTCGCACCCCAGGCCACCGCGAGCTCCGCGTAACCGCCCGAGGCGTCGGTCCCGACGGTGCCGAAGACAGGGGTCCCGATCGGAAGGTTGTCGACGCCCGCTCCGACGGCGGCAACAGTCCCGGCCACCTCCGCGCCCGGGACGAATGGGCTGGGCGTCGGGACCGGGTAGACGTCGCCGCGGCGGCGCATGACGTCGGAGAAGTTGACCGCGGCGGCCTCGACCCGGACCAGCACTTGGCCCGGACCGGGCACCGGGTCGGGCAACTCCACCAGCCGCAATACCTCTGGGCCACCCTGGTGCGTCATCTGGATTGCTTTCACGTCAGAACTCCTCGGCCGCTTCACGTCACGGCGTCGTCGATCCGACGGCGCCGGCGGTCAGGCATTTACCTGTCCTGGTCAGGTAAACAGGCTTGATTGGGGTCCTATTCCTTGTAGAAGTAAGAACCTGTCCAGGTAGTCGGAAGTGCGCTGCACGCAGGCATCACCAGAATCCGGTGATGCCGGCTAGCCAAGATTGTTGCGATGCTCACGCCGGTTACCGCAATCCGAGGATCGGATCGAACTGGCGGACATCATGGTCAATCCTACTGCTGGTCTGACGCACGCCGGGAGGATTTCGATCGGTGCCCGGCAGGTACAACCGGCGGGCCGGACCAGTGCGGGCCCTCGCGCTCGGGATCGAACTCCCCGCACCAGCAGCAGTACGCCTCGTCGGTGACCGGTTCGAACCTTCGCGGATTGCCCATCGGCAGCCACCGCCGAGGAAGTCGCTGCTGCGCAAGAGGAAATCGTCAGAGGCATGGGCTGGTAGCCGGGCCTGGTGGGCCTGGCTGCCCGGCGGGGCCTGTGGCGAACGTGCGTCTGGCGTGCCGGCTTCAGCTCCTGAAGGTGCGCCGGTAGGCGGTGGGGGTGGTGTCCAGTACGCGCCGGAAGTGCAGTCGCAGGTTGGCGGCTGTGCCGAGCCCGCAGTCATGTGCGACGCGGTCCACTGGGTGATCGGTGGTCTCCAGTAGTTCTCGTGCCCGGCCAAGACGGGCGTGGAGCAACCACTGCAATGGGGTCGTGCCGGTCTCCTCGGTGAACCGGCGCATGAGTGTGCGCTGTGAGAGGCCTGCGTGCCGGGCGAGTTGGCGTAGTGTGACCGGCTCGCGGAGGCGTTGCAGAGCCCATTCGCGGGTGTCGGACAGCGACGCGTCGCCGGCTGCCGCGACGGGGGCGGGCACGTACTGAGCTTGTCCGCCTTCGCGGTGCGGGGCGGCGACCAGGCCGCGGGCGATACGGTTGGCTACTACCGCGCCGAGGTCGCGGCGCACGATGTGCAGACACAGGTCGATGCCGCAGCACACTCCGGCCGAGGTGAGGACGTCTCCCTCGTCGACATAGAGCACGTCGCGATCCACCGACACAGCGGGGAAATCGCGTTCGAAGTCATCGATGTACTGCCAGTGGGTGGTGGCGTGCAGACCGTCCAGCACGCCGGCCGCGGCCAGCGCGAAGGCGCCCGTGCAGATCGACACCATCCGCTTGCCCCGCTCGTGCGCCTCGGCCAGTGCGGCGAGTACCGGTTCCGGTGGTCGGCGGGGTGGCTCGGACCCCGGCACGACCACGGTGTCGGCGGCGCGCACCTGCTCCAGGTCTCCCTCGGCGAGCACCGTGAAGCCCCCAGTGGTGTGCACCTTCGCGGCGAAGGTGCACACGGTCATCTCGTACGGGGTCTCCGGCCGAGTGGAGAAGATCTGCGCGGGGATCGCCAGATCAAGGGGCATGACCCCGTCCAGGGCCAGGATCGCGATCCGATGAGCCGTCATGGCAATATTCTAACGGAGTGGGGCAATTTTGCCTATCGCCAGGTAAGAGCGGTTCCAGGCACGCTGGGGACATGACCGAAGCTACCCATGAGGCGACCACTGAGGGGTCGGCCGACCTGATCACGCTGCCCGGTACACCGCTCACCGAGGCCGTGGTGGATCTGATCCGCTCGGTGGAGACGCCGTCGGTGTTCAACCACAGCGTCCGCAGTTACCTGTTCGCCCGGCTGATGGCCGGCCGCCTCGGCCTGTCCGCGGGCAGCGACTACGACGACGACCTGTTGTTCTCCGCGTGCGCGATGCACGACCTCGGTGTGGCGCCGGACGGCCCGCACAGCCAGCGGTTCGAGATCGAAGGCGCCGATCGCGCCGCCGAATTCCTCGTCGAACGCGGGGTGTCCACATCGGACGCCGATCAGGTGTGGCAGGCGATCGCGTTGCACACCTCGCCAGGCATCGCGGAGCGCCGCGGCACACTGTGCGTGCTCGTCCGCGGAGGCGTCGGCCTCGACTTCGGCGGCCCGGTGGTAACCGACCACATCGACGCGCTCACCGACGAGCAAGCCGATGCCGTGCACGCCGTGTACCCGCGGCTGGACATGATCCGTTCGCTCACCGACGCGGTCGTCGCGCAAGCCGCGAAAAACCCGAAGAACGCGCCCCGCTACACGATCCCCGGCGAGTTCCTCCGTGAACGCGAGGCCTTCGGCCGGACCCGGATGGAGCACTCCTGCCGTTCGTCCCGCTGGGGCAACTGAACCCACGATTCGGTCACAACGAAAGGGAAACACTGAAAATGGCCATCCACACCGTCGAGATCCCCCAGGACTCCGAAGTCTTCGGAAAAACTGTCAGCGCTTTCGCGAGCTTCGGCTACTCCGCCGCGGTTCGCTCGCACGGGCATCTGTTCATTGCCGGCACGATCGGCCGCCGCGCCGATGGCACCATCCCCGACGACATCGAGGAACAAACCGAGATCGCCATCCGGCGCATCGAGGAAATCCTCCGGCTCGAAGGCCTCGACCTCTCCGCGCTCGTCGATGTGACCAGCTACCACGTCGACATCCACCAGCACCTGCCCGGCTTCGCCAAGGCCAAGGCGCAGCTGATCAACCCTCCCTACCCGACCTGGTCACTGATCGGCGTCAGCGGACTGGCCAGCCCCGGGCTGCTCGTCGAAATCCGCGCTACCGCCGCCTATCCCGACGCATCCTGACAGACCACCGTTCCTGGGCCCGGCTCCCGGGCCCAGGAACGGGTTACCACCTATTGGAATTCATCATGAAGACTGCCCGGCGCCCAGGCCTCCTGTTGCCGGCCTCGATCATCGTCTCGTTCCTGGCCTCCTCCAGCGCACCGACGCCGCTCTATGCCACGTATGCGGACCAATGGCATTTCTCCCCGATAACAACTACTGCCGTGTTCGGCACGTACGCCATCGCCGTCCTGGCCGCACTGCTGCTGCTCGGCAGGGCATCCGACCACCTCGGTCGCAAGCCGGTGCTGCTGGGCGCGCTGGCGTTACAGATCGCCGCCATGGTCGTGTTCAGCACAGCCGGCGACATCGGAGCCCTGCTCGCCGGGCGGATCCTGCAGGGAGTCGCCACCGGTGGCGCGTTGGGCACGCTCGGCGCGGCGATGCTGGACATCGACCGCGAACGCGGCACCCGCGCCAACGCCGCCGCCCCCGGGCTGGGGTCCGGGATCGGCGCGTTGTTCTCCGGCTTGATCGTCCAGTATCTGCCGGCACCCACCCGGCTCGTCTACGTCGTGTTCATCGGGGTCTTCGCCGTGCAGGCCCTCGGCGTGGCGCTGCTGCCGGAAACCACCGGCCGCAGGCCCGGACTGCGTGCCGCTCTCGTACCCGAACTCGCGGTGCCCCCGCACCTGCGTCGTGCTCTCCTCGCAGTGGCACCGGTGTTGTTCGCCGTGTGGTCACTCGGTGGCTTCTACGGCTCACTCGCCCCGGCACTGGCTCGGCAGTTGTCGGGCTCGGGCTCCGTGGTGATCGGCGGTCTCGGGCTGTTCGTGCTCACCGTGGTCTCGTCCGTCACCACCGTCGCATTCGTGCGCACACCACCCAGGACTGTGATGTTCGTGGGGTCCGCGCTACTTGTCCTCGGCTCGCTGGGGACCTTGCTGGCTGTCGAGGCGTCTTCGGTCACAGGATTTTTCGCCGGCACCTTCGTCTCCGGGATCGGTTTCGGTGCGGGATCCCAGGGCGGGATGCGCACCGTCGTGCCACTGGTCGCGGAACACGAGCGCTCAGGCGTTCTCTCCTCGATCTACGTGCTCTGCTACCTGGGCATGAGCCTGCCCGTCATCGTCGCCGGGATCCTCGTCGTGCACGGCGGTGGCCTGCCGGCCGCGACCCGGGACTACTCACTGTTCGTGGTCGCGTTCGCGGGCGCGACACTGATCACCCTCCTGCGCAGCAGCGGTACGAGACGCCCCGTGGACCTGACCAGCGCCGCGCACCACCAGGACATCCGCTGAGGTGCATTCGGCACACGGGTACCTGCTCCACGAGTTCCTCTCCCCGTTGTCCAACAGGCGGCCGGACTCCTACGGCGACTCGTTTCGGAACCGGGTGCGGTTTCTCATCGAAGTCGTCGACGCGGTCCGGACGGCCATACCCGACAGCACGCCTTTGCTCGTCAGGCTGTCCGCGACCGACTGGGTCGACGGGGGGTGGACGCTCGAGGAGACGATCGACCTGTCGGCCTTGCTGGCCGAGCGCGGAGTGGACCTCGTCGACCTGAGTTCCGCGGGCAACGATCCCCGGCAGCGGATTCCCCTGAGCCCTGGCTACCAGGTGCCGTTCGCACGCGCCGTACGGACCAAAACAGGAGTGCGCACTGCGGCGGTCGGCTTGATCACTGAACCGCGGCAGGCTGAGGAGATCCTGGCCGAGGGTGCCGCCGACGCAGTTTTCCTCGGCCGAGCGGCACTGCGTGAGCCGGCCTGTGACCAGAACCGCGCTACCTCCCATGGCCGGAAGGTCAGTTGTGCTCCGGCACCGAGACTTCCGTCGGCGAGCGGTCGAATCGGAGCCCGCGCCAGGACGGGTGGCGCAGACCGGTGGCGGTGCGTTCGCGGTAGGCGATATCGCCGACCAGATGCGGGGCGACCCAGTGCGCGGCGGCCGTGATCGACGGCGGGATCTCACCGGTGACCGGCGGTGCGGGAACGGCCAGGGCCAGCAGCTCGCGCTGTAGCGAGCGGCGGGTGGTGTCGCTGAACCCGGTCCCGACTGCCCCGAGCAGCACCAGCCGCCGGTGCTCGTCGTGGGCGGCGACGAGCAGGGATCCGAACATTTCGCTGCTGGTGTGGCCGGCCAGCCAGCCGACCACGATCACCTCGGTGGAGCGGCGAAGCGGGAGTTTGCGCCATGCCTGCGACCGCCCGGCCCGGTAGGTGCTGTCCATGCGCTTGCCGATGACGCCTTCGATGTCGTGCTCGGCGGCGACCTGCAGCATCCGAGACGCCGGGATGTCGCGGTAGGACGGCGAGAGCAGGACCGGGCCATGGGGCAGGCCCAGCCGGTCGAGGCGTTCACGGCGTTCCCGGTAGGTCAGTGTGCGCAGGTCACGGTCGCCGAAGCCCAGCAGATCGAACACGTACAGGCACGCCGGTACCGCCCGGATCAGCGCCGGGCTCGGTCTCGTCACGCCCAGGCGGTGCCCGATCCGGGAGAACCGCGGCACCCCGTCGCGGTCCGGGGCCACCAGTTCACCGTCGAGGGTGATCTCCCGCCCCGCGGCCAGCGATGCCAGGGCGTGGGAGATCTCGGGGAAGGCCGCGTTGAGGGAGTTGCCGTTGCGGCTGACCATGTGGCACACGCCGCCGGAAATCCATGCCAGGCAGCGGATTCCGTCGTACTTCCATTCGTAGGCGTACCGGGTGTCGTCGTCGGCGGGAGCGGGCCCGGTCGTGGCGAGCATCGGCGCCGGATGGCGCACCATACGCCGAACCCTACCCGCGAAAGATACCGAACGGTCGCATCATCGTGATGCTCCGGAATCCCGTACCCCGGGTGGAATTCGTCGGACTGTCCGTGCCGGGAACTACCGTTGTGTGCCGATCGAGCCGGTTCCGGTCATGTGGGTGTGGGTGGCTCGGCGGTGGGGTGCATGATGGCGTGCCACCACGATTCGAGCCGACTCGGCTCCGGCCAGCGCACCACCGGCAGATCGTCATCGGAATCGCTGGTGATGGCGGGTGTGGTCGTGTGCCGCTTTCCCGGTCGGCGAGCGAACGTGTCACTGCGTGGTTCGCGTGGGGTTGCTGTCATGGCGCACCTCCGAATTCCTGGCCCGACGCCCGGTCTCACCGGGGCGGGCTGGATTCGCAACTCGCGGCGGTGGTGTACGCCGGGGTCGACCGCGCGCGAGGAATGCCACATGGACCCGGGGGCAATGCCGAGGGGTCAGCGCCATCGCAGAGGGGCCGACCTGCGCCAGAGTAGGCATTCAAGGTCAACGGCAGGCTACGTCCGAGCCAATTTCCGGGACCTACACCCCGAGATCGAAACCTGGCAGGCCGCGTTCGGGAAACGATGAGCTGACGAACGTCAGCGCCCGGTCTGAACCGCCTGCGCTGTGACTCTCAGCGGCGGCCTAACACCACCGCGAGTGTCGCACGATCCCCGGCATCCGCCTCTCAGGTGCGGGCCGAGTCGTTTCCGGGGACGGGGTTCACGCGCGGGCCAGCTCCTCGGACATGCGGGCGGTGATGGTGACCAGCACGCGGGCCGCGATGGCCAGCTCCTCGGCGGAGACCGCACCGTAGGCGGCGCCCAGGATCTTGCCGGACGCGGCGCGCACCTGCGCGACCATGTCGCGACCGGCTTCGGTCGCTACATCGCCACCCGGCGACTGGTCCTCACCGCCCCCACTCTGATGGGCCACGTCGAATACCACCGTTCCGGTATCGAGAAACAGGTAATCGCCTGCACCACGCCTTCGCGGCAATCCCCACCGCCCTGGAACTCACGCCGGGCAGCGCGAAACAGCGTTGAGGAACCGTCCCGCCGGCTGCCCGCCGCCCCTTCACCGATGCGTGACGACTTCCGCTGATTCAGTGAACGTGCGGCATGGCGGCAGGCACCGCGCTGTCATGCCGCTGACGGTGCTGACCGAACCGGCCGGCGTGGGGAATCGGAAGATCCACTGGCCGTGCCGATCCGAGGCCGGCAGAACGAGATTTCTCAGGCGGCGGAAGGGTTTTCGAGGACGATTGCGACTCCTTGCCCGGATCCGACGCAGACTCCGATCGCGCCGTAGCGTGCATTGCGTTCCCGCAGTTCGGTTGCCAAGGTCAGGACGTAGCGGGCGCCGGTGGCGCCGAACGGATGACCGATTGCCACCGCGCCGCCGTTCGGTGTCAGCTTCTCGTCGGGAATGATGAAACCGCCCAGCTGGTTGGGCAGTTCACGCAGCACGCCCAGGGCTTGGGCGCTGAATGCCTCGTGTACTTCCCACACGTCGATCTGCTCGGGTGTCAGACCCGCGCGTCGAATCGCCAGCGGCAGAGCCCACGCCGGCGCCAGACCCATGTAGAGCGGATCGATCCCGTACACCGCGGACGACACCACCCGCGCCAGCGGTTCGACGCCGAGTTCGGCCGCGCGTTCACCCGAGGCCAGCACCAGTGCGCTGGCTCCATCGGTCAGGGGAGTCGAGTTCCCGGCGGTCATCTGCGTCGTCCCCGGCTGCGGGGGCAGCGACGCCAGCCTTTCGGCGGTGGTGTCGTCACGGATGAATTCGTCGTGTTCGAACAGGCGGGCGGGGGTCTTCCTCGTCGCGGCGATCTCTACCGGCATGATCTCTTTGGCCAGCCGCCCGGAATCCCGGGCCGCCTTGGCGTTTCGCTGCGTCCGGAGCGCGAACGCGTCGATCTCCTCTCTGGTCAGCCCGTAGCGGTCGGCGACGTTCTGTGCTGTCTCGATCATTCCGATGTAAGCATTGCGCGCCAGCAGCACCGGATTGGCGGGACCGCCCGCGCCCGCCCACATGGTGTCGAGCAGGATGACCGGGCCACGGGGGCCGAACGGGCTGTCGCCCTTCATGTACGCCCATCCCGACCGCGACATCGACTCGACGCCACAGGCGATCCCGACGCCCAGATCCCCCGCTTTGATCGCGTGCGCGACATTGACGGTCGCACTCAGAGACGACCCGCAGAACCGGTTGATCGTCGCCCCGGCCACCGTGTCGGGGAATCCCGCCGCCAGCGCCGCCCACCGCGCGACATCACCCATCCCCTCGTGGGCCGGATTGACGCAGCCCGCGACAATGTCCTCGATCTGATCGAGACCCACGCCGACGCGCTCGCACGCACCCTTCATCGTCATCCCCAGCAGGTCGTCGGCCCGAATGTGCGACAACGAACCACCGTATCGAGCGAACGGCGTCCGGACGCCACCGAGCACGAACGCTTCCGTCATCACGATCTCCTTCGAGAGTGTCGTCAGGGTCTCAACGATCGACCCGTCGCTGCTGCTTTCGATCTTGCCTCGATCCCGGAAAGGATTCCTCTCAGCCCAAAGGGACACCAGCACCGAGGCTACATTCGTCAGAATCCTGGCAGTATCGGACAGTCCGGCGAGCGAGCCGGGAGTCGAGGGACAGATCCGCGAAAAGGCACGCTGAGCGGTTTGGCTAGTCCGACAACGGCTGGCGGCGCATCCTCATCCCGCCGCACACCGTCACCACAATCCGCGACGCGATCGAGGACCTGCGCACCTCCGGACGGCCCAATCCGCTCGGGCTGCTGTTCCTCTCACGCACCGGTACCCCACACAGCCCCAACAACTTCGGCCGCGCATGGCGCGCCGCCCGCGGAGACAATTTCGCCTGGGTGACACCGCGCACCTTCCGCCGCGGCGCCGGCACCGCGATCGACCACGCCTGCGAAGACGCCGACCGCGCCGCACGGCAACTGGGCAACACCAAAGCCGTTGCCCAGCAGCGCTACATCGACGTGCCCGAGACGGTCCCCGACAACCGGGCCGTGCTCGAACGCTGGGCAACCGGCGACACAACGACCGAATAGGCCCCCCGCCTTGGCGTTTCGAACTGTACTTCACCACGCGCGCCGACCGTTGACCGTACAGACCCGTGCTTTCTGCCGGCGTGCCGGGCGACTACTCTTGGGGCGCATGTCGGCGTCGGATCAAAGCCATAGGAGTCCATCGGCGGCCGGTGGTGATTTCGTCGGCCGAGGTTCGGAGTTGGACAAGATCCGCACTTTGCTACTCGGTTCCGCTCCGTTGATTACGTTGACCGGTGCCGGTGGCATCGGGAAAACACGACTCGCGACCGAGACCCTGCGTGGATTCCGCAAGGCCAGTCGCACGATGGTCTACTGGGTCCGGCTGGCGCAGCTGGCGCGGGGCTCCGATGTCGACGCGATCGAGGCTGCGGTTGCACGGTCGGTGGTCGACGCCGACTCCTCGCGACGATCAGCCTGGGACACGATTGTCGATACGCTGACCGGTACGGATGCGGTGGGGCGGAGCCTGCAGACGGTGTTGGTGATGGACAACTGTGAGCATGTCCTCCTCGCGGCTGGACAGTTGATCGCCGAGTTGCTCGAGGCGGTGCCGGGGTTAACTATCCTGGCGACCAGCCGCGAACCGGTGGGGTGGGTCGACGAGCACGTGGTCTTGGTTCCTCCGTTGACGCAGAAGCAGGCTGTGACCTTGTTTCGTCAACGTGCCGAGCTCGTCGGCCACGTCGTGACCGGCGCTGACGAGATAGCGATGGCAACCCTGGTCTGCCGTCACCTACACGATCATCCGCTGTTTATCCGGCTGGCCGCCGCACGGCTGCGGTACCAACCGTTGGCCATGATCCTTCAGGAATTGAGCGGCGCGGCGACCGACAAGCGGCTGAAGTGGTCGCACGGGCCAAGCGTCGGTGCCGAACCACGCCACCGGGGGATCCGGGATGTCATTTCCTGGTCGTATGCCCTGTGCCAGGACAACGAACGGCTGCTGCTGGATCGCATGTCGGTCTTCGCCGCCGGATACGACACCAACCTCCAAGAGGACACCAGCTCCGTGCTGGATGTCGGGGCTGACCTGGAAGCCATCGAAGCGGTGTGCTCTGATCATCCGACACCGATCCTCGATCGCAATCAGGGGGAGCCGACGGTCGGTGTGGCGCATGAGGAGGTCGAGGGCTTGCTCGAGCGGCTCGCCGACCGGTCGCTGGTCATGGTGCACATCACGCCGACGACGGTACGGTACTCGCTGCTGGAAAGTATTCGGTTATTCGCCCAGCAGCGGCTGGCGGAACGGTCCACCAGCGAGGTGGACGAATCAGCGCGGATCGCCCAGCGTTACTGCCGATACTACCGAGACAAACTCGTCGCAGTACAGCGCAATTGGTACAGCCTCGACGAACAGCACTGGGCCCGCGGGGCGTGGGATAACATCGTGACCGCGATCGAGACAAGCATCGCTTCGGGCGAGCCCGCACTCGGCCTGGAAATCGCCGCAAACCTGATCGCCCTACCCGTCTTCAAGGGTTCATCCAGAGAGATACGCCAGTGGGCCGAACGCACACTGGAGGCTAGCCGCGCACTGACTCCGCAGCCGACCGAGCTCCAAATAGGCGCAATGACTTCGATCGGGTGGTTGTCGATGGTGCAAGGCAGCTACGAGGATCTGGAGCGGATGCTGGAGGAATGCGCGGCCGCCTGCATCGAAGATCCGAACGTCAGACAGAATTGGCGGACGGCACCGGAAACCGATATCGGTCTTCCCGCTCCGCTCGAATTCTTGTGGGGAGCGCAGCTGATGTTCGCTCAACGCGATGCGAGAGCTGTCACCGTGTTGTCGCGGGCCCGCGAAAAGTTCCATGCTCTTGGTGACTCCGGTGGTGAGGGGAGAAGCGAGCTCTACGAGGCATGGGCCACTGCCACGTTCGGATCTGCTCAGCAGGCGCTGCAGATTACACGTCGCCACCTCGATCACGCCACCGCGTCAGGAGTCGGATGGGCGAATTCCTGGGCCGAGTTGTGTCGTGCGGTGGCATTGGCCAAACACGGTGATCCCACCGAGGCATTGGCAATCGGCCGCACAACACTCGCGCGGCAGATGGCCGCGCACGACCAGTTCGGCGCGTCGCTGACGGTCGCTGTTCGGACATGGTCACTGGCGCAGATCATTACAGACTTGATCTCGACCGGAAGTACCGATCGGGCAAGACTGAGGACACTGGCCACCGAAATCGCTCAGCTCTCCGGAGGAGCCAAAACGCTGCGGGAAGGGTCGGGTTTCGATTTGGAGAATCTGGCGCTTATTGCCTATGAAAACAACAAAGCAAACGACGTCGCCCGTCAAGTATTGAGAGACGAGGTGTTCGCAGCCGCTTACCGGCAGGGCTCCCTACTGCGTCCCGAGTCTTGCGAGGTGCAGCGGCTGGCGCTGGGCACTTTGTCCATCGACAGGATGCCGCTGGACCATCCCGCCAGAGCGAACCTCCACTCGCGCTGGGACGAGCTGTCGAAAGCCGAGCGGCAGGTCGCGACGCTGGCCGCGGCAGGATGGACGAACACCGCGATCGCGGCCCGTAGAGGTAATTCCGCCAGGACGGTCGACGCACAAATGGCCGCGATCCTCCACAAGCTGACAATCACCTCACGAAAAGACATCATCAAGCTTATTCCCCAAGACCAGATCGGCCTGGTCCGGAAAGAAGTAGAAGAAGCAGCGAAGCGGCCGCCCCGTAGACGAATGATTGCTTCCAAGACTTAGACCGTATCTCACGCGGCTGCTATATTGCCCCGATGCCTGGGAGGGGCAGCGTGTGCAGAGCTGTGGATCGGGGCGATCATGATCAGGTCCGGACTATGACGGGTTCTGCCGGAGGCGAGCGGAGATGAAGGCGACAGGCAGCGTGGGCCCGCTGTTCTGGCGATCAGATTCCTGACGTTGCCGGCCATCATCGACGAGGCGGAAGACCGGCGAGGCTCAGGGCCGACCTCCGCAAGGTACGTCGGGTGCGTTCTCAGCGGCGAAGGAGCAGTCTGTAGATATCGGTTCCCGCCAGCGCAAGGCCCGGCGTCGCCGGGTCCGTGCTGCATCACCATCTCGGGGGTGAGCGGAGGTCGAGCTGTTCCACCGGATTCAGCCATCGTGACGGTCGGCCGGTCTCGCCGGCCGAGCGCCCTGCACAGCGGAAGGCAGAAGATCATGCAGTACGGCACTGCGTTGCGCGAGGAGATCGGCCGTTCGGCGGTGACACCGTTGATCGGTATTTTCGACATGTATTCGGCATCGATCGCCGCGCAGTATTTCGATGGGATGTTCGTGTCCGGTTTCGGGTTCGCTGCATCCTACTATGGGCTACCCGACGTCGGGTTCATCGCCTGGCCTGACATGGTCGGGTTCGTGCAGCGGTTGCGTCTGGCGTTTCCGGACCGGCATTTGCTGGTCGACATCGATGACGGCTACGCCGACGTGGAGGTCGCCTGCCATGTGGTCGAGCAGCTGGAGATGCAGGGCGCCTCGGGGGCGATTCTGGAGGACCAGCAGCGTCCGCGCCGGTGCGGTCATCTGGCGGGTAAACAGATCCTGCCGCTCGAGCAGTATCTGGAGAAGCTGAACCTGGTGCTGCAGACGCGCACCGATCTGGTGGTGGTCGCGCGGACCGACGCCACCGACGAGGACGAGATCCTGCGTCGTGCGGAGGCTTTGGCCGCAACCGACGCCGATGCTGTGTTGGTCGACGGTGTGCGCAGTGTGGAGAGGATCCGGCAGGTCCGCGGTGTGATCGGCGCGAAACCGCTGGTGTTCAACCAGATCGCCGGCGGGCTCTCGCCGCGGCTGTCGTTGACCGAACTCGAGGCTCTCGGAGTCGGTGCGGCGATCTACTCCACGGCGTGCCTGTTCGCGGCGCACGCGGCGATGACCGAGGAGCTGCTGAGACTGGGTTCCGAGGACGGACGCCTACGCCTGCCCGAGATCGGCGCCAGCGATGTGGGTGTGGCCTCGTCGACTGCCTTGCTGGAGGCCAACATCTCCCGCCACCACCACCGGCGCGCCGACCTCGCGTAGGCACGGTGACGCGGACCTCATCGCGCACCTGCTGAAATTGCTGATCGAACGCCCTCGCCCGGCTGGTGAACTGACGCTGCTGCCGACCCTCGGCGGGTGGGCGATGCCCTCGACACACGCCGCAATCACCGCGGCGCTCGCCGGCACGGTGTACCTCGTGACCGACTGGCGTTCGGCCCGGCTGCCGCGCCTCGCCGGAGCTGGACTGGCGGCCGCGGTGATCGTTGTCGCCGCATGCACTACCAGCGCATGCACTACCAGCGCCCAACTGGCCGAGTACCACGGGTGCGGGCCCGTCATGGCGTTGCACCCCTCGCGCGCCGCGGTCAGAACGTGGCGATCGGGTTGACCGGGCTGCCGGACGTACCAGCGAAGCGGACCGGCGCGACTGCGAGGTGGAAGTCCCACTGGCCGAGCGCGGCGGCGGTCGTCGCGCACAACTCCAGGTCACAGTTGTCGAGCAGCCACAGGCCCATCGCGACAAGACCCACAGTGTGAACCGGCAACGCCATGTCTTCGTACCCGGACGGCTGAACATCCTGGGGGGTGTCGGCGCCGATCAGCGCGACCTCCCGTTCGTGCAGCCAGGGCAGGCAGGACGCGTGCCAGCCGGCCTGCGTGACACCGCTGGTCGGACCGGCCTCGTGCCGGACGCGGCCGTAGCCGGTCCGCAGGAGTACCGCATCGCCGGATCGCACCCGCACCCCCTGGCGACGCTCGGCCTCCTCGAGATCTTCGGGAAACACTCCCTGTCCTGGTTCCAACCACGGCACATCGCGAACATTCGCGATGTCCAGCAGGACGCCACGGGTGATGATCCCGTTCGCCGCCGCCGTGACGGCCGCCCACGCCGATCCTGTGGTGGCATCGACCAATGAGTGTGGCCGCCCGTTGTACATCGTGCCGTCCCAGAAGATGTGGCACGGCGAGTCGAGGTGGGTGATGGTGTTGCCGTGGAACAGGATGCCGAGCCGCTCGTTCGAATAGCCCCAGTGCCGGTCGTTCCGGAATCCGGGCAGCAGCATGTTCCCCATCCCCGGCATATCGGCGGCGCACCGGCAGGTCGTCGTCGACCGCTCCATCTCCTCCGGCACAGCAACCTCCCACGCGCAGGACACGCTCCTGCCGTGGCGCACAGCCCGCGCCGCCGCCAGCCGGACGTCGTCGGTGATGTGGTTCAGCGTGCCGAGCTCGTCGTCATCGCCCCACCGTCCCCAGTTCGACAGCGTGTTGGAGTACCCGAGCACGTCGTCCTGTGTGGGCATCGGTCGCCCTGCCGTCATACCCAGCCTCAACTCCTCCGGCTACACGATTCGACGCACCGCGGACAGCGTATCCCGGTCCCCTTGGCCGCCATGGTCATTCGGCGCCATCCGTCGTCCGGCAACGCCCTCTCGGGTGTTCCAATCGACCGCGCTGGTCGTCGAGGAGAGGCCGCACCGAGGGCTCGCTACCGCGCTCTGACACTGCAGGCCGGTAACGCGCTGGCGGACGGGCCGCAGGTTCAGAATCCGTGGGCGCCCAGCCAGCTGTCGAGGTCGTTACGGAACTGTGCGGCTGTGGGTTCCACGGTCAGGCCGTGGGTGGCGCCGTCCAGGATGTCCGAGGTGACGTCGGTACTACCGGTGAACAGCTTCCCTTGGTAACGGGCACGATTCACGTCGAACACGCGGTCGTTGGTGCCGGTGAGGGTCAGCACCGGCACATGGATCGCACCGAGCCGAAGCGGGTCGATCGCGGTCGCCTCGGTCAGGGAGACCATGTCACCGCACGGGTTGATCGCACGCAGCGGAAGTGCGGCGGCGAGTACGGCCGGCGGCGACTGAGCCAGGAAGTCCTGGCGATAGGCGTCGACGCTCGGGGTCAGATAGCTGTATCCGGACGCACCGGCCGGGGACTTCCGGCCACCGGTGAGGCAGGTGGTTCCCCAGGACAGGGTGCCGGCCAGCAGCTCGGGTGTCAGGGCCAGATCGGAGTACGAGAGCACCCCGACGGCGTCCACATCACCGAACGAATACGCCTCGATCTGCGTGATCGCACCACCGAGCGAATGTCCCAGCAGCGCAACGTGTTCGAACGCCACCACCCCGCCGTCGGCCGAATAATCGCCCGATCGCAATTCCTGCACGATCTGGTGCGCGACAGTCGCCTGGCCGCCAACACAACTGAGCGTTCCCGCCGGCTGACCGCTGGCGCCGTAGCCGAGGCGGTCGATCGTGACCGACACGTGCCCGCGCGCGGTCATCTCCCGCACGTGGTTGTAGCCGGGCACGGCGCCGAACCGCCAGAACCACTCACCGACCTCGAGTCCGTGCAGATACAGTGCCGCGCCGGCGGCGGTGTGCCCGGCCAGCGCGCGCGCCGGACCGGTGAGGTGCCCGTGCACCGTGTAGCTTCGGCCGTCGGTTCCGCACGGCACCCCGGAGGCGTTCACGTTGCGCACCGAGAAGCTGATCTCCCGGTCGACGATGCCGTCACCGGGCGCCGCCGCGGCTCGAGGAACGGCCGGAATGGCAAGTGCCAGTAGGGAAATCACGGCGGCCAGAACGAAATGGGAAAAGCGCATTGATTCGGACCTTTCCGCAAGGCGCCGAGCCGCCTGCTTCTCGTAGTGGGTGACCCAGTGCTGATGTTCTGTGCTCACACGCTCAGCGGGGTGGTGGTCCCGCGTCGACCGCCAGGCCCGGGGCGTCGCAAGGTGCTCGCGGGCGAAGGCGCGAGAGAACGCCACCTCGGACGTGAATCCTACGGCCTCGACGCGTCGAGCGGAGTGCCGAGGTTTGCGGACTCTCGGTCATGAACTTGACCTTGCCACCGTGACAAGGTCTTCACTGGCCGTCGGAGGTGATTCCCATGAATTCGGTACACAGGAATACGCAGGACCCGCGATTGCTCGACGCGCTGGCGGCCGGGGATGCGTCGGTGCGGTTGCGGGCGGCGCTCGCGATCGGCACCCGCGGCGAGCCCGGTGACGTCGACGCGCTGGTGGCACGGTCCGCGATCGAGCCGGACTTCTTCGTCCGCGACATGCTCACGTGGGCGCTGACCCGCCTGCCGTCGCGGATCACGGTGCCGGCACTGTGCGGCGAACTGCGTTCCGAACGAACGCAGGCCCGCAGTCAGGCATTGCACACGTTGTCCAAGATCGCGGATCCGGAGGCCTGGCCCGCGATTACGCGGTCGTTGCTGCACGACGCCAACGACGAAGTGGCGCGAAGTGCCTGGCGCGCCGCGGTTGCCCTCGTACCCGAGGACGAGCGGGCCGGGCTGGCCGCGGAACTCGCCATGCAGTTCGGCCGCGGGGACCGGCAGCTACGCTCGAGCCTGAGTCGCGCGCTCGTCGCGCTCGGCGAGGTGGTCGAGCCGGTCCTGCAGGCGGCGGCGGCGAGCCCGGAACCGGCGGTGCGTGCGCATGCCGAGGCCACGCTGCGGCTGCTGCGCGATCCCGATGCCGCATTCGAATCGGATGTCGATGAGGCGAAGCGGGTCGTGGCGCTCGGTGCGGACGGGAGGAGATGACCGCGTGTTGATCGGTGAGGTGGCGCGCCGCTCGGGTGTGAGTGCGCGGATGCTCCGCCACTACGACGCCCTCGGGCTGGTCCGGCCGACGGGCCGCACCGTGGGCGGCTACCGGGAGTACCGCCCCGCCGACATCCGGCGGATCTTCCAGGTGGAGGGGCTGCGGTCGCTCGGGTTGTCGCTGCGCGAGATCGGCCGCGCCCTGGACGATCCCGGATTCGCCCCGTCCGCGCTGGTCAGGGACCTCATCCGGAACACCGAGGACCGGTTGAACCGGGAACGGGAACTACTCGAGCGGCTCCGGACGGTCGATGCGGCCGGCCCCTCCGACTGGCGGGACGTCCTGCGCCTGGTCGGACTCCTGCACGGACTGGGGTCGGAGAACGCCGCGCGGCGGCAGCAGGTGGTCCTGTCCCCCGCCGACGAGGTGCCGCTGCCCGCCGAACTGCTCGCCGAGGCGGTGCTGACCGAATCCGATCCGAACGTTGCCGGCGCCCTGCGCTGGGCGCTGGCGCGGACCGGCGGCGACGGCGTGGCGAGCATGGCCTCGGCCCTGCGTTCGGAGGACACCGACGTGCGGCGGCGCGCGGTCCAGGCCTTGGCCGAGTTGTCCGGCGACGACGTGACCCGGCTGCTCGCCGACGCGCTCGGCGATCCGGACTCGACGGTTCGCAGGCGCGCCGCCCTTGCCGCCGGGGCGCGCGGCCTCACCCGGGCAATCCCGGTACTGGTCGACATCGTGGTCGAGGGCCCCAACGACGTCGAGGCGGCCGAACTGCTCGGAGCATTCGCTGGGGACGCGCGGTGGGCGAACCGGATCATGGATGCACTCGATGCCGAACTCGTTGCGCACGAGGCGAATCCGGCGGTACGACTTCGCGTGACCCAGGCCCTCGCCGAAATGCCCGGCACCATCGCGCTTCCCACGCTGCAAGGGCTGGTCCGCGACAGCGATCGGGCCGTTGCCCTGCTCGCCTCGGCCCTCGTCGGTACGCTGAGCGCACCGAGCTGACTGCGGATCGAAAGCCGGTTCCAACTCTGAATGCACTGTTGCGCAACAGCATTCATGCTCATCGTCTGAGGGGCGAGATGGCCCGCGGCAAGGAGTAGGCGCTGTCGCTCATCGCCGGTCACTCCACCGCCGACACTCGTCGATGGGTCGGCCGCTACCGGAGCGCGACATCGAGGAGGATTTGTGCCGCGGCGCGGGCCTGATGGGCAGCCTCCGGCGTGCCCGCGATCGCGGCCGTGGTCTGCGCCCCCTCGGCGAGCAGGGCGATCTGGGGCGCCAACTCCGGCGGTGCGCCGACCTCGGCGACGAGCCGGGCGACATACTCGCCGAACGCGCGCTTCTGCGCCCGCACCGCGTCCCGCACCGCCGGGGACCCCGAGCTCAGCTCCCCGTAGGCGTTGATGAACGCGCACCCCCGAAAGTCCGGCGAACGGAACCACTGGTCGAGGAAATCGAAGATCGACAACAATCGCTCCCGGGCGGTCATCCCCGGTCCCACGACCGATGCCAGGCCGTCGTCCCACATGGCGGACCGGCGCCGCAATACCGCGGCGATCAGCTCGTCCTTCGAACCGAACAGCGAATAGATCCGCTTGAGCGAGACCCCGGCCGCCTCCCGCACCGCGTCCATGCCCACCGCCTGGATCCCGCGCTCGTAGAACAACGCGTCGGCGGCGTGGATGACCCGCGCACGAACGTCGTCAACCGGACTCTGCACCTGGTGATCCACCTCACACCTCTCTTTCACTTGCGCGGAGAACGCACGTTCTCTACGGTAGCAGATGCCACGGAGAACGATCGTTCTCTGGAGGTAGGGCATCACAATCGCGAGGAGTCAGTCATGGGATCCATCACCGTCGGCACCGAGAACAGCACCGACATCGAGCTGTACTACGAGGACCACGGCACCGGACAGCCGGTGGTGCTGATCCACGGCTACCCGCTCAACGGGGACAGCTGGGAGCTGCAGGCCCGCGAACTGCTGGATGCCGGATATCGCGTGATCACCTACGATCGCCGCGGGTTCGGGCGGTCGTCGAAGGTCGGCACCGGGTACAACTACGACACCTTCGCCGCCGATCTGAACGCGGTGCTCACCGCGCTGGATCTGCGCGACGTCATCCTGGCCGGATTCTCGATGGGCACGGGCGAGCTGGCCCGGTACATCAAGATCTACGGGCCCGAACGGATCGCGAAGCTGGCGTTCCTGGCGTCGCTGGAGCCGTTCCTGGTGCGGCGCGAGGACAACCCCGAGGGCGTGCCGCAGGAGGTGTTCGACGGCATCGCCGCCGCAGCGCGGGCCGACCGCTACGCCTGGTACACCCAGTTCTACAAGGATTTCTACAACCTGGACGAGAACCTCGGCACCCGCATCAGCGAGGAGGTCGTCCGGGCGAACTGGACCACCGCCACGACGAGCGCGCCGGTCGCCGCCTACGCGGTCGTCCCGACCTGGATCGAGGACTTCCGCGCCGACGTCGAGGCGGTGCGGGCCGCGGCGCTGCCGACCCTGATCCTGCACGGCACCGGCGATAACATCCTGCCGATCGACGCCACGGGCCGGCGGTTCGCGAAGCTGGTCCCGGGCGCGGAGTACGTCGAGATCGACGGCGCGCCCCACGGCCTGCTGTGGACGCACGCCGAGGAGGTCAACGCGGCGCTGCTGCGCTTCGTCAAGGCCTGATCGCGGGAGCGAACGGCCGGATGGCTCACCCCATCCGGCCGTTTTCGCGCGTTATCGCATGCCCTGTGTCGTCGGGCCGTTGGCACGGTGGGTCACGGATTCCCGATCCGGTCGGCCGAGGGAGAAGTAGTCACCGGACTGAGGTTCGCTGGAGGCGGCGAGGATTCGGGCCACTTCTTCGCCGCCGCCGCGCAACGGGGAGATCGTCACCCGGACCGCTTGCGGATGGTTGCGGGGCGCGGCGTAGAAGGGGCCGCCGGGTGCGACGCGAATTCCGTTGGCGGCCAACTGGACCAGCGCCGCGCGTTCGTCGGCGACGGGGACCCAGACATTGAGGCCCTCGCCGGGCGGGACCACGACTCCGTTGCGATCCAGGGCGTCGGCGAAACCGCTTCTGCGGATTCGGTATTGGGTGCGGGCGTTGTCGACCGCGCGGGTGGCGGTGTCGTCCCGCAGGAGTTCGTACAGCAGGCGCTGGAGAATCCGGGGAGTCCAGCCGGGACCCAGCATGCGGGTGGCCACGACCCGATCGATGACCTCCTCGGGACCGGACAGCGCCGCTATGCGCAGGTCCGGGCCATGGGATTTGGAGTAGCTGCGCACGTGCAGAACCCGGTCGGGCAGCCAGCGGCCGATGCTCAGGTCCAGGGCGGGGACGATGCTTCCGGAGTGGTCGTCCTCGAGGACCATGCAGTGGGTTTCGCTGCGGCGCAAGATCTTTGCCAGCTCCTCGATGCGTTCGGCGTCCATCGAGGCGCCGGTGGGATTCTGGGCGCGGGGCTGGATGAGGGCGGCGGCCGGCGCCAGGGTCAGGGCGCGCTCGAATTCGTCCGGGAGCACTCCCCTTTCGTCCATTGCCACCGGGATGGGTTGTGCACCTATGGATTCCAGATAGTCCAGGAAGTGGGGGAAGGTGGGGTTCTCCACGATCACCCGGTCGCCGTAGCGCACCACCGCGCGCAGGCCGCGCGCGACCGCATCCATCGCGCCGTCCACCACGGTGAGGCCGCCCGAGTCGGTGGGCCAGTCCCGCTGCAGCAGGCGCCCGAGTTCGGGCACCACCGGGGCCTGGTGATAGTCCGTGGGTTCGGAATTGAGCGCCACATGCGCCAGCAGCGGGCCGAGTTCGGGAAGCAGCGCCGGATCGGGGGTGCCGAGCGACAGATCGAGGCGGGCGGCGGTAGCCCCCTTGACCATTCGGCCCGCGCGCGGCGGCGCGGGCTGCGGGGCCGCGGACGTCGACTCGGCGACGAAGGTTCCGCTGCGGCCGCGCGAGACCACCAGCCCGGCCTGGGAAAGCGCCTGCCAGCCGTGACTCACCGTCGCGGGGCTGACGCCGAGTTGGGCGGAAAGCTCGCGCACGGTCGGAAGGCGATCGCCCGGGGCCAGCTCGCCGCTGCTGATCATGCGCGCGATGGCGCCCGCGATCCCGGCGGGGGTCGGATCATCGATTTCGATCGGTCTGCTCATTTTCACCTCGGGACGCGTCCGGCAGGTTTACCCTTCCGGTACTCGATGAAATATTCACGAAATGTTTAGCACCAAGAATAACAAAACATCGAGAAGGAGGAACCCCCCGATGACAACCATCAAGGCAGCCATCACCCAGGCCACATGGACCGGAGACAAGGAATCCATGCTGGCCAAGCACGAGAAGTTCGTCGAGGCGGCGGCCGCCGAGGGCGTGCAGGTGATCTGCTTCCAGGAGCTGTTCTACGGTCCGTACTTCGGAAATGTTCAGGACAAGAAGTACTACGAGTACGCCGAATCCGTGCCCGGGCCGACCACCGCGCGGTTCAGCGAGCTGGCCCGCAGGCACAACATGGTCATCGTGCTGCCGGTGTACGAGGAGGATCAGCCCGGGGTGCTGTACAACACCGCCGCGGTGATCGACGCGGACGGCAGCTACCTGGGCAAATACCGCAAGCACCACATTCCGCACCTGCCCTCCTTCTGGGAGAAGTTCTACTTCCGCCCCGGCAATCTCGGCTATCCGGTATTCGACACCGCCGTCGGCCGGGTCGGGGTCTACATCTGCTACGACCGCCACTTCCCCGAGGGCTGGCGGGCGCTGGGACTGAACGGCGCGGAGCTGGTCTTCAACCCGTCGGCCACCAAACCCGGTCTGTCCAATCGTCTCTGGGAGCTCGAGCAGCCCGCGGCGGCCGCGGCGAACCAGTACTACATCGCCGCCAACAACCGAATCGGCACCGAGAGTGACGAATTCGGCGATGCGGCCGTAACCTTCTACGGCAGTTCGTATTTCGTGGACCCGCGCGGCAACTACGTCGGCGAGGTCGCCTCCACCGGCACCGAGGAGCTGGTGATCCGCGAACTGGATCTGGGCCTGGTCCGCGAGGTGCGCGGGGACTGGCAGTTCTACCGCGACCGCCGCCCGGACTCCTACGACGCCATCGTCGCGCCGTGATCTGAAAGGCTCAGCATGCCAACCACTCTGATCACCGGCGGCACGGTCGTCTCCTCGACCGGCCGCACGAACGCGGACATCCTCGTCGACGGCGAGCGCATCGTCGCCCTGCTCGAGCCCGGCAGCACCGTGTTGGGCGCGAACCTGGCCGAGACCGCCGACACCGTCATCGACGCCACCGGAAAGTATGTCGTCCCCGGCGGCATCGACGCGCACACCCACATGTCGATGCCCTTCGGCGGCACCACCGCCTCCGACGATTTCGAGACTGGCACCCGCGCGGCGGCCTGGGGCGGCACCACCACGATCATCGACTTCGCGGTGCAGAAATTCGGGGAGCGGCTGCAGGACAGCCTGGCGACCTGGCACAAGATGGCCGAGGGCCAGTGCGCGATCGACTACTCGTTCCATCAGATCGTGGGCGATGTGAACAATGCCTCGCTGCAGGCGCTTCGCGAGCTGCCGAACGAGGGCATCACCAGCTACAAGCTGTTCATGGCCTATCCGGGGGTGTTCTACAGCGACGACGCGCAGATCCTGCGTGCGATGCAGACCGGCGCGGAGACCGGCCTGATGACGATGATGCACGCCGAGAACGGCCCCGCCATCGACGTGCTGGTGAGCCAGCTGCTCGAGCAGGGCAAGACCGACCCGTACTACCACGGCATCGCGCGGGCCTGGCAGCTCGAGGAGGAGGCCACCCACCGCGCCATCATGCTGGCCGACCTGACCGGCGCCCCACTCTATGTCGTGCACGTCTCGGCGAAACAGGCCGTGGCGCAGCTGGCCGCGGCGCGCGATCGGGGCCGCAACGTGTTCGGCGAGACCTGCCCGCAGTATCTGTACCTGTCCCTGGAGGATCAGCTGGGCGCGCCGGGTTTCGAGGGCGCCAAGTGGGTGTGCTCGACGCCACTGCGCGCGAAGGCGGACCACCACCAGGACCATATGTGGCAGGCGTTGCGCACCAACGATATTCAGATGGTCGCCACCGATCACTGCCCCTTCTGCATGAAGGGGCAGAAGGACATGGGAGTCGGCGACTTCTCCAAGATCCCCAACGGGATCGGCTCGGTCGAGCACCGGATGGACCTGATGTATCAGGGCGTGGCCGACGGCAAGATCACCCTGGAGCGCTGGGTCGAGATCACCTCCACCACACCGGCACGCATGTTCGGGCTGTACGGCCGCAAGGGCGTGCTTGCCCCGGGCGCCGACGCCGACGTGGTGATCTACGACCCGAACGGCCACACCTCCATCGGCCTGAACAAGACCCACCACATGAACATGGATCACTCCGCCTGGGAGGGCTACGAGATCGACGGGCACGTCGACACGGTGATCTCGCGCGGCAAGGTCGTCATCGATGACGGAAAGTACCTGGGCCGCAAGGGCGATGGGCGTTTCGTGCGCCGCGACCCCTGTCAGTATCTGATCTAGAATAGGAGCGGGCCATGCAATTCGGCGCTGTGTTGCAGTGTGATGCGCCCTCGGCGCGCACGGTGCACCTTGCGAAACTGGCCGAGGCATACGGCTTCAGCCATGTGTGGACCTTCGATTCACACATCCTGTGGCAGGAGCCGTACGTGCTCTACAGCCGAATCCTCAACGAGACCAAGCGGATCACCGTCGGCCCCATGGTCACCAATCCCGCGACGCGGGACTGGGCGGTGACCGCCTCCACCTACGCCACCCTCAACGAGGCGTACGGCAACCGGACGATCTGCGGTATCGGCCGCGGCGATTCGGCGGTACGGGTGGGCGGCGGCAAGCCCACGACCTTGCAGACCCTGCGCGATTCGATCCACGTGATCCGGGAGCTGGCCAACTCCCGGCCCGTCGAATGCGACGGGCGCACACTGCAATTCCCGTGGAGCACCGGTTCCGAGCTCGACGTGTGGGTCGCGGCCTACGGCCCGAAGGCCCTGGCGCTGACCGGCGAGGTGGCCGACGGATTCATCCTGCAACTCGCCGACCTCGACATCGCCGAGTGGATGATCGGCACCGTCAAGCAGGCCGCCGCACGGGCCGGCCGCGATCCGGACGCGGTGAAGATCTGCGTGGCCGCGCCGATCTACATCGGCACCGACCGCCAGCACATGCGCGATCAGTGCCGATGGTTCGGCGGCATGGTCGGCAATCACGTCGCCGATATCGTCGCCCGCTACGGCGCGGACGGCAGCGTCCCGCAGGCCCTGACCGACTACATCGCCGGGCGGCACGGCTACGACTACAACAAACACGGCCGCGCCGGAAACACCCACGCGGACTTCGTCACCGACGAGATCGTCGAGCGGTTCTGCATCCTCGGAACCCCCGCCGAGCACCTGGCAAAACTGCAACGCCTGGCCGAACTCGGCGTCGATCAGTTCGCCGGATATCTGCAGCACGACAACAAGGAGGAGACCATGCGCGTGTACGGGGATGTCCTCATCCCACAGCTGACGCCGGCGATCACGGCTGTGCAGGTGCCACAATGACCACGACACAGACCGACCTGGACGCCTACACCTACGACCTGGACCGCGCCCACGTCTTCCATTCCTGGTCGGCGCAGGCCACACTGCACCCGCTGGTGATCGCGGGCGGCCGGGGCACCACGGTCTGGGACCATGCGGGCCGGGAATACCTGGATTTCGCCAGCCAGATGGTGAATGTCAATATCGGGCACCAGCATCCGGGCGTGATCGAGGCGATCACCGCGCAGGCCGCGCGCCTGGCCACCATCGGTCCCCCGCAGGCCAATCTCGCCCGTGGCGAGGCCGCCCAGCGGATCACCGCCCTCGCGCCCGACGGATTCAACAAGGTGTTCTTCACCAACGGCGGCGCCGACGCCAACGAGAACGCCATCCGCATGGCGCGCCTGCACACCGGCCGGGACAAGGTGCTCTCGACCTATCGCTCCTACCACGGCAATACCGGTGCCGCGGTGGTCGCGACCGGCGACTGGCGGCGCATGCCCAACGAATACGCCCGCGGCCATGTGCATTTCTTCGGGCCCTACCTGTATCGCAGTGAGTTCTGGGCGGATTCGCCCGAACAGGAATCCGAACGCGCGCTGCGCCATCTCGAGCGGGTGGTGCAATCCGAAGGGCCGCAGACGATCGCGGCGATCCTGTTGGAGAGCGTGCCCGGCACCGCGGGCATCCTGGTGCCGCCGCCGGGCTATCTGGCCGGTGTCCGCGAGATCGCCGACCGCTACGGCATTCTGCTGATCTTCGACGAGGTGATGTGCGGATTCGGCCGCACCGGACGCTGGTTCGCGTTCGACGGCCACGGCGGGAAGCCGGACCTGATCACCTTCGCCAAGGGCGTCAACTCCGGCTACGTGCCCGTCGGCGGCGTCATCGTCTCCGATGCGGTGGCGCACACCTTCGACGATCGGGTGTTCCCGGGTGGGCTCACCTACAGCGGGCATCCGCTGGCCTGCGCCTCGATCGTGGGCGCACTGGATGCGATGGCGTCCGAGGGCATCGTCGAGCACGCCGCGCAGATCGGCCGCGAGGCGATCGGCCCTGCCCTTGCCGAACTGGCACAGGACATTCCGCTCGTCGGCGAGGTGCGCGGCGAGGGCGTGTTCTGGGCGATCGAGCTGGTCTCCGACCGGGCCGAGCGCACCCCCGTGTCCGCGGACACCATGGCGCGCATCAAATCCGGGCTGACCGAACGCGGCGTGCTGGTGTTCGGGGCCGACAACAGAATTCACGTGGTACCGCCGTGCGTGGTCACCGCCGACGAGGTGAAGACCGCGGCGGCCGCGCTCCGCGAGGTGCTCGCCGCAGCTCAGGAAGGCTAGTACTCACCCACCCCGCCGGCTCCGCAAGCTCCGCCGGCTCACCATCCCCGAAGGAGATGACTGTGACAAACATCCTCGACCACTGGGTGGACGGCAAGCCGTGGTCCGGCGAATCCGACCGCGTCGCACCGGTTTTCGACCCGGCCCTCGGCACGACGCAGCGCGAGGTGCGCATGGCCACGACCGCGGACGTGGGCGCGGCCGTCGCCTCGGCGGCGGCGGCGCTGCCCGGCTGGCGCGACAGCTCGATCGCCACCCGCAGCCGATTCCTGCTGACCTACCGCGAAATGCTCAACGCCCGCAAGGACGAACTGGCGCAGATCCTCACCGCCGAGCACGGCAAGGTGCTCAGCGACGCCGCCGGGGAGATCGCCCGCGGCCTCGAGGTCGTCGAATTCGCCCTGTCCATGCCGCATCTGACCAAGGGTGAGTTCAGCCAGAACGCGTCCACGGGCGTGGATGTGTACTCGGTGCGCGAGCCCGTCGGCGTCGTCGGCCTGATCACCCCGTTCAACTTCCCCGCCATGGTGCCGCTCTGGTTCTTCCCGATCGCGATCGCCGCGGGAAATACCGTGGTGCTCAAGCCGAGTGAGAAGGATCCCTCGGCCTCGAACTGGCTCGCGGAGCTCGCCAGCGAGGCCGGGTTGCCGCCCGGGGTATTGAATGTCGTGCACGGCGACAAGGAGGCCGTGGACGCGCTGCTGACCCATCCGGACGTCGCGGCGATCTCCTTCGTCGGCTCCACCCCCATCGCGCGCTACGTCTATCAGACCGCCTCCGCGCACGACAAGCGCGTGCAGGCCCTGGGCGGGGCCAAGAACCACATGCTGGTGCTGCCGGACGCCGATCTGGATCTGGCCGCCGACGCCGCCATCAACGCCGGATTCGGTTCCGCCGGCGAGCGATGCATGGCCGTGAGCGTGGTGCTGGCCGTCGACTCGATCGCCGACGAGCTGGTCGAAAAGATCGCCGAGCGGATGGGCGGGCTGCGCACCGGCGACGGCCGCCGCGGCTGCGATATGGGCCCGCTGATCACCCGGGCGCACCGCGACACCGTCGCCGGATATCTCGACATCGCCGCGCGCGACGGCGCCGATATCGTCGTAGACGGCCGCGAGGGTGAATTCGACGGCGCGGCAGAGGGTTTCTGGCTCGGCCCCACGCTCATCGACAACGTGCCGACCGGCTCGGAGGTGTACCGCGACGAGATCTTCGGCCCGGTGCTGTCGGTCGTGCGCGTGGACGGCTTCGAGGCCGGCGTCGAGTTGATCAATGCGTCACCCTACGGCAACGGGGTTGCCATATTCACCAACGACGGTGGTGCGGCACGGCGGTTCCAGCGCCAGGTGACCGTCGGGATGATCGGAGTCAATGTGCCTATTCCCGTCCCGGTGGCGTATCACAGTTTCGGCGGTTGGAAGGCGTCGATATTCGGTGACGCCAAGGCATACGGACCCTCCGGGTTCGCCTTCTTCACCCGTGAGAAGGCGGTCACCTCGCGCTGGCTTGATCCGAGCCACGGCGGCATCAATCTCGGGTTCCCGCAAAATAGTTAGCCCTCCCGGGAAGAGTTAGGAAAAGAGATGACAGATACACAGGTTCGGGAGCCCGAGGGCACACCGGAACGTTCGGCGCTGGTCAATCCGGACCTGACGCCCACCACGAGTGAGAATGCGGTGTGGCGCACCTGGGACCTGTTCTGTCTCTGGATGACCTCGGCGCACAGCATCGGCAGCTACGGCTTCGCGGTTGGCATGCTGGCACTCGGGCTGACCGGCTGGCAGACCATGCTGGCGCTGTTCGTCGGCGTGCTGATGCTCTGGGGCGGCAGCAATCTGATCGGCGTGGCCGGGCAGCGGGTCGGGGTGCCGTTCCCGGTGTTCGCCCGCGGCGCGTTCGGGATATTCGGCGCGAATATCCCGGCGCTGCTGCGGGCGCTGGTGGCGGTGTTCTGGTACGGCATCCAGACGTATCTGGCCTCCACCGCGCTGATCGTGCTGCTGCTGCGCGTGGCGCCCGGTCTGAAATCGCTGACCGTGCATAGCTTCATCGGGCTGTCCACGCTGGGCTGGATGTCGTTCCTGGTGTTGTGGGCGGTGCAGCTGCTGATCATCAGCTACGGCATGAATGTCGTGCGCAAGGCCTCGGATTTCGCGGGGCCGGTGGTGTGGATCGGCATGCTGGCCCTCGCGATCTGGATTTTCGCGAAGGCGGGCTGGAGCATCGATTTCGGCGCACGATCGGGCGCGGCGCTCTCGGGCGGCAAGACCGTGGCCGCCTTCGTCGGGGTGGCATTCCTGATGGTGGCGTTCATGGCCGGGCCGCTGGTGAACTACGCCGATTTCGCGCGTTTCTCGCCCAGCAAGAAGGCCATCGTGCGCGGTAATGCCTGGGGTATTCCGGTCAACGAGACCGCGTTCGTGGTGATTTCGATCATCATCTCGCTGGCCACCCTGAAGGTGTACGGCAAGGTGCTCTCGGATCCGGTGGAATTGGTTGCCCACATTCACGACAACACGATCGTGATCATCGCCGCGGCCGTGTTCGCGATCGCGACCGTCGGCATCAATGTGGTGCTGAACTTCGTCTCCCCGTCCTACGACATCTCCAATACCGCACCGAAATACATCTCGTTCCGCACCGGCGGCGTCATCACCGCCGTGCTGTCGATCCTGGTGCTGCCCTGGAAGCTGTGGGAGAACCAGAATTTCATCGTCTACTTCCTGGGCGGGGTCGGGGCACTGATGGGCCCGGTGTTCGGCATCCTGATCGTCGACTACTACCTGCTGCGCCGCCAGCGCACCGTTGTCGCCGATCTGTATTCCGAGGCGCCGCAGGGCCTTTACCACTACACCCGCGGCTTCAACCCGCGCGCGCTGATCGCCCTGGTGATCGCGGGCGTGGCTGGGGTGCTGGTGGCGCTGGTGCCGCATTCGCAGTACGTGACCGCGCTGTCGTGGCCGGTCGGCGCGCTGTTCGGCGGCGGACTGATGTATGTACTCAGCGCCGGGAGTCGTCCCGCGGCGGAGTGAGCCCGCTGCGCCGGCCGGTCTCGCGATCGGCCGGCGCAGCATCAACCCCAGATGCCCGTCGCACCCGGACCACCGAAAACTCGCGTTCCGAGCCGCGTGAAAACCCTGTGCAACGACGCGCCACACTGCTACCGTCTAACTAGAATCAATTTCAGTTTTTCGAAGGCGGATGGCATGACCTCGATGGTGAGCACCGATGCCCGATCCACGCCCGAGCGGCACACGCTGCCGCCCTCGATGATCGAGCGGGTCTCGTTGATCATGGATTGCTTCGATCGCCCGCACACCCGGCGGGCCCTAGAGCAGATCGCGCAGCAGACCGGCCTGCCCCGGTCCACCGCCTACCGGATCCTCGAACAACTGGTCCGGCTGCGCTGGCTGCGGCGCACGGCGAGCGGCTATCGGCTCGGGGAACGCGCCCTGTGCCTGGGCGGCCGCGAGACCGGGCACGACGCGTTGCGCGCCGCCGCGGCGCCGGTCCTGTTCGACCTGGCGCTGCGCACCGAGCTCGTCGTGCACCTGGCCGTCCTCGACGGCCCCGAGGTGTACTACCTGGACAAGGTGGGCGGTCGCGCGGCGGCCGACATACCGTCGCGGGTCGGCGGACGCGCCCCGGCCTCGTGTACCGCGCTCGGCAAGGCGATGCTGGCATGGCTCCCCCCGGAGCAGATCGATACCGAATACTCGCCCCGCCTGGTGCGCCGCACCCCGCGCAGCATCGGCGAGGGCGGGGTGCTGCACCAGCAGCTGGGCCGGATCCGGCGCGCCGGCGGGGTGGCCTACGAGCGCGGCGAATGTGTGCCGGGCATCGGCTGTGCCGCGGCCGCGGTACGCGGGCCCGACGGTCCGATCGGCGCGATCTCGCTGGTGGGTGCGTCCGATGCCGCGCTGGAAAGGGTTGCGCCGCAACTGATTCAGGCGGTACGCACGGTCTCCGGTGAAATGCACGGCTACCTGCGCACGATCGTCCCCGGCGCGCACGTGGGGCAGGCCTTCGCATCCTGACCGTGATCGGCAATCCGGCGCGTGGGCTCTATTCTGGGTGTTCCGTTTGTCCGTTGTCGTCTCCACTGCTCTTCAGGAAGGTACGAATATGGCGCGAATCGCCGAGGTGCGTTCACCGGCCGCGCCCGTATCCGAACGGCAGATGGTGCGGCGCGAGCGGATCCTGGACGCCGCCGCCGAGCTCGGGTCCGCCGCGGACTACGACCGGGTCCAGATGGTCGACGTCGCCAAGGCGGCGGGGGTGGCAATCGGCACGCTGTATCGCTACTTCCCGTCCAAGACGCACCTGTTCGCGGCCCTGTTCGATGCGAAGATAGGCCGGTTCCTGGACGCGCGGTGGGCCACCGGCGGCCCGGATCCGATCGCCGAGCTCGGCGAGAATCTGGTGGCGCTGAACCGCGAGCTGCTGCGCACGCCGCGCCTGTGCGGCGCGATGCTGCAGGCCGCCGCCGGAACCTACATGACGGGCCCCACCGAGGACGGCCTGATGTCGCAAACCGTACTGCCCCAGGCGATTCTGCGCACCCTCACCGAGCTGGCGCCCGACCGCGCGAACATGGACGTGATCCGCTTGCTCGTCTACAGCTGGTGGGGCGTGCTGGTATCGGCGTTGGGGCACAAGACCTCTCCGCGCCGCGCGGAGGACGACGTGCGCCTGGCAACGCGACTACTCCTGGCCGACTACGCCCGCTGAGCCGGTCGCGCTCAGGCCTGGACCGCCGGATCGGACCGTCGGGTGAGACCGAAACGTTCGGCGAATTGTGACATCCGGTCGAGCTGCTCCTCGGGCGCGCCGCCGCCGAAATCGACGACGAGACGGTCGACCCCATGGTCCGCGAGTTCCCGGACCTGGTCGGCGGACATGTCGGCCGATCCCCGCCTGGTGTACTCGAGTGCCTCCGGGTCGCGTCCCGCGTCGACCGCGGCCCGGCGGGCGAGCTCGAACTGCCGGTCGCGCTCGTGCTCGGTGAGCATGCCGCCGGGGAAGAAGCCGTTGCCGCGTCGTCCCGCGCGCCGGGCCGCGGCCGGGCTCGAGCCGCCGACATGGATCGGAAGCTCGCTTACGCCATGGGGTTTCGGGTAGCTGCAGATGTTGTCGAGGGCGAAGAACTCGCCGTCGTAACTGACACCGTCCGCCCCGCCGGACCACAGCAGGCGCAGCACATCGATGGCCTCGTCGGCGCGCCTGCCGCGACTGCGGAAGTCCACCCCCATGGCGTCGGCCTCCCCCGGCAGCGTGCCGATCCCGACGGTGAGCAACCGCAGACGCCCCCGCGACAGCACATCGATGGTCGCCAAGCGCTTGGCCAGCACCACCGGATGCCGGTACGGCAGCAGGAGCACACCCGTGCCGAGCAGTATCCGATGTGTCTGCCCGGCAACGAAACTCAGGCAATCGAGCGGATCGAAATACGGCAGCGTCGAGGGCAGCTCGCCCGCCCCGAACCGCGCGCCGGGATACAGCGCGATGTGATCGGTGACGTACAACCCCTCGAACCCACACCTCTCGGCATGCTGTGCGTAGGTGACGAGCCGATCGGGATCGGTGCCGTTGAACGCCGTGTAGTAGCTGGTAGCAAATCGCATACGGAAACTCCTGGGGTCGGTGCCGCCCGGCGGTGACCGAACGACGATGCCGCCGAACGCTAAACCCTGCCGCGAGCGTCAAGGCAAGACCGCGGTCGATCTCCGTGCCGCGCCGCCCAGAAGACCTGACCGCCTGAGGCATGTGCGACATACCCTTTCAGCCTTTGCCGCTGCCGCTGCCGCTGCTGGAGCCGGTGGCCAGCTTCGGCACCCGCAGCACAGAGTCGGGCACGCCGGCGCCGTCGGTTCCCTCGCCGTTCTTGGCGTAGGGGCTCGTGCCCGGCGGGGCGGCCAGGGTCTGGGGGTAGTTCCACGCGCCCCAGGCCGCCGCGCCGCCGCCCGCCAGAATCGTGCCGGCCAGCCCGCCGACCCCGGCGAACACGCCGATGATCGGCAGACCGGTGAGCAGGCAGCCCACGGTGAGGATCGCGCACGTGGCGAGCGCGACGACCGCGCCGAGGACCGCGCCCGCCACCGCGCCGGCCAGCGGGCCCAGCGCCGAGGCCAGACCCAGCTGGGCGAGACTGTCATTGGCGGCGCGCTGATTCTCGAGCGGCGAGGCCACCGGCTGGGCCAGGGGCCGCGCGCTGCTCAGGTCGGCGGCCAGTCGCAGGGTTCGGCCGTCGTGCGAAATCGACTGGCGGACATCGTATCCGCGGTCGGCCAGGCGAATCGACAGCGGCAGCTGCCCGACGGTCCGGCCGAGCTCGTCGACCACGAGGATGGAGTGCCCGTCCGGGGCGGCGGTGAAGTGCCCGGCACCCAATGATGTTGTCACCCAGCCGTTGTCGACGACGGTCCGGAAATCCACGCCGGCTCTGCGGCAGGCCGGGCAGCTGATCGGCGTACTTGCTGTGCCCGGGCGGTGCGGTCATGGTCGTGTAGTAATTCCACAGGCCCGCAATCAATCCGGGGGCGCCGCCGAGGGCGAGCCCGGCCAGCCCGCCGACCCCGCCCATCAGGGTCACGATCGGCACCACGGCGAGCACGCAGCCGATGGTCAGCACCAGGCACGAGGCGCCCGACACAACCAGACCGGCCCCGATGCCGACGACCGCGCCGATAACGGTGCCGATCAGCGAGCCCGCGGACAGGCCGAAGCTGACGGAGTTGATCAGGTCGTTCATGGCCAGCTGGTTCTCCAGCGGGGACGCGACCGGCGTCGCCACCCTGTGGCCCGCGGGCAGTCGCGGAGTCATGCGCAGGGTCTTGCCGTCGGGCGAGATCTGGGCGTCGATCGAATATTCCGCGTTGTCCAGGACGAAAGACAAAGGCACGGTGTCCTTTACCGCGCCCTGCGGGTCTCGCAGCTCGATGGAGCGGTTGCCGAGGGTGAAGGCCCCGGTCCGGATGGTCGCGAGCACGGCACCATCGACCACGTGCGCCCGGTATCCGGCGGCGACGGCCGCCGCGACGGTGTCGGGCACGACGGTCGCTTGGCTGGGAAGTGGGGCTGCTGAACTCGGGACGGCGACGGTGTTCGCGGCGGTGGCCACCGCGACCCCGGCGGCGAGCATTACGGCGCAGGTACCTTTGCGAATTCTCATGGGATTTCCTAAATAATTCGAGACACTCGCCCGGGTCGATGAATGAGGGTTGTCGAATCCGAGCGGCATCGATAAGGCCGCTGTAGCTTCCAGCGGCCGCGCGCGCTAGTGAACGACACTAGTTCACAGGAGGTTCTCATGGAGGGTTTTCGAGTCATTCAGGAAGATAAATTCAGCGCCCCGAACAGCTGCCGTCCGAAACAAAAAATGGCCGTGGCCTGCACATGTGCAGGCCACGGCCAGACAAATTCCCCCGACGCCTTACAGCGACGGTAATGCTCCAGAATTATGATCCGAGAATTTCGGCGAGCGGCAGCATCAGAGCATGGCGAGCTCTTTCGCCAGTTCCTGCAGACCCGCTACCGACACAATTCCGGCGGCCATGGACGCGAAATCGTAGAGCGCGAGCGGCCCGAGCATTTGCAGGAATTCCGAATCCGCGATCGCGGGCACGTGCCGGCGCAGCGCCTCGAGGGCCGCGGGATCGGCGATCAGGGTGTGTAGCGGCGATTCGAGCGACAAACGTCCCTGCGGGAATTCGTCCCGGCCCGGAAGCGGTTCCGCCGCGATCAACGCCTGCTCGCGTTGCGCCCGCACCAGCAGATGCTCGGCCCCGACCGGTCCTTCGACGGGCAGTCCGAGTCGCTCGAACTGGCTCGGCGGCGCATCGTTCGCGCGCATCAGCTCTACCATCAAATCGGCCATGCGGGACTCTATTTCGTCATCGACGAGCGGTTCGAGCTGGCCGGGATCGGCGAGCAGGTCGAACAGCAAGGTGCCGTGCATGAACGGGTTGACCAGCGATCGGCCCGATATGCGCAGCGGCCGAACGCCTTTGGTGAATTCGAACGGATCGGTCAGCTCCATCCCGTGCAGTTCCTGGGGCGTGAAACGGCCGCGCATGTGGGTCGGCATCAGCGTGTGCTCGAGCAGCGGCTCGTTGGCCGCCGTGGCGCAGGCGCGCATGTATACATAGCGGCCGTCGGTGACATTGACGTGGCCGCCGAAGATTCCGAACAGTCCGGCCGTGCGGGCACCGCTGCCCGCCGCGATCGGCAGCGGCGTGCCCTGCACGTCGGCGGGAATCCCCACGCCGAAGTAGTCGAGCAACGTGGGCGCCAGATCTATGGTCTGCACCAGCGACCCGCGCCGCTCCCCCGCGACCCCGGCGCGCGGATCCCATGCGAACAGCGGCAGGTGAACCAGCTCGTTGTACCAGGGCTGCACGGCCTTTCCCCACCAGCCGCGCTCGCCGAGCAGGAATCCGTGGTCCGTGTTGACGATCAGCATGGTGTCGTCCCACAGGTTCAGCTCGTCCATCATGTCCAGCACCCGCCCCAGCGAGTGGTCGCACATGGACAGCAGCGCCGCGTACTCGAGGCGGGCGTGCTCGACCTGGTCCGCGGTCTCGGTGACCCGCTTGTAGTCGGGCCAGTCGAAGTGCGGGCCATCGTAGTCGTGCGGGTAGAGATCCTTGTAGTTCTTGTGGCTGAAGAACGGCTCGTGCGGATCGAAGGTCTCGATCTGTACGAACCAGCGATCCGACGCCGCATTCGTACAAATGAATTCCAGGCCCGCGTCGAAGGTCAGCGTCTGCGAGTGCTCCGCCTCGGTCGGCATGTGCTGCCGGTTCACCCAGTCCTGGGTGTATTGCGGGGTGCGCATCCGCTCGAGGTCGTCGGCGGGCATCTCCGGCGGCGTGATCTGCCCCTTCCAGGGATCGGCCTCCTGCCCGCGGAAGAACTCCCAGGTGGTGTACCGGCCGTGATAGGTCGCGCCGCCATCCTCCCAGTAGTGCGGGTGGTCGCTGGCCAGGTGGGTGTGAATTCCGTACTGCTTCAACAGCTCCGGCATGGAGTCGTCGAACGGCTCGAGCGGGCCCCAGCTGCGGTGCAGGAAGTTGTATCGGCCGGTGTGGATTTCGCGGCGGGCGGGCATGCACGGCATCGATCCGGCGTAGGCGTTGTCGAAGGTGACGGTGCGCTCGGCGAGCCGGGCGAAGTTGGGCGCATGTGTCCAGTCGCATCCGTAGGGCGGCAGCATGCGCCGGTTCAGGCTGTCGAACATCACCATGATGGCCTTCACTGGCAGTCTCCTGGTCTCGTGGTGTCGGAACTCCGGTGCACGGTTACCGTGCCGGAATGATGTGCGGTGTTTATGCGGCGCAACGGAATCCGGTGTGCCCCGCGGCACTGTCCGGACTGTTGGCCGAGCGGGCCGCGACCCGGTAGCGGAAGCAATAGGATTCGTGACACATATGCGAGCCGCCGCGAATCACCTTGTCGCGGCCCGCGACCGGGCCGGTGGGGTCGATCGAGTCCGGCCGGTGTTCGGGCGAGAACCAGTCCGCACACCACTCCCAGACGTTGCCGCACATGTTGTACAGCCCGAACCCGTTGGGCTCGAACGCATCCACCGGGGCGGTGCCGCGGAACCCGTCGGCGGCGGTGTTCTTGCTGGGGAAGCTGCCGCGCCAGATGTTGCAGCGGTATTCCCCGCCGGGATCCAGTTCGTCTCCCCACGGATAGCGCGCGCCCGCGAGCCCACCACGGGCGGCGTACTCCCATTCCGCCTCGGTCGGCAGGCGCTTGCCCGCCCACCGGGCGTAGGCGTCCGCGTCGTTCCACGACACGTGCACGACGGGGTGGTTGCCGCGGCCGGCCAGGTCGCTGTCGGGACCCTCGGGCCGGTCCCACCGCGCGCCGCTCACCCCGCACCACCACGGGGTGCGCTCGGGGCGCGGGGACTCCCGCCGCAGGGCCGCGGGCAGGAAGCCCGCGAAGACGTACGACCATCCGAAGCGCTCGGCCTCGGTGCGATAGTCGGTGGCGTCGACGAAACGGGCGAACTGGTCATTGGTCACCGCGGCGGCGTCGATCAGGAACGGGGACAGGCGCACCTGGCGCACCGGCCCCTCACCGTCCCCCGGATAGCCGATCGGATCCGCGGTACCCATGGCGAACTCGCCGCCGGGCAGCGCGACCATGCCCGCGGTGTCCGGGCGACCCGGGTCGCCACCACGGCTCGGGCACGGCATCGCGGGGGCTGCCGCCGCGCCGCCACGGGCGGGGGGACAACAGCTTGGCCGCTCGGCAGCATGGTCGGTCGGGTGCATCGGATCCTAGACCTCCTGGCTCGGCTCGGCTCGGTCGCGCCCCCGCCGAGTGGGTGACGCGGCGCGTCGTTCCACACTCGCAAACTATGCCACTAGTGTTATAGCACCACCACTCGACAAATGGAATAGTTTCCACCTCGAAAACTATGGCACTTGTGGTATAGCTGGAGTGGACCCGCGCTCCCCGCGGCACGTTTCCCCTCTTCCTCAGAAGGACCGATCCCATGCCACTCGACCGGCCCAATATCCTCTGGATCGTCAGCGAGGACTGTCCGCCTCGCTTCGGCTGCTACGGCGATCCGCTGGCCGCCACCCCGAACCTCGACCGCCTGGCCGGCGACGGCGTCGTGTTCGATCACGCCTTCAGCGTCGCGCCGGTCTGCGCGCCCTCCCGCTTCGCCATGCTCACCGGGCTGCGCCCGGAAAGCCATGCACCCGCCAACCACATGCGCGCGCTCGCGCCGATGCCGTCCTGGCTGCGCACCTACCCCGAAATCATGCGCGACCAGGGCTATTACTGCACCAACAACGCCAAGACCGATTACAACGCGGCCGTCGACCCCGACGCGATCTGGGCCGAGTCCTCGAGCACCGCGCACTGGCGCAACCGCGCGCCCGGGGCACCCTTCCTGGCGGTGTTCAACTTCGACGGCACCCACGAGAGCTCGGTGTTCATGCCGACCGAACCCGGTGTAGACCCTGCCCGGGTGCGTGTGCCCGCCTACCTTCCCGGCACGCCCGAGATCCGCGGTGATATCGCACGCTACTACGACCGCATCGCCGCGATGGACGCCTACGTCGGCACCCTGCTCGCCCAGCTCGACGAGGATGGACTGACCGATTCCACGATCGTCATCCACACCTCCGACCACGGCGGGGTGAATCCGCGCTCGAAGCGCTTCTGCTACGACGAGGGGCTGCGGGTGCCGCTGATCGTCAAGGCGCCTGCGCGGTATGCCGGACTCTTCCCGGCGCCGGGCACCCGGGTGGCCGCCGCCGTCACCACCGACCGCATCCCGGCCACCCTGCTCGATGTGGCCGGCGCGACGCTGCCCGGTCACATGGATGGAAAGAGCCTGGCGCACAACGCATTCGATCCGGATGCCAGCTACGCGTTCGGCGGCCGCAGCCGCATGGACGAGCGCCTGGACGTGATCCGCACGGTCCGCGACCGGCGCTACCGCTACATCCGCAACTATCACCCGCACCGGCCGTGGGGGCAGCATCAGCCGTTCGCCTGGCTGGCCGCGGGCTACCAGTCCTGGGAGACCGAGCATCTCGCAGGCCGGTTGAACGAGACCCGGTCCACATTCTGGAACCCCAAGCCGGGCATCGAACTGTACGACCTCGACACCGATCCGGACGAGGTCCACAACCTCGCCGGTGACCCGGCCCACGCCGAGGTCGAGCGGCGGCTGGCCACGGTGTTGCGCGGGCACACCCTGGCCGTGCACGACAACGGTTTCCTGCCCGAGGGGTCGCCGCACGAGGGTTACGACGCCTCGCGCGCACCCGGCGCGTATCCGCTCGAGCGCGTCCTCGATATCGCCGATGCGGCGTCGGAACGAGGACCCGGCGCCACGGCCCGCTTCCTCGACGCGCTCGCAGACCCCGACGCCACGGTGCGACGCTGGGCAGCGATCGGCCTGCTGGCCAGCGGCGCCCCCGGGGAGGCTACCCGTGCCCGGCTGGCCACCGCCGTCGAGACCGAATCCGACGCCTTCGTGCTGATCCCCTGCCTCGAGACGCTCGCCCGCTACTGCGGCGACGAGCACGCGGTGGCGCGGCTGGCCGGGTATGTGTCCGCCGCCCAGCCGCTGCCGGTGCGGCTGGAGGCTCTCGCCGCCCTGACCGCATTGCCCGATGCCCGGCTGCTCCCGCACCGCGAGGCCCTCGCCGACGCTGCCAACGGTGTCGGCGGCTATGTCTCCGGCGCGGCGCGCTACCTGCTGGCCCGGCTCGACGGCACCTACACCCCGAGCATGGTGCTGTTCTCCGTCCCGGCCGAAACCGTGGCGCTGGCGGCAAAAATGAGCCCCCAGGCGGCGCAGATGATGGCGCGATTCCAGCAGATGCTGGCGCGACTCCAGCAGACCGGTCCCAGGTAGTCGAGGAAACAATGGTGAACAAAACCCGCCTGACCGGTTTCGTAGCCGCCGCGGCACTGCTGAGTGCGCTCGCGGTCCCCGGCATCGCCTCGGCACAACTCGCCGCACCCGGCATCGATGAGACCACCTACCCCACCGATCACGGCCCGATGCCCATGACGGTGTACCGACCGGCCGCCGAGCGGCCCGGAAACCATTATCCCGCAGCAATTTTCGTGCACGGCGGCGCGTGGGTGCAGGGCAGCCGGCAGCTCCTGGACAGCGAGGCGCGCGCTGCCGCGCAGCGTGGCCTGGTCGTCTTCGATATCGACTACGACCTGTCCGCGCCCCGCGCCCCCCGCGAGTACCGCGACGTCGAGGCGGCGATCGGCTATGTCCGCGCCGCCGCGGATCGCTTCGGGGTGGACCGCGACCGGATCGGCGGGCTCGGCACCTCGGCCGGGGCGAATCTGCTCATGCAGGCCGTGATCACCGACCATGCGCCGCTGGCCGCCGTCGTGGGGTGGTCGGGCCCTTACGATCTCACCGCGCACACCTCACCGAAGGACGTGACGATGGCGACGGGCTCTGCCGCGGCATATCTCGGATGCGTTGCGGTACTGCCGAATTGCCGGGACCGGGCCGCCGCGGCCTCGCCCGTACTGCACGTCTCTCCCGGCGCCCCGCCCGCCCTGCTGTTCAACTCCAGCGACGAACTCGTTGCCGCCACGCAGATAACCGAGCTCGCCGACCGGCTCCGCGCGGCCGGCGCGACGGTCAGCACCCAGCTCGTCCCGGGGCATCGTCACGCCGTCGCCTACAGCGATGTCGCGCTCGGGCCGACGCTGGACTTCCTGACCGAGCGCCTGAGCGTCACCAGCGACCGGCCGTCCGCGGGAGACCGATGAGCGAGCAACCCCCCGCTGGCGGCACCGGGGTTGCCATGAGTCTCGATGTGCCTGCGGCCGAACCGGTTTCGGAGGCCCGGCTACGCCGGCTGTTCCGGACCATTCCGTTCGCCAGCGTCTGCCCGCAGTTCAGTTACGGGATCGTCGGCTATTTCGCGGCCCTGCAGATCCAGAGCTTCGACAGCGTCCACAAGGTCGAGACGCTCGCGGTGCTGCACGCGTCCGTGGCGATCGCCTCGATGGTGGCCCAGCCACTGGTGGGCCTGATGTCCGATCGCACCCGCACGCGCTGGGGCGCGCGGACCCCCTGGATTCTCGCGGGCGCGCTCGTCGGCTGCGTCGGATTGGTCGCTGCGGGCGTATCGCGTTCCGTGGCAATGCTTCTCGCGGCCGCCGTGGTGGCGCACGTCGGATTCAACGCGCTCGGCGCACCGCTGACGGCGATCCAGCCGGACCGGGTCCCGGTGCACCGGCGCGGGCGCTATTCGGCGTTGGCCGGGCTCGGGACCATCAGCGGGGCCATGCTCGCGCCCGTCGTCGGCTCGTCCTTCGCCACCCGGATCGCAGCAGGCTACCTGGTGGGGGCCATCGCCATCGCGCTCACGGTGACGATCTTCCTGATCCTGAATCCGGACCGGGACAACCGCGCCGCACCGCGCCCGGACTTCTCGATCGGCGGATTCCTGCGATCCCTGTGGGTGAATCCGGTGCGGCATCCCGATTTCGCGTGGGTCTTCCTGGGGCGCTTCCTCATCTGCGGCGGCTACTACATGGTCCTGACCTTCCAGCTCTACATCCTCGAGGACTACATCGGGCTCAGCGTGCACGACGCCACCCATATGGCGCCGGTGCTGAGCATCGCGAGCCTGCCCGGATTCCTGCTCGCCACCAGCGTTTCGGGCGTGATATCCGACCGGATCGGGCGGCGCAAGCCCATCGTGCTGGTCGGCGGACTGATCATCGCCGGTTCCGCACTCATCCCGCTCGCCAGCCCGACCCGCGTCGGGCTGATCTGCTCGATCGTGGTTCTCACCATCGGCTTCGGCACTTTCCTCGCCGTCGACCAGGCGCTGGTGACCGAGGTGCTGCCCGGGAAAAGCAGCGCGGCAACCGATCTGGGAATCATCAATATCGCCGCAACCCTGCCGAACACCATCGCCCCGATGACCGCAGCGGCGATCGTCTCCGTCACCGGCGGGTACGGCGCGCTGTATCCGATCGTCGCGGCCGTCGCCGGACTCGGCGCGCTGGCCATCGTGCCGGTCAAGGCGCGCTGAATCGCGGGAAGGAGAAAGCCTATGACCAGGTTCGGCCACGCCACGATCGCCGGGCTCACCACGGTAATCACCCTGATGAGCGGAGTCGCAACGGCGGCACCGGTCGGTCATCGCGACAACGGGCTCACACGGGCGGACCATCGCACAACGGCCCCACCCGGCACTCCCGTCGAGGTTCAGGCGATCACGCCGCTGCCGTGCTGGACGACTGCGGTGCCCGCTGATTCACAGCCCATCCACGAGCACCGAAAGATGCTGAACCAGCGGCCAGTTCGGCATCACCAACGGCGTCATCGGGCACGCCGGCCAAGCCGCCCAGTACCGCATGGACACCGGCCACGCCCCACAGCTGCCCCGCCCGCTGCTCGGGCAGTACCTGGGTCTGTGCGGCTACTACACCGCCGCGATCTCGAGTTTCGCCGAGCGCCACCGCGCCCACTACTTCCTGGGCAACTTCCGCGAATCCATGCGCGCCACACCGGAGTTCGGCGACGAGCCCGCGAATGCCGTGACCGACAAGGCGATCGAGTGGATCGCGGGGCATCAGGACGAGGAGAACTGGTATCTGCACCTGACCTACTGGGACCCGCACACCGACTACCTGCAGGACCGGGAGTGGACCGAGCGGGCGGCTGCGGCGGGGCCGGCGCCGGCGTGGCCGGACCAGGCGGCGATCGATGCCCACCAGGACATCTACGGCCCCCGCACGGCCCGGGATCTGCACTACGCGACGGTTCCCCGCAAGAGCCGGGTGCCGCACAACATGCCCGACCAGATCGCCGACCGCGCCGATTTCGAGCACCTGATCAACGGCTATGACGGCGGAATCATGTTCTGGGACCACCACTTCGGACGACTGCGCGACGCCATCGCCGAGCTCGGCCTGACCGAGGACATCGCGATCATCATCAGCGCGGACCACGGCGAGTCCTTCGGCGAGCAGGGCTCCTACGCCGAGCACGGCCTGGCCAACGAGGCGGTCCACCACCTGCCGATGGTCGTGTACTGGCCCGGCGTCACCGATCGCGCCGAACGCCGGCGCAACGACGCGCTGCTGTACAACATCGACTACGCCCCGACCCTCTGCGAGCTGCTGGGCCTGCCGATTCCGTCCAAGTGGCAGGGCCGTTCGTTCGCCGGGGCGGTGCGCGGCGAGGCGATCGAGTCCCGCGACTACCTGGTGTGGGGGCACGGCGCACACACGTATCAGCGCGCGGTCCGCACCCATGACCACCTCTACATCCGCACCTATCATCCCGGGTGCTTCAAGGCCGAGTGGGAGTCGCTGTTCGACGTGAGCGCCGACCCCCACCTGACCCGGAATCTGATCACCGACGAGCCGGAGCTGGCCGACGCCATGCGCTCGAAGCTGCAGCAGTGGTGGGACTTCTACGCCGGAACGCCCGGCGCGCTCCCGGATCCGATGCAGGTCACCCTGCAGAACGGGCCGGTCCTGTACAACCAGCCCGAACAGTACATGGAACATCTGCGCGCCACCGGCCGCGCCGAGCAGGCCGAGGATCTGCACCGGCGGCTGCACCCGGACAACGGCGCGCTCGGGGCGTCCTGGACCGCGCAGGGCCCGCTGATGAATCCCGAGGAGCGCGCGCTGTTCCAGCGGTTCTTCGACGCGGCCAGGACCGAAGGATCCGGGGAGACCAAGGACAACGCCGCGATGTTCGCCCGCCTGCTCGGAGTGCGCTCCACCGCACCGCAGCAGGCCGACGCGTGAACCGAATCCCGCCACCACCAACACTTTCAGAGACCGGAGTACTCGTGAATACACCCCTGCACACCGACGCGCCCGAGCTCGAGGGCCATCTCGCGGCACTGGCCGATAAATTGAGCCTGGAACAGAAGGTCCGACTGCTCAGCGGCGCCTCGGTGTGGTCACTGCACGACGAGCCCGCCATCGGGCTGCGCTCGATCGTCATGTCCGACGGCCCGTCCGGTGTGCGCGGCGTCTCGATGGACGACCGCGACCCCTCCGCGAGCCTGCCGTCGGCCACCGCGGTCGCCGCGACCTGGGACGTGGACAAGATTCGCCGCCTCGGCGCGCTGATCGCCGCCGAGGCCCGCGCCAAGGGGGTCGATGTCGTGCTGGGCCCCACGGTGAACCTGCACCGATCCCCGCGCGGTGGAAGGCATTTCGAGTCGTTCAGCGAGGACCCGTGGCTGTCGGGAGTGCTCGGCGCCGCCTACGTCCGGGCGGTCCAGGCACACGGGGTCGCGGCCACGGCCAAGCACTACGTCGCCAACGACAGTGAGACCGACCGCTTCACCATGGACGTCCGAGTGGACGAGCGCACGCTGCGCGAGGTCTATTTGGCTCCGTTCGAGCGCATGGTCGCCGAAGGCGGTGCGTGGCTGGTGATGTCGTCCTACAACCAGGTCAACGGCGCCACCATGAGCGCCAATCCCCTGCTGCGCGAACCGCTCAAGGACGAGTGGGGATTCGACGGGGCCGTGGTCTCGGACTGGACCGCGGTGCGCGACACCGTCGAATCCGCCTCGTCCGGCCAGGATCTGGTCATGCCCGGCCCCGACACCGCGTGGGGCGAGGCGCTGCTGCGGGCCGTGCGCGCCGGGCAGGTCGACGCGGCCGTTATCGACGACAAGGTTCTGCGTCTGCTGCGGCTCGCCGCGCGCGTGGGGGCGCTGGATTCGGTTGCGCCCGTGGCAGATCAGCCCGCGCCGTGGTCGAATGCCGAGATTCGCTCGCTGTTGCGCGAGGTCGCCGCGGACGCCATGGTGCTGGTGCGCAACGACGGGTTGCTGCCGGTCGCACCGGCGGCCGGGACCCGGCTCGCGGTCATCGGCCATCATGCCCGCCGGGGCCGCAATCAGGGCGGCGGGTCGGCGATGGTCTTCCCGGAGGTCGTAGTCTCGCCGCTGGACGGGCTGCGCGAGACCTTCGGCGAGGCGCGGGTCGATTACGCCGCGGGGGTTATCCCGGAGCCGGAATTGTATGCCTTCGAACGGAATTCGGTCGTCGATCCCGGGACCGGGGCTGCCGGCGTCCGCGTGCGCTACCTCGATGCCGAGGGCACCGCGTTCGACGAGGAGATCTTCCCGACCGGACGTTTCGGGTGGATCGGCGACGAGCGGCTCGCCCGCGCCGCCACGATCGACGTGACCGCGCGCTACACCCCGGCCGCCGGCGGCTTGCATCGGATCGGCTTCTCCTGTCTCGGCGAGGTCGTCTTCCGGGTGGACGGCCGGGTGTTGAGCTCGGACATCGTGCGCCCGGAGGGCGATGACGTGGTCAAGGCGATCATGCACCCGCCCGCCCAGGTATTTGACATCGAGCTGGAATCCGCTCGCCCCGTGGACATCTCGCTCACCCTGCGGCCCGAGCTGCCGGGCGGGTTCCCGATCGCGCGCGTCACGCTCGGCACCGAGGACGTCTACGGCACACCGGCGCAGGAGCTCGAGCGCGCCGTGCGCCTGGCCGCCGACAGCGATGTCGCGGTCGTGGTGGTGGGCACCACCGAGAACCTCGAATCCGAGGGCTTCGACCGCTCCACCCTGGCGCTGCCCGAGGGCCAGGACGAGCTGGTGCGCCGCGTGCTGGCCGTCAACCCCCGCACCGTCGTGGTCGTCAATTCCGGCGGCCCGGTCGTCATGCCCTGGCTGGAGGAGGTCCCGGCCGTCCTGCTCACCTGGTTCCCGGGCCAGGAGTTCGGTGGCGCGCTGGCCGATGTCCTGTGCGGCGCAACCGAACCCGGCGGCCGCATCCCGACCACCTGGGCCGCTGCCGAGGCCGACGTCCCGGTCTGGGACGTGGAACCCCGCGACGGCCGGCTGGAGTACACCGAGGGCATCCACCTCGGATATCGCGCGTGGCTGCGGCTGGCAGCCGGCGGCGGGCCCGCGCCCGCCATCCCGTTCGGATACGGCCTCGGCTACACCACGTGGCGAATCGGCGAGCCGGAGGCGGTGGAGAACTCGGACGGGTCGGTCTCCGTCGTCGTGGACGTCGCCAATACCGGCGATCGGGCCGGCAAACACGTGGTGCAGGCCTACCTTTCGGTGTCCGGACCCTCCGCGGTCGATCGGCCGGTCCGCTGGCTGGCCGGGTACGCCGTCGTGCGCGCCAAGGCCGGGCAGACCGTCACCGCGCGGATGGAGATCGAGCCGCGCGCCCTGCGGCACTGGTCGGCCGAGCGTCACGAGTGGCTGCGCGAACCGGTCACCTTCGAAGTCCGCGTCGGCTCCAGCGTGACCGACCTCAGCGCGCCCACCGCGATTTCCCCAGCACGGCGCTGAGTCCCCCTCCGCGCGCTCGGCCGGGACGGCATTGCGCCATTCCGGCCGAGCGCGTTCACGATCTCGGCGGGCTGATCCTGCCCCGGCTGGCCGGGGTGGCCGATAACGCCTGGTTCGGCGCCGCCGATCGCACGTGGGCGGAGTATCGCGCGAACCTCGCGCCGCACGCGCGATGGTGGCGGCGCACCGGGTGGGACTACTTTCCCTCACCGCTCATCGACTCGTCGTGACGCGCTTGCCCTTCGGGGCCGGGGCTTGCGCGCCGTCGGCCGCGCCCTGGAGTGTGGCGCGGCCCTCCGCGCGCAGGCGGCCGCTGACCAGGTCCTCGCGCAGGCGCGCGATGTGCTCTATGTACAGGTCGATGCCATTGGAGCCCCACTCGTGCAACCGATTTCCGATGCCGAACTCGAGTTCGGCATCAAAGGCCGGGACCGCGTCGTAGTCCAGACTGCGGTCCCGATTGCGGTCACGCGCCACCTGCGCGCGCCTGGTGTCCAGCTCGGTATCGATCAGCCGCAGCAACTCGTCCTCGGTCAAGTAGCCGGCGAAGCTCAGGCGCGCCACGAATTCCCGGTCGGTGAACCACTCCGGCGGCGTGTACGGGCCCGCGAGCCACTCGCGCAGCGCGGTCAATCCCGCATCGGTCAGGTGATAGGTCTTGGCGTCCTGCGGGCCGGGGCGCGGATCCACCTCGAAGCGGACCCAGCCGTCCTCGTTCATCTTCGCCAGCGCGCGATACACCTGGCTCATCTGGGTATTCGCCCGCAGGAAGCGACCGTGCGCGTCGAAGTACTTCTTCAGCTCGTACCCGGTGGCCGGACGCAAGCCGAGGATGCCGAGCAGTAGCAGTTCCAGTTTCACCCCAGTGTCCTTCCACAGGTCATCCGGAGTGAGTATTCCACTAGTTGAGTAGAATTACCACTCGCCGGCATCGGCGTACCGGGCTCCGACGCGGCGTCAGTCCTCGACGAGTGCGGTGTGCGAGGTGTCTTCGAGGAACCGCCCCAGCAGGGTGGCAGGGGTTTCCAGGTCCTGCTCGGGCCACTGGGTCAGGGCGCGCTCGAGATGCCGTGCCGCACCGCCTCCCGGAGCAGCTGCCGCGCGTTCGCCGCTACCGTCAGCACTGACCACCCACCGACGCCGAGGAAGACGCTCGATTGAAAGTCTTTGCCGCCCTGGATCCGCGCCTGCCGCTCACGCAGGTGCCGGGCACCGCCCGCCGAGTCGAGGAGCTGGGATACGACGGGCTCCACGTCCCCGAGACGATCCACGACTCCTTCGCGGTCGCCCTGCTGGCCGCCGAGCACACCACCCGGATCACCCTGCGCACCGCGATCACCCTCGCCTTCGTCCGCAGCCCGACGCTGGTGGCCTACAACGCCTGGGACCTCGCGACGTTCTCCCGCGGCCGTTTCGAACTGGGCCTGGGCACCCAGATCAAGCAGAACATCGAGGACCGTTTCGGCATGCCGTGGACCGAACCGGTCACCCGCATGGGCGATTACGTGGCCGCGCTGCGAGAGTTGTTCGCCGCCTTCGCCACCGGCGGACCGGTGCATCACGAGGGCGAGAACTACCGGCTGACCCGGCTGCAGCCCTATTTCAACCCCGGACCCGGCGACACCGCCGCCCCACCGGTCTTCCTCGGTGCGGTCAATGCCGGAATGTGCCGTCTCGCGGGCCAATTCGCCGACGGCGTGATCACCCACTCCACCAACTCCGATCCGGGCTACCTGGCCGAGGTGGTCCGCCCGGCGCTGCGGGAGGGCGCCGACCGGGGCTCACGGACCCCGCCCGGCATCGTCGTGGCCGCCCCTATCGCCACCGGCGGCGACGAGACCGCGGTGCGGCGCGAACGCGAGCGCGCCGACTACGACACCCTGCCCGAACTCGTCCGCGAGCGCTACGACGGACTGGCCGAGGGCATCGTGCTGCCGCTGCCACCGACCGGACCGGCGGACGCGAGGCTGCGGCTCGCCATCGAATCGCTGCGTGGCTAGGGCCCGCAGTGACGTGTAGACCGGCAGGTCAGCGTCGCGGAAGCTGACTCTGATGGAACTAATTGTGCCGCAGTGGTTTTGAATGCAATTGAGCTGCCGTAACCTAGTACGTCTGGTTCGCGGCCGCTGATTCCTGAAAGTCGACGAGTGCTTCCCCGTGCGCTTGCGCCCACTCCGTCAGCATCGCTATCGGCTCCTGGAGCGTCCGGCCGAGCGGGGTCAGGCTGTATTCCACTCGTGGGGGCACTTCGGCATACCGCTGTCGATCGATGAGGCCGTTGCTCTGCAGGCGGCGCAGGGTCTGGGTCAGCACCTTCCGCGAGATCCCGCCGGACAGGGCAACAAGTTCACTGTGCCGCATGGGGCCATCTTTGAGCGCGTAGAGGGTGACTACGGACCACTTGTTCGCGATGACCTCGAGTGCAGTGCGCGCGGGACAGTCCGACATGAACATGATTTCGGTAGGGGCACTCACGGTCCGAAGGTTACCAAAAGGTACCTATCGGATTCCTAGGTTAGCCGTTATGCACATCGCAGCTCTGATCTTGTCCGTCCTACTCGCCGTAGCAATGCTCCAGTCCGGGGCGATGAAGTTCGTCCGCCCCGCGTGGATACGCCAATTTGCGGAAGCGGTCCACCTCACCACCTCCCAACTCACCGTCCTCGGGAGCCTGCAGATCGCGGCGACGGTCGGCCTCCTCTGGGGAATCTGGTTCCCGCCCTTCGCGATCGCCGCCGCGATCGGGCTGGCGCTCTACTTCACCGGCGCGATCGGGGCCCACATCCGCAGCGGCGACCGGAACATGCTGGGCGCCATGATCTTCCTGGCGCTCTCGATCGCGACGTCAGTCGTGCTCATTCTCACTGTCGCCTGAACTCTGAGAAGCAGTTCGATACGCCCTCAGGAATTTTCGGGGGCGGAGGCCTCCACTTCCAGCCTCACAGCAGGAACCACGCGGCGACGGCCGCCGCCGGTGACCAGTGGCTCACGCTCCCATCACCGGCATCACGGCTACCGTCTCCTCTCGCGCCTTATGCGAGCTACCGGCGGGGTAGCGGGTGCTCGTGGAGGCGGGATCGAACCCTGCTCAGGACGCTGCCAGTGCGTCGTCGCGTCGGCGCAGGCTGTCGAGCCAGTCGATGATGGTGCGCAGGGCGAGCCCGAAATTGCCTACCTGGCAGTGATTTTGGGCCTGCTCATGGCGGGTGAAGACGCGGGCGGTGAGCGAGCTGGTGGCGGTGAGCAGCGCGACCTGGTCGACGAAGTGCTGGTTCGGGATGTAGTGGTCCTCGTTGCCGTGCAACAGCAGCACATCCTGGGTCACCAGCGCCGAGACCGATGCTGTCTCGTAGTCGCGGTAGGTCTGGAACATCTCGAATGTGGTGTCGGTGGCGGTGGTGTGCTTGCCCTGCTCGATCGCCCATTCCAGCAGCAGGCTCTGCGCGGCGGCCTTGCTCATGAAGTCGTCGAGTTCGGCGGCGTCACCGTTGTCGAGCCACGAGAGCAGCTGCGCGCGAACCGATTCCGGGAAGATGTGCAGGTTGACATCCAGGAACGAGGTCATCACGCCGTAGCTGACGGTGCGGCGAACGCGCGGTTCGTGCGCGGCGGCGCGCAGGACCAGCCCGCCGCCCATCGAGAAGCCCATCAAAGTGACGTCGTCGAGATCGTAGAAGTCCAGCACGGCCGCGACCGGCGTCTGCCAGTCGGCCTGGAACGGCACGTGGGCCTCCTCGAGCGTCGCGCCCTGGCCCGGACCCTCGAACAGCACGACGTCGTAGCCCGCATCACGTAGGGCCAAGCCGGCCGCCAGCCACTCCTCGATAGGAGTCGAACCCGCCGAACACCACGATGGTGCCGAGCGACTCGGCCGGGGTGAATCGGTAGGCCGACAGCCAGCCCTGCTGGAACGGGATGCGGCCGTGGCTCTCGGCAGGCACCCGGTAGTGGTCGAGCACGGTCCGGATGAACCGGTCACGAGTAGGCAGCTTCCGAGCGTCGCCGGTGGGCAGAAAGAACTCGGCGATCCGAATGTAGGCGGCCCCCTTCAGGTTTTCGCCCGCAGACAGGGCCTTCTCGCCCAAGCCCAGGAAGATGCGGGCGAAGGTCGGGTAGTCGTCCACGTCGGCAACGGCCTCGCGCATCTCCGACAGCATGGTGGGGCCACCGACCCAGCTGTAGAAGCGGTTCATCTGGTAGTTGACACTCGCATCGGGATGCAGGTCGTGGTAGCCGATGGGGAGCGCGGCAAGCCGTCGGTCCAGTTCTTCACGAGCGGGCAGCGTAGAGACGGAAAGTGTCGAGCTCATGAGGTTCTTACTTACCATTGACCCAACCGGTCGATCCAACAACAACATTCGCGCCGCTGGGAACAACGAAGCGTTGTCGTGACGTTTCGCTAGAATCACTCATGACGCCGAGGCAACTGTTCTTCCAACTGAGAGCTGATCGCCGACGACAGGTGCACCTATCGCTGTGCGAGGATGCCCTGCCGACCTGGATCGGTTACGTCCAGGGCGAGCGCGCCCCGCTTCGCTACCGCGACTCGGTTGTCGGGATGTGGCACCACGTGGATGTCGAGCTTCCGGCCGATGCCCTTCGCTCCGCTCATGCCGGTGTGGATCTCGCGGATATCGGCAGCAGGTACCTCGAGCCCATCACCGCACTGCAAGACGACGATCTGGCCTTCCCCGACCCGGTCGAGTTCGCCTACTACGCGATCTACAACTGTTTTCGCAAGTACGCCCGCGGTGACGACATACCAGATTGGCTGATCGTCAACCAGGCCTTGTCGGTTCACGACGATAGCGAAGTGGCGTCGCGCCTGACGCGGACGATCGACGATGTCGGTCCAACTACGAGCGGGAATGCCGAGGATGTCGGACCGATGGAATAACGCCCCTCGCGTGCGGACGGCCTGCCTTGACCGGTCCCCCATGACGGGACCACAATCCGTGGTGCGCCGACGGGATGGGTGACCGCTTTCGCGCGGTCGCCAAGCAGGCGAAAGTGCCCGACTACTTCACGTGGCACGATCTGCGTCACTTCTACGCGCCGGCGCTCATTCGGAATGGCGCCTCGGTCAAGACCGTTCAGGTCAGGCTCAGAGCACCATTCTCCGTTCACGGCACGCCGCCCCGCATGAAAGCCTCGGGCTAGCGCGCGAACCGCCCGACGAGGGTGCCGCTGGCCAGCTCGTGGCCGCGCAACGCCGCCAGGAGATCGCGCGCGGTCGCGCCCGCCTTCAGCCCGAGCGGCTGGTCGGCGGCGAAGAGCGTGAAGACATAGCGGTGTGCGCGGTCACCCTTCGGCGGCCGCGGCCCAGCCCAGCCGGACCGCCCAAAGTCGTTCCGGCCCGCCGTCGCCCCAACAGGCAGGCCGTTCTCGCCGATGCCGGTCGTGGTGGGCGGGATTCCGGAGACGACCCAGTGCACGAACGTGCCCCGCGGTGCGTCCGGATCCTCGCAGACCAGCTCCAGCTCCGCAGTGCCGGCGGGGACGCGCTCCCACGTCAGCGGCGGTGACGCGTTACCCCCGTCGAGAGCGAAGTGCTCGGGAATCAACGCACGGTCGGCAAACGCGCTGCTACTAAGTTCAATGGCGTCGTTTACCTGCGGTCTCTCCGCCATCACACCCTCCTCCCATTGACTGAGCTACGGGTAGAAGCTTAGATACACTCCAGCAACCAAGTACAGCAATGGATTACTGCGGGCAGACATCCCGGAATCGGCATGGCAGGATCCTCGAGACAGCACAGCTAGCGAGTGTTCCAGTGGTTAGCCGCCGATGCGCCATTGCTAGACGTTCGTGGTCAACCCCCAACTGGAGACGGCCGCTTTGAAATGGTCGGTCAGCGCCTTCGTGCTGATCTCGGTCACCTTCACCTGTGTTCCACGCAACCCGCTGTAGGCCATACCTGGGCAGCGGAGCCGGCATTATGCGCGCGGAGGCGGTGGAGATGCGATTGGCGCCCGGATCGGGCCGCCGGCGATGGATCGGTCCGAGGCACGCAGCCGTCGTGGCGGTGTGCACGCGCAGGTGAGCGCTCGGCCGCTGCGCGGCGCCGGCGGCAACCCTGCTCCGGTCATTTGCGATGGGGCATTTCGATGCGCCGGTGTGGGCCCATTTCGGCGTCGAGCTGTTCGAGCTGCGGCCCATACGAGGCGAGAGTGCAGGCGGGCGCGGTGGTTTCGGACCAGCCTTGGACCCAGTGACGGCTGAGGGGGGTTGCGCCACCCGGCAATTCTGGACTGCCACGTTCGGATCGCTAGGTTCAACAGCCTCTGCTCGAACAGCTTCGAGCGGTGGCAACGAGCGCTTGTTGCGGGCTCTACGGTTCCCAGCCGAGTAGTCGGCCACCAGTCCTTCGACGGTGACGGCACCGGAACGGCGTGCCGAATCTCCGGCCGACGGTTAGTATCTTAACTCCACCAATGAAAGATACTAGAGGTGATTCGATGCTGGAGAGATTGCCAGCGCTAGTGCTATCCGAGCGTGTCGACGCCAAGGTTCGCGAAGGCCGGTCCTTCGTGCCGGTGCAAGGTGTCCCGATTCTGCCGATGCCTCCCCACGTTCTGGATGCGGCGCGGTGGACAGCCGAACATCCCGGTCCACGGATCAGCCGGGGGATGCCGGAGTTGAGGCAGGTGATAGCCGAGAAGCTGACCGAGGATATCGGGATCACGGTTCGCCCCGATTCCGGCTTGCTGATCACTCATGGCGCTCAGCACGGCATGAGTATCGCGTTGCGAGCATTGATAGCGCCAGGTGACGAGGTGCTCGTTCCAGCGCCCACCTACTTCTTCGACGGCCTGGTCCGGCTCGCAGGTGGCACTCCGCGCTACATACACACCACTGCCCGCGACGGGTGGCGCATCGATGTGAACGCCATCGCGGCGGCGATTTCGGCGCGAACGCGCGCGATCTTGCTCTGTAATCCGAACAATCCCACCGGTGACGTACCGACCCGAGAGTGTCTTCGCGACATCGTCACCCTGGCCGAGAGCCACGGACTCATCGTGTTCTCCGATGAGTCGTATGAACGCTACGTCCACGACGGTCCTGGCTACGTGCCGTTGATGTCCTTCAGCGGAATATCGGATCGGCTGGTCACGGTGACCAGTCTGAGCAAGAACTATGCCTTCACGAACTGGCGTGTCGGCTACGTCCACTCGAGCAAGCGCCTGATAGCCAAGATCCACACCGCGCTCGAGTGCGATGTAATCAACGTCGGCGACGTGCCGCAAGCCGCCGCCGTCGCTGCCCTCACCGGGCCATCGGACTGGCTGGACGGAGAGTTCGCAACGATGCGAGAGCGTCGAGACATACTCATGACCTGTCTGGCAGAGGCGAGTGTTCCCGCGGTAAGACCGGCAGCAGGGGTCTTTGTCTTAGCGGATCTCGCGGTGACGGGCAGGCATGGCAGCGATCTGGAAGAACTGCTGCTGGATGCGGGCATCCCGGCACTGTCCGGCCAAGGATTCAAGGGGCCGGCCGATCACGTTCGACTGTTGTATGGCGCCGCGCGGCCGGATGTCGAGGAACTCGGGCGGCGTATCGGATCAGTGGTATCCAACCCGCTGACGCGGGTTTGATGTCAGCCGTCGACGCCGATATCGGGAAGCGATATCGGCGTCGAGGTCACCGAGTGGCTGCGAGTCAGGGCATCGATGATCTCTCGGCGTGCTGCCTGCGTCCGACGTTGCATCGCATCGCGGGCGGCTACCGGGTCGCGGGCAACGATTGCGTCGAGGATCGCTCTTCGCTGCTCGGTGCGACCCGGTGGCATGGTGGGCGACAGCGTCACTGCCAGGCGAACGATCCGCTCGATCTCGTCGAACACGCTCACAATGCTCGCGGCGAGGCGCTGATTGCCGCTCCCGTTGGCGACTATCGCCTCGAACTCATAGTTCTGCCGTAGGCGCTCGTCCAAATGAGGTCCCGCGAGCTGGCCATATTCTTCGTCGACGCAAAGCTCTTCGAGGCGTGCGCGTTCCCGGTCGAGCAGTCCCCGTCGGGCCGTTAGCGCTGCTGCTTCGCTCTGGAGGAGAGTCCGCATGTCGCACAGGTCGGCCGCATCACCCAGAGTGATCGTCGAAACGACATAACCTGCCCGCGGTTGAGGAGTGACGAGTCCGTCGCGATGCAGCCGCGCGAGCGCCTCGCGGACCGGGGTCTTGCTGAGCCCGAGAACTGCGGCGACATCCTGTTCCGTGAAGTGCTGGCCGGGTGGTCGCTGCATCTCGATGATCTCGCGCTTGAGTCGCCTGTAGGCCCGATCCATCATCGTGCCCTCAGCATCTTTCTGCTGCAGGATCGCTGGTTGATACCGCACTGAGCCCCCGTTCGACGACTTGTACTGATACTACCGCCCTCCCAGAGACGTACCCGAAGGGGGTTGAAAGATATCAATTGCATCTTGTTGATATCTTTCAACCCCCCTATAGTCGAGTGACGCAGGACACTCCGACGGGTGACACATCGGCTACGCCGTACTCATGCCGTGCACCCGCGCTGCTGCGACATCGGATCGGAACAACGAATCAGGGAGATCGATGACCCCGTCAGATACACCCCGGCAGGACTCGGTCGGACATCCAGGGCTATGGCGCATCGGCGCCGACATCGGCGGCACCTTCACCGACGTGATAGCACTGGGACCAGATGCCCGGGTCGTGCCGATGAAGGTGCTCTCGACACCACCGGATTTCGAAAACGGTGTCATCACGGGTGTGACCACCGCGCTCACCGAGGCCGACATCGAAGCCGGCCAGGTCGCAGCCCTACTGCACGCGACAACGGTGGCGACCAACGCGATCCTGGAGATGGATGGCGCGCGCACCGCGCTGGTGACCACGAAAGGGTTCCGCGACGTACTCGAGCTGGGTCGGCTGCGTCGTCCGCTGCTGTACGACCTGTCGTGGAAGAAGCCGACCCCGCTGGCACGCCGCCGCTACAGGTACGAACTCGACCAGCGTATCCACGCGGACGGGCAGGTCGGCCGACCGGTGGACGACCGCGAACTGGTTGCCCTGGCCGACCGAATGGCCACCGACAACATCGAAGCCGTAGCGGTCTGCCTGATCAATTCTCACGTCCGCCCCGATGAAGAGCGAGAGGTGGCGCGTCGGCTACGAGAACTCCTGCCGCACGCCTACATCACCGCGTCGGTGGACATCTCTCCCGAGCCCGGAGAGTACGAGCGAACCAGCACCGCAATCGTGAATTCCTATATCGGCCCGGTAGTCGCCGATTACGTCACCGAGCTCGACCGCGGCATCCGGGGACGCGGCATCGACGCCCCGTTCTCGATCATGCAATCCTCGGGTGGACTGCTGGATGCCCCGTCCGTGATCGAGCGACCGGTGAACATCATCGAATCAGGTCCTGCAGCCGGTGTAATCGCGGTACAGAAACTGGCACAGCTTCTCGAACTCGACAACGTCGTCGCGTTCGACATGGGTGGCACGACCGCCAAGGCCTCGCTCATCGAGAATGGACAGCCGTTCGTTGCCAGCGACTATGAGGTCGGTGGCGGAATGAACATCACCCGGAGTATGAGCAAGGGCGCGGGATACGCCGTGCGGGTTTCCTCCATCGATATCGCCGAAGTGGGCGCGGGTGGTGGCAGCGTGATCGGCGTCGATGCTGCCGGCGCGCTACATGTAGGTCCCACCAGTGCCGGATCCCGGCCTGGGCCGGCCTGCTACGGCCATGGCGGCAACCGCCCAACACTGACCGACGCCAATGTCGTGCTCGGCTATATCAATCCCGACGTCATTGCCGGCGGCAGGGTCCGAATCCACGCTGAACTGGCCGACAAGGTCCTGCACACCATCGCCGACGTGATCGACACCGACACCGAGTCGGCGGCTTTGGGCGCATATCAAGTTGCTGTGTCGAACATGACCAAAGCCGTGAAGGCAGTCACCAGTGAGCGCGGTCGAGATCCGCGTGAGGCGACACTCATCGCTTTCGGCGGGGCAGGTCCGCTCTACGGCGCGGCACTGGCGCGTGAGCTCGGTATCGCCACCGTCATCGTGCCTGTCCATACCGGCCTGTTCAGCAGTCTTGGTCTGCTGGTAGCAGATAGCGAATATCAGGTGGTCAGTTCCAATCCCACGGAGATGCTGGATCCTGCTGCTATCGGTGCCGAGTTCGAGCGGCTCACCGAGACGGTGCTCGGTCACCTCGGTGCCGCGGAGGAGGTGCGGATCGAGCGCATCGTCGACATGCGATACCGCGGTCAGCGGTTCGCACTACGAATTCCACTGCCTTCCGGAACAGTCGATGCCGCCCTGCTCGCACAGACCTATGCGCTGTTCCATGCCGAACATCGCAAGACCTACGGACGTGCAGGGACCGATGATCTCGTTGAGATCGTCAACGTGCGGGTGCGCGGATTCGTTCCGAATCCGGTTGGTATCGACGAACTGCTGGCACTGCCCGCTGAGCACAGGGCGGCCTCGGCCACGCGGCGATGCCAGTTCGGTACCGCCATCGACACTCCGGTCATCTCGCGAGGTCAACTGACCACCGTTGGCAGACCTGGACCACTGGTAGTGGAGGACATGGACTCGACCACCCTTGTACCGCCGGGAGCCACCGCGCGGCTGGACATCTACAACAACATCATCATCGAGTGGAACAGCGAGGTAGAGGCATGAGTTCCAACATCATTCAGGACCCCGCTACCTTCGAGGTGTTCCGCAATGCGGTCTCGGGCCTTGCCGACGAAATGGCGATCACTATCCTGCGGACCGCTCATTCTCAAATCGTGGCGTCGAGCATGGACTTCTCGGCGGCGGTCTGCGACAGCAAGGGACGCATCATCGCCCAGGCCAATACGTGCCCGGTCCATCTCGGCTCCATCCCGGAGGCGATGGACGCAGTGTTGTCCGCCTTCGGTGATTCGATCCACGACGGTGACGTCTATATCCTGAACGACCCTGATCTGGGCGGAATGCACCTGCCCGACATCTTTGTCATAGCCCCGACCTACCACGACGATCAACTGCTCGGGTTCTCGGTGACCGTGGTCAACCACACCGATGTCGGTGGGTGGGCGGCAGGCTCGATGGCGGTGCAATCGACCTCGATCTTTGGTGAGGGCATCCAGATCCCGCCATCTCGCCTCACCGACGCGGGAGTCACCAACAGCGCCTTCTTCGAGCTCATCTTGCGCAATGTGCGAGAGCCCGACATGCTGCGCGGCGACCTGCAATCCCAACTCGCCGCCTGCTACGCCGGAAACGCCGGCCTGCGCGCTTTGGCAGACAAGCACGGGCGCACCGATTTCGAGCGGCTCACCGACGAATTGCTCGACTATTCCGAAGCTCTCGTGCGGCATGCGCTCACCGAGGCACCGGACGGCGTTTACACCTTCGACGACCAGATCGACGACGACGGCCTGGGAAGCGGACCGATCCCCTTCCGAGTCCGTGCCACCATAGCGGGCAGCACCATCGATTTCGACTTCGCCGGCTCGTCCAACCAGGTGCCGTCGGCGCTCAACGCCACCGCCTCGTTCACCCGCTCGGCGTGCTACGCCTCTGTGCAAGGTGTACTCGGCGCGGACATCCCCGCCAACAGTGGCTTCTATCGACCGTTCAGCTTCGAGATCCCCGCTGGTTCGATCCTCAGCGGCCGGCGACCAGCTGCTCGCGGCGCTCGTGGCCTTGTCGCATACCGGATTATCGACACGGTGCTGGGGGCACTGGCTCCCGCGTTCCCCGATCGAGTTCCGGCGGCCGGCGACGGCGGCCCGAACTCCGTCGCCGTCGGCGTGACCGAATCCCAGGGAACATCCGTCGTGCTGTGGGACATCCTTTGCGGATCATGGGGCGCCACCCCCACCGGGGACGGCAACGACGGAATCAGCCCACTGGGAGCCAATCTCGCCAATACTCCCGTCGAGGAGCTCGAACAGTCGGGACATGTGCGAATCGACGGTTACGGCTACCTGCCCGACACCGGCGGCCCCGGCACCTACCGAGGGGGGTTGTCCACCTTCCGGGACATGACCGTCCTGCACGACGGAGCCACAGTGCAGATCCGTTCAGATCGTCGAACCTCGCGTGCCTACGGCCTGGGCGGCGGCCAAGAGGGCGCTCCGTCTGCGAACATCCTCGACCCCGGTGCCGCTACCGAACAGTTGCTGCCCGCAAAACCGCACCTCACCGTAACTGCGGGATCACGCCACCGACAGGTAACCGCGGGCGGCGGTGGTTATGGCGACCCATTCGAGCGCGATCCACAACGTGTCCTCGACGACGTCCTCGACGGCAAAGTCACCGTTGCGGGTGCTCTCCGCGATTACGGAGTAGCCCTCGATTCGTCATGCACCGCAATCAATAGCGCCGAAACCCGCGTCGCCCGTGAGCAGCACGTCCGAGCAATAACCCACCCGAAAGAAGCATTATCGTGAACACCGATATCCCCGGGGGCTCGGTTCTCGACGACAGGGCACGAAAGCGCTTGTGGCGCAAGGTAGCACTTCGTATCCTTCCGCTCGTCGGTGTCGCATACATCATCAGCTACATCGATCGGGCGAATCTGGGCTACATCGCCAAACCGATGTCGTCGGACCTCGGCCTGTCATCCACACAGCTCGGACTCGCCGCGGGCCTGTTTTTCATCGGATACGTCCTGGTGGAAGTACCGAGCAACATGATGCTGCGCAAATTCGGGGCCAGGTTATGGATCAGCAGGATCGTTATCACGTGGGGCATGGTCACCGCTCTCACGGGCGCGGTTCATTCACCCGGACAGTTGTACTCGGCGCGAATAGCCCTCGGATTCGCCGAAGCAGGTCTGGCCGCCGGTATCCTGCTTTACTTGACCCAGTGGTTCCCGAACAAGCAACGCTCCTGGGCGATGTCAGCATTCTTTCTGACAATCCCACTCTCAGGTGTTATCGGCGCACCCATCGCAGCCGTCCTGCTTCAATGGGGCCGAGCTGTATTGGGAATCGCCGGGTGGCGCTCACTGTTCGTGGTCGAAGGTCTGGTGACCGTCGGGATCGGCATCGTTGTTCTGCTGCTGCTGCCGAATCGCCCACAAGACGCCACGTGGCTGACCGAGTTCGAACGGGACCACATCAGCGCGATCCTCGCCGAGGAAGCTGAAAACCACCAGGACCGTGGAGCATTGAGCGGGATGACCGAGGCATTGACCAGCGGGCGAGTGTGGGCGCTGGCCATGGCCTTCTTCGCCGTCGTCTTCGGTCTCTATCCCTTGGCGTTCTTCCTGCCCGCGATGATCAGCAGCTTCACCCAGGCCGTTGGTTCGGGCATCTCCAGCGTGCTCCTCGCCGCGATCCCCTCCGCGGTCGCGATCGTCGTCATGCTCGCCTGGTCGCCCGTCGCGCGTCACCGAACTGCCGTGTTCTCCACCGCGGTACCGATAGCGATCGGCGCACTCGGACTACTTGCCGCCACCATGACCCACAGCGGTCCACTGTTCATCCTGGCCGTGTGTGCCAGCGTTTCCGGAATCTATGTTGCGATGGCGCAGTTCTGGCGCATCCCACCGGTCACACTCACCGGCGCGGCGGCCGCTGCGGGTATCGGCCTGATCAACTCGGTCAGCAATCTCAGCGGATTCGTCGGCCCCTATGTCACCGGCGCAATCAAAACTGCCACTGGGAGCTACACCTACGCACTACTGATGATCGCGGCCGTCATGGCCGGCGGCCTGGCCATCCTGTTGACCGTCGGTCGCAGGGCCGAGACCGCTGCCCGGACGACGGCAACGCACGAGGTCGGCGCATGATGACTGAACAACACTGCACGACAGCACTTCTCGTCTGCGACGTCCAGACCGGAATCACCCGGGACTTCCCCTTCGCCCGGCCGGTCATCCCGGTTCTTGCCACCGCCGTCCCGGCAGCGCGCCGAGCCGGGGTCAAGATCGTCTACGTCCGGGCCGGTCTGCGGTCCAACGCAGCCGATGTGCACCCGAACAACCTGCTGTTCCAGCAGTTTCATGCACTGGGCACGACCTTTCACGAGAACAGCAGTGACACCCACATCGATGGGGACCTCGACATCGACCCCTCGGACATCGTTGTTCTCAAACGCCGCACCAATGCATTCGCGGCCACCGACCTGGATCTGGTGTTGCGCAGCAACCGTATCGAGCGCACTGTGATCTGCGGGGTCGCCACCTCGGCGGTGGTCACGGCGACCGTCTACGCCGCCAGTGATCTGGACTACGCGGTCACAGTCCTTGCCGATGCCTGCGCAGACCAGGACCCCGAGCTACACGAAGTTCTCACCACCCGGCTGTTTCCAGCCCGAGGCGTCGAAGTGACGACCACCCACCGCTGGCTCACCGCGCTCACCGCCTAACACCTACTCCCAGAAGACCATTCACCGCCCGGGTACTGCTTCATGCCCCGGTTACTTCGTCGCGTCACAACGATGTGAATCCCGATGAGAAGAAGGAAATTACAATGAGGAAAACCGCATTCACGGCTGCTTTAGACCGTGTCTTACGTGGATGTGATTCGTTTGCGGCGTGTCGGGATCGGTTGTGCCGCATGATGTTCGACTTGTGGTTGATGAGTTATCCAAACGCCTTGTCCCGGACGAGTTGTGGGCTCTGGCCGAGCCGCTGCTGCCGGAGTTCACTCCGCGCCCGCAGGGTGGTGGTACCGCACCGGTCGATGAGCGGGCGGTGTTCACCGCGGTGGTGTTCGTGCTGACCAGTGATTGCGCGTGGCGGATGCTGCCGCCGTCGTTCGGTGTCACCGTGCCTACGGCACATCGCCGATTCAGTGTGTGGACCGCGGCCGGTCTCTGGCGGCGATTACACCGCGCGGTGCTGGATGAGCTGGGAAGCCAGGGCTTGATCGACTGGTCGCGTGCGGTGATCGACGCGGCGTCGGTACGAGCGAAAAAAGGGGATCTATGACCGGGCCGAGCCCGGTCGACCGCGGCAAGTCCGGTTCGAAGATCCACGTGCTGTCCGATCGTGCGGGAATCCCCCTGGCCGTAGGGATTTCGGCAGCAAATACCAACGATGCCCAAGCGCTGAAACCGCTCGTGCAGGCGATCCCGGCGGTGCGGTCGCGACGCGGGCCGCGTCGCCGCAGACCGGGCAAGCTGCACGCGGACAAGGCATACGATGTCGCTGAGCTGCGCCGATGGGTTCGCGTCCGGGGAATCGGAGTCCGCATCGCCCGCAAGGGCATCGAGTCCGGCGAACGCCTCGGCCAGCACCGATGGGTGATCGAGCGGACAATCTCCTGGCTGACCGGATACCACCGGCTCAACATCCGATACGACCGCAAAGCAACGCACTTCCTGGCCTTCCTCACACTTGCCGCCACACTCACCTGCTACAAGAAGCTCGTAAAGGCGAAATCGGCGACATGAGACACGGTCTTAGTTTGCGCACCAAACAGTGCAATGGAGGGTCTCAAAATTCGTGGCATCTGCCAGCCGGTTGACCTGGTTGTTTTGGGTTTGTCTCACGCCGTGGCCATCGCTGTTTGTCTCAGTTCGATGGCATTTCTTGTGTGGTGGTGGGGTTCAGGGTTTGGTTGCCCGGATCGAGAAGGTCAGTGGGAGAGGGTTTCCCGGGAGCCGCCAGCGGCCGTCGGGTCCTTGTTGCATCTGGGGTAGCCGCTGGTATGTTGCCCAGTCGAACTCGTGCACGAAGTCGATGTGTAGTCCGGCGGTGACGGTTGCGGTGATGATGTCGCTGAGGGAGTGCTGCCACTCGTAGCAGACGGGGTGGTGCAAGGTGTCGGTGTCTCCGGTGTAGGAGCCGTGCTGTTCGAATCGGAACGGTTCCTGGCGGTGGAAGTAGCTGATTCCGGTGTCGAGTTCGGGCTGGTCGTCGCGGAGGATTCCGGTGAGTGGATGTCCGTCGGCGAGGTAGAACACGCCGCCGGAGTCGAGGTGTCGTGCTGCGATCTGGGCCCATTGGGTGATGTCGGGGATCCAGCACAGCACTCCGTGGGTCGCGTAGACGACGTCGAAGGATTCGTCGAGGACCTGGGGTAGGTCGTAGATGTTGGTTCGCAGGAACCGGGCTGGTAGATCCAGTTGGCGGGCAAGTGATTGTGCGAGGGTGATGGCTTCGTCGGCGATGTCGACGCCGGTCACCGTCGCTCCCAGTCGTGCCCAGCTCAGGGTGTCCATGCCGAAGTGGCATTGCATGTGCAGCAGTCGCTTTCCGTGGACCGGCCCGACTTCGGCGTGTTCGTGGGTGCCGATGCTGCTTCTGCCGGCGAGAAAGCCGTCGAGATCGTAGAACGCCGATCGCGCGTGCAACTGGGTTCGATCGTTCCAGTTCTGCCGATTTGCCTCGATGAACGTCTCGATGCCGGTGCCCGGTTGTGGCGTCATGTAGCCATCGTGGTGGTCGGCCGGGGCGGCTGCCACTGAATTTTTCCCGAGCTAAGACTCGATCTGCTGAGCCACTCGAACACACCGACTCCATCAGTCGCATTTCGGGTCAGCCCGCAATGCGCGGCATCGGGTTGTCTCGCTGCGGATTCGGCTGGTCTGGTCGAGCGCGTCGAGGACGGCTTGTCCGAGTGGTGTGAGTGTCATGGGTCGTTGTGCGTGGGCGCGGTTGAGGAGTTCGCCGCCCAGGTCGAGTTCGAGTTCGCGGATTCGGCGTCGGAGAACGTCGGCGTGGATGCCGAGGTTCTCTGCGGCGCTGGCGAGGGTGGGGTGGTGGCTGGCGGCGGCGACTTGTTCGAGTCGGCTGGGGCCATCGATCGCGGCCAGTGCTGGTTGCAGTAGTGAGCCACCCCGGTGAGTCCGGGGACTTCGAGGGTGTCAAGCCGCTGTGTCGCTGGACAGTTGACTCTGATGGCTGTAGGGCACCTATTCGTGCTGGTGAGCGGGGATATGATAAGCGCGATAAAACGACCGGAGAAAGGAGGTGAACACATGAGCGACATCGAGCAAGAGCCTCCCGCGGCTGAGGAGACTGGCGCGACGGAGGGTGAACAGTCTGCGGCCGAGGAGGCAGCAGCGCCGGCCGAGGCCCCTGCGGCTGAGGAGACTGGCGCGACGGAGGGTGAACAGTCTGCGGCCGGAGAGGCAGCAGCGCCGACCGAGGCCCCTGCCGAAGAAGCTGGAACCTAGGAGCGGGAGCTGAAGCGGCCGACAGGAGTCAATCGGCGGATGAGGGTTTCGCCCCCGGCATGAGTTGTCACGCACGACTCGTCGTGCGCGACGAAGGTGGAGCTGACGTGGGTATTGCTTGAAGCGGCAGCTCCACGGGACTTGTCCTGGGCGCTTGCGATGCGACACTGGCGCCTGTTGAGCTTGACCTCGCCGTAGAACGGGAGCTGATCGTGCAGGGCTAGGGAAATCGGAAGCGTCGTCTGGAGATCACCAGCAGCTGGGAAGGTCGATCAGGCAGCCACCGTCCGTATCGCAGATAGATTCCGGAGGGGGCCCAGCGCGCAAGGAACATCGCGCCCGGCTGGCATTCACGCTAATACCGGCCCCTGCCTGTCCCGACCCCTTACTATGCCAGGGGAGGGGAATTAGAGACACCGCTGCAATAGATCACGATCTCGACCGACCGGCTGGGAACACTGTGCGGTCAGCGACTACACCTACGCAGGGTTGTCACGGCGTGCGTACTCGTCCACGTACTCCTGCCCGGACGCACGGTGCAGTTCGGCCATCAGTTGATCCGTGGCCGCGCGCACCACACGCTGATCCTGCGCCAGCTCCGCGAACCGAGCCAGATCCAGTGGCGCACCGACCGTGATGCCGACCCGTCCGAACCGCAGTCGTCGCGACCCACGCGGGTTCACCTGCTCGGTCCCGGTCATCACCACCGGCAGGACCGGCGCTCCGGTTGTCAACGCAACCCGCATGACCCCGGTTTTGCCTTTGTACAGTCGCCCGTCCGGTGACCGGGTACCTTCCGGATAAATCCCCCAGATTCCGCCCTCGCGAAGAATCCGCTCTGCTGTCCGCAGTGCTCCCGCCGCCGCGTCCGCGTCATTGCGATCGATCGGCACCTGGCCTACCGCGGTAAAGAACCATCGCATCAGCCAACCCTTGAGCCCGGTCCCGGTGAAGTACTCCGCCTTCGCCACGAACGTCATCCGCCGCCGGATCATCAGTGCCAGGAAGAACGAATCTGCCACTGCTTTGTGATTGCTCGCCAGAATCACCGGTCCGGACTTCGGAATATGGTGCATTCCGGTAATCCTCGGTCGCCCGATCACCCACAGCACCGGCCCGATGACGACGTACTTGAACAGTAGGTACCACACACCGCGCTCCATCCGTAGACATGTGAGTTCGAACTGATGACTGGACCGCCGCCGCCACTGCCACGGTCGACCCGGCAACCTCCCCGCGAACACCTCGACATCGGTTGGTGGCCCTGGCGCTTCGCTCATCCGCGACCACCCATCCTCACGAGTCCATGGCAGGGACATACCCGCCCGGGGTCGTCTGTGTCGCCCGAGCGCTATCGCGTTTCACATCGGCGTCTTGTGCCATGTGAGATCCCCGAAAAGTCGGTTGAGTGGGATGAACTCGCTGGGCCGATCGCATCCTTACCAAAACCTCACCATTATGCAGCAACCTGTGAGCAACTGGCAGGGGTTCCGGACTGGCAAGAACAGGTATTCGCGTACCCGATATTCGGGGCGGAGTTGCGCGTAGTCACCGGCTGTGGTTGCCGGGGGCGTAGCGGTTTCGTCGGACGGGGCGTCAGGGTCACCGCCACCGAACGCGGAAACCGAGAGAATTTGCCGCTCAGTGTCCTACTCACTGGTCTGAACCGGATGTTGCGGGACTGAGGCCGCGTACCGCCTGGCCACAGGAGCCACGTCGATCCTCGCAATACTCGTGCGGCTCACCGCCTCGGAAGCCCTCCTGGGAAGGCCGAACAAGCGATGATCACAAGCGATGATCGTCGACGGGGCGCCCGTAGACGAGGATTTGTGTCAGTTCCAGGTCGATCGGTGCGGGCGCGTCCTTGATGCGGTGGAATCGGGCACCGAGACGGGCGGGTCCGTGGATGCACCGCACCACGACTACTGCTGCTGCGTCACAGGAGTGGATGTGGTCGATCTGGAGCTGGGCGTTCAGGGGGCTTTGCGAGGGTCAGGATTTGTCATCACGCAGCCCGTTCGGGACGTTCGACGAGGAGGCCGCGCTCGAAACAGGCTCCGGCGCGCACGAGAGCGACCAGGTGTGGTGCGTTGACCGATCGCCACCGGTGCTGAGCGGCCTCGATCAGTTTGAATGCCATCGCCAGCCCAGCGGCACGCGAGCCGGGCCCCTTGGTGACTTTCGTTCTCAAACGTGCCGTGGCGAAAGTGGATTCGATGGGGTTCGTGGTGCGCAGGTGGATCCAGTGCTCGGCCGGATAGTTGTAGAACTCGAGCAGCACATCGGCGTCATCGACATTTGTGGCCGGACCAGGAGACCCATACACGGGATGCGATCGATGGTGTCTTCACCCGCCCAGCGGGTGATACCTCAACGGGGTACCACCCGGAAAACGGTGCAGTTTCAGATCTGAACCGGGACCACAGCCTTCTCCTGACGGTGAAAACAGCCCCCTATCAGGCCAGTTTCAGCGAACGCCCGATGATCTCCTTCATGATCTCGGTCGTGCCGCCGTAGATGGTCTGCACGCGAGCATCCATGTACGCCTTGGCAATCGGGTACTCGCGCATGTAGCCGTACCCGCCGTGCAGCTGCAGGCACCTGTTGATGAGGTCGAGCTCCTCCTCGGTGCTCCACCACTTGGCCATGGCCGCCTCCTCGACGGTCAGCTTCCCCTGGTTCAGCAGTTCGATGCAGCGGTCGACGAATACGCGCACCGCGGTGGTCTTGGTGGCGAGTTCGGCCAGCACGAAGCGGGTGTTCTGCTGGGCGCCAATGGGTTTGCCGAATGCCTTACGGTCGCGCACGTACCGTACGGTCATGTCCACGCTGGCCTCCATGGCGGCGGCGGCCATGACGGCGATGGACAGGCGCTCCTGCGGCAGGTTCTGCATCAGGTGAATGAAGCCCTGGCCCTCGGTGCCCAGCAGGTTCTTGCCCGGCACGCGCACGTCGGTGAAGCTCAGCTCGGCGGTGTCCTGGGCCTTGAGGCCGATCTTGTCGAGGTTGCGGCCGCGCTCGAAGCCGGGCATGCCCCGCTCGACCACCAGCAGCGAGAATCCCGTCGCGCCCTTCTCGGGATCGGTCTGGGCGACCACGATGACGATGTCGGAATTGATGCCGTTGGTAATGAATGTCTTGGCGCCGTTGAGGATCCAGTCGTCGCCGTCCTTCACCGCGCGGGTCTTGATGCCCTGCAGATCCGAGCCGGTGCCGGGCTCGGTCATCGCGATGGCGGTGATGATCTCACCGGTGCAGAATCCGGGCAGCCAGCGCCGCTTCTGCTCCTCGTTCGCCAGATCCAGCAGATAGGGGGCGATCACATCGTTGTGCAGGCTGAAACCCAGGCCCGAATACTGTCCGCGGACCGTCTCCTCGGTGAGGATGGCGTTGTAGCGGAAATCCTTCACACCGCCGCCGCCGAACTCCTCGGGCACGGCCATGCCCAGGAACCCCTGCTTGCCCGCCTCCAGCCAGACGGCCCGGTCGACGATGCCCTCGTGCTCCCACTGCTCGTGATGCGGGGCCACATGCTGCTCGAGAAACTTTCGGAACGACTCCCGGAACAGCTCGTGTTCGGGTTCGAAAAGGGTGCGCTCCACGCCAACCTCCTAGGTGACCACATCGGCAACGTCGCCTGCAGCCCTACCGTACCCGGAAGTCGAATCGTCGTTCACTTCGAACCCCAGAAAAGGGGTTCCAACTGCGTTGCACAGGGCGATGCCGACGACGATGGCGTCCTGAACCCTGGTAAACCTGACTACAGCCCGATCGCCTGGCGCGCCCGGCCCCACAGGGTCCGCCCGCGATCGCGTTCCCGCTCGGCGAACAGGAACTTCAGCTCCTCCTCGAGGGCCTTGCGCACCACCTCCTGCAGCTCGGCGGCGGCCGCGTCCAGGTCCGTGGCATCGGCCCACGGCGTCGTCTCGATCGGCGTGCCCGCCGCGTAATAGAACCGTTCGGGCTTGGGCAGCAGCGTCGGCCCGAGGCCACGCACCAGCGGCGGGGTGAGGTTGCCGCGCAGCCCGAGCGCCTCCACGAGCATCCGCAGCGGCCGCATGGGCAGCTCGTCGCCGTCGAAGATGATGTCGTACGCGTCGTCGGCGCCGATCATGGCCAGCGGGACGATGGGCGCACCGGTTTCGATCGCCATCCGGGCGAATCCGGTGCGTCCCTCCCACTTCAGCACGTACTTCTCGCCCTTGCGGCGCACGGCCTCGCGGCCGCCGCCGGGGAAGACCAGCACCATCTCGCCCTGTTCGAGCAGGGTGCGGCAGTTCCCGCGGCTGCCCCGCACGCATCCGATGCCGTGCAGCGCGTGCCGCACGCCCGGCACCGTGATCAGCACGTTCTCCGCCAGCCCGCGCAGCGCACGGCCGGTCCGGCGGGCCAGCTCGGGCCACAGCACGGGGGTGTCGATGCCCAGGAAGTTGTGATTGCCCACCAGCAGCACCGGGCCGCCGGCCGGAATGTTGTCGAATCCGTGGAATACCGGGCTGGTCCACGCCCGGATCGGGGCGACGATCGCCTCGAGTGCACGAATATCAATCTCACGCAACGATATTCGTAGTGGCGCACCATCCGATAGCACCGGCTCGGCGGCGGTGGTCGTCGTCGAATCAAAGCCGGACAAGAAGCCCTCCCTGCAGGTTGTTCCTGTCCGACAGGATATCGGAGCCCGGGTAGGCCATGCCGACAAAGCATTACCGGGGGTCGCGCGATGATCGGCGCGGCCGGACCGCGCCGTTCACCTCACGAGTTCGCGTGCACGAGTTCCAGGTATTCCCTGGGCAATTCGTCGCGCGAGAGCTTGCGAATCTCGGCGGGGCCCGAATGATAGGAATCCTCACCCACGATGCGGCCCTGCTCGTCGATCGGCCACAGCAGCAACTGCCGGAACACGATCAGATAATCCGCATCCGGATCGTCCACCGGAATGCCGATCTGCGCGGCGTACGAACCGAGGTAGATCTGGCGCAGATAGCCCTCGGTGACCACGCAGCGGTCATCGACGACGAGCCGGTCGATGTCGAATTCCAAGATGTTCGAACGGCTTTCGACGAATGCCTGGTAATAGCCGCGCACGCCGTCGTCGGTCTTGGGCCCGACGTCCCGGCCGTCGTTCCAGAAGTGATAGTCCGGTTCGGGCGCCAGGGTACGCATCAGCCCGTCCAGATCGGGCACGGCCTCGGCCTTCATGTGCTCGATGACGATGCTCAGCGCGCGGCGATGCCGCTCGTCGGTGGTCTCCGCCAGGCGACGCTCCAACGGGGCCCAGGTGCGGTTCGGGTCAATGACGGCCATGTGCGAAACTCCTTCTTGCCGTACCGAATATGCCTGCCGATCATCACTGGTCGGCGGCCTCCGGGGCATCCGCCGGCCGTCGCGAGAATTCCGGGCTCGGCCCGACGCTCGTCGGGTCGCCACCCGCGAGCTCGGCGGACGACATCGCAATGCGGCGCACTGTGAGCACCAGCGTGGCCGTGAAACGGTCCACGGCATTGTCGACATCCCACCCCAGTGCGGCCTCCACCTGCGCGATCCGCGCCGCCACGGTGCTGTGATGCAGGTGCAGCTCGGTCGCCGTGCGCCGCAACGACCCGAAGACGCAGAACGCCTCGAGCGTGTCCACCGCTGCCGCGCCGGCCTCGGTGGCGGCGAATTCGTTGACCCGCATGACATCCCGGGTACCGAGCAGCCGGTGCACGGGCAGATCGGCCAGCAGGTCCAGCGAACCGAGCCGATCGAACGCGATCACGCGGCGGCCGTACCAGGTCGAGGACGCGAACCGCAGCGCCCGCCGCGCCTGCTCCCACGAGGTCGCCGCCGCCAGCGCACCCGCCCGCTCCCCCATCCCGACCCACGGCCCGGCCGCACCCAGCCGAGAAGACGGAAAGGCCTGCACCACAGCGGAATTCAGATCATCGGACAGTTCCCGCACCGCACCGGCATCCCCGATGAGCACCGCGGTCGTCGTGCCGATCACCCCCGACCGCAGCACGGGAGCCCGCTCGCCGATGATGCGCACCGCCTCCGCGGTGCACGGTCCCGCCACCGCCAGCACCCGTACCGCACGCGCCGGATCGATCCCGAGCAGCCGCATGGCTCGCACCCGGTCCGCGCGGGGCTCCCGCTCCGAGAGCACGACCTCGAGCAGCGCCGGATCGTCCAGCCGCAGCGATCCCGCCGACGGCCGCGCCGCGACCCGCAGGCAATGCCGCAACCGCTCCAGCAGGACCGCGTCGAGCGGATGCGCGATGCCGGGACGCTCGAGCCACACCGCCGGGTCCGCACCGATCGCCTCCGGCGGCGGCGCGGCACCGCCCGGCAGCAGCCGACCGGCCGCGTCGTATCGAATCGTCGTCCCCGAAGACCACACCGCGCCCGCCACGCATTACCCCGGTATACGGGCTCGACCGGGCGGGTCCGGGCTCAGTCCTGCAGTGTGGTGCCGGCGTGCGCGAATTCGGCCAGCGGTCCGGCCAGCGAGTGCGGGACTCGCGCGCGGATCCGGGTGCCGGACTCCTCGTGCTCGGAGCTGATGATGCGGCCGTCAGCGTGGATCCGGGAAAGCAGATCACCCCGGTCGTACGGCAACAGCACGCTGACCTCGACATCGAGCCCGCCGAGGATCTCCGCGAGCCGATCGCGCAGGTCTGTCAACCCGGCCCCGGTGCGTGCGGAGACGAACACCGCCCCGGGCAGCAACGCACGCAGATGCGCCAGGTCCGCCGGTTCGACCGCATCGATCTTGTTGACCACCAACAGCTCCGGCGGCGGCGTATAGGCCTGCCCATCGCGGCGGGCCCCCGCGTCGCGCTGCTCGCGCAGGACGTCGGTGACGACCTCGCGCACCGCCTTGATCTGCCCCTCGGGCATCGCGTCGGAGCCATCGACGACGTGCAGCAGCAGATCCGCGCCGGTGACCTCCTCGAGGGTGGAGCGGAACGCCTCGACCAGCTGCGTGGGCAGATGCCGCACGAAGCCGACCGTATCGGTGAAGACCACCTCGCGGCCGTCGTCCAGGGCGGCCCGACGCGTGGTCGGATCCAGGGTGGCGAACAGCGCGTCCTGCACCAGGATGCCCGCGCCGGTCAGCGCGTTCATCAGGCTCGATTTACCCGCGTTGGTGTAACCGACGATCGCCACCTGCGGGATGCCGCTCGAGGTGCGCCGCGAACGCTTGGTGTCGCGCGCGGTCTTCATCTCCTTGATCTCGCGGCGCAGCTTGGCCATGCGCTCGCGAATCCGGCGGCGGTCGGTCTCGATCTTGGTCTCACCGGGACCACGGGTGCCCACGCCGCCACCCGCACCGCCCGCGCGGCCACCGGCCTGCCGGGACATCGACTCACCCCAGCCGCGCAGCCGCGGCAGCATGTACTCCATCTGCGCCAGCGACACCTGCGCCTTGCCCTCGCGGGAGGTGGCGTGCTGGGCGAAGATGTCCAGGATCAGCGCGGTCCGGTCGATCACCTTCACCTTGACGACCTTCTCCAGCGCATTCAGCTGCGCGGGAGTCAGCTCACCGTCGCAGATGACGGTGTCGGCGCCGGTGTCGAGCACCACCGCGCGCAGCTCGTCGGCCTTGCCCGAGCCGATGTAGGTGGCCGGATCCGGCTTGTCGCGGCGCTGGATCAGCCCGTCCAGCACCTGCGAGCCGGCCGTCTCGGCCAGCGCGGCGAGCTCGGACATGCTGGCATCGGCCTGCGCGGCCGTGCCCTCGGTCCACACCCCGACCAGGACCACCCGCTCCAGGCGCAGCTGCCGGTACTCGACCTCGGTGATGTCGGTGAGTTCGGTGGACAGACCCGCGACCCGGCGTAGCGAACTGCGCTCCTCGAGCTGCAGTTCACCAACCGTGGGCTCGGCGGCCCAGCCGTTTCGGGCGTCGTCGTCCCGCGCCGGGTCGAACTCGTCGACGGGCGTGAACTCGAACGTTTCGGATTTCCTCATATGCCTCCATGCTCCCACGACTGAACGCATGGACGCACCCGAGTTATTTCGCGGTGCGGAAACACTCGGATCAGGCCGCGTCCCACCAGTCCCGGGCGACACGCCCGGAGGCCACCAGCTCCGAGGGCCCGCGCAACGTCGCCTCGCCCTGGGCGATGCATACGGTGACCTCTCCCCCAGGCACACGCACCAGCACCTCGCCGGTGTCGTTCGCGATCGAGAAGCCCTCCTGCGCCAGCGCGGCCGCGGCCGCCGCGACGGTTCCCGTTCCGCAGGAACGGGTTTCGCCGACGCCGCGCTCGTAGACGCGCATATCGACCGCGCGCGGCGTGGGCCAGGCGTCGCCGAGCGCGGTCAGGATCTCCACGTTCACGCCGTGCGGGAACATCTCGGGCTGGTAGCCGGGGGCCACCGTCAGGTCCAGTTTCGCCAGCGCCTCGGCCGTCAGGCCCGGATCCACGCACGCCAGATGCGGATTGCCGACATCGATGCCGATGCCCGGATAGGCCCAGCCGCCGATGGTGGCCGTCGACGCGCCCAGCTCGCGCACTCGTCCCATCCCGACGGTCACCTCGCCGCGGACCGGGTCTGCGGCATGGACGGTCACCGGGCGCGCCCCGGCGCGGGTGCCGACGACGAACTCGCCGGTGGTCTCGGCACCGATGGCCGCCAGGAAGTGGGCGAACACCCGCACCCCGTTGCCGCACATCTCCGCGACCGACCCGTCGGCGTTGCGGTAGTCCATGAACCAGTCGTCGGGACCGATCCCCTCGGCCAGCCCGTCCAGCACCCCGGATTCGACGAGCGGCTCGGCCCACGCCACCCGCAGCACGCCATCCGCGCCGAGGCCGCGCTGGCGGTCACACAGCGCCGCCACCCGGGTCTCGGTGAGCTCCAGCTCGCCCTCGGGGTCGAACAGGATCACGAAATCGTTCTGGGTGCCATGACCCTTGGTGAATTCGATATCGGGCACGTCCGCATTCTCCCTGTTCATTGCCGAGCCGCCTGCCGCGGGGCCGCGGACCGAACTGCCGGCCACTTGATCAACGCCCTCCACCGCGCAATTTCATCCGACACGACCGCCGCGCTCGGCTCACCGCCTGGGTGAGCGCACCAGGTCTTGCGCCACCTCCGGCAGCCGAGGATCGGCGCCGTCCAGCCACCGGACACGCGGATCGCGGCGGAACCAGGAACGCTGGCGGCGCACGTAGCGCCGGGTGCCGATGAGGGTGCGTTCCCGCGCGTGGTCCAGGTCGTATTCGCCGTCGAGATACGCCAGGACCTGCGCGTAGCCAATGGCGCGGCGGGCGGTCTGTCCCTCCCGCAGTCCGCGCTCGATCAGCGCGCATACCTCGTCGAGCAGGCCGTGCTCGAACATCGTCGCGGTACGCAGCTCGATGCGGGCGTCGAGTTCGGCGGTCTCCCGATCCACGCCGAGAATGATCGTGCCCCAGTGCGGCTCGCCGACCTGCGGTTGCGACGCCGCGAACGGACGTCCGGTGAGCTCAACGACCTCGAGCGCGCGCACCATGCGCCGACCGTCGGTCGGCAGGATAGTCTGCGCCGCAACGGGATCGGCGGTGCGCAGGGCGGCGTGCAGCGCCTCGACCCCGCCGTCCGCGAGCAGCGCCTCCCATTTCGACCGGACGTCAGGGTCCGTGGCCGGGAAGTCCCACCGGTCCAGCAGTGCCTGCACGTACATCATGGATCCGCCGACGATGACCGGGGTGCGCCCGCGCGCCATGATGTCCTCGACATCGGCGGTCGCGGCGAGCTGATACGCGGCGACGGTGGCGGTCTCGGTGACCTCGAGCACGTCGAGCTGGTGGTGGGTGATGCCGCGGCGCTGCGAGACCGGCAGCTTGGCGGTGCCGATGTCCATCCCCCGATACAGCTGCATGGCATCGATGTTGACGATCTCGCCGTCGAGGCGCTGCGCCAACTCGAGTGCGAGATCGGACTTTCCGGTCGCCGTGGGGCCGACTACCGCGATCGGGGTGATCACGCCCCGGCTCCCGGACGCCAGAGGCTCACGTGATAGCCGACGCCGAAGGGCGCGGCCCGATACAGGGTTTCCACGCCGGGGCGCCCGTCCGCGGCGCCGGCGCCGAACAGGCCCGCCAGAACCTGATAGGCCGCCCGCCCCGACACGCCCAGCTCCGCGCACAGGGTGGTATCCAGCTCCGCCAGCGCCGCGCAGTCCCCGGCGTCGAGCGCTCGATCGATCCCCGCCTGCGCAGCCTCGGCCCGGGAGTCCAGGTAGCCGGGCGCCTTGGTGGAGAGCGTGGTCGCACCGTCGGCGACGACCAGCACCCCGCGCGGCCCGGGCTCGGCACCCAGGTCGCGGCGCAGGCGCGCGCCCAGCGCCGCACAGTCCGCGACGGCCGAGTCGGCCGCGATCAGCCGCGCCTCGACGGTTGCTTCCGGGGCCACCCGCCCCCGCAGCCATCCCCCGATCAGCACCGGGAGCGGCAGGTCCGGATCGGGCGGCAGGCCGTCCGCCAGCGCCGAATCCGACAGCGCGACAGGCACATCCGCGCCGAAGCCGCGGAACGTGCCGACCGCGTCGACATAGTCGAGCTCGGCCCCGGCACCCTCGGGGGCGACGCCGACCACCGTCCACCGCATCGTCTCGCCCGCCAGCGCGCGCCCCGCCGCGAGCACCGCCTCCCGCAGCGCGGGCACCTGCGCCGCCGGATGCTCGTCGTCGACCGCCGGCCATCCGCCGCACAGCTCGGGGACCAGCACGGGCGGCGACGGAATCAACGCGGCAAGACTGAACACGCCGTCAACCGTAGCGGCCCATCGGATCGACCCGGCAGCGAAGTCGGCAGACCGCGCGGCAACCCGCGTGCCATCGAACACGGCGACGCATCCGGGTTCCCAGTCACCCGCACGCCCAGCTCAACCCGCCGGGCAACCCTCACTACCACGCATTTGCCGCCGTGGCTACCGCTGGCGGCCCCGTCCACGCGGCGCCGCGCACGGCCCCGGAGGCCCCCGCGCGCGGCCGTCGCGCTCACACACGGTGCGCCACCGAGGGCAAGAGGCGGCATATCTGACATCTGCCTGGTTGAATGGGATGAAGCTAGGGCGTAACCAGGCAGCCGTGACGCGCGGCAGGGACGAGGAGTGATGACCGAGAACAACGGAACCGAGAAGGCAGCCCAGCTCGACACCGGCACGGCGCAGCAGTCCAGCACCCCCGCACCGCGACCCACGCCAGCCGACGCCGCGCCGGAGGCAGGCGCCGCCGCGCCCAGGCCCGGGGGCACGGCTCCCAAGCCCGGCGGCCCCAAACCGGGCGCGCCCAAGCCCGGCGCCCCGCGACCGGCCACGCCCAAACCACAGGCCGCGCCGCACGAGGCCCCCAAGCCGCATGCGGTCACCCCGGCGGGCGCGCCGCAGGAGCATCCGCACCCGGTATCCGTGCCCGTGGCCAGCGATCCGAGCCGGTGGGGCCGCGTCGACGACGACGGCACCGCCTGGGTGAAGACCGCCGAGGGCGAGCGCATGATCGGCTCCTGGCAGGCCGGCGATGCCGCGGAGGGGCTGGCACATTTCGGCCGGCGCTACGACGATCTGGCCACCGAGATCGCCCTGCTGGAGGCGCGGCTGGCGGCCGGTACCGACGCCCGCAAGACGAAGGCGGCCGCGGTCACGCTTGCCGAATCGTTGCCGACCGCGGCGGTCATCGGCGATATCGACGCCCTCGCGCAGCGGTTGCAGGCCATCGCCGAGCACTCGGACGAGGCCGCCGCGCACGCCAAACAGGAGCGGGAGCGTTCGCGCCACGAGCAGACCGAGCGCAAGGAGGCCCTGTGCGCGGAGGCCGAGCAGATCGCGGCCGACTCCAGCCAGTGGAAGGCCGCGGGCGATCGGCTGCGCGAAATCCTGGACGAGTGGAAGACCATCCGCGGCGTGGACCGCAAGGTCGACGACGCGCTGTGGCGGCGCTTCTCCAAGGCCCGCGAGGCGTTCAACCGCCGCCGGGGCGCGCACTTCGCCGAGCTCGACCGCGAGCGCGCGGCGGCCAAGACCCGCAAGGAGGAGCTGTGCGCCCAGGCCGAGGAGCTGTCCGCCTCGACCGACTGGGCCGCCACCGCCGCCACCTTCCGTGACCTGCTGACCGAATGGAAGGCCGCCGGCCGCGCCCCGCGCGAGGCCGACGATCAGCTGTGGCGGCGCTTCAAGAGTGCGCAGGACGTGTTCTTCGGTGCTCGCAACGCCGCCGCCTCCGAGCGGGATGCCGAATTCGATCACAACGCCACCGCCAAGCAGGACCTGCTGGCCACGTTCGAGGAGCGCGTGGCATCCCACGTGGAATCCGATCTGGACACCGCGCGCACCGCACTGCGGGAACTGCAGGACAGGTGGGATGCCATCGGCAAGGTGCCGCGCGAACGCATGCAGGATCTCGAGGGCCGGCTCCGCGCCCTGGAGAAGCAGGTCCGCGACGCGGTCGATGCCCAGTGGCGGCGCACCGACCCGGAGGCGATGGCCCGCGCGGCCCAGTTCCGCGAGCGCGTGGCGCAATTCGAGGAGCAGGCGGCCAAGGCGCAGGCGGCCGGCCGCCTGCGCGACGCGGAGAAGGCCCTGGAACAGGCCAAGCAGTGGCGCGAATGGGCCGAGGCCGCCGAAGGGGCCGTCACCCGCCGCTGACGCTCGGCCCTGGCGGGTCGGCCGGGTCGTCAGGTCCCCCGCGAAGCTCCGAACCGCGTTGCGCGGCAATCGGACTCGGCGTCAGCGCCATGTCCGATTGCCGCCAGCGCAGTCTCGTGCCCACCTGCATCGTGGATCTCATGCATCAGGTCGTAGATCTCAAAGTCCTCTACTTCGGCACGCCGGTGGTGCTGATCGGCACTCGCAATCCCGACGGCAGCCCCAACCTCGCGCCCATGTCCTCGGCGTGGTGGCTCGGCGATCAGGGCATGCTCGGGATGAACACCGCGTCGCAGACCACCACCAACATGCTGCGCGAACGCGAGTGCGTGCTGAATCTGCCGTCATCGGATCTGGTGACGGCGGTGGACCGGCTGGCGCTGCTGACCGGATCGCCGGAACGGACCCCGCACCGAATCGAGAAGGGGTACCGCTACGAGCCGGACAAGTTCGGCGCCGCGGGGCTGACCCAGCTCGAGGCGGACCTCGTCGCGGCGCCCCGGGTCGCCGAATGCCCGATTCAGCTCGAGTGCGAGGTGATCTCCTCGGTCCCCTTCGGCTCTGCGGTCACCGCGCACACCGTCCGGGTGATCCGCGCCCACGTCGACGCGTCGCTGGTGATTCCGGGCACCGCGCACGTGGATGCGGACGCCTGGGATCCGCTGATCATGAAGTTCTGCGAGTTCTTCGGCGAGGGCACCCGGCTGCAGCCGTCCCGGCTGGCCGTCGCATGGCAGATCCCCCAGCCGGTGTCCAGCAGCTGAGCCGGCCCGCCGGTCAGTGCGGAATTGTCTGGCCCGGTCGCAGCACCGTTCCGCACTCACCGGTCCGCTGGTAGTCCGGCAGCAGGTGTGGCAGTACCTCTTCGGAGTACTGGCGTAGCTGCCGGAGTTGCTGTGCGTTGCGCACGACGTCCTTGCGGACCCAGTCCTCGTCCGAGTTGGCCATGTCCTGCGATTGATGGATCGGGTAGTAGTCGCGCGGCATCCGCGGATCGAGGGTGACACCGTGGGCCACCCAGACGCCGTGGACGTGAATGAATGTGGGCTTGCGGTCATTGAATACGTAGTCCGCGACGGTGACGCCGGCCTTGCCCGAGCGGATGTCCGCCATCCGCGCATCAGCGAGCCCGGCCAGATCGATCAGCCGCAGCCGCGAGGTCAGCGAGCTGCCGCCCATGTCCGGCGCGAGCAACGTGGCCTGGGGCAGGCCGAGGATGTCGGCGTAGCCGTTCATGTAGCGCCCGAACCGAATGGCGATCCAGCACAGCGGCACATCCGAATTGGCCCGATAGGCCCGCGCCGCATCCGCCAGCGCGACACCGGACGGGATCATGGCGAACACCAGCGCCAGCGCGACCAGCGCCCGGGCCCGGGTGCGCAGCCCGGCCAGTACCTGTGCCACCGAGATCACCACGACGAACGCGGCCAGCGCCCACACCGGGGTGGCAAACCGGAACTGCCCCATCCAATCCGGCTCCAGCACGCAGTAGGCGAGCATCGCCAGCGCCAGCGGAACCAGCAGCGCGACAACGCCGTCGCGCCACCGGCTCGGAGTGGCCAGGGCGAGCCCGAGCACCACGGCGGCCGCGATCACCGCCGACGCGCCCACATACTGCACCAGGTCCCCCAACCGGCTCAGGTCGTGCACGGCCGGGATAGCCTGCCGCTTGGCCACCGCGGTATTCGGGACGAGCCGGCCGAACTCGGCGAACCGCCACAGCACATAGGCCCCGAACGGAACCGCGAACGCGATACCCGAATACAGCACGTGGCCAAGCATTTTGAGCCACGTCGCCCGCCGGAACAGCAGCACCGAAACCAGCGGATACGCGGCCACGTAGATCAGGCCGTCGGGCCGGGTCAACGCCGCGACCGCCGCGAGCACCCCCGCGGTCACCGCCACCGACGGCGTCCACAGCCGCCCGTCCAGCACCGCGACCAGCAGCCGGACGGCCAGCACGCACGCCACCAACGCGAACAGCGAGTTCTCCAACCCCGAGAAGCACCAGATCACGAACGACGGAATCGCCGCCAGCACAACGCCTGTCGCGAACGTGATCACCGCGGGCCAGCGCGACACCCGGCGCGCGGCGACATAACAGGTGACCAGGATTCCGGCGCAGCACAGCAGCGCGATCGCCTTCGGATAGAGGACGAGGTCGGGGACGCCGAAGAGGCTGCCGGAGTCGAACAGGCCACACCACTTGCCCACCACCAGCACCGCGAGCCAGGTGGGATCGGAGAATCCCTCCACCGGCGCCGCCCCGGGCTGCAGCACCGGCCCGAAACCGTCGGCGACGCTGCGCGCATAGGCGAACGTGATGCCCGCATCGTCCACCAGCCAGTTGCCGTATTGCGCCGCGCGCCATGCCAGTGCGAGAACGCCGCCCACGATCGCGGCCATCGCCGGCCACGACGGCCGTAAACGCCACTGCCGCAGTCCCTCCCGCGGCCCGGCCGAAACCTCTTGCGGCCCCACGGAAACGTGCGGCCTCGCTGTCGTTACCTCAACCATTCATCAGATCCCCAGATTCGAAAGACGTTGCCAGGACACCGTTGCCAGCAGGCAACGGCCCTTGCACCCCTTGCGAATCTTGCCACAGCACCCGGTGATCCCGAGACCCACATCACCGCCCGAGGGACTAGTCCTCCTCGCCCATCAGCCAGCGGCGGCTGCGCTCCTCCTCCTCGGCGGCGGCGATGCGGCGCTGTTCCTCGGCCTCGAGTTGCACCGCGGTGCGGCTCCAGACGACCTTGAGCCAGTGGAACGTCAGCACGATCATCGCGATCGCGCCCAGGATCAGTCCGACCGAGGGCCCGGCGCCGCGATAGTTGCCGATGCCCGGGGTCTGGCGGTGCCAGATCGAAAGCACCCCGAACACGCTGCCGACGGCCGTCCCCGCCACCGCGACCCACGCGAACGCCCAGCGCCGGGTGAGCAGGGCCAGCGAGGAAAATCCGATGCCGAAGATCAGCACAAACCACTGGAACACCCGCGAGGGCAGCCCGATGCGATCGGCGGCGGCGGTGTCGTCGGAAAAGAGGATGTCCAGCCCGCGCGTATGCCCGGCGTGCGGCAGCACCAGCGTGAGCAGCAGCACGAAGACCGCGCCCGCGACCACCATCGCGCGGTACCCGGGGTCGATCTCCCCGGCGATCTTGCGTTCGACGGCCGCCAGGTCGTCGTGGTAGGACTCGAAGATCTCTGCCTGGTCCGGATTCACCCGGCCTGCCTCCTGTGTCTGGTCATCGCCGCTGGAATCGCCTGCCGCCCGGCCGGTCTCGCCGGTTGCCTCGGCGCCGCCGGTCGAATCACCGTGCGCCGTGTGATCGGCCCGGCGATCGCCGTCATCCGCGTCATCGGACGCAGGCCGTGCGTGTTCTTCGGACATCAGCTCTCCACCATTCGGTGCGATATCGGCGTGCGGTGATCGGGCCGTCGCGCTCCCCCGGGCCTCGCGCCCGAGCATCGCCACCGAGTCACGCCACCACCCTACGACTCGCCGCCACGGCACTACGACCCGGCGTCGTAATCGAGTGCTCAGACCACGTCACAAGCAGTACCACGACCCTGCGTCGAAGGCAGCACTACGACCCGGCGTCGTAATCGGATGTTCAGACCACGTCGCAGCCCGCGACGGCGGGCAGCGGTTCCGGCGCACCGATCCGGGGCAGGCCCAGCCCGACGCCGATCGGAGCGGTCTTGGGCGTGATGCCGCGTTCGTGGGCGTCTCCCGCCGGGGTGCGGCGGTGGCTGTGAATCTCGCCGTCGGCGATCAGGTGGTGCGGCGCGGCGGCGGTGATGTCGACGGTGACGATGTCGCCGGGGCGGATGTCCCGCTGCGCCGGCGGGCGGAAATGCACCAGGCGACCGTCGCGGGCCCGGCCGCTCATCCTGGCGGTGGCGGCGTTCTTCTTCCCGGCGCCGTCCGCGACCAGCAGTTCCACCTCGGTGCCGACCAGCGCGCGATTGGCCTCGAGAGAGATCTCCTCCTGCAGCGCGACGAGCCGGTCGTAGCGCTCCTGCACCACCGCCTTGGGAACCTGATCGGCCATCGTGGCCGCCGGCGTGCCCGGGCGGATCGAGTACTGGAAGGTGAATGCGCTGGTGAAGCGCGCCTGCCGCACCACGTCCAGGGTCTGCTGGAAATCCTCCTCGGTCTCCCCGGGGAAGCCGACGATGATGTCGGTGGTGATGGCCGCGTGCGGCATCGCCGCGCGCACCTTCTCGATGATGCCCAGGTAGCGCGAAGTGCGGTAGGACCGGCGCATGGCCTTGAGCACCCGGTCCGAGCCCGACTGCAGGGGCATGTGCAGCTGGGGGCACACGTTCGGGGTCTGCGCCATCGCCTCGATGACGTCGTCGGTGAACTCCGCCGGATGTGGCGAGGTGAACCGCACCCGCTCCAGGCCCTCGATGTGCCCGCAGGCGCGCAGCAGCTGAGCGAACGCGCCGCGGTCGCGCGGCTGCTCGGGATCGACGAAATTGACCCCGTAGGAGTTCACGTTCTGCCCCAGCAGCGTCACCTCGAGCACGCCCTGATCGACCAGCGCCTGTACCTCGGCCAGCACATCACCGGGACGGCGGTCGACCTCCTTGCCGCGCAGCGCGGGCACGATGCAGAAGGTGCAGGTGTTGTTGCAGCCGACCGAGATCGACACCCAGCCCGCGTAGGCCGACTCGCGTTTGGCGGGCAGCGTGGAGGGGAACGCCTCGAGCGATTCGAGAATCTCTACCTGGGCCTGCTCGTTGTGCCGGGCCCGCTCGAGCAGCACCGGCAGGGAACCGATGTTGTGGGTGCCGAACACCACGTCCACCCACGGCGCCTTGCGCACCACGGTGTCACGATCCTTCTGCGCCAGGCAGCCGCCGACGGCGATCTGCATGCCGGGCCGCTCCGCCTTGATCGGGGCGAGGTGACCGAGCGTGCCGTACAGCTTGTTGTCGGCGTTCTCCCGCACCGCACAGGTGTTGAAGACCACCAGGTCCGCGGTCGCGCCCGCCTGGGCACGGGTGTATCCGGCGTCCTCGAGCAGGCCCGACAGCCGTTCGGAGTCGTGCACGTTCATCTGGCACCCGAACGTGCGCACCTCGTACGTGCGAGAAGAGGCTCCCCCCTCCGGGGATACTGTCACCTGCGTGGACGAATTCACCCGTCCAGGGTATTACGCAAATACAGCCCTCTGGCCATAGGGTCTGCAGAGCATGAACGACGCTGCCGAGACCACCTCCGGCGCTGCCTCCACGGCCGCCCGGCCGCCGATGATCTCGATGCGCACGGTGGACAAGCACTTCGGCGATCTCCACGTGCTGCGCGATATCAATCTCGACGTGCCGCGGGGGCAGGTGGTGATCGTGGTCGGGCCGTCGGGTTCGGGCAAGTCGACGCTGTGCCGGGTCGTCAACCGCCTGGAATCGGTCGACTCGGGCACCATCGCCATCGACGGCGTGCAGCTGCCGGCCGCCGGTCGCGCGCTGACCAAGCTGCGCGCGGAGGTCGGCATGGTGTTCCAGTCGTTCAACCTCTTCGCGCACAAGACCATCGTCCAGAACGTGATGCTGGCGCCGGTCAAGGTGCGCGGCATCGACAAGGAGGCCGCGCGCACCCGGGCGATGGAGCTGCTGCAGCGGGTCGGCATCGCGGATCAGGCCGACAAGTATCCGGCGCAGCTCTCGGGCGGGCAGCAACAGCGGGTGGCGATCGCCCGCGCGCTGGCGATGAATCCGAAGGTGATGCTGTTCGACGAACCGACCTCGGCCCTCGATCCGGAGATGGTCAGCGAGGTGCTCGAGGTCATGGTCTCCCTGGCGAAGGAGGGCATGACCATGGTGGTGGTCACCCACGAGATGGGTTTCGCACGCCGCGCCGGGGATCGGGTGCTGTTCATGGCCGACGGCCGGATCGTCGAGGACACCGACCCCGAAACCTTCTTCACCGCACCGGCATCCGAGCGGGCCCGCGACTTTCTGGCCAAGATCCTGAGTCACTGACCCGAAGTACCGCACACTGAAGTAATGCCACCGATCACCTCCGCTCATATGAGAGAAGGCATTCGATGAGGATTACCCGTGCCCTCCGCATCGGCATCGGCGCCCTGGTACTCGCGGCGGCGGTGAGCGGCTGCGGCGGCGGCAGCTCCGAGACGGCCAGCCAGCACGCGGCGGGCGGAAAGCTCACCATCGGAATCAAATTCGATCAGCCGGGGCTGGGGCTCGAGCGCAAGGACGGCACGTTCTCCGGCTTCGACGTGGACGTGGCCACCTATGTCGCGGGCAAGCTGGGCGTCCGGCCCAGGGACATCACCTTCCGGGAGGCGCCCTCGGCCCAGCGCGAGACGCTGATCCAGAACGGCCAGGTCGACATGGTCGTGGCCACCTATTCGATCACCGACGAGCGCAGGAAGAAGGTGGATTTCGCGGGCCCGTACTACGACGCCGGGCAGAGCCTGCTGGTGCGCGCGGACAATACCGCGGTCACCGGGCCGCAGGCGATGGGCGGCAGGACACTGTGCACGGTTCGGGGTTCGACTCCGGCGCAGGACATTCAGCAGTACTTCGCGCCCGGGGTGACCCTGCGCGAGTACGACACCTATTCGCTGTGCGTGGAGGCGTTGAAGAGCAAGGCCGTCGACGCGGTCACCACCGACAACATCATCCTGTCCGGCTATGCCGCGCAATCCCCCGGCCAGCTGAAGGTGGTCGGCCAGCCCTTCACCATGGAGCGGCTCGGCATCGGTATACGCAAGGGCGACAAGGAATCCCGCGACCGGATCAACGATGCCATCCAGGCGATGATCGCCGACGGCTCGTGGAAGGCATCGCTGGAGCGGAATCTCGGCAGCTCCTTCATCGTCCCGGCACCGCCGCAGGTGGACCGATACTGACCGGTTGGGCTCAGCCTGAGCGCAACGGTCGACCGCCCCTGTCGCCGCGGGCATCCTGAAATGGCGCTGCTCCGGGCCGCCGAGCCCACGCCACTCCCGGTGGCCCGGGGCGGACGTCCACGGTACGGCTGATCCTCACGTTCGAAGTACAGTACGGACCCATGCCGCGGCGGTGCGGGCGAATACTCTTGCCGCTGGGCTCGTTTCGGTCTCGGCCAGGCGGATGAGGGCGATACGGGCACGGATGTCCGCATCGGCGATCGGAACCGCGACGACCTGGTCCGAGTGGGCGGCGGCAACCGCATGCGGCAGGATCGCGACGCCCAGGCCGCGGGCCGCGAGGCGGGCCAGCATGTGCGGATCACCGGCCTCGAAGACGATCCGGGGCCGCATACCGGCCGCCGCGCAGGCCGTGTCGAATGCGGCGCGCAGGCCCGCGCCGGGTGGCAGGCAGATCAGATCGCGCTCACACAGGGCCTCGAGCGTAATTTCTTCTCGCACAGCGTCATGCGCGGCAACCACCGCGACGACCGGCTCGTCGGCAAAGATCTCCGCGGCCAGATCCGCGGGCAGGCCCGCACCCACCCCGGCGAAGGCGAGATCGAGCCGTCCGGCCCGCAACTCCTCGATCGTGGCGTCGGAGGCGTTCTCCGACAACGTTATCCGCACTCCCGGATACTTCTCGTGGAACGCGCCGAGCAGGCCCGGCAGATCGAATGCCGACACCGAGGCGGTCATGCCCAGCCGCAGGTGGCCGCGGACCAGCCCCTCGAGTTCGGCCACCGCCTCGCGGGCCCCGGCGTAGGCCGCCAATGCCGCACGCGCATAGGGCAGTACAGCGTAGCCCGCCTCGGTCGGGGTCGCGGTACGACCGGAAGTGACAGCTTTTCGACCTCGAGAAACGAGTGGTCATGAACGAGCGGAACGTGTTGATCGCCGGCGCGGGCATCGGTGGCCTGACGGCCGCATTGAGCCTGCACGCGGCCGGAATCGACGCAGAGGTGATCGAGAGCGCCCGCACCATCGCGCCGCTGGGCGTCGGCATCAACCTGCAGCCGCAGGCGGTCGGACCGCGCGGTGCGGGTCACACCCTGGATCGCGCCTCCGGCCGCGAGCACACCCGCTCCGCGGGCGTGCTGATCGGCGCCGAGGGCCTGCATTCGGTCGTGCGCGCCGGGCTGCATCCCGGGCAGTCCGGGCTGCATTGGTCGGGCATGCGGATGTGGCGCGGAATGGTTGCGGCAGCACCGTTTCTGACGGGACGAACCATGCTGCTGGTCAACGGCGGGGACACCCGGATGGTGATCTACCCGGTGACCGAGGCCACCGCCCCCGGCGACACGGTGCTGGTGAATTGGGTTGCCATAGCGAAGGTTTCCGATCCGGGCACGATCCCCGACGACGCGGGCGTCGACCGCGCGGGACACGCGCGGGATGTGCTGCCGTTGCTCGCCGACTGGTCTCTGGGCAGCCTGGACGTGCACGCCCTGATCGCGGCCACCCCGAACATTCTGGAGTACCCGATGGTCGATCGCGACCCGCTCGAGCAGTGGGGGCACGGCCGGGTCACCCTGCTCGGCGACGCGGCCCACCCGATGTATCCGGTCGGCGCGAACGGAGGCTCTCAGGCAATTCTCGACGCGCGCGTGCTCGCCGCGGAACTCGCGGGATCCGACCCGGTCGAGGCGCTGGCGCGACACCATCGACGACGCCGCCTCGGCGTGACATCGCGGCGGCGGGCGGGCCACCCCGCCCGCCGCGCCGGAATCACGGCGCGTCAAAATATTTCCAGGTGGGGACCCATTTTCTACCGTTGCCGAATGACCTCCAACGAGCCCGCATCGCCCGGCGACGCCACCGCAGACCCCAGCGCCGCCTGGAGTTTCGAGACCAAGCAGATCCACGTCGGCCAGATCCCGGACGGCACCACCAACGCCCGGGCCCTGCCGATCTACCAAACCACCTCCTACACCTTCCGTGACACCGCACACGCCGCTGCCCTCTTCGGCCTCGCCGAGCCCGGCAATATCTACACCCGCATCGCGAACCCCACCCAGGATGCGGTCGAGCAGCGGGTCGCCGCGCTCGAGGGCGGCGTCGCCGCGCTGCTGCTGTCGTCCGGACAGGCCGCGGAGACCCTGGCGATCCTCAATATCGCAGGCGCCGGGGATCACATCGTGTCCAGCCCGCGGCTGTACGGCGGCACCTACAATCTGTTCCACTACACCCTGCCCAAGCTCGGCATCACGGTCGAATTCGTCGACGACCCCGACGATCTCGCGCAGTGGCGCGCCGCGATCCAGCCGAATACCAAGGCGCTCTACGGCGAAACGGTCTCCAACCCGCAGAATCACATCCTCGACATCCCCGCCCTCGCCGAGATCGCGCACGCGGTGGGCGTACCCCTGATCGTCGACAACACAGTTCCCACACCGTATTTGATCCAGCCGCTGCGGCACGGCGCCGACATCGTGGTGCATTCGGCGACGAAATATCTCGGCGGGCACGGCGCGGCGATCGCCGGTGTCCTCGTCGACGGCGGCACCTTCGACTGGACCGTGCGCGACGCGGAGGGCAAGCCTCGCTTCCCCGGATTCGTCGAACCCGACCCGAGCTACCACGGCGTCGTCTACGCGGATCTGGGCGCGCCCGCCTACGCCCTGAAGGCACGAGTGCAGCTGCTACGCGACCTCGGCTCGGCGATCGCGCCGTTCAACGCCTTCCTGATCAGCCAGGGCCTCGAGACGCTGAGCCTGCGGATCGAGCGGCATGTCAGCAACGCCCTCGCGGTCGCCGAATTCCTCACCGAGCGTGCGGAAGTCACGTCGGTCTCCTATGCGGGCCTGCCCTCCTCGCCCTGGTACGAACGCGGAAAGCAGCTGGCACCCAACGGAGTCGGCGCGATCATCGGTTTCGAGCTGGCGGGCGGGGTGGACAGCGGGAAGCGCTTCGTCGAGGCGCTGAAGCTCCACAGCCACGTCGCGAATATCGGCGACGTGCGGTCGCTGGTGATCCATCCGGCCTCCACCACGCATTCCCAGCTGACCCCGGAGGAGCAACTGGCCGCGGGCGTCACCCCGGGGCTGGTGCGCCTGGCGGTCGGCATCGAGGGAATCGAGGACATCCTCGCGGATCTTCGTGCGGGCTTCGAGGCCGCGCGGTAGAACCGGCCAACATTCGCTGGTCGTGGCCGCACCACGGCCGGCGGCCCGCATCGTGCTCGTGATGCGCCCGGCTTGCCTGGTGCATCGAGCTCCCTGGGTCCTCCGCGCACGGCGACCGGAACGCTTGCGAGCGGCCCCGAGTTGTCCTAGCGAGACGGGGGCTCACCCGGGGATGTGAAGTACCCCGTCCTCGCGGCAACGAGACCGGTCGAGTTGCACCCATATGCTGGGGGTCATGAGCGAGCGAACGGGCAACGCGACCACTCGAGTGGTCATGCCGGAGCCGAACGTCGGCGAGGTGGAGGCATGAGCACTCCCGCAGCACTGGTACCGGTCGCCGAGGATCTGGCCGCGGTCACCACCATCGGAGATGAGGACGATCCCGCCGCGGCCGGGCTGACCACCGCACACGTCGAGGCGCTGTGGGGCTCGGTGCAGCAGTGGTATCGGCTCGGTACCACTCCGGCGATCCAGGTCTGCCTGCGGCGCAACGGCCGGATCGTACTGAACCGCGGGATCGGGCACGGCTGGGGCAACGCGCCCGGGGACGACCCCGCCGCGGCCAAGGTGCTGGTGACCCCGGACAGTCCGTTCTGCGGATTCTCCACCGCCAAGGGGGTGGCCGCGGCGGTGATGTTCATGCTCATCGAGCAGGGCGTGTTCGCGCTGGAGGATCCGGTGTGCCGCCACATTCCCGAATTCGCCTCGAACGGAAAGCAATCGATCACCATCGGCGACGTGCTCGCGCACGCGGCCGGGGTGCCGTTCGTGACCGGACCGTACCGCGGCTTCGAGCTGGTCGTCGACGACGAGCTGGCCGCACGGGCGCTGGCCGATCTGAAGCGGACCTGGCCACGGCACCTGCGGGTCTATCACGCGATGACCGGCGGGTTGATCCAGCGGCTGCTGGTCCAGCGGGCCACGGGCAAGCGCATGCGCGAGCACCTGGCCGAGCAGATTCTCGACCCACTCGGCTTCCGCTGGAACAACTTCGGTGTCCGTCCCGAGGAGGTGGACCTGGTCGTGCCCAGCGTGCCGACCGGCCCGAAACCGTCCCGGGTTATGAAGTTCCTGGCGCACAAGGCGCTCGGCGGTGCGATGAACGGACCGATCTCCGAGCAGAAGAACCGCGACTTCCTCACCGCCGAGTTGCCCTCGGGCAACCTGGTCACCACCGCCTACGAACTCTCGCGTTTCTACGAAATCCTCACGCGCGGCGGCGAACTGGATGGCGTGCGCGTCATGAAGCCGGAGACCGTGCGTGCGGCCGCGGCCCCCGCGCCGTGGATACCGTCGGCGGCCGGGCGGGTGAGCGTGGCCGGCTACGAGCTGGGCGGCCGCCGCTCGAAATTCGGCAGCCACACCGAATCTCATTTCGGCCGTAGCGGTTTGACGACCCAGTACGGCTGGGCGGATCCGGCGCGAGGGCTGTCCGGAGCGATTCTCACCAGCGGCAAGGCATCCACGGACATGGAACGCCCGGTACAGCTGTGCGCACAGATCGCCCGCCTCATCGGGCCATCGGATGCGGCGGTGTTCACGCTGTGAACGGGACCGCGCGCGGCATTCGATTGCTCGTCCGCCGATCGTTGCCATAGGCCGATCCGGCACCAAAGGCAGCGTGGAGGGCAATCCTCCACCAAACGCCCTGTGCGGCTGCGCAAATCGCTGATCCGACCGGCGGACAATCGGCCTTGTGTCCGACATGTTTCGGTTCACAGCCGAATGCGCAACTCGTTGTGGATGATTCGGGCGGCCTTGGCCATGACGGCTTCCGCGCCCGGCTGCACAGCGGCGGGGACGCGCGACTGGGTGAGCACGGCGACGGCGAGGGCCTGCCCGTCGGCGTGCTCGACGACGCCCACCTCGTGACGGAAGTTGAGCAGCGTGCCCGTTTTGGACGACCAGCGCGAGGCGTCGGAGCTGAAGTCCGGCGCCAGACGGTGGCGAATAATGTTGTCCCCCATTATCTCCCGGGTTCTGGCCGCGGTCGCCGCTCCGATCGTGACCGGCCGCCACAGGCCCTGGAGCAGATCCGCGAAGGCCCGGGCCGAGCCGGTGTTCGCGTGGCTGATATCGAGCTGGGGCACCGCATGTCCGTCGCCGGTCGTAACCGCCTCGATGGCCAGGGCGTGGGCCAGGTAGGCGCGGGCGGGCTCGAAGGCCTCCTCCGGGGTCCGGGATAGGTCGTCCATCAGATGGCGCGCGGTGATGCCCTCGTAGCCGAGGCGCCGCAGTTCCGCGCTCACCGCCGCGGGCGGGGTGAGAGCGAACAGGGCGTCGGCGGCCGCGCTGTCGCTGATGGCGATGCTCAGATACAGCAGGTCGTCGAGCGCGATGGTGGCCGGATGCCGGAACTTGGCCACCCCGGTGGGCCCCGGTGTGGTGATCCGGCCCGGTGGCACCGTGATCGGCGTGCCGAGGTCCAGCTCGCCGCGCGCCACCCGCTCCAGGGTCGCGACCACCAGCGGCACCTTCACCAGCGACCCGGTCGGCCACTCGAGTTCGGCGTCGATGCCCAGCTCGTTCCCGGTGTCCAGATCGCGCACCAGAATCGAGCCGCGTAGCCCCGCGTTGTCGAGTTCCCGCCGCGCCTCGCGCAGCGCCGTGGTCATGCCCATTGCCGTCCCCGCATCCCGCCGCATCGTCAGTTGCCGTGCTCACGAGCGGATCCTTCGCCACCCGCACCGTCCTTCGGCACGCCCAGACACCGCCCGATCAGGGCCTGCGGCAGCGTCCGCAGGCGTTCGGCATCCTCATGCTGCCCGGCCTGGATGTCGTAGCCGCGTGCGGGTTCCAGCTCGCCGATCGGCCGCCATGCCAGGCCGAATTCGGCGGCCTGCACCGGTGAGCAGAGCAGCAGATCGGTCGAGCCGAGCACCTCGGCGACGGCGGTGACCAGCGCCTCGCCCACGACCACCTGGACCGGCTGCAGCCCGAGCGAGTCTCGCAGGCGCACCAGGCGATCCCGGATGTGTGGCACATCGTCCTCCGGCTGGATCCAGATCCGGCGGCGGCGGCTGTCGCGATCCGCACGCGAGGCCCGCAGCGTCTCGAGGTAGATCGGAGAGACGTGCGGCCCGCGAGTATCGGCCAGCCCCAACGGAATTCGCCACCGCCCGCGGTCGGCGGGGACGGCGACGAGCGCGGCGCGGACCTCCTGGGTGCGGGCGAGTTCGGCACGCTCGCGCGGCCCGGCCGGATGCAAATCGAGGTTCAGGCCGCACTGCTGCCCTCCGGCAACCAGCCTCGCCAGCGGGAGCGGACCGCAGATGGCGGGCACCGCCACCCGCAACGGCCGCCGTCGGGCGCGCTCGGCCTCGAGGTCCATCGCCTCGGCGAGCTCGATCAGGCGCCGCGCAGCCGGGAGCATGTCCCGCCCGAACGGCGTCAGCACTGCGGTGCGGGAGGTCCGATCGAGCAGCCGCGCCCCGAAATGCTGTTCCAGCGCGGCGATGCGACGGCTGGCCACCGATTGCGGGATCTGCGCCGCAGCGGCCCCGGCAGTAAAACTGCCGTGTCTGCTGACCGATACGAAGGCCCGGCATGCGGCGACCATATCCACGGCTATGCATTGTATGCCGATTCAGCATCGTTACAGCCATTACCGTCTTGGACAGCATCGCTTTCGAATGGGAGGCTCATCGGCAGCCGCCACTCCGCGGCCGCACGACTCATCGGAAGGCGACAATGAGGTTCGACTCCATTCGCGCGAAACGCCGCAGCGGACGCCCCCGGAGATACGGCTCCGGAATCCACCGGAGCGCTGTGGCTCTCATTGCGGCGACGATGCTCGGGCCGCTGACCGCCTGCGCTGCGGGGCATCCGGCGACATCCACGCGTACCACGCCCGCTCCGGAGACGACATCGGTCGGCGGCCAGGCGGTGCGCGATCAATTCGCGGGGCTCGAAACGCGATTCGGAGCGCGGCTGGGCGTTCTCGCCCTGGACACCGGTTCGGGTCACACCGTCGAATACCGCGCCGACGAGCGGTTTCCGTTCTGCTCGACCGCCAAGGCGATGACCGCGGGCGCGGTGCTCACCACCGCGGGACCGGACGAGCTCGATCGCCGTATCACTTACACCACCGCAGACATCCTTGCCTACGCGCCGGTCACGAAACAGCATGTGGCCGAAGGGATGACGATCCGCGAACTCCTCGACGCCGCGATTCGCCACAGCGACAACACCGCGGCCAACCTGCTGTCCGGCGTCCTGGGCGGTCCCAAGGCGTTGCAGCAGGACCTGCGGGCGATCGGCGATCAGGTCACCAGCAGCGATCGGCTCGAGCCCGATCTGAACGAGGCAACCCCGGGCGATACCCGCGACACCAGCACGCCCCGCGCCTTCGCGACGGACCTACGCACCTACGTCCTGGGCACGAGGCTACCCGCGGACAATCGGGCCTTGCTGACGGCGCTGCTGCGCGACAACACCACCGGCACCGACCTCATCCGGGCAGGTGTGCCGGCAGGCTGGGTCGTCGGCGACAAGACCGGCAACGGAAAGTACGGCACCCGCAACGACATCGCAGTGATCTGGCCGCCCGGCCGCGCCCCGATCATGCTGACCGTGATGTCCACCCGCGACCACCGCGACGACACCTACGACAACGCGCTCATCGCCCAGGCTACGGCCGATGCCCTGAAGGCATTGGGCTGAACCACAATTCAGTGCGGATGGCGTCGCGGCTGGACCAGCTCGCCATGATTCGCGAGTCACACCGCGGTGGATCGGGGTGGTGGTCGGTCAACTCACAATCGAGATCGATTCGAGGATCAAATGAATACGCAAGATTCGGCGCTGACCCGTCGCGGCCTGTTCGGCATCGGGGCCGGAGTGGCGGTGGTCGCGGGCGGCGCAGCATGCGGAACCGCAAGCGAGGGAACATATCCCGTGTCGCAATCGCCACGGAGGCTCACCGGAATTACGCTGCGCTGGTGGGGAAACAATGGCTGGCAGCTCCGGATTTCCTCCTCGAAGGGCGAGAGGTCGGTCTTGATCGACCCGTGGCTGACACGATTCGAGACCGGCACCTACACCGCGGCGGGTTCCGATCCGAACACGCCACTGTCGGTAGACACCGCGCTGATCGACCGCTACGTGGACAGCGGCGACCTGCGGGCGGACCACATCCTGGTCACCCATGGACATTTCGACCACATCACCGACGTCCCCTATCTCGCGCATCGCACCGGGGCAACCGTGATCGGCACCGAATCCCATCTGAATCTGTTGCTGGCGCTCGGCGCGCCGGAGAGTCAGCTGTCGGTGGCCAGCGGGGGCGAATACCTCGAGGGCGACGGCTACCAGATCCGGGTTATGCGCTCGCTGCATTCGCAGGTGGGGCCGCGCGCTCGGGTCCCGTTTCCCGGCACCCGGCCCGCCGCACCCCCGCCGCGCCCGCAGACGATCCGTGATCTGGTGGAGGGCGGGACGCTGGCGTATCAGGTGGACACTCCCGGCGGTTCGATGCTGAACCTCGGCGGTTCGAACTACATCGAATCCGAGCTGACGGGCCTGCGCCCGGACGTGCTGATGCTGCCGGTCGGCGGCACGAAGGTGCACGATTACGTTCCACGCCTCCTGCGCGCCACCGGAAATCCGCACTACATCCTGCCGACACACTGGGACGATTTCGACGTGCCGCTGGCCCGGCCCACGAAGGACACCGGCGGCCTGGACCCGTTGCGCCGAGCGGTGGCCGAGGCCGCGCCGGGGAGCCAGTTCGTTGTGCTGGAGCATCTGGGCACATTTCCCGCGTGACGCCGCCGCTTGACCTGAAGTTAACTTCAGGTGTGAGAGTTGGCGGCATGAACGTCACGACCGATTCGTCCTTGCATCCGGCCCCCCTCGGCGACTACCCGGCTCCGCGGCCACTCGACGATGCCGCGCTCGATCACATCGCGCTGTCTCTGTCCGCGGCGAGCGTGGTCGGGATCGGGGAATCGACCCGCTTCGCTCAGGAAACCTTCGCCGCGCGGGCGGCGATTTTCCGGATTCTGGTGCAGCGCCATGGATTTCGCACACTTGCCCTGCAGGACAGCAGCACCGTCGGTGCGGCCATGGACCAGTTCGTGCTGACCGGCGAGGGCTCGGCCGCCGCCGTGCTCGGTGCCGCGTGGCGGCCGTGGCGCACGGCCGAGATGGCGGCCGCACTGGAATGGATTCGCGATTTCAACCGCGACCACGCCCAGGATCCGGTCCGGATCATCGGCATCAAACCGGCACAGGCCGGGCCGGACGATTACGACGCGGTCGCCGCGGCCGTCCGGACCCACGCATCGGACCGGCTGCCCGAGCTGAGTTCGCATCTCGACGTCATCCGCACCGCCCATACCCTCGACGAGCATGTGCAGCGAGCGAACGGGACGCATCCGGGACGCCGATTCGCCGACCACGCGCACGACGCCGCGGCACTCCTGGACGCGCTGCCCACCATCCCCGCGGACGCCCGGGACCGCATGCGGCTGATCGTCGAGTTCCATGAAAACAGCGTCGCGGGACGAGGCAGCTTCGTCGGGGACGACGCCGTCTGGGCCGAGACGATCATCGAGCATCACCGCCGTACCGACCTGCGCACGGTCCTGTGGGATGGAATCGCCCACACGTCCGCGAGCGGACCGGATTTCGGCCTGACCGCCGGTGACGGCGACAATGTCAGCATCGGCAGCGTGCTGCGCGAACACTTCGGCCCCGCCTACGCCTCGGTCGCGATCGGCTTCCACCATGGCAACCTCGGCGTTGCCGAAGTTCCCGCCCCGGCACCGGATCTCGTCGATGCGGCCCTGGGTGAATCCGCCCTGCCGGCCCTCTGGATGGACCTTCGCACCACTCCGGTGCCTCGCCCGGCCGCACTGCGCACCATCAGCGGCGTCTATACCCCCGCAAGCGACGCGGCCGGACGGATCACCGTCGGCTCACTGTCCGGCGCGTTCGACATCCTGATCCACTTCCGCGAGGTCACCCCGGTCCGCTGGCTCCCATGAACCGCGATCCCGACTTTGGTGTCGACCGGAACCGCACGCCACCGCCAGGGTCCGGCTAATCCTCGCTTGCGGCCAGTTCCGCCTTGACGAAGACGTATGCCTGAGAGGACGGATAACCGCGACGGGCCAGCACACCTACCAGGCGGCTGATTTTCTTGTCGCGGGCCAGATCTGGTGGCATGCCGCGGAGCTTGCGACGGACCAGCTCCGCGGCGGAATCGTCAACGGGCGCCTCCGGATCAGATCTGGGGCCGGATCTCGCGGGATCGGGCGCTTCCCGGCGGGGCGGGTCGGGAAAATCTGCGGGCGCGAGCTCCGAGGACACCACGGCGAAGGCGGTGGACGGGTCGTAGCCGCGGCGGGCGAGCATGCCGACCAGGCGACGGGTTGCCTTGTCGCGGTCGAGATCTCGGGGCAGGGTGCGTAGTTTCTGACGGACCAGATCCGCGGCGCGGGTCCGTTCGTCATCGCCGCTGATGGCCTCGAGTGCCGGTGCGGAGTCCTCGGGTGCGATGCCCTTGCGGCGCAGTTCCTGCGCGAGCACCTTCTTTCCCTTGCCCGAATATGTGTGCCGGGAGTGCACCCATTGTTCGGCGAATGCCGCGTCGTCGATCAGTCCGACCTCGGCGAGCCGATCCAGCGCTCGCCCGGCGATCTCGGGTGTATATCCCTTGGCCGCCAGCTTGTCCGCGAGCTCGGCCCGGCTGCGGGCTCGGTCGGTCAGTAACCGCAGGCACACGTCCTTTGCCTGTGCCTCCGTCCCGCCCTGCGGCTCGCGGCCGGTGTCCGAACCGTTCCGCCGCGACCCGTGCCCGGCATCCGCGCCGCGCCGCTCCGATCCGCGGCCCGCCTCTGCACCGTTCCGCCGCGATCCGCGCCGGGTACGCCGCTCGGACTCCGCCGACTCATCATCGGGGGTCAATCCTCCGACGCGGCCTGCTTCACCCTCGATTCTTCGAGAGAGCTGCCGATCCGATGTTGGCACGTCGACGATGTCACCCCGTGGTCCTCGACCAGCGGAGCGCTCGGCCGCAACCGCGTTACTGCCGAACGGCCCTTCCTCCGACCGCTCGGCAGTATCGCCGCGTGGCTCCGCGCCACCGGGCGAGGGCCGATGTGCCCGGCCCCCTCGCGCCGGGCGGCCGACAGGATCCGTTGCACCGGGACGATTCCCGAATACCGGTTCGGCACGAGTCCGGACGAACTCATCGGCATCATCGCGAGCACATTCCTCGTCGCGAGGATGATCGCCCCGGAACTCCTCGCCGGAGTCCGGTGCGATCGCCCCACCATCGGATCTCCAGAGGCCGGTGGGTGCTTCGTTCTCCCCTGGTGCGGGACGCTTCCCGCGCCCCGAACGGCGGTGCGGCCGAGCCGATCCGGAGTGGTCGGCGGGGTCGTCCGCCCGCGACCGTCCTCCCGATTCCACCTGCTCGATCTGCCAGCGCAGCCGCTCCACCGCCTCGAGCCGAGTCACGCCAGGGGCCCGAGACGACCCGGACCCCGGCGTTTCCCGGTCCGGCATCGATTCAGAAGTCGACGGGCGCCTCGGCACCCGCGTCTGCGGTGACATCCGCACCGATGCCGAGCTTTTCCTTGATCTTCTTCTCGATCTCGTCGCGCACGTCGGCGTTCTCGAGCAGGAACTTGCGCGCATTCTCCTTGCCCTGGCCGAGCTGATCGCCCTCGTAGGTGTACCAGGAGCCGGACTTGCGGATGAATCCGTGCTCGACACCCATATCGATGATCGAGCCCTCCTTGGAGATGCCCACACCGTAGAGAATGTCGAACTCGGCCTGCTTGAACGGCGGCGCAACCTTGTTCTTGACGACCTTGACGCGGGTGCGGTTACCCACCGCGTCGGTGCCGTCCTTCAGGGTCTCGATGCGCCGGATATCCAGGCGCACCGAGGCGTAGAACTTCAGCGCCTTACCACCGGTGGTGGTCTCGGGAGAGCCGAACATCACGCCGATCTTCTCACGCAACTGGTTGATGAAGATGGCGGTAGTGCCCGAGTTGTTCAGGGCGCTGGTCATCTTTCGCAGGGCCTGGCTCATCAGGCGGGCCTGCAGGCCGACATGGCTGTCGCCCATCTCGCCCTCGATCTCGGCGCGGGGTACCAGCGCGGCCACCGAGTCGATGACGATGATGTCCAGCGCGCCGGAGCGCACCAGCATGTCGGCGATTTCGAGCGCCTGCTCACCGGTGTCGGGCTGGGAGACCAGCAGTGCATCGGTATCGACACCCAGCTTGCGGGCGTAATCCGGATCCATGGCGTGCTCGGCGTCGATCATGGCCGCGACGCCGCCGTTGGCCTGCGCATTGGCGATCGCGTGCATGGCGAGCGTGGTCTTACCGGAGGATTCCGGACCGTAGATCTCGACGATGCGCCCGCGCGGCAAACCGCCCAGCCCCAGGGCGACGTCCAGCGCGATCGACCCCGTGGGGATGATCGAGATGGGCTGGCGCGCCTCCTCACCGAGGCGCATCACCGCACCCTTACCGAAGCTCTTCTCAACCTGCGCCAGGGCGAGCTCGAGCGCCTTATCGCGGTCGTAGGCCTGTGGTGCCATCGTCTGTTCCCCTTCTCGCGGGTGGGTCCTTATGTGGTTAGCGCCCACAGTAGAGGGCGGCACCGACAAGTTCTGACGGCCAGCTTAGACGAACAGATGTTCGATGCAAGCGACGCGCCAGCACACCGCGCGAAACACTCGCCTCCCGCGGCCACCACCGGCCCCGCACCACATATCCACGGGACCGTCACCCGGCGATCATCCGAGCATCGGATTCGCCGGCGAGAGCTCCGGCGGTCCCCAGCGCAACGGAATCGCGTGCGCGATCTCGACCACCTCGTCGACGGCGAAAGCGATCGAACACTGCGCATCGGTCGCGAAAGTCCGTTCGTCCCAATAGAACGGCACCCGCCGCTGGCATTCGATGGCCACGTGCGGCGACCGGGCCAAGGCGGCCCGGCACTACGCCAGAAAATCCTGAGCTGTCAGCGGTCGGTCACCAGCGGCCGCGCGGCACATCGAACTCGGCGCACAGCGCGCGCCAGACATCGCGCGGATCGACGCCGTCCTCGATGGCCTGGGAGCCGGTGCGCCCGCCCATCGACGGCAGCACGTGATCGGACAGCAGGACATCGCCCCGGGACACCCCGAACTGGGTGTGCAGCATTTCCTGAAATTCCGTCAATCGCACTGTTCCGAGGGTACAGCGCACCGGATGCCGACGTCGTAGCGCACGCGGCTCACTCGGCTCCGGCCGCCACCCGATGGCAGATCTCGACCGGGTCCTCGACCTGCTCCACCGTCGCCGCGGCGGCTGCGGCGGCCCGCGAGAACGACGGCTCGTCCAGCATCCGCCGCACCGCGTCGCGCACCGACTCGGCGGTGAAGGGCCGGACCACGATCGAACTCCCCTGGCGGGCGGCACGATTCGCCAGCTCCCACTGATCGCCGCCGCCGGGCACGGTAACGATCGGCACCCCGGCGAGCAACGACTTGGCCAGCAGCCCGTGCCCGCCGCCCCCGACGACGACCGCGGCCCGCCGCAGCAGCTCGTCCTGGCGGCCCAAACCCGCGACGGCCCACGGCGGCAACTCCTGCGGCGGGGCGTCGAGCATCGAAATCGCCACGCGCACACCGGCTCCGTCGAGTGCGTCGAGGACCGACCGCGCCATTCCCCCGACACCGGTCTGCGCGGTCGACGGTGCGACCACCACCAGCGGATCCTCGCCCGCCGGGAGCGGCAGGACCTCGGCGGTCGGCTCCCAGAGCAGCGGACCGACCACGTGTGTGCGCTCCGGCCAGTCGGGTCGCGGCACCTCGAGCGCGGGCAGGGTAGCGATCAGCCGGGCCGTGGGGCCCGGATCCGCCCCGGGCAGACCGACACTCGTGCGCGCCGCGCCGCGCTGCCGGTCCCCGCGGGTGATCGCGCGCGCGGTCATGCCGCGCAGCACCGCATCTCGCGTCCGGCCGCGGAATCCCTCCCCGGGCGCGAGCCCACTTCCGATGGGCGGCAACGCCTTCGATGGGAGATACAACGGATGCGGCGACAACTCCAGCCACGGCACCCCGAGCCGTTCGGCCGCCATGCCGCCGCCCGCGGTCAGCACATCGGAGATCACCAGCTCCGGCAGCATGGCGCCCAGCTCCGGCAGGATCTCGGTGGAGATGTGCGCGGCACGCTCGTGAATACGCTGTCCCGCATCGCCGTCGTCGTCCTGTGGCCGGGGCGCGAGTCCCCGAAGCCGGCGCACCCCGATCCCGGCCGCGCGCGCCGCGTCGAACCATCGCGGACTCGTGAACAGCACCGGCTCGTCCCCCGCGCCCAGCAACCGCAGGCACAGCGCGATCGCCGGAAACGCATGTCCCGGATCCGGCCCTGCCACCACCGCCACTCGCATGGGCACAGACTGCCATATCGGGGCCCTGCGTCATCGCTCCCGTCCGGCCGTTCGACGGCGGGCCACCCTATCCTCTTGCGCCGGCGCCATGTCGGGCCCTGCCCCAGCGATCTCCCTGCCACAGCGATATCGCACGCTCCGAGCGGCACCAGTACCAGGCATTACCGGAGGCGATTGGTTAGCATGGCAAATCAGCCAGCGAGGAGGATGTCATGGCCGACGACCCGAAAGATTGGCGCGAGCACGGCGTCCGTGTGGTGCCCGGTGACCAACTCGACCCCAACACCGCGCAGACCCCGGGCATGCACCGCGAGGCCGCGGTCAGCCGGGCGATGACGGGCGCGGCACGGATCTGGGCAGGCACCGTGGCGATCGAGCCCGGCGCCGCCACCGGCGCGCACCATCACGGTCCGCTGGAGAGTGTCATCTACGTGGTCGCGGGCCGGGCCCGGATGCGGTGGGGCGAGCGCCTGGAATATCTCGCCGAGGCCGGGCCCGGCGACTTCATCTACGTACCGCCATTCGTCCCGCATCAGGAGATCAACGCGCAGGACGACGCGACGTTGCGGTGCGTGGTGATCCGCAACGACCAGGAACCCGTGGTGGTCAACCTCGATATCGACGAGGTGGAGGGCGAACCCGAGACCGTGCCGTGGGTCGATCCGCATCATCCCGCGCCGTGATCCCGGACGCACGCACCGCATGATCTCCCCGCTCACCACCGTGGACGAGCTGATGTCCCTGCTCGCCGACTGCGAGGATGCCTGGGACATGCCCGACCGCAGCGGCGATCCGGTCGACATCCTCGATCACGACCGCCAGTGCGCCGAACTGCTGCGCCGCGACCATCCCCGCGATGAGGAGCTACAGGTCGCGGGCCTGGTGCATGATATCGGCCATGCCCTGGTGCCCGGCGACGACGCGGGCCACGGCCGACACGGCGCCGCGGCGGTCCGCGAACTACTCGGCGCGCGCGTGGCCCGGCTGGTCGAACTGCACGTCGTCGCGAAACGCTATCTGGCGGCGACCGATTCGGGGCACGCGGCGAGCCTGTCGGCCTCGAGCCTGCGCACCCTGGTGACACAGGGCGGACCGATGAGCGCCGCCGAGGCGGCGGAGTTCGAGGCCGATCCGGACTTCGCCGCCGCGCTCACCCTGCGCCGTGCCGACGATGCGGGCAAGGTCGTGGGCCTTGCGGTGGGGGCGCTGGAATCCTGGCGCCCGGTCGTCGAGCGCGTCGCCCGGGCGGCTCGGCGGTAGCAATCCGGCTCGCTCAGCCGCCGAAATAGAACAGCTCGAATCCGACCGCGCGGGCCGCGGCGAACCCCTCGACAGGCTCGGTGGCCCGCTCGACGATCGCCCTGGCCTGTTCGGCCATCGGATCCGAGCTCAGGGCCCCGAGATAACGCCCATGCGCCGCAATCGATTCCAGGGCGGCATCGAAGGAATCGGTGACATCGACGGCGTGCGTGACGACCGGTCCGGCGACCGCCGCCCACCTGGCCGACCAGATGGGCAGGCCCCCCAGTTCGGGGAAGATCCACTCGTTGGCGGCATCGGCAATCGCGTCCAGCGCGGCCCGGCCGACCGCACGGTGGTCGGCGCTGTTGAGGTATCCCGGCTGCCATGTGCCGCCGAAATTGAACAGGACCACCATATCCGGACGATGCTGGCGAATCGCCCGGGCCAGATCGCGGCGCAGCGCCAGGCTCTCCTCGATCCGCCCGTCCGGATATCCGAGGAACTCCACCTCGTCCACACCCACGGCCTTGGCGGCGGCGATCTCTTCCGCCTCCCGCAGCGGCCCGGCCTGATTGGGCGGTAGCCCAGCGATCCCGGCCTCCCCGCTGCTGGCCAGCACATAGCGGATGTGCTTGCCCTGCCCCGTCCAGCGGGCCACCGCGGCCGCAGCTCCATACTCGATATCGTCCGGGTGGGCGACGATCACGAGCCCGCGCTGCCAGTCCTCGGGTACCTGCTCCATGTCACCTATTCAAGCATCGGAGACGACAAGGGGCCGCCCGGAACCTTCGGCCCGGGCGGCCCCAGCGTGCACGACGTCTACATCTTGTCGACCGTGGACTTCGAGCCCGACACCGCCTTGTACAGCAGGTACAGCCCGAACACCACGGCACTGATCATCAGGATCGGGAACAGCGCCTTGACCAGCGCGCCGACCACGATCAACGCCAGCCACACAAGCGCGACGACGCCCAGGATCTTCCAGAACATGTTCCATTCCTCCCGAAGGTTTCCGTCGAACCTTTCGTCTGCGTGATCCGACACCATCCATACTGCCGACTCCCCGCCGGAATATCACCAGGTCAGCGTCGATATCAGGGAAAAATCAGGGTTGTTCCGGAGGGGATGTGAGCCGTGCCGTCCCGAGCGCACGCCGCCGGCGGGACCACCCCTCAGACCCACCGCGAGATCCCATAAATCAGCACCAAAATCCGCCAGTCCTGACAACCGAGATGCAGAAAAGCCCCTTCAGGACGACGTGCAGATCGATTCAAGATCGATCGCACGCGACCCCGGCCTTTCCGAAGGCCGGGCCGACTTCATCCGGTCACCGGCATTGCCCCGCGTAGTACGCGTCCAACAGCGGCACCGGATCCAGCTCCTCGACCTGATGGCCCGCGTTGACGTGGTCGGTGAGGTCCTTTCCGTCCCGGGCCTGCACGATCCGGATCTGGCCCACGGTCCCGGCGAGGGTGCCCGCGACCCTGACGGCTCGGCGATAGCCGGGTGCGTCGCGATCGGCGATGATCCATACGCGACGGGCGCCGCGCAGCCAGGCCGCGTGGGCGTGATGCCAGCTCAGCGCGCCGCCGGCGTTGGTGGTGGCGAACAGGCCCGCGCGACGGGCGGTGCGGGCATCCCGTTCCCCCTCGCAGAGGTGGATGTCCGCACCGGCCGCGACCGCCGGCACGATATCGGGCAGCTGAAACGGGATGGCGGCGAATCCCCCACGCCGCCAGCCGGTCTCGGTCATATGCTCCTGCCAGAAATGCTTGTCGTGACCGCGCTCGCGGGGCGTGTGCCGACGGGTTACGCGACCCTCCGGGCTACCGTCCGGCCATCGGTAGATGTAAGTCGCGATCGTGCGGGCCCGCCCGGTGACGCGGCCCAGCTCGGGCCGATGCCGGTCCAGCGGCAGTCCGGCGATCAGGATGGCCCGGTCGGCCAGTGCCGGCTCCGCGGCGCGATCGACAGAACCCGTTGCACGACCGGATATTTCACGATCGAGCGGGCGATCGAAGAGGTCGCGAACCCGCAGGCCGAGGCGGGCCAGCACCGCCTCGTCGACGCAACCGGCGAAGCAGCGGACGACGGTCTTGCCCTTTCGCCGATTGTAGGCCACCCCCAGCGAGGGGTGATGAGAACGCCCGTCGCCCTCGTGCACGGGACACAGGTAGCGAATCCATTCACCACTGGGCCTGCCGGGGCCGCACGCGCGATCGAGCGCGGCGGTGACGGTATCCCAGGATCGATCGGCGCTCATACTGTCGTCCTCTCCCCCTCCGGTGTACCGCGCACCACTGCGATTCGCACGTATGTGCGAGAAATCGTGACGACACCGCGACCGGACCAGCCCCCACACCAGCAACGCAGACAGGGCACAGCCGGCATCGGCCCAGCACTCGGTCCTGCTGGGCCCCGACGAGCACCCCCTCGCCGAACTCGCCCCGAGACGCTGTCCGGCACACCCGCCACCTCGAGCACGACCCGAGTGCGGAAGGTCGACTGACCGCACCCAGGCCGGGATCGCCTGCCGCGGAACCGATTACGGCCGAGTTGTGTCCTCGGCTGCCCTGGGATCAGGTTCCACGGTATCGGCGACGGCCTCCGTGTAGCGGCGGGCGAGGGTGCGGATGTGTGTGATCAGTTCCGGTGGGTCGTCCACGCGGAAGTCCATCATCAACATACTGAGGTAGATGGCGATCGTCTCCAGAGCGTCGGCGCCGGTCAGCAGGAGGCAGGTGTGCTCATCGATCGGTTCGACCACGCCGACAGCGGGATTGATGCGGGCGACGACCGTTTCAGCGGGGGCGAGCACGGTTACGCGGGCATGTACGGCCCATCCTGCGACCGCGATCTCACGCAGGACGAACGCGACCAGATCGGTGTCGGGCAGGCGGCGAGCAGGGAAATATCGTCCGCTCGGCTCGACGGCGTTCATGGCTGCGACCGGAAGTGCCCGCCAGGATTGGGTTTCCAGGTCGTATGCGACCAAGTACCAGCGACGTTGCCAGTTGATCAGGCGGTAGGGTTCGACCTCGCCATCGTCGATGCGCAGGCCTGTCGTCGCGCGGATGGCTGCGGCGAGGGTGGCCAGGGTGTGTGCGGGTACAGGAGCGTCCGGCTCCCGCGAACCGGTTACCGCCGGCCCGATCTCGGTGACCCCGCGCAGCGCGGCCACCTTGCGCTGTAAATGTCTTGGAAGGATGCGTTCCAGTTTGGCCAGCGCCCGCGCCACACTCTGGTCGATATCGGCGATCCCGGTGGACCCGTCCTCGGCGAGCCCAACCGCCAGTGTGACCGCGACCGCTTCCTCGTCGTCCAACAGCAGCGGGGGCATGGCCTTGCCTTGACCCAGCCGATACCCGCCGACCGCGCCGCGTTCGGCGTGCACCGGATAGCCCAGTTCGCGCAGGCGCGTGATGTCCTGGCGCAGGGTGCGGTCGCTGACACCGAGCCGTGCAGCGAGCTCACTTCCAGCGTAGGTGCGTTCTTGCAGCAGTGACAGCAGGCGCAGCACACGCAGGGTGGTCGAGGTCACATCAGTGCCTTCCGGACGGCCGCGCCAACTGAACTCCCCCGCCGCGGTCAGCGCGGCCGGATATTGCGGTTGTGCCGGAACAGGTTGGCGGGGTCGACATCCGACTTGACCGCGGTGAGGCGCTCGTAGGTCTCGGTACCGTAGCCGGCCCGCGTCTGGGCCTCGTCGGCCCACTCAGCCCCGCCGTAGAGGAAGTTCAGGTGGTGGCCGATCGTCCACGGGGACAGCGCCTGTGCGATCAGGTCGTGACGCTCCCGCACCGATGTACCCTCGCCCTCCGGGCCGGTGATGAACCGGGCCACATATTCCGCGTCGCGGTGATCGATCGACACGGCGGCGAGTCCGGGCCGGCGCAGCGCGCCGCCCAGATGACGAAACCCGGCCACCACCGGAACCGATGACGTGGGACCGGTCACGTCCAGGAATGCCTGGGCCGCTTCGGGTGTCAGCTCGGACAGCAGCACGTTCGTGGCGGCGTAGGCGTGCGGGAAGGGCGGATCGCTGTAGATGGTTTCGGTCTCGGTGTACGGCATGGTGCGCACCGAATCCACCAGGCGCTCACCGATGGCGCGCAGCGGCTCGATCAGGCGCTCGCCCTCGGCCTCGGCGCCGGTATAGGCGATGTTGATCGTGGCGATGTACCTGCCGCGCAGCGGTTCCGGGATCACCGGGATATCCGGCATGGTCATCGCGGTGATCGCCGAGGTCATCTCCTCGGGAAGATCGCGGGTCCACCGGCGCCAGGCCTCGAGGGCGGGTGCGACGAGTTCGGTGTCGAAGGTGAGCTGGCCACCGTAGACCGTGGCGATCGGGAACAGCTCCAGCTCCAGCGCGGTGACGACGCCGAGGTTGCCGCCGCTGCCCAGCACCGCGCCGAACAGGTCGTCGCCGGGGGCCAGGTGGCGCAGGCGGCCGTCCGCGGTGACCAGGTCGATGGCGCGGACATGATCGGCGGCGTAGCCGTAGGTGCGGGCCAGTATGCCCAGACCGCCGCCGAGGTGGTAGCCGACCACGCCGACGGTCGGGGACGAGCCGTTCAGCGGGGCGAGGCCGTGTGTGGCCGCCGCCTCGATGAGGGCCTGCGCCTGCACCCCCGCCGCCACCCGGGCGGTGCGGGCGGCCGGGTCGACGACGACGTCGCGCATCCGGCGGGTGCTGATCAGCACGCCCCCCTCGGCGGCCACCGACAGCCCGTGGCCGGTGGCCTGGACCGCAATCGGAAGGTTGTGCCGCGCCCCGTATTCCACCGCGCTGCGGACGTCCTCGGCGTGCAGCGCGCCGACCACGAGTGCGGGCCGATGGGTGTACGCGGTCTGGAATCCCGCGATCTCCTCCTCGTACCCGGATTCGCCCGGGAGGAAGACGGGTCCGGCGACCTCGGGAAGTTCGGTGAGCGAGTGCGTCTGTGTCATGACATTGATCCTGCCCAGCCGCGCTCCAGAAGTACAACAGATAGATATTCTCGAAGCTATAATCATCATTTATGGAACTGCGGCAGCTGCGCTACTTCGTGACCGTGGTCGAGGAGGCGAATTTCACCCGCGCCGCGGCCCGTCTGCATCTGACCCAGCCCGGCCTGTCCGCGCAGATCCGGCAGCTGGAAAGGGAATTGGGGCAGCCGCTGCTGGACCGGTCGGGGCGGTCGATCACCCCGACCGCGGCCGGCGCGGCGGTGCTACCCCAGGCGCGGGCGGCCCTGGCTGCGGCACAGCGGATTTCGCAGACAGTCGACGAATTCACCGGGCTCGTGCGCGGGCACGTCAGGATCGGCTTGATCTCCGGCGCGGCCAACGACGAATTCGATGTCGCGGGAGTGCTGACGGCCTTCCATCGGGACCATCCGCAGGTCGCGATCAGCCTCACCGAGGACACCACGGACCGCATGCTGGCCGCCGTCACGCGCGGCGACCTGGATATCGCGCTGATCGGACTGAGCGGCGAGCCGGATCCGGCGTTGGGCGTCGAGATCGTGCTGGATACCCGGATCAATGCCGTCGTCGCGGTGGACGATGCCGAATTCAGGGATCGGACAACGCTTTCCGAGCTGCGTGACCGTCCACTGATCTGCCTGACCCGCGGCACCGGCATCCGCGGCGTGCTCGAACACGCCTGCGCCGCCGCGGGTTTCGCGCCACGCATCGAATTCGAGGCCGCCGCACCAGCATTGCTCATCAAGCTGGCCGCCGGTGGACTCGGTATCGCCATCGTCCCCGACATTCCGCCCGCGCAGGCCGCCGCCGCGGGCGTCCGCACGGTCGAGATCACCGACCCCGAGCTCCGCGGCCGCCTCGGCCTGGTCTGGCACGCCCGCGGACAGCTGGGCCCCGCCGCGAAGGTGCTGCTCGGTCAGCTGCGCATCGCCCTGGGCCGAGAGCTGCGCACTGCGATGGTCTCGAAGTGATGTCGACGCATCAGCGCGTGCGAACGGCGGAGTCCGCCAGCACCGCCCGCACGCCGCCGTTGAGCCCGGCCTGAATGCCGACCAGCCCCAACAGGATCACCCCGGTGGCAACGTGCACGACCGCGTCCATGTGGTTGTGCGGGAAGGTAAAAATCCAGGCGACGCGGTGCGAGAACCAGGCCCAGATGCCCGCGACGAAACCGCCACCGAGAGCCGCGGCAATGCACCACCACGCCGCCCACGACTTGCGGACCACCAGGAACAGCGCCGGGCCGAACAGTGCCAGACCGGCCACCGCGTGCCAGCCGTTGTAGTCCATACAGACGACCGAGGTCGTGGGCGCGTGCTCGCCGATGGCGAAGCTGGGCTGCGCTATCCACCCCGCGATGGCCCACACGACGTGCACAAGGGCGATGACGAACACCGCAAACTGCAGAAAACTCCAGCGCGGCACCGTATCTCGAGAAACGGCCGCATCACTGACACTCATTGCATGACCTCCCACCCGGCGGGCACTACGCAGCATTGCGTACTACGCAGCGTAGTTGACCGGGCCGCCGGGTGGAAGGAAACGCGCTAGAGAATCCGCGAGAGGAAGATCTGTGTCCGCTCCTGCTGCGGATTGGCCAGCACCTCCCGCGGCACGCCCGACTCCACCACGACACCGCCGTCCATGAACACCAGCTGATCGGCGACCTCGCGGGCAAAGCCCATCTCGTGAGTCACCACCACCATCGTCATGCCGGAGGCCGCCAGCTCGCGCATGACGGCCAGGACGTCGCCGACCAGTTCGGGGTCCAGCGCCGAAGTGGGCTCGTCGAAGAGCATCAGCTTGGGATCCATGGCCAGCGCCCGCGCGATCGCGACCCGCTGCTGCTGCCCGCCGGACAGCTGCGACGGATAGGACTCGGCCTTGTCCGCCAGGCCGACCCGATCGAGCAGCTCCTTCGCCCGGGTAATCGCGTCGGCCTTGCGGACCTTCTTGACCTGCGTGGGCGCCTCGATGATGTTCTCGAGGGCGGTGCGATGCGGAAACAGGTTGAAGTGCTGGAACACCATCCCGATATCGCGGCGCTGCCGGGCCGCATCGCGCGGACTCATCTCGTAGAGACGCTCGCCGCGCTCGGTGTATCCAACCAGCTCGCCATCGACGTACAGCCGCCCGGCGTTCACGGTCTCCAGGTGATTGATGCACCGCAGGAAGGTCGACTTGCCCGATCCGGAGGGCCCGATCATGCACAACACCTCCCCCTTGGTCACCTCCAGGGAAATGCCCTTGAGCACCTGCACGCTGCCGAAGCTCTTGCATACCTGCTGAGCCCGGATCATCGGGGTCGCAGCGTCGGAATTACTTGCGGTAGAGGTCATTTGCCCACATCTCCGAGGTGCCCGGCGGTTTCGACCAGCGCCCGGCGCTGACGCGCGGTCAACTCCCGGCTCGACCCGCGCGAGTAGTACCGCTCGAGGTAGTACTGCCCGACCATCAGCACGCTGGTGATGATCAGGTACCAGGTCGCAGCGACGAGCAGCAACGGAACCGGCTTGAAGTTCACCGCCGCGATGTCGTGCGCCCGGCCGTACAGATCGATGGTCAGCGGGATCGCGGTCACCAGCGAGGTGGTCTTGAGCATGCTGATCAGCTCGTTGCCGGTCGGCGGGATGATCACCCGCATCGCCTGCGGCAGCACCGTGCGCCACATCGTCTGCGTCCAGGACATGCCCAGCGCGACCGAGGCCTCCCGCTGCCCCTCACCCACGGAATTGATACCGGCCCGGACGATTTCGGCCATGTAGGCCGACTCGTTCAGGCCGAGACCGATCATCGCGAACAGGAACGGCGCCTGCCACTGCTGCACATCCCAATGCGTGAAATGTGGTCCGCCGAAGGGAATTCCGAGCTCGATGACCTTGTACAGCGACGGGAACAGGCCCCAGAACAGCAACTGCACGTAGACCGGGGTGCCGCGAAAGATCCACAGATAGCCCCACGACACCGAGCGAAGCACCGGGTTCGGCGACAGTCGCATGACCGCCAGGGCGACACCCAGCGCCACACCGATGATCATCGCCAGGACGGTCAGCTCGAGGGTCACCACCGCGCCGTCGAAGATCCGCACGTCGAACAGGTAGTCCCAGTAGGTCTTCCACTGGTAGCCGTCGTTGGTGGCGGCGCCGTAGAGGAACAGCGCCAACAGGATCGCGAGTACGACCGCCGCCAGCCACCGGCCCGGCCGCCGCAGCGGCACCGCCTTGATCGGCGCGGGCTCGGTCAGTGAACCGGCGGCGGGCGAACTATCCGCCGCGCCGCCGGTGGACTTTTCAGGGTCCGGTGAGTTCACCGTGTCAGCCCTTGGCCCCGTTGACCACCGACTTCGTGATCGCGCCCTGCTCGACACCCCAGTTCTGGCAGATCTTGAGGTAGTCGCCGTCGTCCATCAGGTGCTGCACCGCGGCCTGCAGGACCGGGCCCAGCGGCGAGCCCTTCGCGATCGGCCAGCCGTACGGCGCCGAGGAGAAGATCGCGCCGTCCGTATCGATCTTGCCCTTGTTCTGCTTGACGGCGTACGCGGTCACCGGCGAATCCGCCGAGAAGGCGTCCACCTGGCCCAGCACCAGCGCGTTCGCCGCGGCGGCCTGATCGTCGAAGGCGACGATATCGATCTTCGGCTTCCCGGCGTCGGTGCAGGCCTTGCTCTTCGCGGGCAGCTCGTCGGTCTCCTGGACCGTGGTGCGCTCCACCGCGACCTTCTTGCCGCAGGCGTTGTTCGGGTCGATCTGCTTGCCGACCTGCTGGGCCCACTGGCTGCCGGCGGAGAAGTAGTCGACGAAATCAACGGACTTCTCGCGGTCGGTGTTGTCGGTGAAGGAGGACATGCCGAGGTCGTAGGTGCCGGCCTGGATGCTCGGGATGATCTTCTCGAAGTCGGCCTGCTGGTAGTCGGCCTTGGTGCCCAGGGTCGCGGCGACCGCGTCCATCAGGTCCACGTCGAAACCGACGATCTTGCCTGTCGAGGGATCCTTGAACTCGTTGGGCGAGTACGGCAGATTGACACCGACCACCAGCTTGCCGGCCTGCTTGACCTTGTCGGGAAGTTGCGAGGCCAGGGAGTCGACCTTGTTCACCTGGACTTTGGCAACCGTCGGCGCGTTGCTTTCCGAGTTCTTGGTACAGCCCGTCAGCACCAACGCACCACCGGCGACAATACATGCGGCCCGCAGGATGTACCCGCGAGCTCCGGATCGAACAGACACAGCAGCCCTCCATGTTTGGGTGAGCGATAACACAACATCGCCCACCGTTCGAAATTTAGGCGATCAGGACCGACTGTGGCGGTCGGTTACAGAAGGTTAATGCATATCCGCCTCTCCGGAACCGCTCCCCGCCTCCCCGGAACTACTTCCCCGCCTCCCCGGGATTTCAGCGTGTCGTTGCTCAACACACCAGTTGCTCGTCGGGCCGGCGGTTGACGGCCATACTCGGTGGGCCCGTCCCCGGCGAGTTACACCTCCGAACGTCGTCGTAGATCTGCTCAGCTACCGAGCGGCCATCGATCCCGCGCGGGAACCACGGCTGCGTGTGCAACCCGAGTGGTTGCACCTCGAGTTCGGGCGGACGCTGCCCTATAGCCATGGCATCACGATGTCACGGCCGGGCCGCAATTCAGGACGAACGGTCCGCCGCCTCTCATTGAGCCGAACACCGATAGCTAGCGCTCGTCCAAGGATGGTAAGACCGTCTCACTGATGATCAGCAGCACCGCGGCGGCGACCGGGATGGCGAGCAGGGCACCGACGATCCCGAGCAGCGCGCCGCCGAGCAGTACCGACACCACCGTCACAATCGCCGGCACCCGGACCGTTCTGCCGATGATTCTGGGTACGAGTACGTAGTCCTCGAACAGCCGCAGGACGATGAAGAAGATGACGGTTGCCACTGTGACGGGCACCGATACGGTGAGCGCGACCAGGGCCACGATGATCCCGGCGATGGTGGAACCCACCACCGGGATCAGGTCCAGGACGGCGACCAGGACGGCCAGCAACAGCGGGTAGGGCACGTCGAAGATCAGCAGCCAGATGAAGGTCAACACCGCGGTTATCACCGAAATGAGCAAATTCCCGAGGATGTAGCCGCCGACCTTCACGAAGATCTCGTCGCCGATCAGGATCGCCCGCGGTCGGCGCGAACGCGGAAACAGCCGGTAGATCGAGGCGCGAACCTGTGCGAAATTGGCCATGAAGTAGCCGGTCAGCACAGCGACGATCACCGCGCCACTGACGATGCTGAACACGAGGCGGCCCGCGCCCAGGACACCACCGGCCAGCTTGGAGGAATCGGACCCGACCCCGTGCTGGACTCGGTCCCGGAGATGGAAACGAGTGTTGAGCACGTCGATGAGTGGATATCGGTGCGCAAGATGGTCGAGGTAGTCCGGAGCGTTGTGGACCAGCGCGCTACCTTGGGTGACCAGCGGAGGTATGGCGGCCGCGAGGAACCCGGCCAGCAAGCCGATCGCGACCACGAATACCGCGGTCACGGCGGCCCATCGCGGAAACCACGGCCGAACCAGCCACGACACGACAGGTTCCAGACCTATTGCCAGGAACAGCGCGAGGGTGATCAAGACCAGCACCTGACTGGCGGCGATCACCGCCTGGATCGCGCCGTAGGTCACCGCGACTCCAGCCGCGCCTGCCATGCCGACCATGAACGGCGATCGCGGATCGAATCGCCGCCCATGCTCGCCCAGCGGGTTCTGCGTCGTGCTGGCCTGCGCCGCCGCTTCCGCGATAACTATCGGTCCGCCTTCGTCGGTGGTGTGGGGTTGCCCGACCAGATCACTATGGCCCTGCTCCGCCCCGTCCGGCGTACGGCGCTCCTCGGTTCGGCCTTTGTCGTTGTCTTCGTTCATGGCGTGGATCCGCGGGGTTGGGTGAATGCGGCGGAGCAATCATGTCCGTCGGCGGAAAGGGACATACCCTCGCTCATCAGTCGAAAAGCATCGACAAGGTCGCCGATGCCCAAATGCGCGGCGATCCGTTGTCGGGGGGCGCCGGTGCCGTGACGATACAGGGTGATAGTCGGTGCACGGTCTTTTGATTCCCTCTGCCAGCTTGCGCAACGCCGTTTGCACCAGGCCCTGGTAGAAGAACTGCGTGATCCGTGCCGACCACACCGACCGGTGAACGTAACGGCCGGCTGATCCCTGTGCGGTGTATCCCAGCCCGAAAGCATCGCCGTAACACCGTCGAGCTGCGACTTCGATAAACAGAGGTGTACATCCCTGGCCCTCAGGGGTCTACTGGAACGTGCAGGCCATCGGGTTGATCGTCGTGGCTCTGTTCTTCCTGTGGCCGTGGTTGAGGCGGGCGCAGTGAGTAGTGCTGGCATTGCGCACATGACCGATCCCAGCACCAAAGGGTTTGTCGGGCCCTTCGAGTACAGTAGCGAAATCAGGTGGGCAGCCATGATTGTTCTCGGAGTCATCCTTCTTATCGTTGGGTTCATATTCAGTATCCCGATCCTCTGGACGATCGGGATCGTGGTCCTGGTCATCGGGCTCGTGTTACTGCTGTTGGGGTCGATGGGCCGCGCGGTCGGCGGCCGACGTCATTACTACTGACCCCCTGGATCGCGTTTGCGCTTCTGATCCGGGTCGCCGGACGCTGCCGTGCTGACCGCGCTCAGCGTCGGCCGTAGTCGACCCGTGTCAGAGCCCGGTCCACAACGCATTGGCCGTGATCAGCGCCTGAGTGACCTCGCCGAGTTCGGGATCGAGTTCGGCGGCGATCTCCCGCGCGGTCGTAGTGCCTAGGTGGGCCACACTGGTTGCAGCATGTGCCAGTCGGCGGGGTGGGCGGCGATGTTGGCGGCGAACCGGTCGGCGAGGCGCTGGGTGGTCGCGGCGATGCCGTCGGAGGTGTCCAGCGGCTGCTCGACGCTGAATCCCCACCCGTTGGGGGTGAACCAGCAGTGCACCGGCAGCAGTGGCGCCCCGGTGTCGATGGCGAGTCGGGCGGGTCCGGCCGGCATCCGGGTCGGTTCGCCGAAAAAGCTGACGGGCACGCCGTGGCCGGTGAGGTCGCGCTCACCGAGCAGGCCCACCACCCGTCCCTGCCGCAACCGCTCGACCAACCGCTCGAACGGCGGTTGGTCACCGCCGGCGAGGGGGATGATCTCGAATCCGAGGCGTTCGCGGTAGCGGGCGAACCGCTGAAACAACGCTTCGGGCCGAAGCCGTTCGGCGACCACGGTCGGGGTGGCCAACCGCTGTGCCGCCCACACGCCGGCCATGTCCCAGTTGCCGCTGTGCGGCAAGGCGAGAATCGCCCCGCGACCGTGTTCCATGGCCGCTGCGGCGTGTTCGATACCGGTCGCTGCGGCCTCGACTTCGTCGGCCAACGTTGTCGGATCCATGGTCGGCAGCCGGAATGCTTCGCGCCAATATCGTGCATACGAGCGCAGGCTGTCACGGATCAGCTCGTCGGGGACGTGATCGGGTGCCACGCCCAGCACGCGGGCCAGGTTGCGGCGCAACTGCACCGGGCCGCCGTTGCGGCGGGCGGCATGATCGGCGCAGGCATCGAACAACCGCACCGCCCACGGGTGCGGCAGCGCGCGCACCATCCGCCACCCTGCCGCATAGCCAAGGTCCCGCACACCGTCGGACACCGTCATCCCCCGGTTCCCTCCGAATCCGTGATCGACCGACGAGCACTACCGCCGCGACAGTCCTCACCAGGTACCCCGCTGAAGCGGGCGCGGTGGAGATCTTGATCGCTCGTTGTCAGTATGGGTGTTCTCCCCTCGCAGGTGCCGCATTTCCGCCGGGCTGTCACAACCGCAGCACACCGCCCGTGGGAGTTGTTGCGGTGGAAGAGATCACCAAGCCTTTTCAGCGGCCGCAACCCGGGCCCGGCACGCTGTTGATGGTCAGCGGCACCGTTGCGGTCGACGATCTCGAGCGCCACCGCCAGGATTGTGGCCCGGGTGATCTGCCCGTCGGGCTCGGAATTCGTCCGATCATTCGGTCATCGGCGCCGCACCTTCCTTTTGCAGGACAAACACAGTTCAGCCTCGAATTTACACTGCAGCTATAAAGTGTAGTTCTACACTGTTGACACTGTGGGTATGCGGTGGTTGAGTGAGTACTGCGACGCAGATCTAGTGGGCAACACGATGATCGTCATCATCGGTTGGTTGTTCTAGTCGCGGCCGTCATGGTCGGGCTGACGACCTCGCCGACCGGCAGTCCCACCTCGACGAGCAACGTCGGCGCGCCACTGCATCCCCCGCCCTCGACGACACGCGAGATACCCGCGATACCGGAGCCGACGGTGTTCTGCGTCGCGACCGATTCCACCATTTCGGATTCGGCAACCGATCCAGGGACCGCCACGCCGCCGGCAACCCGCACTCGGGGCGCGGCGGACGCCACCCGCATAGATGTTCGCCGCATCCGTGGCGACGGCACACACGAAAGGACCACCACCATGAGCATCGGTAAGAAGATCGCGCACATGGCCGAAGCCGCCAAGGGCGCCGCCAAGAAAATGGTCGGCCGGGGCACCGGCAACACTCGCCTGCGGACCGAGGGTCGTACCGATCAGGCCAAAGGCGATACCAAGCAGGCCGGAGAAAAGATGAAGGACACCTTCAAACACTGACGCCCCCCGCAACCACCGGTGTGGCCCACCGCCCTGTCACTCCCCACCGAAATCAGGTATCGGCCATGATCATTCTCGGGATCATTCTTCTCGTCGTCGGATTCCTGCTGAAAATCCAGATCCTCTGGGTCATCGGGATCGTGGCCCTCATCATCGGTCTGGTGCTCCTGGCCTTGGGGTCGATGGGCCGCGCCGTCGGCGGGCGACGCCACTACTTCTGACGCCGGTCGTGGTTCATCGGTCGACTCCAGGAGGCCAGTGATGCAGTGGCTGACACTGCTGGTGCTGGTATGGCTGATCATCGGCGCGATCGCCGCCGGACAACGCTCCGGGGTCAATCCCAAGGCGACCAACTGCCATGTGCCCCAACCCAGCCGCTGACAACATCGGTGCCCGGCACGCGGGCCGCGGTCAACCGAACCCATTCCCGACACCGGCGCCAACGTACTCGGCACGCGCCACACTTGTCGTGGACACGCTCCTCGAGGTCGGAGCCGACCGCACACTGTTCTCGGTCGACTATCCCTACGAATCCATGTACGAAATCGCGCCCTGGTTCGACAGCTGCCCGATCAGCGAGAACGATCGAGTCAAGATCGGACGGACCAACGCCGCCAAGCTGTTCGGCCTCGACGACTGAACATCGACGGGATGGCTCACGATGTTGGGGTGAGGGTTCACCCCGGCACCGTGGTCTGCAGATCAGTGTCCGGCCACGCCGAGGGGAGGCCATCTACCATCGAGCATCTGCGGCTCGGCGTGTGCGAAATGACCATTGCATCAGATGCGAGATTCTTCCATCTGATGACAATCGCGGGCGGCCGGAACCTGGTCGGGTGCAGAACGTCCGCTACTACCGCGGAGCGGTCGGTCGGCGAACGTCCGCTTCCGCCGAATAGCGTGCTCCTTCGCGATCACCTGGCGCGGGGGGTGCTGGTAAGCGCGGGCGCGACCCAGGTGCTGAGGTAGCTGCGTAGTTCTTGTCCGCGGCGTGGTGGTCGACCAGGGTCGATGACGAAGGACTGGACGATGCGGAGCATGTGTTCGACAAGCTGGTCCAGGTCGGAGCCGGTGATTCCGTCCGCGGTCCAGTCGACAGGGAAGCGTTGCAGGATCGAACGGCCGAATGCCAGTGCGGTGTCGGAGGTTACGCCGGAGGAGAAGGCGCTGGCGCGACCGGGCGCGAGTAGCAGGTTCAGATACTTCTCATCGGGCAGGCGTTCGAGGGTGTAGGCGATACCCTCCACCACCGCTGTGGCGGGGTCGTGGATCTCACTCAGATGCTCGGCGAGGACGTCGAGAAAATGTCCGGTCTGTGCGACCGCGGTCGCGGTCAACAGCGCTTCGGAGGTCGGGAAGTAGCGGTAAACGGTCTGGCGAGTGACCCCGAGATCGCGGGCGACCTGCGCGATAGTGAACTCGTTCCCGGATCGGTCCATCGCCGCGCGCGCGGCGGCCAGAATCCGGTCGACGGCTTCCTCGTCGTCGACCGGGGTCGCCCCTGACCATCCATGCGTGCGCACCCGGATTGCTCACCTCTTCACCTGCGTCGGCCGCGCCAAGGGTACAGGCCTGCGAGAGCCTGGCCCGCGGATCGGGATCGGGCGACGTATCCAACAGACTTGACCATACATGTACATCGAGATGTATGGTCATTGAGCTGTCGAACCGAAGGAACACCATGGCCGCCGTGACGCCCCCGCGCCCGAAACAACTCGACTCCCCGATGCTGCCGAAGATCTTCAAATACATGGGCAGGACACAAGTTTGGATCTATCGGCGCACCGGCGGCCGCATCGGCGGAAAGTGGCGCATCGGTGCCGGATTCCGCAAGCCCGTACCGACCCTGCTGCTCGAACATCGCGGCCGGAAATCCGGTTCCACCTACACCACGCCGCTGCTCTACATCACCGATGGCAGCGAGACGATCATCGTCGCGTCACAGGGCGGGCTTCCCAAACATCCACAGTGGTACCAGAATCTGCGTACCAACCCCGACACCCATATCCAGATCGGCCGCAATCGCCTTCCGGTGCACGCGATCACCGCCGACCCGCAACAACGTGCCCGTTTGTGGCCGATGCTCGTCGACGCCTACGCCGACTTCGACACCTACCAGGCATGGGCCGGGCGCGAAATCCCCGTCGTCATCCTTCAGCCCCGCACCGATACGGTCGGTTGAAACCCGACGATCTACCACTCCGGTGGAGCAACATCCTGTACTGCCGCACATCGGTCGTTCGGGAAGGCGTCTGCGATCTGTGACCGAATGAATGTTCGATAGAGATCGCGAAAGTCGAGGTATGCCTGCATGTCCGAGGATGGAGTTCGCGACCCGACAGATCGATGAAGTCCGTCGACAGCTCCTTGGCGCAGCAGCCTTCGGCAAGCACATCACACCCGATCAGCTCGAACGCATGGCGAGCAAGTTGGCCGCCGGTGTGCAGGCCCTAGACCTCCGAGCTGGTCTCGGCACCGGCGTGGCTCACATTGGTCAGGCGGTCGCAGACTGACATCTCTCCGAGCGCGCCCCTGTGGGCAAGCGACAGGTTGTCGACGGCGGCCGTTTGCCATCAATCTCGCCATTTAATGGTTGACGCCAGCTAACGACGCTAGCGCCCTCCAACGCTAGTGTTTGATATCACATGTCGGATCGGGTTAGATTTCAACGAATCACCAGTTCAGAGGACCAATACAGCCAACGCAACTCGACGCCGCCAGTCATTGACAACGACACCAACCGCGCGCTAGCGCTCCGCGAGTACATGGAGTTACCCATGTGCTGAATAAATGAAGGGCCGCAGGTCACGGTGCCTAACGGTACTGTGTGAGGTGCGACCACTTGTCATCTATTGGTCAAGAATTCCCCAGACGTCGTCGTAGGTCTGCTCACCTACCGAGCCGCCACCGATCGTGCGTGGGAACCACTGGCTGCGTGTGCAACCCGAGCGGCTGCACCTCGAGTTCGGGCGGACGCTGCCAGTGTGACATGCGGCGTGCCGCGGCGGGCTGGGTTGCGGTGACCCGTGAGGGCTGAGCGCATCGCCTCGAACGCGCAGCCGTCCTGATGGGCGCCAGCGAGGAACTGGACCGGTCGATGGGCAACGTCGTCAGCACAGTCCCGGTCATACCGCCGCATCACGACGAATGCGTCAGGCTGGCGCGATACGCCCTCGGCGCACGAGGGTTCGACGCGGCCATACGGCGCGGACAGGCCATGGGGATGGACGAGGCCGTCGCCTACGCCCTGCGCGAGCAACCCACCGATACGGCGGGCATTTCGGGTCCGTGTGCGGCCCTGACCTAGCGTGAACGGCAGGTCGCGGCCCTCATCGCCCAGGGCCTGACCAACAAGCAGATCGCCGCCGAGCTGACGATCTCCCAACGGACAGCCCAGGGCCACGTGGGACACATCCTGACCAAACTCGGATTCACCTCCCGCACGCAGATCGCCGCCTGGGTCGCGGAGGACGCCGACCGAAAATACGGTTGACCGCAAGCGGGATGTGCCGGGATCTCAGGGCCGACAACCGGTTTCAGCGAAGCGCGCGGGCTGTCTCGGGCACGGTCAGGCCCGCCAGGAAGAACTGGTAATACGCACCGTCGGCGTCGAACTCGGCATTCGCGCCCAGGACCTCGGCGACGAGCTCGCGCTTCACCGCGCGTTCTTCGGCGGCGGCCACCAGAGCCGCTGCCGCGGAACGCATATCGTCATCCGTATCGTCACCGGCGAGCTGCCGCACGATCAGGTCGGTAACCACCTCGGCCCTCCAGACACCCGGCACGGCCCGCGCGAATTCCGCTACGGACGGCGATTCGCCTCGATACCAGCCGTTGCCGTCCCACCAGTAGCAGAATGACAGCATGCCCTGTCCGGCACGGGGATTGAGGACTTGATCGGCCACCCAGAACGGGGCTCCCCGATACAGGTCGGGTAGATCCGCGCCGTCGTTGTAGGCGGCGTCCAGTGTGGGCGCCTCCCACAACCCACCGGACAGCACTGCCCGGCCGCCCGGCAGCAGCGACAGCGTGCTTCCGCTGTGCGACGCGCCCTCGAACCAGCCCTGGGCGGGCATGATCCGTGGCCCCAGCTCCGAACCGGCCGCGACGAACACCGCTGCCAGCGTCGCCCAGCGTGCCCACACGGCATCGAGCGGGGGCAGCTCGTCCACCGACGCCTCCGCGACCGTGCCGGCGGCGCTGTCCAGACTCTCCTCGAACGCGGCCTGGGCGGCGTCGCGCTCCTGGTCGCCGTCGTCGTCGATGTAGGCGGCCAGCCACACCGGCAGCCGGTCGCGCGGATAGATCTCGAGATCGTTCTCGTATGCCTCCGGCGACAGCAGCTGTTCCGGCGGGAACGGCTCCTCCCCGTAGTCGTACTCGACCTCGACATCCCCGTCCACGGTCAGGCCGAGGATCAACCGCCACCAGGGGCCGTCATCGAGCTGTGCGGTCGAATCACGCTGGTCCCGCGCAAGCTTCATGACCGCTTCGCTCGGGATCGCCTCGACGACCTGTTCGGGCCCGGTGTAGAACACCCGAGCCACGCCCTCGGTCGTGGTCAGTGCGAACACCGCGTCCAGGCGGGTCCATGCCTGCGGCGCGGCGGCGGCCAGCTGCCGCGCGAGATCGAACGCCAGCTCGCGCGAGTCGTCCTTGTCCGGATCGTCCTGTCCCGCATCGACCGCCGGCGCAGCGGCGGTTCCCGCTCCGGCTGTGCTGTGCGACATCCCGTCGCTGCCCGGGGCCGCGCTCGATTCGGCGGCGCCACCGACCTCCACTCCGGCACCCGGCGTCGCATCGGGTACTCCATCGGAATCCGCCGGCCCCCCGGCCGCCGGATCATCGGGCCGGCCGGGGTCGCCGGGTTCCAGATTCAAGCTGAAGACGACGTCGGGCGCGGCGGAACCTTCGGTGTGCGGGGCAAATCCGACGTCGGGCTCATCGGCGTCGCCCGTGGGGGGCGGGGTGTCCATGGTGCTCCTCGGGAGTTACAGCGGGGGCAGGTCGGCGACCTGGATCATTTCGTTGGGATGGTTGCGGGAGACGAGGGTGCCGCGGCCCGGCGGCAGTTTGGCCGAACGGACGTCGCCGAGCAGCACGCCCTCGTCGCGGGGGGCGCTCATCAACAGTGCGTCCACCGAAAGGTCCTTCAACGGGCCCAGTATCGGGTCGTAGAGGGCACGGCCGGCGCCACCGGAGCGCCGGGCGATGATCAGGTGCAGCCCCACGTCGCGGGCCTGAGGCAGGAAGTCCAGCAGCGGGGTCAGCGGATTGCTGGACGCGACCATGTCGTAGTCGTCGACCACGACGTAGATCTCCGGTCCGCTCCACCAGTTGCGCTCGCGCAACTGCCTGGGCGTGATGTCCGGTCCCGGAATACGCTTGGCCAGATAGCGGGAGACCTCCTCGATCGTCGGGATCGACGTCTGCGACGACGTGGAGTACCCGGCCAGATGATCCCCCTCGATCACGCCCAGCATGGTCCGCCGGTAGTCGATCAGGATCACCCGCGCCTGGTCGGGCGTTGAGTTCGCCACCACCCCGGTCACGATGTTGCGCAGCGTGGTCGTCTTGCCCGATTCCACGTCGGCGAAGATCATAAGGTGCGATTGCGCCTCGAAATCGAGTATCACCGGCTGCAATTCGGATTCCCCGAGACCCAACACCACTCTCGTGGGGCTCTCCTCGATCCCGGCACGGCGAGCCGCCTCGAGCACTTCATCGCGAGGCACCCGCTGCGGCAGCATGCGGACCTGCGCCGCCCGGTGGGACGGATACAGCTGTCCCAGTTGTTCTTTCGCCATCGTGACCCCCTCTGACAGGGTCGCGGGCTCGGTATCGGAATCCAGTCGAGGCAGCGCCAGAAGCATGTGCAGACCGTTCGGGGTGATGCCTCGGCCCGGCCGCGCCGGGGGCACCATCATCGCGGCGCGGCGGTTCATTTCCGAATCGCCCGGATCACCGAGACGCAGCTCCAGTTTGGTGCCGAGCTGGTCCTTGACCACCGGCCGGATCTCCATCCAGCGCGACGCGGCCAGTATCAGATGCACGCCATACGAAAGGCCCTGTGCGGCAATCGCATTGACGACAGGTTCGAGCGGCTCGAACTCCTCGCGGAACGCCGCCCAGCCGTCGATGACCAGGAACACGTCACCGTAGGCGTCCGCCGATAGTGTATCCGCCGCTCGTTCCGCCTCCGGCAGGGCCGCGAGCTGCGCCCTGCGCCTTCGGAATTCGTGCATGTTCTCGATACCCAACGCGAGGAAGCGTTCCTCGCGACGCCGCATCAACGAGGTGAGTTCGGCGAGCGTGCGGCGAACCCGATCGGCCTCCAGGCGCCCCGCGGCCGAGCCGACATGCGGCAGGCCGTTCAGCGCGGCCAGCGTACCGCCCCCGAAATCCAGGCAGTAGAACTGGATCTGATCCGGAGTGTGCGTGACCGCGGCTGCCATGATGAGGGTGCGCAGGGTGGTGGACTTGCCCGACTGCGGACCGCCGACCACCGCGACGTTGCCGTATCCACCGGCAAGGTCGACCACCAGCACGTCGCGCTTCTGCTCGTACGGCTTGTCGATGATGCCGATCGGCAGTTGCAGCCGACCGTTGCGGTTGACCGCGGCCCGCCAGTCCGGATCCGGCAACAGCATGTCCACCGACGGCGACACCTCCAGCGGCGGCAGCCAGACCTCGTGAGCGGGGCGTCCGTGGCCGCGTAGCCGCCCGACCACCACCTGCAAAAGCGATTCCTCGACCCCGCTCGCCTCGGCAGCGGCGATCAGCGAGTCCAGATCCGGCAGTTCGACGCGGGCCGGGCCGCTGGGTTCGGCGGTCTCAACCGCGGCGGCGGTGAAACGCCGCGGCGCCTGGCCGCGGACCGCGATTCCGCCGAAATGCCGAGCCCCGCGCGGCGCCACATAAGGCCCGGAGACGTAGCACGCGTTGAACCGCAACGGATCCGCCGCATCGGTTTTGAGGTACCCGGAACCGGGCTGGCTGGGCAGGTGGTAGGCATGGGTGATGCCCAGCACCTGACGGGATTCGTTGGCCGAGAACGTCCGCAAGCCGATCCGGTACGACAGGTGCGAATCCAGGCCCCGCATCCGGTTCTCCTCGAGCCGCTGCGAGGCCAGCAGCAGGTGGACGCGCAGGGATCGGCCCAGCCGCCCGATCATGACGAACAGCTCCGCGAAATCCGGCTTCTGCGAAAGCAACTCGGAGAACTCGTCGACCACGATGAACAGCGCCGGGAGCGGGTCCAGTGGCGCTCCGGCGGCCCGGGCCCGCTCGTACTCGGTAACATTGGCGAAGTTGCCCGCCGAACGCAGCAGTTCCTGGCGACGGTTCAGCTCGCCCGCCAGCGCATCGCGCATGCGGTCGACCATCGACAGTTCCTCTTCGAGGTTGGTGATCACCGCGGCCACATGCGGCAGCGGATCCAGCCCCAGAAACGTCGCGCCACCTTTGAAGTCGACGAGAACCAGGTTGAGCAGATCGGGCGAATGCGTGGCCACCAGTGACAGCACCAGCGTGCGCAGGAACTCCGACTTGCCCGAACCCGTTGCGCCGATGCACAGTCCGTGCGGCCCCATGCCGTTCTCGGCCGCTTCCTTGATATCCAGTTCCACCGGCGCACCGTCGGGGGTCACCCCGATCGGCACGCGCAGCCGCTCACGCGAGGTGCGGGCGCGCCACACCTGTGCCGGATCAATCTGCGCCGCATCCGGAATCCTCAGCAGCGCCATCAAACCCGGGTCGGCCCGCGGTTCGTCGCTGAGCTGCACGATTTGCATGCTGGTGGCCAGGCGGTAGGGAGCCAGCCGGCGTGCCAGGTGATCAGCGAGCGTGACGCCGACCTGATCGGCGGTAGCGAATTTCTCGACATTGCCCACTGACTTGACGGCCGCGGAACCGCCCGATACCACCAGCTGCAAGCCCCGGCGCACCGCGAGACCGCCCTGTGGGGCGGTCAGATCCAGCAGCGTGACCGAGTCCAGCCCGGCCTCGGCGACCAGGCGTTCGGAACCGTCGACATGGCCGTCGTCGATCACGACCACCAGGTGCAGCCGTCCCGGCGTCGGCGGCGCGTTGCGCATGAAACGTCCACGCTCGAGCAGCTCGTCCTGCAACGCGTCCTCGAGTTCGGCGAGCGACTCGTACATCATGCGGGCGCTGCCCAGCCCGTCACGCAGCCGTGGATGTTGCAGCTGCGGAAGCCATTTCGCCCAGGCCCAGTCCGGTCCGTCGGGCTCCTCGCAGACGATGGCCACCGCGATGTCATCCGGCCCGTGGAACGTGGCGAGCTCCGTGAGCATCGCGCGCACGAGCGCACGAGCCTGTTCCCGATCCCCTTCGAGATTCACCGCGGGAAATGCCCGCAGCGACAACGCTGTCGGCAACTCGTGTACGACCGAGTGGGTGCGCACGAAACGCCGCAGCGCCACCGTTGAGACAGGTTCGAGGTCCTCGACCGGCGCGGTCTCCGGCCATGCCAGCTGGGTGGCGATGCGGTGGCTGCCCACCCCGATGCGCACGTGGCCGAAATCCGGATCGTTGGGCCGCCGCTCCCACATTCGCCTGGTCCCTACCAGCGACGGGAGATCGATCGGCGCGGGATGGCTCCATTCCAGAGACACACGCTGCGATTCCCCGGTGTCACGGACGTCCTCGCGCAACTGGTCGAGGTAGCGGAAGTAGTCCTTGCGTTCCTCGTTGAGCTCGGCAGCGCTCTTCTTGCCCCCTCCAGCGCGGTTGAGGAACATGCCGCCCATCGACATCAGCATCATCAGCGGGAACATCAACCCGAAGGGGTTGGTCAGGATGGTGCGTCCCCCGGTCAGGAACATCATCGCCATCATGCCGGCGACCGCCGCCACCATGACCAGTGGCAGCAGTTTCGGCAGCAGCCCGCCCTGCAGGTTCCGCGCGAGTTCCGGGGGTGGGTTGACCATGACCTCACCGCCCGGAGGCCGCGGCGGGGCGATGCGTGGAAGGCGGACGAATCCCTCACTACCCATAGAATTCACTGCCCATATCAGCTCGTTATCATCCTCACCGGTCGCATGCTCGGTCGTTCCGGGAAACGTGCGAAGCAGCCCGCACTGTGCTGGGAGCGCCGATCAATAGTCCACGTCCTCGGTCATCTTGCGGCGGGCCTTGCCGCGAAACGGACCGGTGACCGCGGTACCCACCGCCAGTGCAAGCAAGCAGATGACCGCACCCCCCAGCGCGATCGCACGCGGGCGCGGATCGATCGTGGGCGGCTGCGCAGGGCGTGGCAGCGCCACGCCGAGGTCCGAGGCGGCCTGCGCGTCCGGCAATTGCGCGGTCAGGGCCGCAACCGGATCGACTATGCCATAACCGATTCGGTCGTCATGACCGCCGCCGGCGGCGTGCGCGGTCCGCACGATGCGGTCCATCACCTGCTGCGCGGACAGTCCCGGGAAGCGGGCACGGACCAGCGCCGCCACCCCGGCGACGAACGCGCTGGAGAAGCTGGTCCCGTCGATGGGCGCGGGCCTGCCTTCCTGGCCGGGGATGGCGTTGACCAGGCCGGTGCGGCCCGGCGTGCTGTCGAGTGAGTAAAGGTCCACGCCCGGTGCGGCGACCTGCACCCACGGGCCCGCGAGCGAGAACTGTGCCGGCGATCCGTCGTGATCAACCGCGCCGACCGCCAGCACGTAGGGGCTGAACCAGGCCGGGCTGGCAATGGTTTGCACCCCGGCCCAGCCGGATCCGTTCTGGGTCTTACAGGCGCCATCGTTCTCGACGTTACCGGCGGCGGTCACCACGACGATGTTGTGGTCGTAGGCATACTTCACCGCGGCACCCAGCACGCCGTCGCCGATCTCGGTTCCGGCTGCGGCGCAGGAGACTTCGGAGATATTGATCACCGTGGCGCCCATGTCCGCCGCGTGCAGGATCGCCAGCGCGAGCGTCTGCACCGTGCCGACTCCGCCGGGTGACATCTTGCCCGGCCCGTCGCGGTGGCTGTAGTCCTTGTCGGCGTACTCGAGGCTGAGCTGTCGGATGGACACGATCGCGGCATCGGGTGCGACACCAGCGAATCCGTCGTCGGGCCCCGGCTGTGCGGCGATGATCCCCGCGACGAGGGTGCCGTGCCCGTCGCAGTCGACGGTGCCGTCACTGCCGGACACATAGTCGCCGCCGGGAATCAACGCGGGCAGGCGCGGATGGCGGCTCACCCCGGTGTCGATGACCGCGACGCGCTGTCCCTGGCCGCGACTGAACTGCCAGGCCTGCGATAGATCCAGCGCAGCCTGCGCGCCCGGCGCGGCGTGCGGGAGCAGCCCGGTCAGCGTCGGGCGAGCACATTGGGACCGCTGTTCGGTCGCCCCGGGTGGCTGTGCGGGCAGGCCGGGTCTCGGCGCCAGGGCCGGGTTGATCGCGGGCGGCGTCGCAGCCTGCGCGACAACTCCGATGGGCGTAACAGCCACTGCCGGTGCGATATTCATACCGGTCGTGATCAGCAGCACCATGGTCACCGCACCACCGCGGAACAGCCGGCGCGCCACTGCGGCGTACACGGATCGCCCCGGGCACGCACGCTCGGAGCGGTTCATACGCTGCGCGCCACGGCGTAGAGGTCCATGGCCCACAGCGCCAATGGTGTGATCGTGGCGATGAGCAGGTATTCGGCCAACTCACCGGCGCGCCGCAGGACCGGGGACGGGTCGGCCGACCCGGCGGTGGATCCGACGACGAGCGCACCGCCAACCAGCACCAGCAGCGCGATCGCGGCCGGGACGAGGGCCGCATCGCTGCGCAGACCCGTACCGATCGCCACGCCGCACAGGGTGATACCGCCGCCGGTGACCAGTGCCGCGGTCTGGGCCAGGTCGGCGAAGGCTCGGCCGCGCAGGCACAGCACGAGGCCTGCCACGACCGCCAGCATCACCCCCGACCAGCGTTGGGTGGCACCGGAGTCCGCTGCCACCAGCGCACTCGCCGATGCGATGACGGTGGTTCCGATCACGATGCCGGAATGCAATTCGTTGGCCACTCGCGCGCGATCGGCCAGACCCGCAGCCTGCGCCAATGCCGTGGCGCCGACTGCGCCGATGCCCTCGATAGTCGGGCGCGGCTCGTGGTCGGCCGGATCGATACGCCCACCGGCGGTCGGGACCGGCGGCACCGGCAGGCGCGAGGCCGCCGCGGCCAGCCGGGCAGCAACCGACAGCACCACCAACGCGACCGGCAGCATGCCGGCACCGACCTTGCCGGCTGGATGGTGCCAGAGCACCGCCATCACTGCGGCCACACCGCCGAATACCGTGACGGTCGTGGCCGCGGCCGTCAGTGTCGCGCCCGCTCCCGTCAGCCGGTAGGCCAGGACGGTAACCACCAGCGCGACGGCACAGGCGAGCAACATATGCGCGCTGCCGAACCGGGTGGGCACGAACAGCGCGGCACCGGGCCCGATCAGGACGAGCGCACACCACATCAGGACCGGGACCGGCATCGCTCGTGCGCGGGTACGCGCCACTATCACTGCGGCAACCAGCGCCGCCAGCCCCGCACCAACCGCGACGCCGCCCGCCGACCGGGGGTGACCGGCGTCCTTGGCGAGCACCAGCAACACCAGTGCTGCCGGAGTTCCCAGGACGGCGGCGATCGCGGCCGTCCTTCGGGCAGCATCCGCAGTCCAGGCGCGGAACGTCGTCTCCGTCAACCGGGCAACGGCATCGATGACGTCGTCGAACAATGCCGGCGCCGAACCCGACCCGATCGCGCGCAGCACCAGCAGTTCACCGTCGCGCACTCCGGCCTCGGTGAGTGTGGCTTCCGGCTCGATCGGCTCCTGCCCGATCCGGGCGAGAGTCCAGTGCCGGGTGGGAATCGGCGCGTCGTCGCGCTCGACGGGATCGGGAGTACGGCCCTCGATCAGAGCCGCCACGTCGTCGATCATGGCCACGATAGGCACGGTCGTGGGTAATGCCAGGTCCACCTGCGTGTTGCCGCCGACCACCGAAACCCTCGACAGTTCGGGTGCACCGCCGACCCAATGGTCGTGCGCAGTATCGATCAAGGCCGTCCCCGGTGTCGAAGGGTTCTCGAACGCGCCGAGTGTATCGGCGATGACGGTTCGGAGGCGCCGGATCTTGCCAGCGGTGGGAAACCGCTTGCCACTGCGGCTTTTAGGGTATGTGAGCCGCCCTGTGCCACTACACCGACACACCCGTGGGTCGGCTGCACAACACTGGGAGCTAACTGTCGGATGAGCGGAAATCTGCAGGCGCAAAGGGTTTTCGACGCTGCTGTGTTGTCACTGGGGCTCGTGGTGGACGGCCGCCGAACCACGCCCGATCGCGACTACGCCAGGAAGGCGTTCCAGCGTGCCAGCGAATGGGATCCGACGATGGCCGACGCCTGGCTGGGACGGACCGCCGCAGGTGACATCACCCACGAGGTGATCCTCAACCTGTACCGGTCGAGCGCGGCCCTGGGTCGTGAGCAACGCCGCCTCGGGTTGCCACCGCGACAGCTCGCGGGCCGGTTCGTCGTCGGCGCGTACGTCGATTACCCGCTGTGCAGCGCTGTCGAGGTCACATTGGCGTATGCCACATCGCTCATCGGCGAGGGCGAATACGACGAGGCCGAACAGGTTCTCGACCGGCTCGCTCAGCAGCGGCGCGACCGCCCCGCGACCGAGGACTCGGCATTCGACGATTACATCTGCGCCTATGTCCGGGCGCATCTGCACCACACCACACAGCGGTGGAGCGACGTGATGACGGTGCTGGCCGGGTCGGCGGGCTGGACCGACAAGTACCTGGCGACAGGCGCGCACGTCATGGTCGGCTCGGCGTGCGCGCAGCTCGGGCTGTTCGGCGAGGCGATCCGGCGACTGGAGCTGGCCGAGTCGGGCCCGATCCCGGCCGCCCGCACCGCTGCCACGTACTGCCGCGGATTGTGCCTGCGCGAGCAGGGTCACGAGGATCAGGCACGCAGCCTGTTCGAGCAGGTCTATTCGGAGGCACCGGATTTCGAGGCAAACGCCGCGGCGCTACGCGACCCGAAGTTCCGGCTCACGCTGACAACGCGCGAACAGATCGCCGCACGCACCAACCGCTGGGATCCGGCCTCGGCGCCCGACCCTGCCGAATCCGAACGCCGCCAGCAACGTAACAGCGCCGACCAGCTCCTGCGGCACGCGCGGGTGGAACTGAACACGCAGGTCGGTCTCGCCGCCGTGAAAACCCAGGTGGCGAAGCTACAGTCGACGGCCATGCTGGCCAAGATCCGCGCCGACAAGGGGTTGGCGAGCGTGCCACGTGGGCAGCACCTGGCCTTCACCGGCCCACCCGGCACCGGCAAGACCACCGTCGCCCGGGCGGTCGCCAAGATCTATTGTGGCCTGGGGATCTTGAAGACCGACAAGGTCGTCGAGGCCAAGCGGATGGACTTCGTCGGCCAGCATCTGGGCAGTACGGCCATCAAGACTTCGGCGCTGATCGACACCGCGATGGACGGAGTGCTGTTCATCGACGAGGCGTACACGCTGATCCAGACGGGACTGGTCGGCGGGGATGCGTTCGGGCAGGAGGCGATCGACACCCTGCTGGCACGGATGGAGAACGATCGCGACCGCCTCGTAGTGATCATCGCCGGCTACGACGGCGAGATCGAGCGGCTGCTGGCCGCCAACGACGGTCTGGCATCACGCTTTTCCAAGCGCATCCGTTTCGAGTCCTACACACCCGACGAACTCGGTGAGATCGGCCGGGTCATCGCCGGTAAGCGCGATTCGACCCTCTCCGACGAGGCGATGGCGGTGCTGGTGCAGGCCTGCCGGGGCCTGTACGAACAGCAGCGCACCGAGGCCGGTGGGGCCGCCCGGCGCGCCATCGACATGGCCGGCAACGGGCGGTTCATCCGTAATGTCATCGAGATGGCCGAGGAGGAAAGGGAATTCCGGCTCACAGGTGAGGGCAGCAACCTGGACCTGCACGATCTGGACGAGACCGCACTGATGCGGATCGAAGCACAGGATATGCGCCGGGCTCTGGACGAAGTAGTAGGCGCACTGAGACTGTGACTCTCCGCCGGCCCGCCTGTGGTGCGGACCGGCGCAGACCTACGGTCCGGTCGGCAGCGTGTCGTGGGCGACCGCTGCGGCGTCCCTGCTCAGCATCGGCCCGCCGGCGAGGCGGCCGATTATCTCCCACGGCGCCGGTTTCGGGTTCTTGGGCATTCCGAGGATCGTGGCGGTAGCCGGATCCGGTATGCCGTAACGGATTCCGGTGTCGGTGATGTAGCACAGTCCGTCTCTGCGCACACTGTTGCGGTCTATTCCGGTGATCCGCACGAACTCTCCGGAGAACGGTGGCAGGTAGACCGCATCGACGCGGTCGGGATCGCCGTTGCCGTCCGCCATCTGGACCGGAGTCGCGGTGGATGGCAGCGGCCAGGCTCGGCCCACGAGCAGTGTCTGAACGGCATCGTGATTGTCGTCCGGGCGCGACCAGGACGAACACGCCACCGGCGACGGGTCGGTCGGCACGATCGCCGGGCGCCGTGCCGGGAAGCTGTCGGTCGGCAGCATATGCAGCACCGGTATCCCCGCCAGCGCATCCGGCGCCACGGTCACGATCTGACTGACACCCAGTGAGTTCGCATCCCGGATCACCTCCGCAGCGAACGGCGAAATCTGTTGCACCCCAGTGGGAAGCACCACGTACAGCTTATCGGAGCCGACCTCACTGACCTGGATCACCTGGCCGATCTTGGTGTTTCGTACCGGACCCGGTTGCCCCGCGCGGGGAATCGCCGGTGGGACCAGCGCCGGAACGGGGACGGTGGCATCCAGCAGTGCGGTTCCGATCGGGCGGGCCGCTACGCCCTGCAGTTCCAGCGCCCGGGCTATCGCATCGTTCCCGGTGTCGAGTTCGGCACGCTTGCCGTCGAACAGCAGATACGTCTTGCCCTGATCGGACACCAGCAGGGCCTCGTCGTGTCCGAGGGCGCGCGCGCCATCCGACAGATCCGGACGACCGGCCAGCACCAGGGTCGATGCCCCCGCAATCGGCGTGATCGCTTGGCACAGCGTCCATTGCGAGCCGTCGACCGCCGATCCGAGCAAGGCCGTGGGCGCACCGGGGATGCCCAGCAGCGGTCCCCGCGGATAACCGGCCAGCTTGGACTCGGCGACCGAGTCGGGTGTCTCCGCAGCGCCCGCGATCAGCCGCGCGGACGCGAGATTCAGCACCGGGGAGAGCTTTCCATTCTGCATCACGTACAGCCCGTCGCCGCCCTTGCCCACGATGATGTGCGCGTTGTCGACCGAACCTTGCGGCCGCAGCAACCCGAGCACCACGCATGCGCCCAGCGCCAGCATGCCCAGCACGGTGCCCGCGACCAGGGAACGGAACTGCACGCTCATCGGGTCGTGCAGCATCCGCACATCACGACGGATCAGCGCGTGCTCGAGCCGTTTGACGAGGAATAGATATCCATTGACCTGAGCCCTGGTGGTCAATTGCGAGGGCATTTTCCTCCGTACCGCCTACTGATGCTTCCAACGGCCGCAGCGGCGGCCCGCCGAGGCAGGCCGCCGTCGTATTTCGGGACGAGGGTCGTCAGATGATTCCGTCGAACGAACGGCCGACGGAGGTGTCCTTCTCGACGAAGTTGACGTGCGCCTGCTGGGCTGCGTTCACAGCCCCGCTCATGCTGCCGGTCGCTTCGTGCACCACCTTTTTCAGGTGAGCGACCGCGGCGGTGCAGGCGTCCAGACCCTCGCCCGACCACACCCCCTGCAGTTCCTGGTGTGCGCCGTGGATGCCGTCCAAGCAGCTGTGCAGCTCTCCGACATGGCCGGTCAGGGTGGCGTGGTAGTCCTCCATACCGGCGCCGTCATAGCGAGTCATCGGCGATGACATGTCGATCGTCCTTTCTCTTACACCAGGTTGGTGTGTTTGATGGCCTGGGCGCTGCCGGCCTCGGTCTCGGAGTAGTCCCGGTTACCGGTGCTCAGCGCTCGCGACACCGCGTCCAGGGCCGGCAGGATCTTCGAGTGCATGTGCGAATGCCAGTTCTCGTGGTGATCCTGATTCGCATTCTGAGCGGTCCCGCTCCAGTAGGACCGCGAATCCTGCACGGTCCCGGCGATCCGCTGCACGACCTGACGCATATGGTCCACGTGATCGGAGAGTTTCTGCGTCGCGCGGGCGTGCGCTTCCGCATCGATTTCGCGGATATTGTTTGTAGCCACGGTTTTCCTTTCGAAGTAGGGCTCTGAATGTGAGCCGGTCACCCCCACCGCCTCAGAGGGTCAATTCCTTCTCGGTGGGGTCCAGTGCCTGTGCGGTCGCTCCGACCACCGGCGTGACCAGGCCGTCGAGCCGGCCGACCACGTCAGCGCCGTGCTGGGCGTGGACGGCCGAACTGCGAGTCTCGACGTCGGCGGCCCCGGCCCGGCCCGCCATCCCCGGGGCGCCCATCGGCATCATCGGAGTGGCCGCCCGGTCGGCGGAGGCAGCGGGGGCGTACTCCGTCGCGGCCTGGGCCGCCGAGCCGGCGTGGGCCGCGGCAACCGCCGGGGCCTGCTCCACCGGCGCCGCCAGCACGGTCTCCTGCACCGATTCACCGAGCACGGGCGCTCCGACCCCGGACATCATGACATCGGGAGCCGATACGCCGCCGAGTCCTCCTGCGGCGGAAATCGCTTCGGCCGACGGGCCGAGCGGCGTCACCGACGACCGCGGCGCCGTGAGCAGCGGGACAGGCGGCGGCGCTGCCAACTCCGCAAGTTGCGCGACCGGCTGCGCGGCACCCTGGAGAGCGTTCGCCGCCTGAGTGATCCCGGTCCCCGCAGTGGCGGCCGCATCGGTCGCACTGTTCGCCGTGGTCGCGGCCGTTTTGGCAGTCGAGGCCGCCGTTTCAGCGGTCGTAGCGGCCGTTTTACCGACCGTCTTCGCGGTCGAGCTCCCGGCCGCGGTGGGGTTGGGCGCGCTGGTGATCGGCACGGGCTGGCCGACCGCGGTCATCTGGGCGGCCAGCGCACCGAGCTCGGCCTTGACGTGGGCGATCACCGCGGCCGCCTCCACCGATGCCTCCGCCGCGGCCGCGGCCCCGAAGGGAGCCCCACCCGGCACGGCGGCCGCGACGGTGAGCTCGCCGGCGAGTTTCGCTGCGATCGCGGCCAACTCGGCATTGCCGATCTGGACCACGGTCGCCGCGGCGGCCACCAGGGACGACATTCCGGTGGCCTGCTCCGAGACCGCAGCCGTGTTCGCCTGTGCCTCAGCGGATTTAGCTGCCGCCTGCTGGGTGCCTGCCCCTTGCAGGGAGCTCAGCAGGCCGATTGCGGTGGTGCCCAGCGAGATGACCGAGGTGAGCCCGTTGGCCACTTCCGATAGCACCTGGGTCGGATCGAGTGCACCCATCGAGGCGAGATTGCCACTGCCGATGTGACCGAACGAATCGGTGATCGGCTTCAACAGCGCGACCGGATCCAGCGCCGGAACCGGCGGCAGCCCGGGTAGCGGCGGTAACGGTGGCACCTGGGGCAGGGCCGGAATGCCCAGTCCAGCAAGAACCTGATCGACCGGCCGATACAGCAGCGATCCGACCGGACTGTTCTTCAAGATGTCCTGCACATCCTGCGGCAACGGCGCGGGCACTGGCTGGCTCATGCCTGCACCTCGCTGGCGCTTCTCATGCGGTCACGATCCCATTGGATTCCGGTGCGGCCGAAGGCGTATGCCCCGGTTGCGCCGGCTGCGCTCGATCCGGCACCGTCGCGGGCGCGGGGCCCGCGGTGATCGCGCTCGCCGGTGCCCCCGCGACCGCGGGTGCCGCCGCACCCGGCATCCCCGCACGGGCAGCGGCCTGTTCGCTCGCCTGGGCCTGCTGATTCGCCGCCGCCTGCTGATTTACCTGCGCCTGCTGGGTTGCGTGCGCCACCTCGCCACCGACCGTGGCAGCGAGTCCAACCCCTTCGCCCGCCACCTGCAACACCTCGGCGGCGACGGATGCGAGTTGACCGCCGGCGGGGGCGGCGGTCGACGAAACCGCCGACGATGCAAGGGAACTCGAATCGGCACTCGCCATCGCGAAGGGGACGGCCGAGTCGACCTCGGTCAGATCGTAGCCGACCGCCCCCGCATGCGCGGCGGCACCCGTGGACTCGTACACATCGGTCAGCTGCGTGACGGCCCGGGCATGGTTGGCCTGTGCGCAGGCGTAAGCGGCCAGGAATTCCGACCCGATCGGACCGAACACCGGCACCGCGGCCGCTATGGTGGCCGCCTGGTCGATCGCACCCGCGGTCTGCGTCATCGCGCCCTGGGTGAGGTGGAGATCACCGAACTGCCGCAGCAGATCTGTCACCATGACTACGGCCATCTCTTCTCCTCCTCCTGTGTTGCCGGGTCGGGAACAGCCACAGTCGATATCGGGTCCCCCGCGGCGTATGCAGCGATCAGGCTGCCGTGCTGGGCATAGGCCCGCCTCGCCGCCTGCTCGGCGGTGGCGACCAGAGTTCGCTCGAACTCCTTGGGGGACAGCCGCAGAATCGCCGAGGTGAGGCGCAGATCCACCATCTCGCCGTTGCCGTCGACCGTCACGGTGACCGCCCCGTCGGGTGAGCTCTCCTCGGTACGGATCGTGCGCAGCCGATCGACGAGCGCGTTCAACCGCTCGGCGTGGTCACGTAATCGGTCCACCGTGGCATCGACGTCGGACATCACATGTCCCCCAGTAAACTTCGCGGGGCGTAGTCGTATTCGTTCTCCGCTATGAACTCCGCAAGTGCCACCTGTTCGGTGGTGGGCAGTCCCAGCCCGTCCAATATCTCGGCATCCACTCCGGTCGCGGCGAGCTCGGTCCGGCGAGCCAGCCTGGCACGTGCGGATGCCTGCCGGCACAGCCGCAGGATCTCCCCTGCCAGTTCGTCCGGATCGCGCCGCAACTGGGCACGATCGACCGACACGGCGGTCGGCAGGCCCGTCTCGGTTGTCTTCACCGCGACACGGCCCGACCTCGATGTTGCTGCCCCGGTGATGAACTGCCGTTGGGGAACCGACATCGTGCGTTCCTCATCTCACTCGGTCGATTGCCGAATCGGTAGGCGTAACGGCCATCGACGTTACGTGCTCGATTCGTCTACCGATCAGCGGCGGCTTCCCGCGTTTGGGGAGACGGGTTACCGGGTAACGAAAGCCGCTCTGCCACAGGCGTGCCGGCGCTATTCGCGGCAACCCCCACGCGCGCCCGGACCCCATCGACATGCCCGGCGCCGGAGTCGCGAGATTACCCGTCCTCGGTGGACTCGGGGACGTCCATGCCGGCATCGCGCAGGACGCGCGCCAGCATGTCCGGATCTATCGGGTTCTCCGGCTCCTCGTCCAGCAGCGGGTTCTCCCGGGCCAGCGGAAGCAACTCGTCGTAGCCCGGATCGCCCGGCTCGAACTCCTCGAAACCGTCGAATGCGATGCCGTCGTCGGTCACACCACCCACCCATCGCACGATCGTCACGCCGTCGCGGGCGAGCATGGGCGGGGCGGAATCATCCGAATGCTCGTTCAAAATATTCCTCCAATTCGCGGGCGATCTTTTTGTTCCCGCAAGCGAACTTGCGCAGCTGTTTGTTGCCCAGCGACCACGCCGCGAACGCGTGGGCGAACGCCTCGACCGGTTCGTCGCAATAGTGCCACCAGTCACGATGGCCGCCAATGACCTGAAGCATCCTCTCGCACAGGTCCCGCCACTCCTTCCCCTCACTGAGCCAACGCCCGCCGGTACCGTAGGCGGCGTCGGCCGCATGCCCGAATTCGTGCAGGACCAGCATTCCGGGGCCGTGTCCCTTGGCCTTGGAGGAGTCCACGTACAACCGTCGTGGACCACCGCAGTACAGGCCCGCGACGCGGTCCCACGACACCCTCTCATTGGGTCCCTCGGGGTGATTGCGGACCGTATTCTCGAGGCCGGGCTGTTCTCGCACCGGTCTTTTGCCGATAATAATTCCACCGTCCGGCATGGCGTTCATGTGGTCGGTAATCCGCTGGTAGATATTCGGGCGCAGCCGTGCGATGTCCTCGACTGCCTGCGCGGTTTCCGCTGTGTTGTCCAGCCTGTTGATGAAGAGCCCGCCATCGATCGGCGGGAACGCCACGATGAACTCGCAGCCCTTCGACAGCTGCACCCGTTGGCCGGGGCGCAGCAACTCCTTCACGCCGGGCTCGATGGGTTTCCCGTCGATGTAGGTGCCATTTGTCGAACCTTCGTCACGGATCCACACCCGCCCCGACGGATGGACGCCAACGCTCGCGTGCCGCCAGGATATTTTCTCCCTGCCGGGCAGGCTGGTGGGCAGCAGCGGGCTCTCCCGGCCGATCAGTGCCGGCTCGCCGCCGCGCACGAGGTCGAGCGCCACGTCACCGGATGAACTGTTCAGCCGCACCGAGATGGACAGATCGGGTTCCCACCCGGACTCATCGGTGTATTGAGCGGATCCGTACCACTTGCCGAGGCGAATCCGGCTGCCGGGCCGGAGTCGCTTCGGCCCGGCGTCGGGGTCGACCTTGATGTTGTCGACCCAGGTCCCTCGAGTGGAGCCGACATCACGCAACCACAGCTCACCGAATTCATCGCGGTAAACGATGGCGTGCCGGCCCGACACCGACTCCTCCTCAGCGAGGTGACCAGCCATCGGCGAATCCAGGGCGCGGCCGATCGGCACCGCCTCGCCGCGCCGCAGGCGTAGCGGCGGGACGTTCTCATCGTCAGAGAGCCGCAGCGCCAATGGCTCTTCCTCGCCGACGCGGAGACCCGCATCCACACCTCCGAAGCGCAGGCGGTCCTGGAGAATCACATACCGCTTCTCCCCCGCCGGAACCTGCTCGCCGTTGACCTCGACCCCGCGTAGGCTGCGCGGGTTCGGATTCTGCACCCAGATCCGGCCGTCGAGGTCGCGGCCGACCACAGCTTCGTGGGGTTCCAGGAGATTCAGGACGGTGTACACGTTCAGGTGATCGATATCGACCCGAGCCTGCTGGCCCGGCTCGAGCTGGATCGGGCGCTCCCGCGGCTTGTCGAAATACAGTGCGATAGGCGAGAGTTCGATGTGCGCGCCGTCCCCGAAACTCGCCGTGCCGGCGAACTCGGGACCGAGCCCGATCTGATCGCCCGCCGTCAGGGTGACCTTTTGCCCGGGCGCGATCCTGTCCCCGTTGATCCATACTCCCGGTGATCCGGCGCGATCGCGGATCCACACCCGGCCGTCATGGTCGAGTCCCAGCTCGGCATGCTGCGGATCGACTCCCTCGGCGCCGTTCAGCTGGGTGGCGAAGGGCGAACGCTGATCGGTGCCGACCGGAACTGCTCGCCCGGGCTCGAGCCGCACCGGCATCGCATTCGGCCCGTTGCCGATCCGCACTTCGATCGGGTCGGTATCGGGCGGCGCATCCGGCGGGCGAAACTGCACATCACAGCGGCATCGACCGAGTTCGACGGTGTTGCCCGGTTCCAGGGTTCGCTGTTCACCCGGTCGAAGTGGGATGCCACCGACCCAGCTGCCGTTGGTCGAGCCGACGTCCTCGATCCACACCCGGCCGTTCTCGTCCATGCCGATACGTGCATGTCGGCCCGACACGTATTCGCGGCTAATCGTGCCGTGCGGCACCATGTCTCGGCCGATATCGACGAATTGCCCTCGGTACAGCGAGAATACGGGCCCGTCGGCGCCGAACAGCCGCACCTCCGCCATCTGGCGCACGAAATTCACACCGAGCTCGAACCCGCGCCCGAGCATGACCTTCTGGCCGTCATAGATCCGTATCCAGTTCTCACCGGCCAACTGCTTGCCGTCGACGAAGGTGCCGTTCAGCGAGCCGGCGTCGCAGAGAAAGACGTGGCCGCGCTCGTCCACCAGAATCTTCGCGTGGCTGTGTCCGACCCCGACCACCTGTGCGATGTCTCGCAGCGGGGAGCCGTCGCCGCGCCCGAGGACGTACACCCGGCCGGGAACCAGGCGGAGCGGGACACGTGTGCCGTCCGGTCCGGTCAGCAGCACATCGACATGACCGCCATCCGGATGGCGGTAGAACACGGTGCCGCCAGGGGGTACCGGTGGTGCAACCGGTTGGTGGCCGTCATGCACAGGGCCAGGATCCGGCTCGCCTCGCTGTTGCACTCGCGGCGATTGTTCTTTCCTGAAATGGCCGAGACGCGGATCGCTCGGCCAGTGTTGCGGCTGCCCGCGCTGTCCTGGAGGAACATTCCCTTCGGAGTCCGGACGCGGCTTGTTCTCGGGCTCACCTGCGGGTTCATTCGGGGGGCCGGTGATAGCGCCAGTGGGCTTGTCCTCGGGGTCGACCGTAACCGATTCATGACCGGGCACAGCGCGCAAGAGACCTTCGATCTCACTGGCAGACAACACATGCGAACCCCTACTACCCAGAGCACGATGCGCAATGATCCAAATCTTGCCGATATCCCGATAACGCTGCGTAGCCGCCCAACCCGGAACATCAACGCTCTCATCGAAATCGAAACCCCCTGCCCCAGACAGGAACTCATCCAACACCCCATCAGGCGGAGCATTCCCCTGGAAAGGACTGGGACCACGCACAACATTATTCTGATCAAGAACAAACACATTCGACCGCTCGCCGACAGGATCCCTATTCGGCAGATGGGTGAGAAGCACAACGTGTTTGGCGCCGTTCTGCTCGACCACCACCGTCACACTATCGACACCACTACCGGGATCCTGCACCACATCAGCCAACACACCCAGATCAGTAGTACCGATCAAAGCGAACTCCCCCGCAGTGACAGCCTCGATAAGCTCGTAATCCTCCACCTCCTCCGGCAAAGACACAGCCCCCACACCACGAGAACCAGCATCAATCCCCACCGACCTCGCCGCCGCGGAATACCACTCGACACACTCCTCACGGTCCGTCGGCCGGACGGAATCGCTCTCGGGAGACCCGATCCCGGAAACGTGGGATTCAGGATTCTTGTCCGCCTCCGACAACATCCCCGCAAGCCCGACCGATGTCGGCGCCTCCTCCATCACCGCGGTGGCTTCCGACTCGGAAGCCACCACGCCCGCCGAGCCATCGACCACCCCACCTGACCCCCTGCGACCCCAACCACCGGCAATCCTGGAGTCACGAGGAGCGAAAACCCCCCCGGCGGGAACGGCGTCGTTGCGGTGACTCGGTGCGGCCGCATCCAGCGCAGCGTCGCCGCCGGATTCGACCGCGATCTCACCATCCGCGCCGACGGCTGCGGCCCGACCCTGGCTGTCGAGGAAGACAGCCCACACCGGGCGGCCCGACGATCCATGTGGGACAACACTATTGGCTCTGAGCTGACCCCCGTCCGGGTCCCGCAACTCGATCCGCTCGTCCCCTTCTGCCGAAACGCGGCGCACCAGCCCGTAGGCGCGGTTCGGGTCATGACCATCGACCACGAGCACCGACACGCCGTTCCCCCGCCCAGCACCATCCAGCGACCGCCCCCACGTCAGCAAGTGGTCACGCAGCTCGCCGATATCGGTGAATTGCTGTAGCTGCGCACCCGTCATCGCTTGCAGGACGTCGCCGATCGAGGCATCCGGCCCCGTAGCGGCCATTTCGGAGAAGCTGTCGCCGTACATCTTCCGGAAGTCCTGCGCCAACAACCACGGCACCGCGTCGCGGCGCATTTGCTCCCAACTCGCCAAAACCTCTGCGGGCGAGGACCCGTCGCGGGTCAACGTCAACCAGTGCAGCACCCGCGCCGGATGCGTCAGTGGCAGCGACGGGTCGATCCCACCCGTCTTGCCCCCCTCGGCCAGCGCCTCGCCGGGCGAGAGATCTCCGTTCTTGATCACGTAGGAGGGAAGCCATCGCCACCACTCCTCGAATTCCAGATCTGCGGGAAGCAAATTCTTCTCACGATAGTAATCATAGGCCGACCGCAACAGCGTTTTCACCCTGCGAGACACCTTGAATTTGTTGGCCATATCCACCACGTGAATGAATTCATGGTATACGAGGTCGTACCAAATGTCCCCAGAAGACGCGCCCCATTTGCGGTCTGCCACCGCCGATTCTGCCCGTTCCGTCGCCTGCACGAACGCGGTAGCTTTCTCCAGGCTGACAGTGACCATCTGGCGATGGCTGTCCATGGTCCCATACGAACGCGTGGTCGCAAATACGGAATCAGAGCGGACAGGCCTGAATTCGACCGCCCACAGGTCGAAATTGCCGCCGTATTCCGCAATCGCATCACGTAGCGCGCGGTATACGGATTCGAGGAGCTCCTTCGGGATTGCCGAGTTCTCCCAGTGGCGGATACGAATATGGAGTTCGTCATAGATTCTGCGAACAATACGGGCCTTGGCTTCGCGCTCTCCCGGCAGCTGCGGATCGGCGGGGACGTCGACGTCCTGCGCCGAACTCGGCTCATCGAAAGTTGCCCACACCTCGCCCCACGACTCAACATTCGACCTGGTGGCCACGTCGAGCGGTCCAGACACCTCCGGCCCCACCGAAGCACGATCATGCAACTGGGGGTGCCAGTCGGTGTCCGTAACCAGGAAAGCCGGTGGATCGTCCCGGTGGTCTAGGTGCGGACGGTCTTGGTCGCATTCGACAGATATGTGCAGCGATCGGCGACCGGCATCCGTGGACATCCGAACCGTGAGACGTACCTCGAGCCCTTCTCGCAAATTGCGGCTCTTGTTCCACCCGAGGTCGGCCTGCTCGATCGACTTCAAACACTGGCCCAGATATCGCAATACACCGTGTCCGGCCTGGCGGACCAGTTCGCGTGCCGCTTCGATCTGCGCCGGATCCCGCCAACCGCGCTCGGACATCATGTCGCCGAGCGCCGACGCGACCTCCTCCACATCCTGACCAGCACCCGGCTCGAAGAACAGGGTCAGCTCAGCGTTCTCCCCCAGGTCGCGAATCGCCGCAGCATTCCGATTCGGCTGACCAACCAGATCAACACGACCACCGGACACCTCCGTTACAGGGACGCCTGGCCGTACCGAATCGGACGTGGTCTCGTGGGCATCCGCGTCCGGGTGAACGGCGGATCCATCGTCATCGTCGGCGTGGAATATCACCCACTGCTCAACTCCACCGGACCGACGCGGATACGGCGCGCCCGCCATATCTCGTCCCCGTCCCTCCGACAGATCCAGCGCCGACTCGGCGTCCGGACCGATCCGCGGCGCAGCAGCAGATCCGGCGCGGGACGAGCCACTCTCGCCTACCGGCGATTCCCCACTATGCCCGTCCCGATCCATGGAATCTGCCGGAACAGCGGAGGAACCAGCATCTTGTTGGTGCTCTTGCAATTTCATGCCTGGTTCGGTCCGCGGTATGCGCAGCCACCGCCGTATCCGGTTGCCGGCCAGCGCCACCGCCGCCGACCCGGCAACCACACCCACAACGGTCAGAACGGAATCGCCGCTCCCCAACCCAGCGGATGCTGCCGAGGCACCCACGACGATCTTTCCAGCCACCGCAACGGCAGGAATGCCGATCGCCCCGTGCCACGAAGTGCCGCGCTTACGCCAATCTCGTAGGACAGCACGGAATCCGTGTCCTTCCCGCCCCTCCACGCTCGGCGAAGCAGCGTGGCCTGGCGGGACCACGGACGAATCGCCTGCGCTCGCCTGCTGCGGCTCGGCGACGACATCCGCCTCCGACGCCCCTCGCGCGGCCTCGCCCCGCGGCTCGCCCGAATTCTCCTGCGACTCAGGTGTATTCGGGTGCTGCCAGCCGGCCGAGGCATCTTGATTTCCGTAAACGCCCCCCGCACTCCGGCCGTCCCGAGTTCGCCTCCGGACCCACCGGGTGCGCTTTCCTTCCTTGCGCGCAGCCGGACTGGCTGCTCGCCGGCGTTCGAGCTCGGCTGCGCACTGGGAGTGCTTTTCCAGTGCCGCCTCGAGTGTGTTCGCAATGCCGTCAGCGCGCAGCTGCTGAACCACGGCCTCGGCAAGTTCGAGCGGATCCGGCATCGGCTCTTGCTTGGTCCTCGCCACGATGTCCTGCATATTCGCATCGGACCAGTGGGCCCACAGGTAATCCCACAGCGCGCTCGCAACGCCGTCGGTGGCCCGCTGGAGTCGACGACGTTCCTCGAGCCGAGGCTGTATCCGGTTCTCGGCTAGCGACCAGGCTGCGGCAGCCCCGGCCACACCGACCAGAGCCAGAACGGAATATCCGACCGCTGGCCACACAGCGGCACCCACGCTGCCCGGCGCAATCTTCCCTACGGCCGAGGCCCTTTCGACCACCGCGAGACCAGCAATCGCGTGCTGAGAATTACCATGCCCATCGATTCCCGGCAGCAGGCCCCGGATGTGGCGTCGACGCCCCGTCGCACCCGGCGCAACCGCCCCGGCATCATCTGCAATAGCCCCATCCTCGGCAACACCCACACCGAGATGCGGAACCATTGGGGCGCATGAGGTAAGGGTCAGGGTGGTGTTGTCTTCGCCCCCGTTACACAGCGCTCGCTCCAGCAGCAGGGCGCCCATGCGGTGCAGGTCGGTGCCGTGGCCGCTGTCGAAGATGATGTCCATCTCGTGCGGTTCCGGGTTGGTGCCCCACAGCCCGTCGGTGCTGACCAGCACCACATCCTTCTCCGAAACCTCACCGGAGGTGGTGTAAGTCGAGTACATGGCGTCGTTCGCTGATGGTGGTCCGGCGTCTTTGCCCAGCACGTGGGCGACCCCATGGGCGTCGGGGTCTCGCATCGCCTCGCGCTGTGTCATGCCTACGTTTTCCACGTAGTACGGCAGCAGCGAATGATCCCGCGATACCGTCTCGGATTCACCCTCGGGCCGCAGCACTTGGATGCGAGCGTCGCCGACCCACCCCCCGACGTACCGGCCGGGCCGGCCGTCACGCCCCGGCTTGACCATGACGGCCGCGATCGTTGTCTTCGGGGGCTTCGCCTCGCCGGCGAATTCGTTGTCGGCCAACGCCTCCACCGCGGCCTGCGCGGCATCGATCGCCCGCCGCATGGCCAGGTCGGCTTCCTCGTCGGTGAAACTCCCCTGCTGGCCGGACGCGAAAGAAGCCAAACTGTTGCGGGCCGCGCGTGCAGCAGCTCGCGCGGCACGGTGAGCTTTCGTCGTCGATCCCACCCCATCGCACACCACCGAGATCCGGACCGGCCCCTCCGGGGTGCCGACCACCTCCATTTCCATCCAGTCCTGGTTGTCCTGCTTCTTTGCGTTCGCGCCCGCGTCGCTGGCCCCGAACATCGACCCCAGATCAACCGCGAAATCGGAAACAGGATCGGTGGCATCGCCTGTAGCCGTGGCATCCTCGGAAAACGAGACCGACCCCCACCCACCTTCCAACTCGGCCACCGGACGCAGCACGGGATCGGAGGCCAGCGCCTGCACCGCCGCGTGAACCTGCCCGATCACCTCACCGGGTGCCGCCGCCTCGGCGCGCCACCACGCTACAGCGGCACCAAGACTCAGCAACCGCTGACGCTGGTGCGGGGAAATATCCGCACCGAGCAGATCGGCGAACGCGTCAACTCGCTGCTTCGTCTCGCAGTACTCGGCAACCGCGGACCGCATCGCCCCCTGCAGCAGCTGCTCCTGTGGGCCCGGCCCATCGTCAACCGGACGCTCCGCCAGTCCATCCTCGTAGCTCGATTCGTCCAGATCACGCGCCGCACGCAACCCATCCGCGGCATCGATCATGGCCTGGCGCGCAACATCATGGGCGACAAGGGCTTCCAGCCCTGCCTGTAGCTGCTCCGCACCGGGGGTGTTCGGGTTGCTGCCGTCCGGCGTGGATGAAGTGGATGTTTTCCACGGTGTTTCCGAGGTCGAGGGCTTGCCGCCGGCTCCTTCGGGGGCGGCGCCGGGAGGTGGTGTGATGTCGATACGTCCCTCGCGCACTGCCTCCGCCAGTGCCGCTCGGCCTTCGAGATCAAGTTTGCGGACAATGCGGTCCAGATGTGTCCGGACCGTCCCGATCGATATCTGCAACTCGTTCGCGATTGCGACAGTCGACAGTCTTGCTGCGACACGTCCGAGGATTTGACGTTCCCGTTCGGTCAGCATGATATCGGTGGATCGGGAGGTGTCTGCGGGTGAGTCGACAGGGAGCTTGCCTGCTCGCAGTGCCGCCACCGCGATCGCTGCCCTGTCGCTCGCACCGAACGCTAGACCGCACCGATGGAGGTCGGTCTTGACGGTGTCCACGGACAGCGTCAGCTGTCGAGCGATTTCCTTGTTCGACAGTCCTGCAGCGACGAGTTCGAGGACCCGGGTCTCCCGTTCGGTCAGAGTGACTTCGGTGAACTGGGGTGAATCCTCGTCCGTGGGGAGCTCGCCTGCGCGGATTGCCGCCACCGCCATGCCGGCTCGATCGGTAATGCCGAGTTTGCCACCTATGCGCGCCAGATGGGTCTTCACAGTAGCTGCAGAAATCCCCAGCTGCCGAGCAATTCGATTGTTGGACAGGCCGTTTGCAACGCCGCTGAGGATCTCGATCTCGCGAGCGGTGAGGTCGTTGCGACTGGGAGTCTCCGGATTCACCGGGGGGTGGTCGGCAAGCGCGTTCTCATACACCAGGGTGGCGAGTCGTCCGACCGCTTCGCGCTGGCGATCACCGATTCGCTGCCTATGGCTGACCGCGACTATCGCTCGGGTGACGACCTGCTGTTCGGCCGGATCGAGTTGGTTGAAGGCTTCTCGATACGTTTCCCTCGTCATCAGCACCAAGGCCTGTTGCACTGGCTCGGCGACCGTCACCCCGGCATCGGACGCGAGGGCCGTCATGACCCATCGCCGATACTGCGCGTCCACGAAATCTACCTCCGGTACCCTCGCGGGCCCGGGGGCGGTCGTGGTGTCGCCGTCCGATGGCGCGTCGTTGCCCTTACCCTCTGTTGCAGGTCCAGCATCCGGGACTTGTGGATTGTCGGCGAGGTCGTCGTCGGTGTCGGATTCGACAGCGGCGGCAGATATCAAACCGGGGATCGCAAGGTCAAGGGCCCGGGCGACGGTGCTCTCTCGATCGCTGGTACCGAGCTTGACGCGGATATTCCTGAGATGAACTACCGCGGTTCCCTGCGATATTCCCAGGTCCGCACCGATTTCCTTGTCGGATTTGCCAGCGATGACCAAGGCGAGTACTTCACGTTCGCGGGCTGTCAGTACGGGGCCGGTTGGGTCAGCGGGCTGAGTTCGGGCGAGAAGGCCTGCGCGCAGTGCAGCCAATGCGAGCAGGGTTCGATCGCCGCTCCCGAACCTGCGGCCGATACGGAGTAAGTGGGTCTGCACAGTGTGAGGTGAGATCCCGAGGTCTATGCCGATTTCCGTATTGGACCTTCCCGCGGCGACCAGGGCGAGTACTTCACGTTCACGCTCGGTCAGCGCGAGATCTGTTGGATCGATCTCGGGAAGCAGGCCTGCGCGCAACGCCACCGCAGCAAGTGCGGTTCGGTCACCGGTTCCAAGCTTTCGACGGATATTCGTGAGGTGCTGGGTGGTGGTGGATTCGGATATTTCTAATGCCGCGCCGACCTCCGAATTCGTCTTGCCCTGGGCAACCAGTGTGAGCACCTCGATCTCGCGCTCGGACAACATGGAGACGGGCGTACCCTGACCGATGAGTATCCCTGCGCGGGACGCCACGGTCGCCATTTCGATTCGGTTACCGGTGCCGAGCTTGCGGCCGATGCGATACAGACTGAGTCCAACGCTGCGGAGCGAGACCGAGAGTTCGGTGGCGATTTCCCGATTCGTCATACCGCGGGCAGCGAGCTCGAGAACTTCGAGCTGGCGCGAGGACAATCCGTGAATTCGCGATCCCGAATGCGATATCGCTGCACCGGTGCCGTCACCGACACCAGCATCGCCGGCGGCAGATGCGTCGAGGCCCGCAGTATGCTCTGGCTCACCTGCGGTTTCGTTCGACGGGCCGGTGATGGGGCCGGTCGGCTCGTCCTCGGTCCCGGGCGGACCTCTCGGAGCCGTGTCGGTCGGCGGGTCACTCGGGCCGATGTTCTCGAAGAACCTGAACGACACCGCTGTCCCGCCATCCGGCGTCGAGTGATGCTCCCACGACCATTCGAGGTCCTCGAGCATGTCGATGGCGGGCCAACCTTCGCGGTTCGCCTCGCTGCGGGCAGGTGCCTGCTGATCTTCGGCCGTCACGGTGATCGTTGCAATGCGATGACCGGGCTCGCCGTGGATTTCAGCCGACACCCGCTGGGATGCCATGCGGCGCACCAATTCCCACGCGATCGCAGTCGCCACATCGGCCTGGTCGGGGAAGGGCCACTCGACCAGCGTGCGGTAGACGGGCTCCATGGCCTGCGCCGCGACGGCAAGACCGAAGTACCGGGTAGCGGTCTCGACCAGACGAGCGATCTGTGGGGGTGCGTCCGCTTGTCTGCTGATGCGGCGCAGCTCGTGCAGCGGATCGCTGCTGGCCGCCGGCATCCATCCAGCGCCGAGGTCCGGCACCCCGAGTATCGCAGCCAACTGCTCGTCGAGTTCGCTGGCCAGCTCCCGCAACTCCGCCACCGGCCTCGCATCCGGGTGACCGCCCATCGCATCCTGGACAGCGATGTCATAGATCAGACGCCTGCCGATCCAATGCGGGAGTTCAGCGAGCCGAGCCGGCAGTCCGTGTCCGGTCGGCTCGAGATCGTCTCCCCGGACCACTTCCATGACAACACGGATCGCCGACTCCGCCACATCGATCGCCTGCTTCACGCCACCGGGCAGGCGCAGCACCGACTCCGGCGGTACCCCGATTACCTCAGCCAGACGCGCCGCCTCGGAAGCGGTTTCATCCGGGGACCCGTTTCTGTGGCCTTCAGCCCATTCCTCCTGGTCAGGCATCTTCGGTGCGCGGCCGCGCTCGTCGTCCTGCGGTTCGGATGATGCCGTGGGCTGCTCCGCATATTCCCATGGCTCCTGCGAGTTCTCGGAACTTATCTGGCCCCGCCCCTGGACGGAATGGTGGCGCACGCCAGATGCTTCGGCGACGGGTTCGGTTGTGCCAGAGTCGAATTCCGGTGACTCAGCGATCTCACCGGCTGACCCGGATTTCGCCGAATCAGCGTCGATCAAATCGGCCCACACCAAACCATGATCGGACCAGCCCGGCGGCTGCCCGTCCCACATGTCACCGCCGGCGATCCAGCGCAGGCCACCATCGGTCCGGGTCGTCACCACGCCGCTTTCCACGACATGGGACTCCGATGACGAGTAGATCTGATCGGGTGCGCCGTGCCAGTCGGGATGCGGAACGGTTTCCTGTTCCGGCGACAGAGCGGCACCCATGCCGGCCTCTTCGAGGAGACCACCGTAGACGGTGCCCGGGCGATCAGTGTTCAGGTCAGCGGCGAGCACGGCCCGGCCGGAGATCAGCGGGCGTAACACGACCGCAATCTCATCGGCATGCACGGCGCCCGCAACCGACTCGTAGCTTTGCCCCAACGCGCCTAGGGGAGTTGGGTGCATGTTGACGAACTTCCGCCCACCAATTGTGACGACCTGCGCGAACCGGTCGTGCGGCTCGACCAGCTGGCCCTTGAAGCGCAGCTCCATCCGCGGGACAGGCAGCCGGTGGTCGCTGCCGGATTCGATCGGCCTACGGCTGATGACCGCGATATGCAGCCGTTTGCCCTCGGTGATGTGCGAGGGACACATGTCCGTCTCGTACACATAGTCGTACCCCAGCGCCTCGGCCAACCGCCGCGCCGTCGAGCCTTCGGCATCGGCCTCCGACTCCTGCACGCAGACGACGTCCGGATCGACCAGTTTCAGTAGGAGGCAGAAGTAGGAGAAACCACCAACATAGTCGAACGCGTCATACGAACGAGAAAGCATCGCGCCCGCGATATTAAACTGCGCGACCCGCAGTGGCCGTGACGAATCCACCCGCGCGCCACGATCGTGAGTGGGATCGAGCACCGCGCTACGCCTGTCAGCCGGCAACGCGGACACCAGATCCAGAAAATCGCGCGCCGCGTCCTCACCATGCTCCGCGAGTACTCGCGCATGCCACTCGGCGATCGCATCGTCCACCACACCTCGATCCCGCTCTGGCAAGGCAACGGGCTCACTTGCTGGACCAGAATCGTCGGCAAGGCTGTTCGCCGCCGACTCGGCGGAACCATCGATCGGCCACACCGAAGCCTCATCGGACGGCACCCCGGCATCACCACCGTCATCGGCTTCCTCCGGGCCGGAATCCAGCTCGCTTTCGGTCTCGAAACCGGGCTGGTTGGCACTCGCACCCGCCAGATCCGGATTCTCCGCGTTGACTATCCACGGGACGGAGCGCTGTCCGTCCGCCCCCCATGCCACCATCGGATCCGCCGCAGCCCTAGCTCTTTTCGCCGATGGAAGATCAAAAGCCTCGGCAACGGCCTCCGCCGACCCCGGAGCACTCGAGCGCCGCGGGGCAACCCTGGCACCAGTTTCGGCAGCAGGTGATGATGCGGGTTCATTCGGCGGGCCCGTGATGGGACCTCTGGGCTTGTCGGTCGGGTCGACGGTGACCGATTCGTGACCGGGCACAGCCTTGGCGCGCAATAGATGTTCGATCTCACTGGCAGACAACACATGCGAACCCCTACTACCCAGAGCACGATGCGCGATGACCCAGACCTTGCCGATATCCCGATAACGCTGTGTAGCCGCCCACCCTGGCACATGAATACGCTCGTCGAAATCGAAACCCCCTGCCCCAGCAAGGAACTCCTCCAACAACCCATCAGGCGGAGCATTCCCCTGGAAAGGACTCGGACCACGAACCACATTATTCTGATCCAGAACAAACACATTGGGCCGCTTACCGACAGGATCCCTACTCGGCAAACGAGTAAAAAGCACAACATGCTTCGCGCCATTCTGCTCGACCACCACCGTCAGGCTATCGACACCATTACGCGGATCCTGCACGACATCAGCCAACACACCCAGATCAGTAGTACCGATCAAAGCGAACTCCCCCGCAGTGACAGCCTCGATACGTTCGTAGTCTTCCGCCTTCGCCGGCAAGGACACAGCCTCGACACCACGGGAATCAGCATCGATACCCACCGACATCGCCGCCGCGGAATACCACTCCACACACTCCTCACGGTCCGTCGGCCGGACGGCGATATCGCCTGTGGACTTCTCGGTGCGGAGGGATCGAGCTTTCCAGCGGGCTACCTTGGTACCTCCACCGGTACGCCGCACCAGATAGCCTTTGTTGCGCAGCAGCGCATACGCCCATTCGACCGTCAGGTATGACAACGCCGGATCATTCCACAGATCGCGCACCGTAGGCAGGACAAGGTCCACCATCAAGGCGCCGGAAATGATCGCCTTGCGCAAGGCATCCGCCAGCTCAGGCCCACCGATGCGGATCTCCGTCCCTCGCGTCGCCGGCGATCCGAATCCGAGTATCTCCATCAAGCGCTCCGGCGAAATCCGCGGCCCTACGAAGATGCCCGAGTCGTCCGAAGCTGACCGTTCCGGCCAGCCGTCCGGGCTGGTGACCTGCATCCCGATCCCCGCAAGGTACCCCAGATACCCTTCATCTCGCAGCTGCGAGTAGGCCTGCTTCACCTTGTTGGACGGCAGCCCGGTGACCCTGCCGCAATCCCGCAGCGAGGGCAGAACCAGGCCAGGGGGCAAGTCTCCGCCACGAATCGCCTCGCGCAGTGCGAATACCAACGCCGCAGTGCCCGTACGGAATTCGAATTCATGCGATCCGGACGTCAGTATCTCCAGCAGATCCGCTGCGGCGATCTTCCCGACGGTCACCAAGCCCGAATCTTGCGACTCGTCCGCGGCCGGCCATTGCCCGCGGGGCGCCACCGTCGTGCCGGCCAGCCCGCGGCTGACCACCAGGTAGCCTTCCTTGCGCAATCGGCCGTAGACCTTTACCACGGTGTCCTTCGCTACCAAGCCCGGATACCTACCGAGCAACCGGACCGAGGGCAGCCGCGTACCTTCCGGCAACAAGCCGTCGTGAATCGCCGTCCGGATCGCGTGCCGCAGCGGCGCGAGGGAGCGGCCCGACCGCAACGCCAGGCCCGGGGATGCAGACCGGAGCAGGCTCATGAACTTGTGGCCGCTGAGGTCTACATCGAGAATTCCCCAGAAAACTGCCTGCATGACCGATGCGGTCCGATCCGATGTACCGAGTCGGCGATTGATCCGGGTGAAATGGGTTCTCACGGTTTTCCAGGACAAACCGAGGTCATTGCCGATCTCCTCGTTCGACAAGCCGAGACCAGCCAACCCGAGTATCTCGATCTCGCGATCGGAGAGCCTGGGCACGCCCCCTTCCGGTATCGCTTCGAACGAAACAGCGAGCGCGTTCCTGTCGATATCTCCTCGACGCAGCGCCTCGATGACTGCCGCGGTCCGGTCCCGAACGCCGAGCTGCCGCAAGATCGCTTTGTTGTGTGTCTTGATGGTGTTCTTCGACAGGAACAGCCGGCCCGCAATCTTCTCGTCCGACAAGCCCCGAGCCATCAGCTGCAGGATCTCGACCTTTTGAGAGATTGCCGCACGCGGTTCATTCCATGGTGCAACTATCGCGCTGATGTCGCCGCGACGCTGTAGGTAGCCTTCGGCATACAGCTTCGAATACGCCGATGCCAGCGCCGCCTGGGACAGCATCGGTCCAGAACGCAACCGCGAAACCGGGGGCAGTACGTCTCCAACAGCCAGTCGGCCCGATCGAATTGCCTCGCGCAAGACATTCGTCAGCACGAATGGGTGCATCCGGACCTTGTCGGCTCCCGCTGTCGGCACCAGCCGGATGTCGAGTATCTCGAACAGCTGTTGCAGCGTGATCTGCCGGCGCTGCACGAAGGCTGGGGGATCCGCCGACACCGTCGAAACCGAACCGTCATCGCCCTCGGAGTCCTTCGGCGCCATCTCCGGCGACTCCCCCCGGAAGTCGGCGGGCTCCGATTCCAGCGTCCCAGCGCCGACGTTGAACTCCGGACCCCGGCCGGTGCGCGGATCAGCATTCAGTGCCTTGAGCGACGCCACCGGCCACGCACCGTCGGTAGCGCCGGCCCACACGGCCAAGCCCCGATCCTTCTCGGCAACACGATAATCCAGCACGACGGAACCATCCCCCTCGTCCCTGTCGATCCGCGCCGGACCATCAGCCGGATGGGTATATACCAACCGGAACGCATGTCCCAGCTTCACCCCGGAACGCGGCGGCTGGGCCACGATCATCGACACCCCACCCTCGGGCAGCAGCTCCCGGTCCTCGAGCCACTTACCCCACACGCGCAACTCATCGCACAACGCAAATAAATCCGGCCAATACTGCGGCTGCCCGCCATACGCGTCGAACACGGCCGCTGCCGGCACACCATTTTCCGGATCCACCTCGGGAACAACAACATCCGAACGCCCCGACGCAGCCTTGAAACCAGCCAGAGTCGCCGCCGCACAGGAATTCAACCCAGACGGCCACCGCGGCCGCATCCCACCGGCCTCCGGACCGCGACGCGCTCGCGGGTTTCGCTTGCGGCGAGGCGCGAAGAATTCGCCTGAATCGACAGCCTCCCTGCCCGAACCCACGATCGAGCCATCGTCGCCGCCGGCCCTCTCCCCGCCATCGGCGCCATCGTCGGAGTCTGTATCCCGATTCGTACCCTCGTCGGCAGTGCCTCTGTTCCAGGGCAATTCGCCGTATCGGACGGTCCCGCGGGTCCAGCGACCGGCGAACGAGTGTGCGTCTTCGAAGGATTCGAGCTCCCGCGCCCAGCCGGACTCGAATTCGAACCATTCGGCGGCGTCGTAGTCGCGTTCGTGGTTGTCGGCCACTCCGAATCGGAAGTGGGGCTCGCCGCGGGTCTGCACCAGAGCCATGCTGAGCACCGCGCGGACGTCGGTTCCTGTCGATTGCTCGAGCTCACGCAGACGCTCGATCTCGCGCCGCAGCACAGTACGCATGGCCTCTTCGATGCGAGCCCGATCGGCTTCGGCCGGAACATATCTGGGCTTGCGCCGCAGCGTCAGGAACGATGTGACCTTGCCGAGTGCCTCGTCGAGGTCGGAGTGCGGCCCGATCGACACCTCGTTGTCGAACGCGGCCTTCTCCTCGTGCGGTCGATCGCCGACGGTGGATTCCGATCCATCTCGACGCCCGCGGGTCGGCGACTGCCACTGTGCCGACGCATCCTGCTCACCGTCCGCATGCGGGCCGCGGTCGAGCAGCGGCAGCCAGCCCAGCTTGCGCAGGAGGGGAATCGTGCCGAGTGAGGCGATCCCGAGCGCGGCATCCACCGTAATGAAACCGCCGTCGGCGCCACGGCCATTCGCTCGCCGTTTGTCCTGAACTCGCTTTGCGGCGTTACGGATCCGTTGGGTACGTGATCCGGTGGATCCGGAACCGTGTTGCCCGGTGGCGCCGTTCAGGGCTTTGCGGCGCCGGTCATAGAGCTCACCGAGGGGTATTCCTCGATCAGCGGCGTGGTAGGCGTTCACGACCAGGTCACAGACCATTCGCTGCCAGCGTGATTCCTGCACTCCGCTATCTCGGACGGCAACGAACGACCGCCTGAACATCAGCTTTCCGGCCGGCTCACTGCCGAATCTCATCAAATAGTAGACATCGGACATGTCGCCGAACTGAGCCGCGAGCTCCTGCTCGAACTCGAGGTCGAGCTGCTCGCCGGACAGACCTGGCCTTCTCGCGCGCAGATCCCGCAGGAGCGTCGCGGGTATCCGGTCGGCGATGTCGCGCCCACCGGCATACCAGACCGCGTCGGCGTACTCGCCGAGCAATCCTGTGCGAATGAAATTCCTCGCCGCTTCGGTACCGAGATACTCACCGGGAGCCAGCTCCATCAATCGTCGAATTCCGGGAATGGTGAGCACCGACTTGTTCAGCGCGATTCGGGTCGGGTACTGTGCACCATTCCGACGCGCACCGCGCTGCCGCATAAGCATGTGATCCCAGAATCCATTGTAAATCTGAGGGACACCAGCGCCCATTACCACGCTACCGAAGATTCCGAGGATGTTGACCCCGGACGCAGCAGCGGCCACCAATAGCGAAAGGCCGGCGCCGGCGACTACCCCACCGTTCCGCAGGAACAGGTTCGCCCTACGTGCCCTCGGACTGTAGTCCCACACGCCCGGTTCCGTCCGGCCGAATTCATCATCCATCGTGCGAGCTCGAAGCCGGGTACGCAGGCCCGGAAAATCCACCATCATCTGAGCGACCAGCTCGGCTACCGCAACAATGAGATCATCGTCATACGCCGTGTCCAGCAATTCCAGCCGAACCCCGAATCGGCGACGCAAGAATTTCAGTATCCGCGGCCGATCCCATTGCGTGAACAGTGAGCCGAATAGTTCGTGGTCTTGCAGGTAACCCCTGATGTTATAGCTCTCCTCCGGGTCGTAGTGGCTCAGCAGATATTCCGATTCCACCGTCTCCGGCAGCCAGTCGTCGATCGAATACGTCCCGTCCGCGCCCACCCGGATTCGCTTGAATTCGATGTGCTCCCATCGACCCATCCCCGGCAGGAAGCGGTCGAGCAGCGGTCGCGGATCACGCAATTCCGAAACGACCAGGATCGTCCCGTCGGGACACAACCAGGCCGGTCCGTGCTGCCGCGCGCCTCGGGCGGCGGCGTACTGTCGTTCCAGCGCCAACGCACAGGCAGCGCGCACCATCAATGCGTACTCGCACGCCGGAAGCTCGTCGACAATCCCGTCGGCGAACAGCGCCTCCACTGCCGCCTCGACAAGCTCCATCCGGTCCGGCGCCGGATCTTGCGACAGCATCTCCACAATCGGCTGCATGCGTTCGTCGCGCCAGTGAGTCTCACGGGCCGGGTCGGTTGACAGGTACTCCGAGAACTCGTCCCATGCGTCCCCACCAAACTTCCCGAGCATATCCTTCAGCAGAGCGGGGACGCTGATGGGCTCCAGCGAGCCGTCCGCGTGTCCGTCAGCATTGTCCGGATCATGCTGTCGCCCAGCATGATCCGTACCCGCTCCGCCGGATTCACCGGTCCTGGCCTCGTTGTCCTGCCCGGAATCGAGATCCGCCTCGGAGTTCGCGGACCGCGGCAGTTCGGAGGAACCATCGTCCCGCCCGGCTCCCGAGTCCGCCGGGTGCCCGGTGCGCGGTTTGTTCCGCCACCGGCGTATGCGGTTCTCGGCCAGCGACAACGCCGCCGAACCCGCGACCACACCAACCACACCGACCACGGTGAGAATGGTGTGCCCGCTCCCCGACCCCGCGGCAACAGCCGACGCGCCCACCGCCAATTTCCCGCCTGCCGCGAGCTTCCCGGCCGCCGCCACTGCCGGCAGACCGATCGCACCGGGCCCAGGGCTACCACGCCTGCCGAATCCCGATAGCACACCACGGATTCCACGCCTGGCCCGCCGGGCCTCACCCTGCGCGGCGGCACTGTCCGACGCACCCGGCGAACGCGTCGGCTGCTCGGACGAACCGTCCTGCGGCCCGCCGTCCGACGATGCGGTGATCGCGGCCTTCCGATCGTCCCCTGCATCGTCCTGCTCGCCGATACGAGAGTCGGGACCGGCTGGGATATCCGCGGTCCCCTCCACTGCTGCGCGGTCCAGCTCACCCGGCTGCGACGGTGGCGATGCGGCTCGAACGTCCGAACCGTCGGGCTGTGCGCCACCACGCAGCGTGAATTCGCCGATCGCCGCCGAGCCAAACGCAGGCCCGTGTTCGGCGACCCCGTCGGGCGCACCGCTTTCGGACTCGACCTCCACTGCCGGCTCGGCTGGTTCAGCCATGTCATTACCGTGACCGGCGCGTTCCGGCGGTGCGTTCGGCTGCCGGCTGGAGTCACCAGGCAGTTGGGTCGTCTGGGGTGCACCGCCGTCATCGACCTGACCGTCGGGCCGCCGCTCACCGTTACGGTCGAGCACGGCGACCCGGACGGTGCGGCCGGCCGGCTCCTGCGCCGGGGCGAGCGCCAATCGCAGACGGCCCCGGGCCGGGTTGATGTCGGCGACCGCGCCGTCCTTGGGCCAGAACGCGAATTCGCCGGAACCATCGTCGTCGGCGATGTGGACCACAGCCGAATACCCGTCGGGAAGGTCAGCCACGAACGCCAATGCGCCTGCGATAGTGGAAAATTCACGTGGCCGGTCACCGAGCAGGGATCCCCTGTCGGCGGTGACGACGGGGATCACCTCGCTGGGGTACCAGTCGTTGACGGCCAAGGCGATCAGTTGCGCTTCGGTGGACCATTGCGACCGTGGCTCCAGGCCGCGATCGCCGATCAGCGCGGCAGGTGAGTGGAGCCCGGGCGCATACCGGAAACCCTGCTGATCGAGATAACCCACAAGCTGCCGGTAACGCTCGGCAACACCCGGAATCGACTGCGGGGAAACGGCCGTGCACGCCATCAGATGAGCCAGACGCAACAGCTCGCGCCAGTAACGCAGGTACTGCCGGGCCTCCTGATCGACCAGGTCGATCTGGGCGCGCATGGTCGTGTATTCCTCGGTGCCGGTTGTCAGTTCGGCGAATTCGGTCAATGCCCGCAATCGTTCCTCCGGCACGTCCCCGGTGTGGCCGAGGGTGTATGCCCACGAATCGGGCCACGACGAGGAAGGTGGATTGATCGCATTCATCAGCGTGGTGTGCGCAGGGCTCGGTACACCCGCGGGAGACTCCGCGGCGGGAGCGCCGCGTGCGACGAGCATGGTGTCGATCTGCTGGACGCGCTCCCGGTCTGCGATGTGTTGGCGGGCGGCTGCGAGCCACACCTGCGCTTTGCCGGCATCATCGGGTACGAGCTCCGCCCACTGTCTTGCGAACTCGTCGATCCCCTCCCGCGTCCAATGCAGCGAGTTCCCATGGTCGAAGGTACGAAGACCTGCCGAGTCCGGATACTCGATGGCGCCGGTGAGGGTTCTGAGCCGCTCGTAATCGAGGGCCAGATTTACAGCCAGAACCGCCCGTTCCCGTTCGAGGCTCGCGAGATCACCAGCCGGCAGTGCCATTGCGGCCCGCTCACGCGCATGCTGCCGGCAGACTCGCACATACTCGGCCGCCCGCTCACGCGCAGTTGCCAGGACCGATCGACAGCCCTCGGCGCTGAGCCACGCCTTGCCGGACTCGAGCCATGCCTGCGCGCGAGTCTCGAGGCGATCCAACTCCGCGTCGATCGTGTCGGGGGCTACCTGGACAGAGCCCACAACCGACACCGGAAGACGCAGCGCTGCACGCACTTCTGCCGCGAGAAAATACTCATCGATCGCCAGGCGGGCGAGCATGCGGACGGCCGCGATCCCCGAGGGCAGCGGCTCATTCGAACTCGCAGTGCCGCGTGCAAGCTCGTCACCGGTCGACATCGTCTCGGACGACAGCTGCGGGAAATCCTCCTTGTCGCTGGCGACGGGTACGCCGTAGGGCTGAACCGCCGGCCTGGGTCCATCCTCCGCACGGCCCACCGGGAACGTATCGGAAATGCCCGAATAGTCGCGGGAAGCCACATCGACACCCCGCGTCGCAACGCCGTCTTCGGTCCCGTCGGCACCATCATGATGCCGGTCTGGGTCATCTGGTGATCGGCCGTCCAGAACCGAGATGACGTACTCCAACGCCGGGGTGAAGAGCTCTTCGACATTGAATTCGTCGCGCAGTTTCCGATATAAGCCGGGGGAAATCGCTTCGATACGCGCCGCGACTTCCCGCAGACCCGCCACGGTGCTCCGTGCGCTCACGAGCGCAGGCCAAAGCAAAGGATCGGCCGCCACCAGCAATTCGATTATCTCGGCCGCACTGGAAGAGTGTTTGGCGGCCAGACGGTCGCGCTCGGCTCGATAGATGTGCTTCACGGGCCAGGCGCTCTCCACTCCATCGGCGCGCTCCTGGATAAAGCTGCCCCGCGCATCCTCGCGGAGGAGACCGTCACGCAGACCCAAACTATCGGTGATGTACTTTACTCGCACATACTCGGCGAACCCTTCCTCGAATACACGACCTACCGCCGGGCCGAACGGAGGAATGACCATAAGCCCGCTCCGAGCTTTTTCCGGTGTAATGCCACTCTCCGTGATATGTAGGCGCAACAGGCGATGCCGGTTCGATCCGTGGGCGAGCTCATGCACCGCCAATGCCTCGGTATATTCCGGGCCGTTAAGCTCCTCGAGTTCTTTGTTACGGAATACGATCGCCGTATCCAGCTCGGAGATGTACCTACCTTCTATTTCTATCGAACTGTTGCCGCCGATCCTTTCCTGCACAAACTGCTGCAGCTCCGACATTCGGTCACTGTCCACGACAAGAAGCCGCACTCGACGCAGCCCCAACCCGATCACAAACGAATCGACACGGTCCAGGTCCAGACCATCCGTGCTCGAGGAGAACCGTGCGATCAACTCCCGTAGACAATCCGTGTAGATATTGTCGATCCACGCATCCCAGTCCATCGTGACAGGACGTACGCGCGACTCGCCAACACGCTCGAAATACCGCTTCTCTCCCGCATCGACCACAGGCTGGTCGCTCTGGGTATCCGCGACGGGCACGTTCGGGTCGGGCAGGCCCTCGGCACCGCGCCGGTTCACATCGCCGGCCACGGCCTGGTCCGAATCTCGCTGATCGGCCTCCCCCACAGACAATCCAGTGCCGTCCTCGGCATCCGGCCCCGAGTGCTCCGCTGCTGCCGGCGAGCCGGACGCCTCGTTCACCGGACCCTGCACCTGCGGGCCCGGACGGAATCGGCCCGCGGCGGCGAGCGCATCGACTTCGGCGACCACCCGGCGGACGCGCTCGATACCACCCGCACGATCGAGCAGATGGCCGAACGTGGCAATGATATCTTCCGGCGCTGTTCGGTACTCGGTACGGCCTTGATAGAACCCATACCGCTCGATCATGTGGCCGCCAAGGTCGGATAGCCCGCGAAGCACAGTGCCGGATCGAACATTCGTCACCACATAGTCCGACGAGCCCACCGTTCGATCCCGGAACGGCGAATCCTGAACACCCATCGTGCCGACCGCCGCTACGTCATAAACGCAATCACCCTCACCTGGATATCTCCCCACCCTGAAGTCTCGGGCGAGAGAATTGTTCCTACGCACGGCATCCCCGATCTCAGCATGGCTGAGCCCGAGACGGCGTACCACCTCGTTGTCACGAGCCATCGTCTCGAGCAGAGAATCGTCTGGCCCCAGAAAACCAGCCGACGACCCGATGAACTCGACACGATCGGTGTGATCCCAAGCATGCTCGTAATCGAACGGACGCATCCATTGCTCGAGCTTCTCGACCGGGATTCCGTTGATTTCGGTAAGGCTCAGGATCACCTCGGTCGAATTGTCCCCACCGACCACGAACCCGCCCGGCTCGGTGTGCGGCGTCACCGGCTCGATGCCCAGGTCTTGCCTCGTGACAGGTCGCAGGACCTCCGCAGCGATCGGCATGTGACCGTCGCCCGTGAGGGTGTACTCCAACCACCCGTTGCTCAGGCGCAATCCCGGCCGATCGTCCCGCCACCGTCCGAACGACGACGGATCTCCCGGCACGACGGTCAGTCCGACAATATGTGACTGCGCCAGCAGATCATTCGCCCCGGAGCCGGTGACCGGAGTCAACAGGGTGACCTGCCGGTCCGGACTCAACACCACCGCGAGTTCGATACCGCCACGATGCAAACGGAAAATCCCGGGCGCCACCTCCTCGAATCCGCCATCGACAAGCTGCTGCTCGAGCGGAATCCCCAAGCGCACCAACCGGCCCAGCTCGTCGCGGATGGACTCCGATTCTTCCCCGCCGAACGAACCACCATAGTTTGCGCCGAACGCCGCACGCATATCGAACGTGCGCCCACCACGATCCGGGCTTTCTTGGAGGCGGCGAGAAATCACCGGCAATCCATTGCGCCCCTCCGTCACAACAACGGCCAGAAAACGGGCACGGTCACTATTTGCGGACATATGGGGGGCAAACAGCCGAAGCTCGCCCGCCCTCGGCTCGATCAATAGGCCCGCAGCCTCGTAGAGTCCACCCCCCACCGGTCGGACCCCGGGGATCGCAGGTAGACGCTCGGCATAGTCCCGATCGTCCACAACCGAGGGCCACTGCCGCGAGCGGTCCGAGACATCGTCATCCGCACGATTACCCTGATCGCCTTGCGCAATGCGGTGGGCGACTGCGGTGTTCCACTCCTGCGGGCTCAGTGCCTGCAGCTTGTCGTTGTCGTAGTAGTCCCAGATCGGGTCCGACTGTGCGTTGCCGTCGTCAGAATCGTCGAATACGTACAGCTCTTCGACGTGCCTCTGGCTCTGGCTGTCGACCGTGACCCGGCGGTAGTCGATCTCGACGCCGTAGCGGCGGAAATCGCTCGGGGACATGCCGGTGGCCCGTTTCAACAGCGCAGGCAGGTCCGGGTGAGGTCCGGCGACGACGAGCCGCACGCGGTCGCGACCGAATACGATCCCGACGCCCTCCCCGAGCGGGACCGCGCCTTCTTCGGCGAGGACGTCGCGGGCGGCCAATACCGCTGCGGCTCGGCGGGCCTCGGGATAGTCCAACCGGCCGGCGATGACGTCGGGCCAGGCGTTCGTGTCTTGCGGCGTGCGCCAGGTTCGCCAGCCGGGCACCTCGGCGATCTCGCGGTCGAACCGCTGCTGCCAGGCTTCCTCGGATTCCGTCTCCGGTTCGCTCACAGGAAGATTCGCGGTCGGGTCGCGCAGGAACTTCTTGACGGCGTTCGCCAATTCTTGCTTGTCGGCTGCATGCAACCCGTCGAACCAGTTCGCGACCACGCGGCCAGACGTATCACCGCCGCTTTGGGCGATCCGGTATCCGTCCCGCAGGCTGCCCACCATGTACACATCGATGGGAAAGCCGCCGATCTCGATCGTGACAGGAAAACCGTTCACTTGATCGCGTCTGCGGGGGTTCCAGGTATTTCGGTCGCCGACATTCCGGTCGACCTGATGCCGGGCGGCGTCCCGGTCGGCCATGCGCCGGAAGACCGCTAGAGCGCCGAACTCGTCGTCGCTGGCCAGGGCTTTCTCATACAGTCGTGAGACCAGTTCGGCGAGTGAGGTTTTCGCGGTGATCCGGCCGAGCGGCCTGATCCAGGTACCGAACCCGACCCTGGGCTGCCGTTCCCGAACGCATTGCTCGACGTATTCGCGATAGCCGCGCAGCAGATCGGCCCGGATCGCGGCGTTCTCCATCTCCTGAAAACTGCGTGGCTTGACCGTCTCGGCGCCCGGTCCGGCCAGACGGACGCCCGCGGAACTGCGTGAGCGGTCGTAGTCTTCTGCCGCGACCTGCGCGAGGACGATCCGGTAGGCCGGCTCCGGATCCAAGGCACCGGCGAAATTCGGGTTGTGCGCGACCAGGTCGCGCAGTGCCGCGTCCGGGCGGTGTGCGGTGGTGAAGACGATCAGTGCATCGGGTTCGGCACCTTCGGTCCGGATGTGTACGACGTGCCCGCTCACCGGTTCGGCTTCTCCGGTATACAGCCCGACCCGGCTCCGTGCCTCGGTCACGAGTCGTTCACTGGCCACCCCGCGGGCCGACGCCTCCACGTCCAGAACCGACAATGCCTGGTGACGTTCGGCGACCACGGCACAGAACCGGAGGCGCCGCTGGATTTCGGCACGCCGCTGCTCCCATGAGCGCAGCCGACCGGCCAGCGTCGAGTACCGATCCATGCTGCTCTGGCCGATGAAATCCACGGTGGCATAGGCGAATTGGGCGAGATCCAGGTGCAGCTCGGCCGCCAGCGCCTGCCGATCACGTTCAGCGGACTCACGCATCGCGACGACCTGCGGTGAATCCGGTTGCAGCGAAAAGTAGTCGTCGATATTCAGTTCTCGGGACAGCCGCTGCAGTTCGTATGTCAGATCGTTGATCCGCAGGTCGAGAAGGCCAGGATCGGCGCGGACCTCAGTTTGCACGGCGGGTATCAGCTCCGGCACCAGAATCTCCGGCCGCTGATCGCCGAACTGCTCCGCCAGGTCCTCGTGCCGATCGCACACCTGCCGCAGCCGCGCCAACTTCTGGGCCTGCTGCTGCAGCCGCTTCCTGTCTTCCCCGAAGAACTCGCGAAGGACGTATGCGCCGGTCATGGTGGCCTCGTCCAGATCCGCGACCGGGACACCGATGAGGGTCGCCAACTCCTGGCGCTTGGTTGCATTCCGCTTGTCATGCTGGTCAATTCCGACCCGTAGCGAGACATGCCGCCAGTCAGCCGAATCCCTGCCCGGGCCGGCCATCCCGAGATCCCGCAGTAGCTGATCGCGCTCCGCCTCCAACTGCTGAATCTGGTCGAGCACGGCGGCCTCGTGCTCCAGGGCAGCGATCAGGTCGCTGCGTGCACGGGAAAGCGGCTCCCAGTACTCCTCGTATTCGCGGAGGGTGTCATCCCACTCCTGCTGCCACTGCGGCTCGGGATCCTGGTCCACACCGGTTCGGGCATCCAGGTCTTCGAGCCTCGCCCATGCCGTGACACGATTTTTGCGGGCGATGCGGTACCGCCGAGCCAACTCCTCGAGTTCGGACGCCCGTTCCCGCAGTTCCCGCACGCGGGCCTCGCTTCGGCGCAGTACCGCGGAATCGGCGCCAGATGCCTGCGCCACCGCCAGCTCGGCGACCGCCTTGCGCAAACGGCTGTCCAGTGAGTCGATAGCGACTCGCTCCGACGCCCAGTTGTTGCGCAGCAAGGTGAGCTCCGCGCCTAACATATCGGCCGGCGGCGGTTCGACCGCAGACTCGTCGTAGCCCGCCGGGATGGCCTCCGCCAGAGCGGAATTCAACTCGCCCCGAACGCGATCCTGCTTGCGGCCCATCACCTCCAGCTGCTCCAGCACGCCGATCAGCTGGCGGATCTCCAGAAACTCCTGGACCAGCTCCGCCTGCTGCCACCGCTGCTCCGATGCCCGCCGCTCGGCCGGGTCCGCAATCGTCTCCGGCAGCACCTCCGGGAACGGAGCCAACCGATCCAGGTCCTCGATGGTCGATTGCAGCACGGTCGTCTCGGTGATCTCCAAAGCCGCACTCAGCTCATCCACGATGTGGGCCAACTGATCACGCAGCGCCCCTTCGGCGCGGTGGCTGGGTTGCGTGTCGACGCTGATGCCGTAGTCGCGCGGAACTCGGCCACGTACCCGCTCCACTATGGGCCGCGCATGCTCAACCTCGTAGACCTCCGCCGCGACACGGTCGATCCGGGCAACCTCGGCAGCCAACCGGTAGTAGCTCTCTGCGGTTCCGGCGACATGCTGGGACCGGGCAAGTGCCCAGTGCAGCGCAGCTTCCATCCGATCGATGAGAGCGACTCGGCCGGCTAGTCGCTCGGCCACCTCGAACGGATCCACTTGTGAGGAGACGCCGAGGAAACGGCGTAAGGCCAGCTCTTGCTCCGGCGTCAGATCCGTGCGCTCCCGCTGATCCGCGAGCGTCCGCGCCAGCTTCCGATCATCGGCCAACGACCCCGTGTCCATGCCGAGCGCACTCTCGAGTGCTGCCCGCGCGTCATCGCGCGTTGCGAACAACTCTGCCCAGTGCGACGACTCGCGATCCAGGGTGTCGTGTTCGCCGAGCAGCACCTCACGCAGCCGCGCACATTCGGCCCGGTCCCCGCGTCGCATTCGGGCCAGGGCGTCGCCCAGATCCGTCAGCGCACCGCCCGGCGGCGGGGCCCGTTCCGGCAACAAGCGGCCGACCGGATCCGGTGCGACGTCCTTCCCGAAGGCCCTGCCCGCTCCGGTGGGGTCGTTCGGGTCGCCGGCGTAGAGGATCGCCATGCGGTCGAGCCGGTTCGTATACGGATCGGAGAGCACCTCGTCATCGGCTGCGAGCAGCGTCCGATCGGCGGGTATGCCCCGGTAGGGGGCGTCGATGTGCCAGTTCTGCGCCATCTCAATTCTGCCGTAGTCGCTGATGTGCAGCAGACCCGTGCGGGCCAACTCCTGATACGCCTTGGCAACGGTCCGGTCCGGCACCCCCACGGCGTGTGCCAAAGCCGTCACCGAGGGCAGCCGCTCTCCGGCGCTCGGCTCGGACGCAGCGATGAACTCGGTGAGTTTGCGTACCAGCATGGCGGAGTTGTGGTGCCACCGTCCGCCATCCCGCATCGCCCACGGAATGGTGGCGAGTATCCGTTCGCCGAAATCCGGTTCGTCCGAATCCAGCACCATATCGTCGTCGTGGCCTGGCAGCACACTGGACAACGCACGTTGCGCCCGGCCGAGGCTATCGTCGGCCGGCCGTACACCGTCAGCCAAGGCGTAGGGGAAGTAGCCGAAACCATTGTCGCGCAACAGACACTGGGTGAAGTGGCTGATCGCGGCGACCAGCTCTATCGGCCGTTCGGCCGCCCACCACTCCCGGTTGCCATGCAGTCGTTTCGAATCGGGCGCCACCGCCTCGACCAGGCGATGTGCCGGCACGACGCGGGCGCGCACCACGCCGCCGTCCGGCACGGACCGCGCCTTGACCACAGCGACACTGGCATGACCGAAGATGTCGAGCAGACCCCCAACCGGGGTCTGCACCGCACTGTGCACCAGTCGCCACTCCCCGTCGACCTGATGCTCTATCAGCACCGTGGGCCAGCCTGTGGCACTGTGCAGCGCACCGGTCAGCGCGTGCTGATCATGCCAACCGAAGAGCTCGAGTGCGTGCCCGTCGATGGTGTTGGCGATGAGCGTGACGCGGTCGAGGCCGGTGGCGGCGGGCGACCGCAGCAGGAACTCCAGCCTGCGCTGGAAGCCGAGCTTGAATGGCGTGCGCCGCACCTCATCGTCGCTGTTATCGAACGCCGCCGCATTCTGGGCCGGGTAAGCGGGCGCCGCCGCAAGGGCAGGGAATTCGTTGTCACGCAGCAGATTCCGCGCAACAACATTGATCAGCGCGACTGCCGCGGCCGGTAGTGGGGCGGCAGCCCACCGCAACGGGTCGCGATACTCCTCGTCGGCCACGTCCCGGATCTTGACCGGATGACCGTCCGCAACCCTGCGCACCACATCGTAGAGCGGGGTCTTGCCGAAGATGTCGAGCAGATCCCCGTCGGGGGTCTGCACCGCCCAGTGCGCCTGCCGCCATTCCCCGTCGACCTTCCGGTCGAGCGCCACCACCGTCCAGCCGGTCAGCGCATGCAACGCGGCCGCCAGGAGATGGCTCCGTTCGCCGGAGAAGAACTCCAGCTCCCGCCCATTGACTTCCCTGATGACCTCCTGTTTACGTCCATCGACAACAGCCCGGCGCGGTTCGAAGACGAACTCCTGACCGTCCGCCTGCAGTGACACCGGCCCGCTGAGGCCCAATGACAGCGGATTGGTGCGCGCCGCATGCTCTATGGCTGCTGCGTCGGCGGCCCGCTTCCGCTCGGCCTCCTCCGAAATGGTCCTGTCCAGCTGCTCGCTGGTGGCCTGATACCCCTCGCCGTGGCGCGCGCGAAGATGCCTCATCAAGACCGCGTACAGCACCCGCTGCCCATCGGTCGGCCTGCCGAACGGTTGCGAGACCTCGACAGCGGCCTCTACCAGAGCCGCGTGTTCGTCGATCCCCAAATTTCCGACAGGGAAAAAGACGAGAAGGCGGCGGAACGTGAGGGTGTGGAACTGTTCCCACAGCCATTCCTCGAACGACTTGCCCTGGTAGCCCTCGAGACCGAGGGAGGTGCCATGCCGGTACTGGCCCATCAGGGCGGGCAGTACGTCGTCGTAAACAGCCTTACCCGCGTCCCTGACCATGACCTCGGCGACCTGGTGACTCCCATCCTCACTCGTCACCGAGTTGGTGTACCGCAAGTTATCGCCGAAACTTCCTGGCTTGTACGCGTGACTGCCTGTGACGAAGAGTTGGTTGAGCACGATCGTGTTCGTTTCCGGGTCGAACATGCTCTTGACCTTCGGACCCAACAACCGGATATCGATTCGGTCGAAGTGCGCACCGGGATACCCGGCACTCATGGCACGTACGCCGCGGAGGAAGTCCGCGACCTTAAAGCGATCAAGGCCGTTCACCTCGTGCCCTGTGATCAGGATGCGGTATGCCTCAACCAGTTCGGGCACAGTGTCGAGGGTTCTGTCGAGTCCGAACAGGTCCCGTGGGAGCGGGTCGACCTCGGCGGCACCGACCGCATAACGCAGCTCCGGGTCCGGCCGTACCAGGCCGAACAGCAACCGGCACAGCACTTTCGACCCTTCAGTGGCATTGTCCCCGTTGACCTGAATGTCTTCGAGGGCCGCCCTGGCGGCATGTTCCAGGTCGAAGCGGGACGGCAGGAATATCCGTGTGCCGAGGGTCGTCAGACCGCGCCGGATTACCTTCTTACCGAATTGCGTACGCAGCCAACGGCGGAAGCCCTTCCCCGCGGTGCCGTTCCATTTCGGCACATACCCGTGCACATGCGACAGCAGATACCAGAACGCACATTCCCGCACGGGGGACGGCCGGTCCCGGCGCGCGCCGGCGTCGGCCTGGCCCGCGCGGAACTCGGTAACGGCCTCCTCGGTGATCTGCGACAACCACTCCCGCTGCTCGGGCGTAGGAGGCCTCCCGCCCAGCACCGGCTCCGCCCGGTCGAAGACCGCCGCCAGCACCTCCACGGCCTCGTCGACCTCGAGACCATGCTCCAACACCGCAGCAAACAGCCGTGCCTCGTCGGCCAATTCCAGGACCTGGCCGGATAGGGAATCCCGGTGCGGACGGTCCGATTCGCCGGGCATCGACGACGGGGAACCCGCCGGCTCTGCGCCGTGGGCCGGACCGATCGATGCGGCATTACCGTTCCGAAATTCGTCAGGGGCGGTCCCCGCATCGCGGCCGGCGAGTCCGCTCGGACCGGAGGTTGGCGGATGGGGCTCCTCGGAACCGGATTCGATGGTCTGATCGAACAGCACGTAGCCGACCGGCATCGACTCCGCCGGTAGAACGCCTGCTTGCACACTCACACGCAACCGCCCGTCCCCCGCCGCAACAGCGAGCGTTCCCGCTCGCCGCCGGCCGAACCGACTCCGAGGGACCATTCCGAGTGCGTCGATCAGCACCGACCTCACTGGATCCGCATCGAAACCCGCTGTCAGGCCGGCCAATTGGTCGAACAATGGTGCAGTCGCGTCGCGGATGCCCTTGCGATCTCCATGAAGCCGTACCGACCACGACGGACCGGCGCCGGCCGCCGATTCGACCCAAGCGAACTCGCCGAATAGCTCGCCACCCCAATTGTCCACAAGAACTCCCCGTGGCTCGGCCACCCGAATTCCCTCCAGCGACCCACGAACCACGGATCCGGACTCACTCGAAGTCCTCGTCAACGACAGCCGGACGCCATCTCCTCCCGCCACTCCCAGGCCGTAGTTCACCAGCAGGGCAGCGACATCCACCGCGTCAGCCAGCTCCCCCTCGCCCAGCAGCCGCGCCAGGTCCGAACGAATCTGCTGCTCCGACATACCGGGGGAGAAACTGGCAGAAACGGCATCGGAGCGCGACGGATCCGGGAGTTCGCCCGCGTCATCGTTACTCGGGGCGCTGCGAGGTATCCGGACCTGTTTCAGCGGAACAGGACTGGGTATCGCATAACGCTGTCCCGGGACGATATTGCCCTCGGAGTCATAGAGGATCGAATGGGTCTGGTAGACACCCTCGCGCGCCCTCAGCAGCTCGCCCGGCCGGACGAACGACTCCGCGCTGAGCAGTTCTTGTAGCTCACCGGATTCCCGCTGAACGTAGATCTCGCCACGGATGTTCTTCATGACATAGATCGCGGCCTGGAAGCCGGCCCGGCCGTCGGTATAGCTCACATCAGCGATCACGGCGGATGAGCCATGGCCCAAGTCCAGAAGTCGGCCGGCGGCATTCTCCAGGCGAGTCGACTTGACATCTGTCGCTGCGGAGGCGGCCGCCACCAGCGCGCGCAGCGTCGTGACACCGCCGACAGACTGAGCATCCAGGACGTCGCGGCCGTAGGAGTCGCGCAGCACCTTCGCGACGTGAGCGACCGAGCCGATCACCTGAGCATCCAGTGGGTGTGGCGGCAAATGAATCGGCACGTTCTCGGGAATAGGAGGGACCTGCCCGGTGGTGGCGTATTCGCGGATTGCCCACAGCGGCGTGCCCACCATTGCGCCGCGGATTTCCCCCTCTTGGCCGCCCTGTGCCAGCGCCTCGACCGCATTGAGTACGGTGATGTGCTTGCCGGTCTTGGGATCCCTTACGGCGATGAAGCAGTATCCAGGCAGGAGCGAGAACCAGTCCACGCGCGAGATCCCGGTGCGCTTTTCCACCTCCGCGTGCACGGCGATCAGCGCAGCCTCCAGGCCGTTGCTCAGACCGCCGAGAACGCCCGAACGTTCGCCGACAATATTGTCGCGCACGTGGAGGGCCTCGTGTACGACCGTGTCGTAGAACGTTTGCCCGGTGCCGTATCCGGAATGACCGGTTGTCGCGTTGTTCTGATGCTCCTGGGCCAGCTTGTCCGGGCGGGCCGCAAACCAGCGGCTGAGTACTATCCGGTACCGGCCACCCATGAACGGCATGGCCTCACCGAATGCCTCGAGACCTGTCGGGTACCCGAATTGCAGCTCGAGCGGATGGTCCACCAGGTCGGGAGCCAGGGCGAGCGCTGTGGCCAAACCACGCAGCGCGTCGCGGACCGCATCGACACCGACATCGGGGTGATCGTGGCCGGTAATGATCAAGTCCTGGTCCTGCCGCGGAAGGTTGCCGAGGAATTCCCGGACCAGGATGGCTTTGGCCTCGGCGGCCAGGTGGGGATGGCGGCGCGCGAGATCCGCGAGCATGCGTCCCCGTTCTCGGGGATCGGCGATGAATCGTTCCCGTTCGGCCGGGTCCGGCGGGGAGTATGTTCGGCCCTCTGCGCGCTCCAACCGGTCCACCGCCGCGTGTATACCGTCGAACTCCCGGCCGAGCGCAGCGGTGACCTCGGCGTCGAGCCGGGTTTCGGCCGGCTGCTCGAGCTGCGGGTACTGCTGAATCAGTGCCGCGACGCGCCGATCCCGTTCCAGGGGGTCGGCGATGAAATGCGTCTCCGCCAGCTCCTGCTCCGGGGTTCGCGGGGCATGCAGATCGAGCTGCCGGAAATTGTCCATGAGGCGCTCGTATTCGCTGTCCGACAAGCCCCAGCCTTCGAACCGCCCGTGTAACACCGCCACGTGCCGCCACACCGCGGCCACGATCCGACGCGGCACATCATGGTCCAGCCACTGCGAAGTCTCTGCCCGGAACCGCGCGGTGTAGGGGCTGTCGGCCGCTCCGATCACGACCTCCACCAGGCCGCGCAGCAATCCGGCAGGCGAGCCGGGATCGGGCGGATCCGCCCTCGTACGGCGGTATTGCGCCTCGTCCATGTCCCGGTATAGACACATACCACCGAAGTTGCTCGGGTTCTTGTAACGCCAAGGCGCAACGCCCACCAGCTCGGTGTCGACAGCGGTCTCGCCCATTGCTCGCCCGGCCTCTGCCCACCGCACAAGTTCCGGATCGGCGTTGGGCAACATCTCCTTGACCAGCTCCTCGACCGCAGTCACGGCCGCTCGCTCGACAAGGCTCGCCAGCTGCGCGCCCGTCAGATCCACAGTGTCGGTCGCGTCCCGGATGTATGTACTGCCATCGGGGAACTCGGCCAACTCCACCCGGACGTCACCCGACTCGCTGAGCACCGTCACCCGCGGTTCGCCGAACGATAGCGCCCTATGCACCCGGGCGTGGAAGGACGGCACCGCCGGAGCACTCCCCGCCTGCGGCGCGGACGCCTGGTATCGACCCGTCGCACCGCCCGTGCTCGACTGCTCGGCATCCCCATCGTGCTGGGGTGATTGTTGTTGGGCTGATTGCCGTTCCGCGTCCGAGAGATCGGGCGTCGAGAAGGCCAGGCCCGGATACTCATCCGGGTCGATCGCCAGCACACCCGTTGCCGCAGCAGGGCCGGGTGCGTCCGCCACAGCTGCACGCGCTGTCGGCTGCTCATGGGAGGACGCATCCCCGTCCGCGAGGACGCCTTCCGCCGGCGTGGTACCGGGCGTTTGTCCCGCGGGCGCAACGCTTTCGGTGCCCTCCGGATGGAGCATGTATCGCAGGCCCAGCGGCGCACCAGGGCCGAACGCCTCGAAGAATTCGACATCGTATCCGGTCTCCAGCAATTCGGCCTGCACCTGTGGATGCGTGCGCAGAAATTCTGCATACGCTTCGCGCTGGCGGTCTTCCGACGCAACCACGATCATCGTCGGGCGCGGGCCGCCCCGGTAGAGCACGACGTGATTGTCATCGTCGAATCGGGTGCCGCCACGCTCGAGCTCATCGAGATCATATTTTCCGCTGATGTACTCGTACGTCGCCCGCAACTCTGCGGTCTCGGGCTCCTCGGTGCGGATCTTGCGGGCGATGGCCCGTTTCTGATCGATCGCGAGCTGCTGCCCGTACTTCGATATTCCCTCGTTCTCCTTGTTCCGCGCTTCCGCATCGATCACGCCGTAGTCGGCCAGAATCGATTCCGCCCGAAGCATCCGGGGCCTGAGCGCGTCCACCCGGCGATTCAGGTCCGCAACGGCATCGGGGTCGTCGTGCTCGGACCGCATGTCCTCGAGCACCCGCTCCCAGTCGGACGAGCTGATCCGATCCGGGTGCGCGATGCCGAGACCGATTGCGAGCTTGTACATATCGGCCTCGGCCTTGGTCAGCACGGGCAGCCCGAACATGGCCCGGTACCGTGCGTCCTGTGGCGATGTCCAGTCGCGTCCGCGCGCGGATATGTACGTGAAGCTCTCGCCGATGGCCTCCTCGGCGTGCTCGTTGCTGTATCCGGAATCCGCTGCCCGCCACTCCGTTTCGCTCGTGATTACTCCGGCGGCACCAAGGACCGCAGCGGTGGCTCGCAGTCGCGGCGGCACTCGCGCGGCGGCATTGGTGATCAACCGTTCGGTGTGGATTGCTTCGGCGTCGTCGGATGCCTCGGAGGCATTCACATCGCTGCGGCCGGAACGACCACTCGCCAGATGACCCAGCTCATGGACGACCACCGCGACCAACGGATCCACGAAGGTCTCGCGGTAACGCCCCGATTCGGCCCTGCGGAGGTAGCGCTGTGCGGTCCTTTCCGGCTGCGTGTACCAGTCGGAATGGATGGTGACGATGCCGTCGATCGATCCGTCGTGACGGAAGATCCGCCGCGTGTCCGCCAGTGCCGACTTCGCCAGGTCGCCGACCCGGATGCGCGTCACCGGCAGACGGGGAATCTGCTGCAGGACAATCCTGACCGCGATTTCCACGGATTCGACGAGCCACACGGGCACGTCCGGGTTCAGGAACCCGTCCAAATAGACGCCACGCTCGGCCAGCCCCTCGATAATCGCCCGTTTCCTGTCGCGCGCTACCGGGTCGGCCGGCGCAATCTTGCGGCCGGCGCGGTAGGTCTTGCCGGCGACCCCTTCCAGGGCGCGGTACAGGGCGACCACTTCTTTGCGACGGCGTTTGATCTCCGTGCGCAAGCTCGCGCGCGATGTGTCCGCGGCAAGCAACTGGATCCTCCGCGCAAGATCGGACCGGCTCACCGCGTTCGACGGCGCCAGTGTCCCCTCTTGCACCCCTCGTAGCAGCTGCAGGTCGCGTTGAATGAGTTCGACCTGCTTGGCGAAGGCGTAGTCCCAGCCCGGACGATCCTGCCGGAGCCGGCCGCGCGCACGCAGACCGAGCAGCACGTCCTCCAGCAGGAAGTTCAGCCGCCAGCCATGCGCGACATCGTCCAACAACTCGTCGAAGCGATACTCGATATCGGCCGTCGCGGGGTCCTGACGGAGCTCGGCCACCGCGGCGGTCATACCGTCGAGGTCGAATCGGTGGCCGATCTCCGCGAGCGAGGCGATGACCTCCGCGCTGATCCGGCCGGATTGCCCGATATCTGCGAGGATTTCGTCGAAGGAATTTCGGTGACCGGCCAGCAGTGGGCCGCAGATCTGTTGTGTCCGGGCGGCCATATCCTCGAGAACCGCCACATCGGCGGTCGCGGCTCGGTAATTGCGGAGGGCCTCGCCGACATGACCGTCGTCGTCCACGTCGTCTCCGGCCGAGACCAGTACCGCGATATCCCCGAACCACCGCTCGACGTCGAGACCGAAGAACTCGCCGGCGCGCAACCCGGCAACGGCGGCACCGAAGGCCTTCTCGAAGAGCCGATCCGCATCGGGTCTGCCCGCCAGCGTGGTACGCACGACATCTGCGTAATGCGCCAGCACAGGATGGTTCGCCAGCTCCTGGCCATCGGCGACGACCTCGAGAACCTCACGAAGCCGGGTCAACTCCGTGACCAGCACGGCTGGATCGGCGACCGGGTACAGCGCGGCGCGACCGATCGCCCGCCAGCCTCCATCACGAAGCAGTTCGACAAAAGTGCCCGGATCGGCCAGTTGCGGTGGCTGCCAACCGGTGGTCCAGATTTTCCCTGCTCGATCGACCGCGTAACCGATCTCGAAGAGCGCCGGACCGAATACGAAAGTCTGCGCGATGTATACCTGCATTCCAGCGAATTCTTCGGCGGCGCCGAAAGCCGCGGTGATCATCCCGGGAAGGGCGGCGAATGCCGGGTTGTCGACGGGCGGATCCGCATAGCTGACATAGACGTCGACTCGCCCATTCTCATGGCGGTAGAAGCTGACCCGGCATGTGACCGTGACATCACCGAGCTCGATCTCCACCTGGAGATTTCCCGGCCGTCCGGCGTTGTCCGCCAGCCGCATCATTGAACCTCCACGCTGCGTTACCGCACGCAGCGAAAGGACACCGTCGAGCAGCTCCCCACCTACTACCAGCCCAGTGACCTGCGACCCGGTAGGCGTCGCAGGTGGATCGGGCAGCGCCTCGATATCGAGGCGGCCCCGGCCACTCGCAGATCGAACGCCGGAGGAATCGCCGACCGGCTCGTCGGCGCCGGAGAAAGGCGGCGATCCGTCGGCGGCGAGATCGGACGTATCCCAGAACTCCCCGGGCTGAATTCCCGCCAGTGCCAGCGGTCTGTTTTCGGCGCCGCCGGACCCGAACTGCGATGTGCCATCCGCCGCGCTGGTCAGGGGATGAACCGCAGCGAGGTAACCGGTCTGGGATGGGTCAAGGTTCGTCAACGGCGGGGCGGCGTTCGTCAACGGTGGCGCAGCCGGGCCGGTTTGCGGCAGAACAGCCGTGGGCGTCGCGGCACGCGCCTGCGCATCGTCAGTCGGCCCCTCGGCCGTCGACCGGGCGGGTTCGACGACGCCCAGCGCGATGAGCAGCTCCTCGGCGCACCGCAAAGCCGCAGCCGCCGACCACAATTCGGAGGCCGCGGCCAGCATCAGGCCGGCCTCCTCGTTGGTCACATCGTTGGAGTCGACGATGGCGGCGAAGCCCTCCGGAGTGATCATCCGGGCGGCGAGTTGCGCAAACGGCGGGGGCGAGCTGGATTCGGTGCCATCAGAGGACGCCCGATCCTCCTGCTCGCGGTGCTCGGCGGCCCGGGCATCGAGATCGGCGGCGACGGCTTGCAGGCGGTTCCACGCGCGGGTCCAGGCCATCGAGGCCACGGCATAGCCGAGCAGCAGGCCGGGTCCGCCGGGACGGGCCTGGCGTAGCTGGTTGAGCAGGCCGAATTGCCGGGCCACGACCTCGGTGACGGCCGTATCGCCGTTCTGTGTGAAGAGGATTTGCATCAGCTCGACGACAGTGGCGGCGAATCGGGTATTGAACACGGCGTCGGCCGACGAGACGGTCTGCGCGGCGCGAGCCTGCTTCTTCGACTCCGCAGACTCCGCCGGCTGTGACGACGCCACCAGCTCGGGGGTCGGGTCGGTGGCCTGGTCGGCGGCGGCCGGGACCGCTACCGGTGCTTGCGCGAGAGGCGAAACCGTCTCATCGATGTTCGCGGCGGGTGTGCGCTGATCTGCGACCGGTACATACCAGCCGTCCTGTTGGGCTTGGGCCTCCAGCGCCGCCAGCGCGGCATAGTCGGCTGCGCTGCCGTCCTGCACCTGCAGGTACGCCTCGCTGACCGTGCCGAGAAACGCCTCTCGCTGTCGCCTTTCCGTCTCGGACAGTCCAGCCGTCTCGCTGGGATCGGCATAATCGGCGACACTGGCGTAGAACTCTTCGGCGCGATCCTGATCGGTCGAATCGCCCCTGGCTCGGCTCACCCCGCCGCCGGGATCGGTCAACTGTCGGTCTGTGGTCCGGTCACCGGTGCCGGCGTGGGTCCGGCCGGAAGGTGCGCTGCCGGACGACGTCCCGGCCTCAGCGGCACGCTGCAGCGGATCTAGCGTGGCCGTCGGCGCCGCCTGCTCGGATCCGGTACCCGGGTTCGCCGCGGCGGATGCGGCAGCCACGGGCGGCGCGTGAACCTGTGTGTCACGGCGGAACTTCCGGGCGACGCTCGCCTGTTCCTCGGCCGCCTTTTCGGCCTTCCTGATCATCTCGTCCTGCGCGGCGGCGGCGCGCGCGTCGGCCGCGGCTGCGTTGTGCCGCGTCGCTTGCACCTCCAACCCGGCCGCGTGCTGTTCGGCCGCGGCGGCGGGATCCGCGGGCGCCTCGGCGGCCGACGCGGTGGCGGCGTCGTGCCTGGCCTGTGCGGCGTCGTTCTCGGCGACAGCTGTCACGGCGTCATCGGCGGCCTTGGCGTAATGGATGGTCGCGACCGCGACAGCGGGATCCTGCGCGCCCGTGTACAGCGGGTTGTTCAGCGAATCGACGATGAAGGCGTCGCCCGGGTCGCCATTGCGCCCGGCGCGCGCCGGGCGCTGGATGTTCTCGGAGGGCGCGTCGGGATCATGCCCCATGACCAGGACATAGAGTCCGCCCAGTTTGCGCACCGCGTCACTGATCGGGATATCGGCGCCACGACCCAGCAGTCCCGTCGCCACCGTCATCATGCCGAGTTGCCCGGCTTGCTCCTGAATGTGGATCAGATGTATTTCCGCCAGCGCGTTGGCGTCTCCGGCCCGCACCAGGTCGCCGTGCTCGACCGGATCGAACCACTCGCGGTTCTCGGGCGACTGCACCCATTCCATATCCTCATGTTCGAGGAACCAGCCCATGTCGATGCTGCTGTGGACCGCGATTCCCTTCTCGGTCAGCATGTCGGTAAAGGTCTCGACCATGTCGTTGTAAGGATTGATCACCAGCACCGGGCGTTGCTTCCCATTTTCGGCCGCAACTCGGTCTACGCCATCGGCGTACATTTGTTCATCCGTATGCCAGACCTGTTTTCCGATCTTCAGCCTGGACTTGAAATAGTCTCTGACCTCCATCAGGCCGTGTACCGAGAAACGTTGCCTGATCTCCTCGGCCGATTTGCCCAGCAGCGTCCCCGACATGACGAATATCGTGTCGTAGTTCTCGTCGCGGTAGCATTCGTCGTTCGTGATCACCGCCGCATCCTCGGAACCGCCGATGGCGGTCATGTGCGCATCGTGCTTGGCCTGAACCGCCTGCTGGAGGCCGTCTTGCCACTCGCTTTGCGACGACTGCTTGGCATCACGCATCGGCTTGCCGTCGACATCCCCCAACACGATCACCTTCTTGCCGTTCGCGTCGACATGCACCGCGTAATTGCGGTTTTCGATCATGTATTCGGCCTCGACGGTCCGGGTGAATATCTTCTTCTCGTCAGCGGTGAATTTCCGGCCAGGTTCTTCGAGTCGCTCCGCCCACAGCTTCTCCGCCTTGGCGACGACATTACCGTCCACCTTCGGATGGCCGCCCAGCCTGCCCCCGGGCATGCCGAACACGCGACGGGTGACACCGAAGTCCTTATCGGTCAGAGTTCCCGAATTTTTCTGCTCGACCAGGAATTCCCGCATATCCTTCCATAGGGCCTTCTCGGGCTCGCCCATTTCCTGGATCCCACCCTGACGCAGGTAGTGCGGTGTGTCCTGATCGACGAGGACCCGGTCCCCCTCATCGATGATCGCAAAACGCCCTTGCGGATCATTCCCGTACAATCTGCTCGTCTTGTTTTCGTCATCGGTGAGCAGAAGAATCGTCGGCACATAGGTTTCGTCAGCCGGACGGCCCGCATCCTCGAAGGTGCCGTGCGGATCCCATCGCTCGATCCGGTATCCCAGCAGTGATCCCGCCGCGACGTAGTACTCCTTGAGCGCTCGGTTGGCGAGCGTCTCAGTGGTCGTGATCACCTGAACGGTGCCTTCGCGGGCGGACACCCACAGCGACAGTCCGAGGGCCACCATGGTTTTGCCCTGCGCGGTACTCATCTGCGCCATCACACCGTCGCGCCCGCCCAGCATCGCCCAAACCTGGTTCCACCGCATCACCTTGCCGCCGCCGCTCGCATCGCCGCCGGTCGCCCGGCGGACCGATTCCAGGATCGATAGCAGGGCGGTCAGCTCGTCACCGTGCCGCTGCATTTCCGCCAGGTCGTCGCCGGACAGCTCCCGCATCGCCGCCCGCTGCGCCTTGTAGTAGCGCAGCACGCGGATCGCAGCCCGCCGATACAGATGGGTGTCGCGGGCACCTGGATCTGCGGTCGAATTCCTTTGGGACTCACTGAATTCGCGAAGTTTTTCGAGCGCATGCTCGGCATTGTCCTGGTGGGCTGCCACGCGCGCTTCGCGATCGAACAGCCCTTCCAGCCGCTGCACCAAGCGTTCGGGCAACGACCGCTTGGGTTCGCGGCGCTCGGGACCGGTGCGCGCCCGCTTCGACGGATCATCGGCGGCGTGCCCCTTGCCCGCTTCGGCGCCCGGCTCGGTCCCGTCCGGATGCGCCGCGGAACCGCCATCCCTTGTTTCCGCCCTGGACAAGGCCGCCTCGGCGTCGGCCATCGCCTGGCGCGCCTGCGTCACCCGGGGGTCGTCCGTGGCGTGCGCCTGCGCCTGCATCTCGGCCAGCATCGGGTCGAACGGCTCATGCTCGGCCTCGGCCTGGCGGCGCAGGGTGTCCACGTGCTCCCCGACGGCCTCGTTCACCGCCGCCTGATGGGCCGACCGCGCCTGCTCGAGAGCCGCTCGCGCACCCTGGACGACAGGATCCTCGCGGTCGTAGCGCTCCTGCACCGCGGTTCGCAGCACCTCCTCATGGACGGCCTCGGCGCGCTCGAGCTCGGCGTGCGCGTCCTCCACCGCCTTCTGCGCCCGCGCCACGGCGTGGTCCAATTCGGCCTCGCGCCTGGCGATCTCGTTCTCGACCGTGGTGCGGTATTCGGCCTCGGCGCGCTCGACCGCTTCTCGGAACGGCGCCAGTTCCTCCGCGACCCTCGCATCCACTGCCTGCGCGCGCCGGGCCGCCTCCTCCGCGCCGACCCGTTTCGGCTCCTCGCCGAACAGCTCGGACCGAATGCGTTGCCGCCGAGCCTCATCGGTCGAGGGCGACATCTCCTGTGCGAGCCGGGCCTTTGCCTTCTGGACCGCGATCCGCAACTCCCGCACGCGCGGATCCCCGGTCAGTACGCGTGTCTCCACTCCCGGCTTCTGCTGGTCACGCCGCTCAGTTGCCGACTCGAGCGCTGCCTGCCTGCGCTCCAGATTCTCCTGTGCCCCATCGACCTTGCCCTGGGCCGCGCGCACCCGCGGGTCCGACTCGGATGCCTCCTGCGACAGCTGTGCCCGCTGCTTCGCCTCCTTCGGGTCCATCTCGGGTGCCCGGCCGGCGGGTTGCTCGGCACGCCCGTCGGCGGCCTTCGTGGACGCGCCGCCCTCCGCGGTGTGGGTGGCGTGTTCATCCGTGGCGGCCGGACCGGGCTCCGCAACGTCGGCCGCTGTGGTCTCCTTCCCCACCTGCAGTGGCTCTGGATGCTCGCGCGCACCCGAATCGGCGGCGCCGGCACGACCCAGATCGTTCTCGTCGCTCGAGCGGTCGTGCGAAATCAGTGGGACAGCGCCCCCGGTGGCCTCGTCGCCCGTGTGCGAAGCCTCGCCACCGGTGTGCAGACCGTCGCCGCCGGTATGCGAGACCTCGCCGCCAGTGTGTCCAACCCCGCCGCCAGTCTGGAGACCCTCACCACCGGTTTGTGGAACCCCGCCACCGGTGTGGTTGGCCGCGCCGCCGGGAGGTGTGGCCTCGCCGGCACCCTCGAGGACCGGCTCGGCCCTCGGGGCGCCTGCGGGAGGCGGAGGGGCACCGGCGCCCGATGCCGGTATGCCGACCGTGCCTTCCTGAGTGCCGGGAGCGCCGGCAGGTGCCGCGTCCTTCTTGGTACCGGCGGCGACCTCCGGTGTGCCCGCCGCTCCGGCGTTTCCTCCCGCACCGGCGCGGCCCACCGAGGCAGCCGAGCCATCGGTCGGGAGCACCTTGCCTTGCGGGGCCTGGCCCGAACCCGCAGCGCCGCCGCGACCTTGGCCAACTCCGGCTCCCTCCTGGGGGGTGCCACCGCCACCTGCGGGCGGCGACGGTACACCGGCTTCCGCCTTCGCCCCTTCCGATGGCGCGGTCGGCACCCCCCCCTTCGGTGGTGGGCTTGCCGCCTCGGGGGCGGGCGTCGCGGGCGGTTTCGGTCCGCCGCCCTCGGCGTCACTCGGCGCAGCGTTCGCGCGCACCGAACCGCCCATGGGTACGGCAACCGCGCCGGCCGCTGCCGAGCCGTCGGACGGTGTCGCACCACTGCCGGCACCCTGCTGCCGGATCCAGCCGGTGTCGACGCCCTGCTTCCAGAGATTGTTGTAGTTGTCCGTGAGCCGGTTGTATGTCGCTGTGTCGGCCGGGTCGGCGGCTTTTCGAAGATTCGAGGCATCGACCAGCTGACGAAGATATGCCGCGCGGCTGACACGGTCACTATTGCCGACAAGCCACTTGGTCCCATGGCCGACCGTCTCCATGCCCGCGGTCAACGCCAGGTTGGTCGGACTGAACGAGTAATCGATCTGCGACCAGTTCACGCGACCGGTGTCGACAAACTGTTGCAGCGCCTGGCCCCCGATACCGGACACCCACATGGCACCCGAGGTCGCCAGGGTCCCGACGCCGATCTCGGCGACGTGCTCCAGCCCACCGGACAGTTCGCGGCCCAGCGCCTTCAGCACGGCGGGCATTCCGATCTCGACGAACGGCCGCGCCGCGCCCGCTCCGGCCCACGTCAGGCCCTCGCCGAGCATCTCGCCCAGGTCGAAGCCGTGCTGGGAGTGATCGGCGTTGCCCGCCAACTGGATCGCGGCGTTGAGCCCCATCCCCTTGAGGCCCTCGGTGAAGGCGCTTATCGCAAAGCGCTTCAGCAGTATTTCGACCAGGCGCCGTTCGCCCATCTGGGTAGCCAGTATCTCCAGTCGCCCACCCAGTTCCATGCCGGCTTCGCGGGCCAGGGCGAGCCCTTCCGCTTCGATGGCAGCCATCACCAACGGGCGCGCGGCGTTGCCCCACGGGGTCGTCGACAGCGCCCACGTGGCTCGGATAAGGCTTCCGAGAGTCTGCGTGGCGATGAAATCCATCTGCCACTGCGTGCTGCTCATCTGCTTGCCGCTCGCCTTGGTCACGGTCCCCGCAGCATGCAGTCCGTCAGCCAGGGCCGGAATCGAGCTGTCCCCGGACAGCATCGGACGCGCGGCATCGGTGAACGCGGCCGCAGCGGTACCCGTGTAGTACTGCGGCACCCGGTCCAGCGACGACTCGATGTCCGGGTACACCGACTCGTGCAGTTGGCGCGCCTGGTCATGGAGCACGCCACCGAAGTCCGCCAGCCCCGGACCGTCACCCTTCGGGTATTCCTGGAGCGTGGTGGGCTCGTACACCCACGATGGAAACAGCTCGAACGGCACTGTCGGTCTCTACCTACGCCCCGGTTCCACGATCACCAGGACCGGCGCAGCACGCCGCGGCCACCCGTATCGTCGCCCGCTTCGCCGGCGGGCTGCTCGGTGTCGGGCCGTACCAATGCGGACAGCGGATCCAGCGGGTCGGGCAGACCCGGCACCAGATCCTCGAGGCCCACCCCGGCCATGGCCTGTTCGTACGCGGGTTCCATCAGGTCTGCGGTCTTACGGGTCAACTCGGCGACGGCATTCTGATGTGCCTGGGTCACCGCGGCGGCGATCTCCGGGTAGTCCAGGTCATCGATGTCGTTGGCGAACTTGGTCTCGATGACCACGCCGTTGGCGTTCACCACGACGGTGACCCTGCTATTGCCCGCGGAACCCGTTGCAGTGAGTTCGGCCCACTGCTGGTGCGATTCGACCAGCGTGGTCATCTGCGCCTTGAGATGCTCCATGGCATCGGACAAGCGATTGCGCGCGGCCTCATCGATCACGATGTCGTCCATACGGCCGCCTACGCCTCGCCGCCCTGCAGCGCCACCAGAATGCCCGAGAGTTCATCGGTCAACTTCAGGTGCTTCACCGCGTACCGCAGGCCCTCGGCGAAACCCTGCTCACCACACATCGATTCCGACACATTCGACATCGCGCCCGGAACACTGCCCACCTGGGCACCCAAGCCGGTGCCATCGCCGAAGATCTTGTGGCCGTACGAGTCGTCGCCGCAGAGCCGCCGCAGCGTATCCACCGAAGCCTGGGTCTGGAAACTGGACTGGAACTGCGCGGCCTGCTGGCCGGCGTTCTCGATATCTGTCGCGGTCCTGATCATCTGTTCGCATTGAATCTCGATGCTGTCACTCATATCGCGTTCTCCTCCACATGCGACAATGCCGCCGTCCGACCGGCGATCTCCAGCTGATACAGGGCGGCGTCGGCGATCCCGTCCTCGACGTCGAATGCGGCCGTGAGATGGCGCCGGGTCACGACCCCGGCCTCGGCCGCCGCGATCAGTGCGGCGACCGACTTCTGTTGCGCCGCAGTCGGTTCAGGCGACACACACTGCAGCATGAGGGTGGTGAGTACGTGCGGATCGACCACACCGGGGATCGCGGTACCGAAGTCATCCGGCAACGGCGACTGCCCCCGATACCAGCGACGGCCGTCGTGCCAGTAGCAGAACGACAGCAGCCCAGTGCCCGCCCGGGGGTTGAGCACGGAGTCCGCCACCCAGTTCGGCGCCCCCGCATAGAGATGCGGAAGTCGGCGGCCGCCGTTGTACGCGGCATCGAGCTCCGGTGCGTCCCACACGCCTCCCGACAGCACCGCGCGCCCGCCGGGGAGCATGTACAGCGTCGACCCGCTGCGGCTGAAGGCGCCCTCGAAGACACCCAGCGAGGGCGCCACCCGCGGACCCAGCGGCGAGCCGGCGGCGACGAAGGCGGCCGACAAGACCGCCCACCGGGACCACAGCAGCGCGGGCTCGGGCAGCAGATCGCTCGAATCATTGGGCCGCACACCGTGTTCCGCGTCGGATCGCGCATCCGCCGCCGCTCGTTGCGGTGTCCTGGTCTGGCGCCCGTCGTGTCGCAGGTAGGCGGCGAGCCACACCGGGATCCGTTCCCGCGGGAAGCGAGCCAGGTCGGCTTTGTAGGACTGCGGCGCGAACAACCATCCCTCCGGGAAAGGTTCCTCGCCATAGTCGTACTCGATGCCGAACTCGCCGTCTACCTCCAAACGCAGGATCATCCGCCACCACGGCACGGCACCCTGCCCCGCGGTGAGCTCGCGCTGTTCGCGCGCCAGACGCATCGTCTCCGCATCGACCCCGAATTGGACGGCCTTGCCGCCGGCCTCCAACGAGACCCTCGCCAGGCTCTGATCGACGGTGAGCGCGAAGGTGACCACCATTCGCTGCCACCCGGTCGGCGCGGCCGATGCGACACGTCGCGCGATCTGCTCCGCCATCTCACGGGCACGCGAACCGACGGTGGCGCCGAGCGAATCGGACACCACCGCACCGGTTTTCGATTGCGTTCCCGCGGCGGATGACACGAGTGCAGCGTAAGGAGAACGCTCCTCCGCCCCACGCCGCCTTAATCGAATCTTAGGATCGACAGGCCCATTTCCCACCGGGGAGAAAACTCCCCGCTCACACCTATCATTCGATCACCCTGTGATCGGAATGGCATGCGGGCGAAGGACGGTGCCCGCCGGGCGGATAGGGACGGTGAAGGCGTGCGGATCGCGGTCGTCACGGACGACATCAGGATCGCCGATCCCCTGATCGACGCATTCACGGCGCACGGCCATCGGGCGACCCGTAGCGGGCGCAGCGACGAGCTGTTTTCGATGATCCATTACCTCGACGCCGTCATTTTGGACAGCAAACTGCAGGACCTGCCGGGAATTCACGTCCTGCAGCGACTGCGGGAGTTCAGCGATGTGCCGGTGATCATGCTGACCCCCAAGGGCGATGAGCACGGGATCATCCGGAGCCTGCATTCGGGTGCGGACGATTGCGTCACCAAACCGGCGCGGCCCGCGGAACTGATGGCCCGGCTGGCTGCCATCATCCGGCGCTGGATGACGCCGCTGTCGGTCGAGCCGGTGGTGATTACCGGCGACGTACGGATCGATCTCGCCGCGCGCAGTATCGACGTGGCAGGCAAACCCGTCGGGCTCACCCGCACCGAGTTCGACATCGCCGCCACACTTGCCGAATCCTCGGGAACGGCGGTGAGCCGTGAGCACCTGACCGATCGGGTGTGGGGAGATCCGGCGGGCCCCGCGTCGCGCCCCTTGGATGTGCACGTCGCGGCTCTGCGGGCGAAGCTGAACCGGCCCGGACTGATCACGACGGTCCGCGGGTTCGGGTATCGCTGGGGCCTCGAGACCATCGAAGCGGTTGCAGCGGAATGACCCGGGTGCAGCGATAGCGGGCAACGGATCTCGACGTCGACGGTGATGAGTACCGCCCACCTCGAACCTAGGTCTCGAACACCCGCCGAACGTGGTCGTTGGCTCCGAGGATGTCCTCGTGAGCGCCATGCCGTGCGGCGTTCAGGGCCTTCACAGCGCTCTTGAGGGCCGTCACGTCCCGCATCAGGATCCCGTGCTTCGCGAAGAAGTTCTGGGCGCCCGCACCTGCCCACACGTCTGGCTGTACGAGCTTGTTCGCCGTCGTGTTCAGGTCGGTCTCGAGCTGGTCGAGCGCGTTGTAGAACTTCGTGAGTGCGTCGCCGGCTTCGGCATGGGTACCAGAGTGGTGCCGGATCACGGATGCCATGGTTCTCCGTTCGAGCTGTCACACGAGATTGGTGTGCTTTATCCCTGTGGTACTAGTGGTTTCGGTGGCAACATAACCTTTACGGCCCGTGTCCAGCAGATCCTGAACCTGCTTCAGCACCGCCTGGGTCTTCTTGCCTTTGGCGGTCACGTCATGCGTGACATCCCCCCATGCCGAGCTGAAAGCGCCGATAATGCCGGTGGAGGTCGCATGGGTGACCGCGTTCAGCACGTCCTGGACGACTTCGCCCAACTTATCGAGCTGGTCGCCGTAATACTTGGTGAGCACGGCGTGCTGGTCGCTTCCGATCCCTCTGTCGGCCATGGCAATACCCTATCGAGGGGCGGACGCAAGTGCCGGTGTCTTAACCGGATCTGAAGATCACCGCGCCCGCTCGTCCCGCAGCGCCTGCACGATCGCGGCGATGCGAGTGTTGATGTGGGCGATCAGATTCGCGGCGTCGACCGGCACCGCGACCGGCGGATTGTCGTCCGTCAGCAGATACCGCCCGTCGTCCACGAGGTCACGCAGGTCGAACTCGAACGAAAGACACCCGCGCGGCCCGAACGCGGAACGCTCCTGCCGCAGCTTGATCCCGCCCACATAGGACATCGGCGCCGCGTGGAACCGGACCGCGCGAGACTGTGCGCTCTCCGCCGCGAACGCCCCGACCTGAACGGCCGAACGGCCGTGGGAATGGTCCAGCCCGTCGCCATCGCCGAGCAGCACGACATCTCCCCAGGTGCCCGGCGCGCTCGGCGGGAGCTGGTCCACAGCGACCCGCGCCAGGTCCGGCGCGCGGCATTCGGTGACCACGAATCCACCACTGTGCCATCGCGTTTCGCCGGGAATCTGCTTGACCACGACACCGTGCGCCGCCCGGCGCGCGGCATGGACCCGGACCATCCCCTCGGGACCGTCCGGATCGCGAATATCCCATGCGCAAATTTCCAGGGTGACATCCGGATGGGCCAATGTCTGCATCATCGGCGCCGGATCGAATCCCAGCGCCCCATGCGCCCGCTGCAGCGCCGTATACATCTCCCGGTCGTATTCGTCGGCAGTACTGGTACGGCTGATGAATGTGAGCGGCGATGGGAGCTCTACCTGCTTCGCCTCGGTCAGCAATGCGACGAATTCGGTATCGCGCAGTGTCCAGCCCGTATTCATTTCTCGTCGACGACGGAGATGCTCGTCAGCGGGGCGTCACCCATCGCCTTGTCGAGATGGCGCCGGGAGTTGAGATAACCGGGGGTGCGATGCCCCTTGTCGTTGCCCTTGGCCGCTGCGCCGGGGCTACCCATGCCGCCGCCGGGGTAGCCGCCGCCTCCTTCCGCTTCGGCCGGGACCGCGCCCCGGCCGAGTAGTTCCTCCTGGCTCGCGGCGAGCCCGCTGGCGCGCGGGAAGAGCTTGGCCGCGGCGGTCATGCCCGTCTTGGACTCCAGTGCGCTCGTTTCCCCGGCGATGTCTTCAGCCGCGGCCGCGCCCCCCGATCCACCCGGGCCGGAGGACACCACGCCCGACCGCGCCTCGTTCATCGCCGCGGTCGCGGCGGCGGCATCCGCGAATTGCTGTTGCTGGGACTGGCTCAATCCCTGCCCGGCGGTACTCAGGGCCTGCTGGGCCGCACCGGCGATCTGCTGGGCGCCGCTGGCGAGAGTGCTCGTCGGATCCGAGGACGGGGTGTAGGCGGCCGGGGTGGTCGCTCCGACCCCCGACGAGCCATCCGACAACGAACCCGGAGCGGCACCGGCGCCACTGTGTGTATGTACGGCATTGGCGAAATCGATTGCAGGCACGTCCCCACCGTTCGGCGCGCCGAGCCCGCTGCCGGCGCTCGGAATGGACGCCATGGTGGTCCGGGGGATGCCGCCACCGGTGGAGACGGACACAACTCCGCCACCACCAGCGGGACCACCCGGGCTCGACGGAACCCCAGGGCTCGACGGCCCCCCCGGGCCCGACGGATCACCCGGAGGGGTGCCCGGGTCGCCCGGGGCGTTGGTCACCGGCGCGGGAACGGAGATGACCGGAACATTCTTCGAAACCGGACCGTAGCTGTTGTAATACAGTTCGGTGTACATTCGCTGGTAATAGTCGGTCAGCGTTTTGTCGACAACGAGCGGATGATCAGGGCCGGCTACCCCGCCTTGATATATCACTTCGATCTTGTTATCCGGAACAGAAACATTCGTTTTCACCTGACCGGAATGTTTTGTCGGTAGGCTAGCCTTCCCAGAGGAAAAGGTAGTCCAGTCACGGTGCACTTTCGCCGGAATTATCGATTCGGACGGCGGAGTCGGGACAGTGGGCATATACTCTCTGGTGGTCGCCAGCCAATCCGCGGTGTTTTGCAAGAGCCAGCCCATGTACGACATGCTGCCGATCAGTTCCGGCCCGGTCGCGCTGTAATCGGACATCGCCTTGGCGGCGGCGTCGGCGCCGGTGCCGTACCATCCCGCAGTGGTCGTGGCCTGGCCCATCGCCTTGGTAAACCGGTCGAACCCTTCCTTCAGCCGCCCGGCCAGATACGTCCACACCTGCGCCTTATCGGCGACGAGTTGCGCATTGAGCTTGCTGAGCTGGTGCAGATCCGACCACTGCATCGAGTTCGTCGGCGCGGCCGTGAGGGCTTGGGTCGTCAATTGCCCGGAGTACCTGGGCGTTCCAGCCGGCTTCGCCCACATTGTCTCGGGACCGTTGAAATACTTGGACTTTCCATCCTGCAACTTCGCCTGCACCGCCGCAAGATTATCGAACTCGGGCAGCGACGACCAACCGGTGACGGAAGAGTCCGAAGTCTCGGCGAAGTCGGACCACGCCGTCGCATCACCCCACTTCGCGGAGGTCCAGGATTGGAACTTCCCAGGATCGGTCGGCACCTTGATCGGACTCATGTCGCCGAGCGTCAAACTGTGCCACGGATCGCTGCTCGCACCGCCGACCTGATTTACCATGTCGGAAAGCTTGGCATTCAAATTCGACATATTCTGCTCGAACGCCGACACCGAGCCTACCTTGGACGCGCTGTTGGCATCGGTCGCCTTCAGCAGACCACACGAATACTCGAAAGTGCTGACGATATTCCTCAGGATTGTATTCTGATGCACATCAATTACCCGGGTGATATTGTCGTGCGCGGTATTGAATTGAGCGATCAGATTTGCGGTGGACTGGACGCCCGGCGAGGAATACACCGGGTCACTCACCGCCGTGCCATCGGGAAGACCGGTCACCGCGCCGGGTTCGAGCCTCAGGTTACCGACCGCATTCGCGATGGCGCTCAGATATTGCGCCAGCGTGTTGCAGGCACTCACCGCGAGACTCGCGGCCGTTTCATCGAACTGGACACTTTTCGCGTCAGTGGGAACCTTTCCCGCCGAATCGAGTTGCACCCATTTCAGTTTGCCGTTACTGGCGTCCTGACTCAGTGTATTGAGGCTGTTCTGCACCGCATTCAGGTCCACCGGGCTGGTACCGGCCGGAGACGTCTGCGCCATCGCTCACTCCTTGCATCCTGGTGACCGAGCCCGCTCAGTCATGCCGGGATGCTAACCGCCGCACCGCCGTTCGCAGCAGTCACCGCTTCCCATCGCTGACAACCCGGTGCATCGGCGATGCTCTACGACGCGACCCGAGCATACGAAGGTGCACGGCGTCGGCGGCCGAACGAGTCACACTCGCCGCGACCGCACCCGGCATCGACGGCGACACCCTGCCCATAACAATCGAATGCCGGACCCGAGCCGAAATCCGATGTGCACGAACGGTTCCTCTGCTCAGGCCCCGGGAAGCCGGTATTCGACGATCGGGGCGTTCAGACCGGTCCCGTTCAGGTCCAGGTACAGCTGGCGTTGGGTGACCGATACAGTGGCGATATTACGACGTTCGACTGCGGCCACGGCGGCGTCGACCATATCGGGATCGATGGCATAGACGGGGAATCTCCTCGGCGCCGTGAATGCGCTTGCCGGACAGCGGTGCCAGGACCTTGGGGTTCGCGGTGGGTGTAGATCGCGACGCGGCCGGCCAGTTTGCTGCCACGATGTACCCGGTCCGCATCGGGAGCGCCGACCTCGATCCAGGCAGTCACGCGGCCGGTGAGGTCACGCACCAGCACGGCGGGCTCCTCGGCGCTGGAGACCCCGCCGGCGCTGAAGGCGATCCCCTCCTCGTAATCGAGGCCTGAGCAGCTCGAGAACGCCGCCAGCAAGATCGCCGAAGGGATGCGGGTCTTCCTCGTTCTTCTCGACGAGGCCGAGTCGTAGCTGGGCGTCGCAGCCTGGTCTCGTCGGTCCCTCAACTGGATGGTTGGATAGGTTGATCCGCGGGCTGCGTAACTGGCAACGTATAGATAGCGGCTGGCGAGCGGGCGACGGAGTCTCACCGTGCCAGTTCCCAGGCGTTGTTGGCGGGCGTTCCCAGTTCTTCTTGGCGGTTCCGTACGCAATCGGCCGCCGGACCGTCAATCCGATGCCGAATCGAGAAGCCGCCACGGCGGATTGAGCCGGTTGCCCCCGGCGTAGAACAGGCACAGCGGATGGCCGTCGGGATCGCGCAGCCGCGCCTCCCGCCACAACCACGACATGTCGGCGGGCAGGCTATCGAACCTCACGCCCCCTTCGACCAGCCGGACGCATTGATCGTCGAGGTCATCGGCCTCGAAGTAGATGGTCACCTGCTCGCCGTCAGGCACGGATTCGACCAGTTCGACCGAAAACGTGCTGTCGCCATCGGGACATTGGAACCGCAGATAATGGTCGTTCTTGACGATCAGCCGCAGTCCGAGCAGTCGATAGAACCGCTCGGACCGGCCGAGATCGGTGGCACCGACCGTGATCTGATTAAGCCGCATCTGCCCACTGTGCAACCTCGAGCACGGTACAGGTCAACCATCCGCGATCGGCATCAGCCGCCAACAATGACTGGGAGCCGCACAGGCGCCGCCAACGGTCCAGCCGACCGCAGCTGATTGTCATCGACCGCTGCGGCGACCACCGCCGCCCCGGAGACACTGAACGGCCCCGCGCAATTGATGACGACGTCGCTGCCGGTCAAGGCCGCGACCAATGCGGCGTGGTCGTCGGCACCGGCCACCCGGCGGTCGGCATCGGGGATGCCGACCTGAACCGCCGCGTCGTCGAGCCGCTGCTTGTCGCGGCCGACGAGCCGGACCTCCTCATTACGTCGGGACAACTCGGTGAGGATGAGCTTGGCCTGATAACCGTTGGCGCCATAGACAGCGATGACCATATCGACTCCCTGATTCGTGTCGGACTGCGCGCGACTGCGCAGCACATTGAAATTGAACCTAAAACCGATCACATGAGACGTTTAATGCGTTGAAGTCTTTCATTTATACGAATTCGTCTCGACGTGGATGGGGAGTTGATACTGTTGCCGGATGGATCCTTTGTCGGACGTGGTCGCGGCGATGCGTATTGGCGAGCCACATTCGGCACGGGTCACCCATCGCGCACCGTTCGGTTGGCAGTTGCCCGCAGTCGATGCCGCCGGATTCCATGTCGTGCTGGCCGGGACGTGCTGGTTCCTGCCACCCACCGGCGATCCGATCGTGCTGCGACCAGGCGACATCGTCTTCCTCCCCGGCGGTTGCACCCATGCCCTCGCCGACGACCCGGCAACACCACTACGCGCAGCAACGACAACGCTGCGCCGAGTGACTCCCGGACAGGCTGCATCGTCAGCACGCGTATCCGAACCCCGGCCGGAGACCGCTCTGCTGTGTGGCGCCTACTTGCTCGATCGAAGCCGGTCACACCCGATGCTCGCCGATCTTCCCGAGGTCATTCACCTTCCCGCACCGACAACGCGCCACAACCCAGCGGGAACAATCGTCGACCTTCTCGCCGATGAGCTCATCGGCGATCACCCCGGGCGCGATGCCATGCTGCGCGCGCTTCTGGACGCCCTGCTGCTACACATCCTGCGCAGCTGGCTCGATCAGCACGGCGATAGCGGCGCCGACGCGGGGTGGTCCGCAGCACTCCACGATCCAGCCGTCGCGACCGCGCTGTCGGCGATCCACGGCTCGCCCGGACACGGCTGGACCATCGCTGAACTTGCCGATCACGCCGGACTGTCGCGGGCCAGCTTCGCGCGCCGATTCACTACTTTGATCGGCCGGCCGCCCATCGCCTACCTCACCTGGTGGCGCATGACCCTCGCCGCCCGGCAACTACGCGACACCGACACCCCGATCCCGGTCATTGCCCGACAGGCCAGCTATGCATCCGAATTCGCGTTCGCCCACGCGTTCAAGAGCGAATTCGGCTGCCCACCAGGCCGATTCCGAGAGCAAACCCCTCCAGCCCAACCATCGGAAAGAAGCCCGGAACCATCGACCGACCCGCGCGCTCCTGCACATGCCGCCACCTGCACCACCAAATCCGAAAGATAGACCCGAACACGCCGACCCTGGGAAACCGCATCAAAACTTTCGGAACCCACGTCGATGATCGGCCTATCCGAAAAGTCAACCCGGACCGGACACCAGCAGTTCGTCCTGGATTTGCCTGGGCGTGATCTTGGGGTAGGTGTACTCGCTGACTTCGCCTGTGGGCAATTCAGCTGCGGCGAACATCTTCATGCCTTCGCGTTCATACCTTCGTGCGCTGCGCGGTGGAACGCACCGCCATGCCGAGGCATGAAACGTTGATGCCGGAGCCGGCGATCAGGGTTGCCGTGGAGCTGAACTGCCCGCTTCCGGTCCATTCGTGTGACCGGTCGGGCCACGCGGTATCCGAACCGCCGCTCACTGACCTTGAAGGAACACTGATGTTCGAACAGCGTGATCGTTGGCTCGAAGAACTGGGTGAGTGATTCCGGCTCAGATCACACTTCACTCTCCGAAATAGACTGCTCGCCAACATATTTCATGTCACAGCCCAAACCATCTCGAACGTGCCCCGCCAGACCGTCCCCCTGCTCGACCTCGCCGGTTACACCCCTGAGCCGACCGGAATCACCTTCACCACCCCAGCCGAAATCGCCCAATACTCCGCCACCAACACCGACGCTGCGTGTTATTGATCTGCAAGCCTGACATTTGAGAGTCGCGCATATGCGTCCGGGTCATGCGAGCTGAAGATAGTGACGTTGCTGTGCTGTTCGGAGTTGAGTTGGATGAGGCGACGGATGTTGGCTTGACGCGCACTGCGGATAGCGGTGCCCATCAGGTCGTATGTCCGTGTGAGGGCCGACGATATGGGATTTCGTGGATCGATTTCATGTCCGGCCAGGAATGAATCACCCGCGTGCAGCAGCCAGCCGTGGCCGGTGTCGACCGCAACGCCCGCGTGGCCTCTGGTGTGTCCGAATAGTGGCACAACGAGAATTTCCGGCGGCAGGCCGTCGAGGTCACGGACGGCTTCGAAACCGAACCATCGCTCGCAGCCCTCCTCGTTCACGGCCCATTTCGGACCGTATGCCCATTCGGCCTGGCGGTACCGGAAGCGATCATAGAGCCGACGTGATGTCATCGCCGCCCGGAATTCGGGGCCGTGCACGTGGACAGTTGCCTCAGGGAAGTCGGCGATGCCGCCGGCGTGGTCGAAGTCGAGGTGGGTGAGTATGACGTGCCGGACATCTGCGGCCGTGTATCCCAGTGACTTCAGTTGGCACACCGCGGTTTCATGCTCTAGCAGGGCCGCCCCGAATCGCCCGAGCCCTAGTACTTGCTTCGAATGACGGATAGCCTGCAACCCGTAGCCCGAGTCCACCAACACCAGGTAGTCGGCCATCTCGATCAGCAGACAATGGCCTACAAGCTGCCGTCGAAACGGAGGCAGACGAAATGTCGCGCAGTTGAGATGATGAACTTTCATCGATACAAATCCTCGAGATTGATCTGGTCTGCGCAAGGTCGACCTGGAATACGACACCCAGGTCAACCAGCTACGCGCGGAGGTCGAACAAGCGACTGCCGACGTGAAACCTAGCGCATCCTGCACCGACTACCGACGATGGCAGCCTTCGAGGAAACCATCACCGCTGCAATCGGATTGCATTTCTACCGACTCCGCTGAACAGGCCCCTGTGTCGGCACCGAGGTTTCGGTGGCACGTGTGCGGCGGGTGGCGATACCTGTCGACGGCAGTCAGGGTCTGCGATTCAGGCCAGATGCCGGCGCAGGAATTCCAACTGGGCGGCGACGGCCGGCTCGTATTGGTCGAGCAGGGCCGCGTAGTGGCCGCCCGGGAATCGTACGAGCTCTCCCCGCGGTGCTCGATGTGCGGCCTGGATCGCCGGCTCGGCGTAGGCAACGCCGTCGTCGTCGAAGGCCACAACGAGCAGAGGGCACTCGATCTGCGGTGCACTACGCGCCGGCCGGCCCAGAGCGGTGGCGAGAGCCGATCGGGCCGCGACTTCCTGGCGCCATTCCGGATATTTGTTGCCAGGGTTGAGCGCTCGGTCACCGTTGCGCGAATCGGGCATGGTGAGCGCGGACGCCGTGCCGTGTTCTCCGTTGAGTGCCACCAACCGTGGATCGCGGCCCAGCAGGGCACCGCTCGCATCCTTGACGGCTCTCCACACCATGCCGTTGAGTTCCGACAGCGTGGTATCCCCCTGACGCAGGGCGATCCGACCGGATGCCGGCCCATCGGCCAGTGGAGCCACGGCCATCGCCGCAGCAAGCCGATGGTCGCGCGAGGCAAGGCGGAAGATGTAGCCGCCCGAGAGGGAAAAGCCCCAGATCGCAATTTTGTCCCGGTTCACCTCGGGCAACGTGGTCGCGAATTCGATTGCCGCCCGCCAGTCGGCCAACTGTCGATCGATATAGACCACCTGGCGTGGTTCGCCATCGCTTTCCCCCATATGCCGAAAGTCGAACGCAAGCACTGAGAAACCCGCATCCTGGAATCGAGTCGCAAATGGATCCGTCGCCGGCTCCTTCGTCACACCCAGACCTCCGGCCATGACAACGCATGCACCGTTATCACCCGGATAGTGCCACGCGACACATTCCACGCCGCCGCTAGAGAATCGAACCTTCGTCCGCCTCATTGTGGTGGTCATCTTTACCTCTCTCGACGCAGTGGTCATCGAAATCGAATCGATTCGAAGCCATTTCTGACACCTATGACTAACTTGCTACTGCTGATGTGTGCCGAATCAGTTGCTGGACGATCGAGTGATGTTCCTGCTGTCCCAGATCGGCTATCACGTCTCGCGCAGGTTCACGACGCGGCTTGCCCCGCTCGGACTCGACCCCGCACACTTCGGGATCCTCAGCCATCTCGCCGCCGCCGGTCCGCCATCGGTGGGGTACACCGATTCGGCTGCGCTTCAGCAATCGAGACGGTAGCTATCGCGTCAGTTCTGCCAGATCCGCGCGTGCCGCACGCCCCGTGACCTTCTGCAGCAACGGGGTATAGATCAGTGGCGTGGCCAGTTCCACGACGATCATGGCGGTATAGAACCAGTGCGGCCACCCGACGTAGGCGACGGTCAGCAGCCGCACCAGCCCGCCGACGAAGAACACGAGCATCAGCAGGTGGACCAGGCCAGCGTGCCGGCGCAGATCCCGTGCGGCCCACACACAGGCGATACCGTAGCCGAGGAACAACACCATCGAGAACCGCATGTCGCCGTCCAGCGTGGCGTTCGGGGTATTCGCCCCGATGATCGTGCCCGGCCCGATCAGGATGTGCGCCAACGCGATCAGTGCACAGGCGATACCGAAAATGATGAGATACCAACGCAATACGGTCTTCACAACCGCCTCCTTCTCACGCAACCCGGAGCTTGGACCGGTTCGCTGTCTCCGAGGTGGGTCACCGCCGCCCGACCGGATCCGGTGATATCAGCGGCCGCCGTTGAGCTGACGAAACCCTCGTGCGTAAACGGCGAATCAGCCAGATTCGGCTGCCTGTCAACACTTTCCGCAACTTTCGTGATCTGCAGGTCGCCGTTCGAATTCGTGTTACCGGCGACGCCCGGATCTTGCCACTTCGCGATCAGACCAATAGGCGTCCCCCGCTGCCAATTCCGGCCCTACTCTGCCGTTGCGGCATCATGCCTTATCGGTTTGTCGACGGCCCGAGACCGCGAGCACATTCAAACATACGAATGCGACGGTGGCGGCGATGGTGCGGATCGCGTGCGCGACCTGCCAGTGATCTCGTTGAACAGCCCAGTCCGCTGGGGGCGCCCCGACGGTCCACCGACCTTCCGCGGCGGTGATCTGAACGTTGATCGCTGAGGAGATAGCGAACACGGTCAACAACAGCATCAACGCGGACAGCGCCCACCACTTGGCTGCCCCCGGCCGCCGGATCGTGACGACCACCGAGAGCGTCGCGCACAGCATCGCGGGAATCAATGTTGCACCGGAAAGCCATGGGATCCCGATGAGATTGATCTGCGCTACCTGCGTGTACACCGAGCCATCGAAGCGCCGCAGCTCCAATTCGAGGACAAGCAGGGTGAGCAGAGAGCCTGCATAGAGACCGGCGAACACTGGCCCGGCGAACCGGGCAACCTTGGCGGCAGGACCCATGACGCTGATACTCCTTACTGGGCAACCGATGCCGGAGAGCCGGTCAAATAATGTGAATTCAATATTATATGTATTCGATAGCATCACTCGTGGCACATGGAACTCGGTCGGGCCCCAGCGTCGACGACACGTTCACCTCACGCTGGCCCGGATGTTCCGCGCGGCGGCTCGGTTGTGCGGAACAGGTCAGCGAACTCCCGGATGATCCGGGCGAGTCTCGCTGGTTGGTCGAGTGGGATGAGCGTGTAACTATCTGCTATCTCGATCAACTGTGCGCGGGGGAGGACTTCGGCGAGACGTTTGCCGTGTTCGGGTGGCATTACGCGGTCGTCGGCCGCCCAAACCACAAGGGCGGGGCGATCGAAACTCGGCAGATACTCGGCCGAGGCGAGCAAGAAGCTCGTATCCGCCGCCGCGGCTCGCAGCATTCGCACTGCGTCGCGACGGATCTCCGGCTGAGCCAAGGTCGGCTCCATCCAACCGGCGACCGTTGCGTCTCCGCGTTTGGTCAGCCACCCGAACGCGAGCCGGCTGCGCCGCATGATGCGAAGCCGCATTTGCTGCATGAAGAGCCCGAACAACGCTGGCGAGAGCTTTCCAGTGAGCATGAGCAGCTTGCCGGTCAGCCCGGGAGGGAAGTTGTCGAACGCCTCGCACGAGACGAGTACGACCCGCCCCACGCGTTGTCGCGCGAGCGCGGTGCCATCGCCCATCAGTAGCTGGACAAGCGCGCCGCCGGTGTCATTGCCGACGAGGGTCACGTCGTACAGGTCGAGGCGGTCGAGGAATTCCGCGACCAGCTGGGCTATCGCGGGCAAAGACAGATCGGCGTCGGCGTGCATCCCGTGCCGATGCGCGCCGAGCGGCAATGTCGGCGCCACACATCGGTGGTCGACGGACAGTTCGGCAATTGGTCCGTCCCACAGCGAAGCGTCCATCATCAACCCATGCAGCAGCACAATTGTGGGGCCGTCACCGCCGGTGTCTTGGTAGTCGATAGTCCCTGCGGACAGCTCGATCTGCTTCATACCGTTCGCTTCCGCGAGGCATGGGGGACGCCGGAATGATCCGCTGCCGGATGATCGAACAGGTGCCGGCGCAGGAAGGATAACTGCGCTTCGACGGCCTGCTCGTGCTTATCCAAGAAGGGGGCGTAGTGGTTACCGGATATTTCGACGACCTCCCCGCGTGGAGCGCGGCTCGCCGCCTTCACGGATGGCTTGACGAGCGACGTCAGATCGTGGGCACAGACCATGACAAGTAGCGGCGACTGCACATGGGACGCGGCGCGGCCGGGTTGATAGAGAGTGAAGCGAAGCGCGGTACGGGCAGCGATCATCTGCTGCCAGTCCGGGTACATGTGCGAACGCAGTGCGAGTCCGGTGTCGATTCCGTCCGGCGTCGTGAGCATCGCGACGGTCCCGGGCTCTCCGACGAGCGGCACCAAGCGTGGCGGACGCCCTACGAGACTACCGAGGGCATCCAAAACGCCCAGGCCGGTGAAACGTAGCATCGCCAGTGGCTTCTGGTGGCGCATGGCGTTGCGGCTCAGGGCCGGACCATCGGGGTTCGGTGTCTGCGCGATCGCCGCGCCGAGCTGCGGGTTGCGCGCCGCGACCCGGAAGATGTGACCGCCGGTGGCGGAGAACCCCCAGATTGCGAGTTTGGCCGGATCGACTCCCGGCAGAGTCCGGGCGAAGTCGATCGCAGCCTGCCAATCGTTGAGCTGGCTTCTGGCCGAAAACGCGAGGCGCGGCTGCCCATCGCTCTCACCGACGCGGCGGTAGTCGAAAGCGAGGACCGCGAACCCCGCATCGTTGAATCGTTTCGCGAACTGGTCGGTGGCCGGCTCCTTGGGTACCCCGAACCCGCCGGCCATGATCACGCAAGCGCCGTTGGTTCCCCGATAATGCCAGGCGGCACATACAGTGTCGCCGCTGACGAATCGAACCTTCTTCCGTTCGACGGACTCGGATGTGTCCTGTTCGGTCATTTGGGGCGGTCCTTTCTGATATAGCTGGGTGCTGATCGGTATGACTGTCAGCTCGCGATGGGATGGCCGGTTGCGTCTCATTGCTACGTTCCATCCCTGGCCTCGTCGGGGCTCAGCCGACGCACCGAGACCAGACATAGCCCGAGATCACGGACTTTGGTCAGAACACCGTGCAACGCGGGTTGATCAGCAATCAGGCCAAAGATGGCGGTCTGAGTGGCCTCGCCGTTGACCTGCAGTCCGCCGAACCAGCAGGCCCACCGGTCGTCGAGGATGCCATCGACGCGGATCTCGTAATGCGCCGGCCATCCCGAGCCCGTCACACCCGCTCACAGTCCTGGCGCAGAACCAATGCCCGGCCGCATCGGCGCTGTCGCTCGAGGAGCCGGAGGGCGGCGGCCATGGCATGGGGCAAGGGGTTACGCATCGGGAGCGCTCCCCCGGCGCCTGCGGGACAGGTCGTGTACTGATCGAGCCTGAACGCATCCATTGCCGATTCCTTCTGCTGATGGGCATTTCCGTCACCGATACGCTACGAACGCCCCCCGGCCGGCGCGTCACCCAAAGGTGGATATGCAGGTGGAATCTTCGAAGACGCGTCCAGCCCGAAAGTGGTGCCAGGGCCGGCGCAGCATTCTCCGGTTGCCGCACATGCCGGGCGGTTCCGCAGCGGGAGCGCATGGTTGGCCCGCTATTACAATCGGCCCAGCCAGCAACCGAGCTAACCATCGCTGGACGTGCTGAGCGGCAGGTTACCGATGGCTGAGCCGTCCGCGGCTTACCCGTTACGAGGTGTCATGTCCGAGCAGGATGCGCTGCTAGCCACCAAATTGCGTGTGCCCGGGCTACGCCTGGGCTTCGTGCGCCGCCCGCGGCTCGTCGATCGGCTCGACGCAGATCTGGAGCAGGGGCTGGTGCTGGTCTGCGCCCCGGCAGGATTCGGCAAGACGGGCTTGCTGGCGGAATGGGCTCGAAGTGGCCGACGGCCGGTTGCCTGGCTGTCGCTCGATGCGGCAGACAATGATCCAGCGCGGTTTTGGCGGCACGTGGTTGCGGCGCTCGATCGGGCGCGCCCGGGAATCGGCGAGCAGGTCGGCCCGCTGCTGGGCCCACCTGCCCCAACCTCGTTCGAAGGACTGGTGACGGCGCTGATCAATGAGCTGGACGCCCGGTCTGGTGAGGACGAGGTATTGCTGGTCCTCGACGACTATCACCTGATTGATGCGCAGGCGATTCACGCCGCCCTGACGTTGCTGGTGGAGCACCTGCCGACAGGTCTGCGGCTGGTGCTGGCCAGCCGGTCCGACCCGCCGCTGCCGCTAGCACGGTTGCGGGCCCGGGGTCAGCTGGCTGAGCTGCGCGCCGACGAGCTCCGCTTCGCACCGGACGAAGCGGCGGCGCTGCTGCGGGGAGCGACTGGCGGCGGCTTGCCCGACGCGGCAGTAACGATGCTTACCGCCCGCACCGAGGGATGGGCAGCCGGCCTGCAGTTGGCCGGCCTCTCGCTGCGAAGCCAGGCGAATCCCGCCCAATTCGCAGCAGCGTTCAGCGGCAGCCACCGCTATATCCTGGACTACCTGGCAGGGGAGGTACTCGAGCAACTGAGCGAGCAGGTGCGCGGGTTCCTGCTGGAGACCTCGGTTCTCGAGCGCCTCAGCGGGGAGCTCTGCGATGCTGTCACCGGCCGGGCGGATGGCCAGGAGATGCTGGAAGGGATCGAGCTGGCTGGCCTGTTCCTCGTGCCGCTGGATGAGGTACGCGGCTGGTGGCGCTATCACCATCTGTTTGCCGAGCTGCTCCGCGCCCAATTGCAGCACGAACAGCCCGGACATGCCTCGGCCCTGCACCGAAACGCGGCAGCCTGGTGCGAAGAGCATGAGCTCGCCGACGAGGCCGTACACCACGCATTACATGCGGACGACACTGTCTGGGCTGCGAGAATGATCGAACGGTACTTTGACGGGACCTTCCGTCAGGGCGAGCAGGCAACGGTGCATCGTTGGCTTTCCGAACTGCCCGCCGAGGTCATCCGGTCACGGCCCCGCCTGTGCCTGGCGCAGGCGTGGATGGCGCTCGTGGGTAGCAACGTGGACGCGGCCGGGCCGCGGCTCGACGCTGCTCAGCGGATACCTGCAGACGCTGCTGAAGCGCCGTTCGAGCCATCGGTGGGCAGGGCCGCGAGCTGGCTGGCGAACGTCCCCGCAGCCATCGCACTCGCTCGTGCCTGGCTCGCCTATTTGCACGGCGACGCCGAGGCAACGGCCGCGCTCGCCGCGCGGACCCTAGCCGAACTCGACGAGGACGAGTGGATGCTGGAGTCCCTGACCTGGTGGCAACTGGGCTTGGCCGAATGGCTGCGCGGCAGGCTCGTAGAAGCCGAGCAGGCTTTCACCTCGAGCATCGCCCAGTGGCAGGGGGCGGACGAGCGTTCCCTGGCCGTTCGAGGTTACTACCACCTCGGCCAGGTGCAGCACGCCCAAGGCTACCTGGACGCAGCGCTCGGCGCGTACCAGCAGGCACTCGGGATCACCGCACCGCGTGGTGTGCCGACTCTGGCGACTGCCGGCATGGGATACGTGGGCACGGCGGAGGTGGCCTACCAGCGGGGCGATCTCGAGGCGGCCCTCCGGGACGTCACCGAGGGCATCGCACACTGCCGGCAGCTGACCTACACTCAGCCGCTGGCCGCGGGGCTGACGACGCTGGCGTGGATTCGGCAGGCCAAGGGTGATCCGGCCGGGGCCATGGAAGCGATCGGCGAGGCCGAGCAGCTCACGCTGGGCGCAACTATGGCCGACCCGTTCAACCCTGTTCCAGCGCAAAGGGCGCGGTTGCACCTCGCACAGGGCGACATCGTCGCGGCGGCCCATTGGACGAAGGAACGCGACCTGAGCGCGGAGGACGAGCCGGACTATTCCCGGGAGCCCGAGTATCTCGTGCTGGCCAGGTTGCTGCTCGCGCAAGACTTGCCCGGGCCGGCGCTTGCACTCTTGGAGAAAATGCTCACCGCGGCGGCCACCCAAGGCCGTGTGGGGAGCATCATCGAGATCCAGGCGCTACAGGCGCTGGCCCTCGCCGCTCGCGGCGAGGAGAACAACGCTGTCGACGCACTGGCCGATGCGCTCACACTCGCCTGCCCGCAAGGCTATGTTCGGGTCTTCGCCGACGAGGGTGCTCTAATGGGCGTCCTGCTCCGCCGACTGATCGCGGCCCAGCGGGCCGAACACGCCGCCCCCGTTGTGCCCCTCGGATATCTGGCCCAGGTGTTGCAAGCGCTCAGCCAGCACGGCGTCCAAGGTTCCGGGTCGAGTACCGCGGCAATGGTGCCGGGCCTGGTCGAGCAACTGACCGCCCGTGAGCGCGACGTAGTGGACCTGCTGGTCTCAGGCAGATCGAACCGGCGGATCGCCGACGAGTTGGTAGTCAGTGTCGACACCGTCAAGAAACACCTAACCCACATCTTCGGCAAGCTCGGCGCCGCCAACCGCACCGAGGCTGTTGCCCGGGCACGGCAACTGGGTTTGATTCGCTAGGAACGGCGTTCCGTCGGCATCGCGGCGACGCATCGCCGCCCGAACCAGCAAGGTTGCGTCGTTCATGCGGTACCGATAAAGTATGTAATGCATATATTATTGACCCGACATGATGGGTTCGGGTCGCGTCTCGAGATCATCGCAGCTCAGCTCAGACCGGACGCCAGGAGCAGCCCTCCCGCCTCTGGTACCGCGTTTCCTCCTGCGCCGACCCGCCGACCACCGATGACGCCGATCGCCGAACTCCATCCACCACCCATGGAGAATTGCATGCCGAATACCGATCGCGTCGCCCTTGTCACGGGCAGTGGACGCAGCATCGGCCGGGCGATCGCACTGCGTCTGGCCGCCGACGGGGCGCGGGTCATCGTCAACTACAAGAGCAACGCCGAGGCCGCCGGGCAGGTCGTCTCGACGATCGAAGGGGCCGGCGGACAGGCCACCGCCGTGCAGGCGGATGTGGCCGATCCGGTCCAGCTGGCGTTGCTGTTCGACGCTGCCGAACAATGGTACGGCGGTCTGGATGTGTTCGTGCACAACGCGTATGGGTTCGCCGCCGGCCCGATCGCCGGAGCCTCCGACGAGGACTACGCGCGGTCGTTCGCCGCCAACTCCCACGCCACGTTCGTCGCGTTCCGAGAGGCCGCCGGGCGGGTGCGCGACGGCGGCCGAATCGTCTACATCTCGTCGTCGGCCACTCGCGCAAGCGACCCGTCCGTGTCGGTGTACTCGGCGAGCAAGGCTGCGGGCGAGCAGTTGGTTCGAACTTTCGCCCGTGAGGTGGGGCCGCGGGGAATCACCGTGAACAGCGTATTGCCGGGACCGACGAATACCGATGCGATGCAACATATGAAGCACATGCTGGCGGAGCGGATCGCCCGCACACCATTGGGGCGCTTCGGTGAGCCGGAGGACATCGCCGATGTCGTGGGTTTCCTGACCTCTCATGACGCTCGATGGGTCACAGGTCAGAGCATCGCTGCCGACGGAGGCCTCACAGCGTGACAAGCCATGTCGCGCACTGCCATCGAACTCCTCGGCACCCACTGACTTTCCATTGCATCCGGATCGGCACGAGAGGGTTCTCACCCCGGGACGCGCGATACGCCGACGACGTCGTGCGCCGCGACAGGTCCGGTCGGCCGCTTCATGAGAAAGGACAACTCAGATGACCCACAGCAGCGCAGAACCGAACAACGAATCAGCTGGAGCCGACTTCGACCGGATCTATCGCGGCGAGCCAGTCGCGCACGGCTTGAACTTCGAGCGGGTGCCCTGGGATATCGGCAGGCCGCAGCCGCTGCTCATGGATTTCGAGAAAGCGGGCAGTATCACCGGCGAGGTACTCGACGCCGGGTGCGGGCCGGGCGATACCGCTATCTACCTGGCTGGTCTCGGGTATCGGGTAACCGGGCTCGATGTCGCGCCCACCGCCATCGACGAGGCGCGCCGGCGGGCGGCCGAGCGAGGCGTGGCGGTCGTGTTCGAGGTCTCCGACGCAACCGCCTTCGACGGATACGACGGCCGGTTCGACACAGTCGTCAGCAGCCAGCTCGTTCACTGCCTGAATTCCCAGCAGCGCCGCGCACATGTAGCCGCACTGACCCGGGTAATCACGCCCGGCGGGCGGCTGATCCAGTTCAGCGCCAACTTCGCCGACGGCGTCGAAACCTTTGGTCTGCATTCCATCTCGGAGGAAGAATTGCGCCGCTCGTTCACGGCGCCGGACTGGTCGATAGTCGGCTTACGAGCCGGACACATGGTGGGCGGCCGTCCGCCCGAGGCGTTGTTGAGCCAGTTCGCCCTGAACGACTTCCGCCCCGAATTCACCGCCGACGGACTGATGCTGATGCCGGTCTGGGCATTGGAAGCGCAGCGGCTCTGACGAACTCGCTGTGCGAGAGTCGCCGGATCGTCCGGGACCCAACTAGAGAAGGAGCTGCCCATGTATCTCGTCACCGGAGCAACGGGGGTGATCGGCCGACCACTCACCGACACCCTGCTCGCGAGCGGAGCGCAGGTCAGAGCGATGACTCGTCGACCCGACGCGCGCCTGCCCCGCGGCGCCGACGCCGTCACACCCGAGGACCTCGACTCCGCCCTGCGCGGCGTCGATTCTCTGTTCGTCCATCCGCGCGCAGCCAAGGACGACATCGCCGAGCTGCTCGCTCGCGCTGCGGCACACCACGTCGGACGCGTGGTGGTGATGTCGGCAATCAACGCCGACGACGACGTGTCACTTCAGCCCTCGTGGTTCAACGGCGACCGCAATACCGACGTCGAACGCGCGGTCGTCGACAGCGGAATGCCGTGGGTGAGCATACGGCCGAGTTCGTTTGCGATGAACACACTGTCGATGTGGTCCGGTCAAGTAGCCAACGGCGACACGGTGTTCGGTCCGTTCGCCGAGTTCGCGGAGCCACTCATCCACGAGCGCGATGTCGCCGATGTGATCGCCCGGGCGATGGTCGATGACTCACTTCTGGGTCGGAAACTCCCGATTACCGGCCCCGAGTCGCTGCGCATCGACCAGCTCGTCGCCATCATCGGAGAAACGCTTCAGCGCCCCTTGGGTTTTCACGAGGTTCCCGCCGAGATGGCTGCCGCGGGCATGACCGCGCACGGACTCGACCAGCGGTTCGTAGACGCCCTGATGACTCGATACGCCCGCGAGATCGAGCGACCGATCGCAGCGAATACCAACGTGGAGGACATCCTCGGCCGTCCGGCCCTCTCGTTCGCCACCTGGGTAGCCGACCACAAGGACGACTGGTCATAACCCGAGCCGTTCCATCTTGCGCACGACATGTCATATGTAGATGATGTGTTATGGAAGGCATATGTTATTTGTACGATAGAGTTCGACGTCTCGGCGGCGCGGCGCGGAATCGGCGGCACACATCCCCGATTTCGTGCCGCGCCACCTACCGCGAGCCGCACCTGCGACCGACCGAGTCCGGCAGCACATACGGGCGGTCAGCCCTCGGTCAACTCCTCCGCCGCCTGACGACCCGCTACGCCTGTCCGTTGTAGGAAGTCGGCGATCACCTCGAGCTCGGCACCGGAATAACGAGCACACAGCTCATCCATCCGGTTGTTCATCCCGGAGAACAACTCGAACAATTCCGAGTTCCGCTCGCGCACGGCATGCAAGGTGACCGCCCGACGATCCGAGGACTCCGGATCACGCTCTCGCACGATCCATCCACCCTTTTGCAAGCGGTCCAAGACTCCCGTCATCGTTGCGGGATGCAATCCGGCCCGCCGCGCCAGCGAGGAGGGCGACAGCGGGCCATATCGGTTGATCAGATCCAGGCATGTCCAATCGATATCCTTGAGCTCGACCCGGCCACCGAATCTGCGGTTGAGCAGTGACAGCTGAATATTCAAGTCACGCAACGCTTCCCGCACGTCCGCAGTCAACCTACGCCTGGTACGCGCCGGAGCCCGGCCTGCTACTGAATTCATCCTGCGCCACCTCGCCCACATTTATACGGTTTACATATCATACGCAAAGCCGAAGCCGCTGATAGCATCGGCTCGCCGCCGTGGCCGGGCAGATAGATCTGGAACTGTGTGAGGGGGAGCCTATCTGTCACCCGCGGACTCCGGCAATCGGTTCATTGGGTCGATCGAATGAACTCGCCAATTGTGCCGGCCAGAACGGGGCCTTGATCTTCCTGCACAAAGTGACCAGCGTTGACGATCGTCACGTGTGGTTGCCCAGCCGCGCCCGGAATATGCTCGCGAAACATCCGGGCGCCGTCGCCGACTCCGTAGTCGTTGTCGCTGAAAGCGCACAAGAATGGGGTCTGCATCGTCTCGAGAATGTCCCACGCCCGGCGGTTCGCCGCGGCCGCGTCGTCGAATGGCGCGAGGGGCACCAGTAGCGGAAATTGGCGGGCGCCCGCCAGATGTGACTCATCGGGAAACGGTGCATTGTAGGCCGCCAGAACCGCCGGATCGAGATCGGTCACGGTCCCGCGGTCGACGACCTGACCGATGTCGAAGGGACTCGAACGCTGACTGAGCTGCAGCCACAGGGCAAAGGAGCCTCCGAGATCCTGGTCACCGGTCGGAAACGAGGTGTTCGTGGCGACCACGCGACGAAACCGGTCTCGATGCTCTGCCAGCATACGCAGCCCCAGCAGACCGCCCCAGTCCTGGCACACCATGGTGATATCACGCAGGCCGAGACGGTCGAAGACGGTGTGTGCCAGCCAGTCGACGTGCGCCTGATACGTGTACACGAAACGGTCGATCGGTTTATCCGACTTACCGAACCCGATGAGATCGGGCGCCACGCAGCGATGCCCAGCCTCGACCAACGGCGGGATCACGTGCCGGTAAAGGAAGCTCCACGACGGTTCTCCGTGTAGTAGCAGGATGGTCTCCCCGGACTCTTGCGACGGCTCGGCGGGGCGTTCATCGAGATAGTGCACCCGCAACCGCGTGCTGATGCCGGCACCGGCCTCGATATCGACGTAGTGCGGCGCGAACGGGTAGTCGGGTAACCCTTCGAACCGCTCGTCGGGCGTTCGTGCAACCGCGATCGACCGTTCTGTACCGACGGGGACCTCCGCGTCGACCATCTCGCACTCCTCACGCCCAGCCACTTCCAGCAATAATATTGTACTCATATTATATGCTACAGATATTTTACGTGCACCTACTTCCTTCGGGAGGATTCGTGACCGACAGCGCCAGGGCCGTAGCCCGAGTCATGTATGCGGCGTTCGACAGCGGCAACCACGCCGCCGCGAAAGACATCTTCACGGCCGACTTCTGCGGCCACCCTCTCGGCGCAACCGGACCCGACAGCGTGACGCGGTCCTGGCGGCGGTTCCGCAAGCGTTCCCCCAAGCTCGGGTGGCTATCGAATATCCCCACCGACGAATAGGCGAAGCTTCAGCGTCACGCGACGGACCGGCCTGCGAGGCCCTTCCGGCCGATCGTCTGGAGCCGACGTCATCGATCGCAGGTGACGATCATCACGGAGATGATATTCTTTCCATATTGTATCTAAAAGAGATTACTTAGTAGCATCGTTGTACCCCACGGACATTGGGGCCGAAACACCAGTCGGCGTCGCATCGGCGCCGATCCAGGCAGCCGCACACCCCGGCCCGGTGCCGAACCTGTGACGTCGCGCTGCGTGAATCCGCCACGGGGCGGGAACAGCTGCCCGTTCCGCTATCGAAAGACCTGTGATGACTATTGATTTCGCCGTCATGTACGCAACACACGACGCCTTCCGCCGCGACCTCCGACGCCTGTCCGCAGCCGTCGAATCCGGCCACGCCGACTCGCCCGGCGTCGAAGCCGGGTGGTCGAACTTCGTCCGTCAATTGCATGTTCACCACACCGTCGAGGACGCCGCACTGTGGCCCCAGGTGATCGCCGCTGTGTCCGGCCGTCCGGACGACCTGGCGCTGATGGCCGAGATGGAGGCCGAGCATGCGGCGCTGGATCCGGCATTGGCCGCGGTCGAGGCCAGCCTCACCAGGCGAGCTGCCGACCTGCCCGAGCGCATCGACACGCTGTCGACGATCCTCGGCGAACACATGGCGCACGAAGAAAACAGCGCGCTCCCACTCATTCAAGAGGTTTTGACCCCGAAGGACTGGGACACTTTCCGCAGTGCGATGGCCCGCAAGCAGGGGCCGTCGGGGGCGGCGGTCTATATACCGTGGGTGCTGGATGACACCACACCCGACCAGCGCAAGCGTTTCCTGGCGGCGATGCCCGGCCCGGTCGCGGTAGCCAATCAGCTGGTTTTGCGGCGGCGCTACAACAGCAAGGCCCTGTGGCGATGATGGCCCAGCGATAGTCGGCTTTGCCCGCGTATGTGTGCGCTTCACCTCGTCCACCCGCACGATCGACCGGCGGTGGCCTCGGATCGGCCGCCGGTCGATCGTGGACGCGGTCGAGCCGCAGATCCGCGAGTTGTTGAACGCGCGTCCGACGATGCCGCCTGCTCGGCCAGGACATCGATCGTCATCTCCTGATAGCCGCCCAGCATCACCACGTCCTTGCGCAGCCCCGCGGTCGGGGTCCCGGCGATGTGGGTGATCTCGAAGGTGTTGCGGTGCAGGTGGATCGGGTGGATGTCATCGGTCGTGTTGCGCCACCGCAACCGATAGCGGCGGCCTCTGGTCAGATCGAAAACCGATGTGGCGTTGCTCATGTCGAACGCTGCACCGTGTGCCGCCCGATGTCCGGGCCGCTGTCATGACATAGGCATGGATCCGGCACCATGACTGGTTCGGCGGGAGCGGGCCAGGGCCAGCCCGCCCAGGAGCATGCTGATCAGCCCGAACACGACGGCGAGCCAGGCCCCGACTATCCCGTTGCCAGTGCCGGGCCCTCCCTTGGCGGTAGCCGACAGCACCACTCCGAGGACCATGCTGATCAGTCCCGCCAGCAGAGCCGCGATGGGCGTGCGTCTGCTGAGTCGGTTCCGGCCGCTCACGCGTAGCGCCAGCCCGCCGGTGAGGATGCCGGCCAGCCCGACCAGCGCGGTGATACTGGCCTCGAGTCGCCCGGAAGTCATGCCGTAGCCGACGGCCGACTTGACCGCGACTGCTGCGTCGGCCAACAGGTGAGGGACTGACATAGCGGATCCTTTCGGTCGAACAACGGCTACCGGGTCGGATCACCGAGGTCTCCGTCGTGCAATGGACTCGCAAGAATCGTCTCGTTCCACAACCGGGGCGGCATCCGTCGACGGGCGGTGCCCGATACGACGTTCGGCGTAGACGGCTCGCCTGGATTCGCGCTCCTGGACGTACAAGCTCACGCAGCTGACCGCAGGTCTATCGTCAGGGCAGATCCTATGATCGCACCATGCCGGATCGCATCACGTTGTTCCGCATACCTGTGTGGGTGCAAGACGTGCTGTTGGCGGCGTTCATCACTGTCATGCAGGTCCAGGGAACCCTCGTGCGTAACAGCGGGACACCCGAAGCCGTGTTGCGCCCGCTGTCCGAGCTTGGATATCTCGGCTACGTTCTGCTGATCGCCTCAGGCGTGGTCGTCGTCGTACGTCGCCGCTGGCCGGTCGCGGTGTTCGCGGTGACCGCGTTGGCCAGCGTGATCTACTACATTCTCGACTTCCCTGACGGGCCCGGATGGCTGGGCCTGTTCGTGGCTCTCTACACCCTCACCGCCCACGGCGACGGGTATCGCTCGCTGAAGGTGGCGGGTGTAGGGATCGTCGTCCTGACCGCGGTGTGGCTGATCTCCGCCGCCGATATCGAACCCCGGGCCGCCATTGGCTGGGTCTACTTCCGCATCGGTGTGTCGGTCATGAGTGCCACCCTCGGTGAGAGTGTCCGCTCGCGGAAATTCATTGCGGCACAGGCGCTCGAGCGCGCCGAGCTCGCGGAACGAACGCGTGAGGACGAGGCCCGCGCCCGGGTCGACGCCGAACGGCTCAGGATCGCCCGCGAAGTCCACGACACAGTGGCGCACGCCATCGCCATCATCAACGTCCAGGCCGGGGTCACCGCGCACGTGCTCGACAAGCGACCGGAACGAGCAGGCCAGACCCTGAAGGCCATCGAGCAGACCAGCTCTCGGGCACTGTCGGAGATGCGGGCCATTCTCGGAGTTCTGCGCGAGGACAACGACGACCGTGTCCCGCCCGAGGGTCTCGCGCAGCTCGAGGACCTCACTGCCATGGCGCGAGAGGCCGGGCTCGATGTCGACCTCGAAACCATCGTCCCGACCGCACCGGTACCCAGTGCCGTGGGCAATGCTGTGTATCGAATCGTGCAGGAATCGATCACCAATGTGATTCGGCACGTCGGACCGACCCATGTCACGATCGCAGTGAACTACTGCGCCGACGCGGTGGAGGTGCGAGTGGCCGACAGGGGTCGGCAGCCGGGTTCGAAAACCGTTGGAGCAGTTCACCATACGGATGGCGGCGGGGCGGACGGCGGGATCACCGGCATGGGCTCACATGGCCGCGGCATCCTTGGGATGCGCGAGCGTTGTGAGCTTCTGGGCGGGCACCTACACGTTGGCCCACTGGCGAGCGGCGGCTTCGCGGTCACCGCTCGGTTGCCTTGGACTCCGACCGGAATGGCGAGCGTATGAACAGCGTGGCAGGCGCATCGAACGGCGCTGTTCCGATCGAGGTCCTGCTCGTCGATGACGAGCAGTTGGTTCGGTCCGGGTTCCGGTTGCTGTTGGATACCGAGGACGACATCACAGTGGTAGGGGAAGCCGCCACCGGCGGCGAAGCCGTACAGAAGGCTCGTGCGCTGCGCCCGGATGTCGTACTCATGGACGTCCGCATGCCCAAGATGGACGGCATCGAGGCCACCCGGCAGATCGCCGCCACGACCGGGCTGCGCGACGTCCGGATCGTGATCCTGACCACCTACGATACCGATGCCTACGTCTTCGAAGGTCTGCAAGCCGGTGCCAGCGGTTTCCTGCTCAAGGACTGCGGCCCCGCCGAACTTCTGCACGGGATTCGTGTGGTCGCCGCGGGTGACGCCCTGGTCGCACCGCGCATCACGCGCCGCCTCATCGCCCAGTTCACCGTGCGTCAGGCGGCGAACAAGGCCGGTGAACAGCGGCTCGCGGTCCTCACCGAACGCGAACGTCAGGTCCTGTCGTTGGTCGGGCAAGGGATGAGCAACGACGAGATCGGTGCCGAACTCTTCCTCAGCCCGGCTACCGCCCGCACCCACGTCAGTCGCGCCATGGTCAAACTCGGTGCCCGCGACCGCGCGCAGCTGGTCGTCATCGCTTACCGCACAGGACTTGTCACCCCGTAGGGGCAACGGACTACTCGCCCTCAGCAACGGCAGTGCCCGCCCACCAGGAGTTGGATGCGGATCCACTCCGCCCGATCACGGCATCTCCGGGTCGTTGCTGCCCACCATCGCCGCTGGTGATTAATCCCGCCATTTAATGTCTGACGTCAACCAACGACGCTCATACACGCCAACGCCAGTAAGCGATTTCACAGCAGGAACGGGGCGGGCCTTGAACGTATTCGCAGGTCAGATGTCAAGTGTAACAACCACACCCAACGCTGTACGCTCTTGACAACGGCACCAATCGCAAGCTGGCTCGATGCGAGTACATGGAGTTACCCATATTCGTACGAAATCAGGTCTGCGTTGGCATCCGAATCGGTGAGCATCGAGTCAGACATCTCGGATTCGGGGCGGTGGACGCCCCAGCGAGGTGGCACCAGAGGTCACCACCGATGTAGCCGGGCGCGCACCTGCTCGGCGAATTCGCTGGTAGAGGCCAATCCGCCCAGATCCACGGTTGCTATACCGGCCTCGAATGTGGCCGCGACCGCCCGCTCGATGCGCTCGGCCGCGCGGGTGAGCCCGGCGTCGTCGCGGCGCGAGCCCAGCCAGCGCAACAACATCGCCGTGGACAGTTGCAGCGCAGCGGGATTCGCGCGGTTACGCCCGGCGAGCGTCGGCGCGGCGCCGTGCACCGCCTGTGCCATCGCCCGGTCCGTCGAGCAGTTCAGCGAGGCGGCGATGCCCAGTGAGCCGCCGAGCTCGGCGGCCAGGTCGGACAGGATGTCGCCGAACAGGTTCTCGGTGACGAGCACGTCGTAGTCGGCGGGCGCGCGGACCAGATGAGCGGCCGTGGCATCGACGTGCTCGTCATCGACGATCAGGCCCGGATACCGCGCGGCCACCTCGTAGCAGACATCGCGAAACAGGCCCATCGTCATCGGCAGCACATTCGCCTTGTGCACGATGGTCAGCAGGCCGCGGCGCGAGCGGGCCAGGCGGCATGCCTCGTGCGCGATCCGTTCGGTGGCGGCCCGGCTGAACACTCCTACGGACATCGCCACGTCCGGCGTGGGCTGGAACTCGCCGGAACCGGCGACCATGTTGCGGTCGGCGTAGAAGCCCTCGCTGTTCTCCCGCACGATCACCAGGTCCATCCCCGGAGTCGTGGCGCGCACCCCCGCGAACGCCCGCACAGGGCGGATGTTGGCGTACAGGCCGAACCGCTTGCGGATCGCACCGCCGGGCGGGGCGCCGGTGCGGTGTTCGGGCGCATAGGAGACGTTGTCGTGCGGGCCGAGGATCCAGCCCTCGAGGGTCTCGAGCATCTTCAGGGTCGAGATCGGTAGCGGGTCACCGCATTCGGCGATCGCACGCTGCCCCATCGGCAGCGGCAGCCATTCGATCGCCGGGGCCTCGACCACCGCCATCGCCTCGTCGGCCACGTCCCGGGCAGCCCGCACCACCTCGGGCCCGATGCCGTCGCCCTCGATCAGCCCCAACCGTACGGTGCGCGCGGTCACCGCTCACCGGCCTGGCTGATCCGCCGTGGGGCCACGGCCCGCTCGGTTCGTCGGGCAACCGATGAGTATCCACTGCGCACCACCCCATGCTAACCGCAGGTCAGCGGGCCGACCGCGGCGCCGGGCCGGCAACCGACGGGTCACGGGGTGACAATGGGGAACCAGAACGGGAACGTGTCGAGCAGCTCGAACAGGCCGGTGAGGGCGGCGCGATCGCCCTCGACGCGCACGCTTCCGGCGGCGATCTCCCGATCGAGCGTGCTCGCGCCGACGATGACGTTCTGGAAGGCGCTACGTTTCCAGTGCACGGCGGCGTCGGGATCGGGTAGGAGCTTGCCCGCGGTGTACACGAGGGTGGCGTTGCTGAGCCGGACAGCGAATTGTTCGGTGGTGCCGTCGATTTCGGCGAAGAACCAGTTGAAGCGGCCGGTGCGATGCCAGGCGGCGGGACCGTCGAGGCGGATGCCGAGGTAGTCCAGCAGCATCTCGAGGGTCATGGCGTCGAGCACGTCGGGTCCGGCCAGTTGAATGGTCCCCAGGTCTCGCACGCCGTGACGCAATTCCGTTGCGCCCATGAGATATTCATTTCGCCAGGGACCGTTCTCCGTCTGATAGCCCAGCTGTTCGAGCGCGTCGGCCTGCAGCGTGCGGGCGTCGGCGTTGCCGGGATCGGCGAACACCACGTGGGTGAGAACCTCTGCGACCCAACGGTATTCACCGGACTCGTAGGCGGTGCGGGCCCGCTTCAGCACCGCGTCGGCGCCGCCCATGTACTCGACGTATTTCGGGGCAGACCGCTCGGGGGGAAGCGGGTCGAGGTGCGCGGGATGGCTGTCGTACCAGCCGAGGTACCGCTGGTAGACGGCCTTGCTGTTGTGCCGGGCAGAACCGTAGTAGCCGCGGCAGTGCCATTGCCCGGCCAACCCGGGCGGCAGTTCGATTCGTTCGGCGATCTCGGACATGGTGTAGCCCTGATTGGCCAGCCGCAGCGACTGATCGTGCAGGTATTTGTACAGGTCGCGCTGCTGTTCCAGGAACGCGACGACGTCCGGGGCGCCCCAGCGGGGCCACTGGTGCTGGGCGATCACGACGTCGGTGTCGGCGCCGAACATCTCGATCGCCTCGTCGAGGACCTTCCACCAGGTCGCCGCGTCGCGGACCTGGGCACCGCGCAGCGTGTAGAGGTTGTGCATGGTGTGGGTGGCGTCCTCTGCCGAGCACAGCAGCCGCCTACCGGGGAAATGGATCAGGAATTCGGACGGCGCCTCGGTGCCCGGCGCCATCTGAAACACCATGTCGACCCCGTCGACGGTGCGCTTCTCGCCGGTGTCGGTCACGGTGTCGGTCGGCGCGATGAGCGAGGAGGTGCCACCGTGTGGGAGCCCGTTGCCCAGGCCGGCATTGATCTGCCCACGGGGCCCGCGGGCCAGCACCATCCCGTACATGTAGATCGCGCGCCGGGACATGGCGTTGCCGGCGTAGACGTTCTCGGCGACAGCCTCCTTCAGGAAGCCCTCGGGCGCGATCACCACGACCCGTCCGGCCAGCACGTCGGCCTCGTCGACGACTCCCTTGACGCCGCCGTAGTGGTCGGCGTGGCTGTGGGTGTAGATCACCGCCCGGACCGGACGGGCCGGGCGGTGCCGGAAGTACAAGTCCATCCCGGCCTTGGCGGTTTCGATGTAGGTCAGCGGATCGATGACGATCAGCCCGGTGTCGCCTTCGATGATCGTCATATTGGAGATGTCGAGGCCGCGAAGCTGATAGACACCGTCCATCACCCGGAACAGCCCGTGCGGCTTGTTCACCAACGCGTGCCGCCACAGGCTCGGATTCACCGTGTCGGGCGCGTCGGTGTCGGTGACGAATGCGTGGCCGTCGAGGTCCATCAGGGGGCTGCCGTCCGGGAAGGTGATCACCGGCGGATCGAGCGTGCCGACGAAGCCGCGGACCGAATCGTCCAGATCACGACGATCGTCGAGTGGCAACCCGGCGATGAAGTCCAACTGCGCCGCGCGGGTGGCGTCGGTGGCCGGCTTGGCGGCCGGCGCCGGATCCGAGGACTCTGTCTGGGGCATGACAACACCTTTCTGTTGGGCGCGGAACAACTCGGCCGCAACCAACCCACACTCAGGCGTCGAACCCCTACACGGTGACTGTAGCGAACTCCCGGCATATCGCGAACACCGTGATTCCCCGGCTACCGTGGTGGGTATTACCCACTACTGCGACCGTCGTTCCGGCTGGACGGTGCGGTCGACGCGCCACCGCGGCACCCCGCTGCGATGACGCTCACATGCCCACTGACCTGGACATGCCGACCAATACGCGTGGAAGATATCCGCGGCGTCCGGCGTTACACAGCACGCCAACGACAGGAGAGGACACCAATGGCCACCCAGACACTGACCGAGCAGAACTTCGACGAGGTAGTCACCGGAAACGATGTCGTGCTCGTCGATTTCTGGGCCGAGTGGTGCGGACCGTGTAAGCAGTTCGGCCCGACGTTCGAGAAGTCCTCGAACGAGCACCCCGACGTCGTGCACGGCAAGGTAGACACCGAGGCCCAGCAGGGCCTGGCCGCCGCGGCCAACATCCGCTCGATCCCGACCATCATGGCCTTCCGCGAGGGCGTGCTGGTGTTCGCACAGCCGGGCGCGCTGCCCCCGGCCGCCCTCGAGGATCTGGTGACTCAGGTGAAGGCCCTGGACATGGACGACGTGCGCAAGCAGCTCGCCGAGCAGGGCGAGCAGGCGTAACGACCCGTCCCAACGGATCGACTCGGATCGCCCCCGCCGCATTCGCTTGCGGCGGGGGCGATCTCGTGTCAGTGACCGTTCGGTAGTTCAGCCCGCAAACGAGTTGATGCTCGAAAGCATCGCCCGGACAGTGGATTCCGCGCCGTCACCCGCGAGGGCGGCGCCCCAGCCGCGGCGGCCGTGGAAATCGCACTGCACGAAAGTGGCTATGCCCGAGGCAGTTTGCCGCTGATGGAACTGCAGGATCTCGACCGGGTAGCCCTCGTCGTAGAGGGCCGAGGTCAGCGCGGCGACCGGGCTGCCGGCCGCCACGACGGTGCGCAGCCGATCACCGAATTCGAGGGTTGCGGTGTAGGTGGCGGACTCGCGGCGGCTACCCGCCGGGGTCCATTCGCCGAGCGTGATCGGTCCCGCGTGATCGCAGTACCGATCGTAGAACTCGGCGGGGGTCAGGCCGGTGCTCTCGGCGCGCATGGCGCGGGGAGCGGCGGTGATGAAGGCATGTGTGTCGATTGTGAGTGTCATGGCAGGTCTTCCCGATGCCTTGTCGTGTCAGGGGTGACAACGTGTCCGAATTGACGGGACCAGCGCAGTAAAGAATGAAGTTCATCGGCCGCAGCGAGGGGCCGGTCCGAATCAGACCCCGCTACGGCGGAGAACTACGAGAAGTCGACCGGCGGCCACCATCGCGGTAAGCGGCATGAGCACCACACGGTCGCGGTCGGCGACGTTGTGTGTAGCGCTGTGGCTAGCGGCGGAATTCGGCACGGCTATGAGGATATGGACCGAATCCGCAGATAGCAACCACAATCGCCCGGAACCGATGGGTAACTTCGTCACAAACGTCCGTAAACGGCGAACCAACACCCGACGACACGTCCGGCAACCGATTCGAGCGACCAGCCCCCGGCAGGCACAGACCCCAACCTGAGCCGCCCGCAACCCCCAAGCAACCTCCCAGAATCCGGTCGATCAGGCCAGCACCTCGTCCACACTGCTCCCGGTCAACACCCGACCGACCCACACGTCAAGCCTCTCGATCGTCGCTGCACGCACCTTCTGCTCGACAGCCTCGGACAGCGGACCGAACCGCTGAGCCAACATCTTCAGCAGCATCGACGCTTCACCCCGCGCTTCACCACGCGCTTCGAGCATTTCGGCGGTAGTCACAATGACCTCCTTGGCCTCCGGGCCCGAATCTCCGACGCCGCATCCTTCGGACGGCCGAGCATATTACGGAAGAACATGTCGTGCGGATTCGACGGGTCCCGGACCATGCCGCCCACCGTACACATTAATGCCATAGATTGCCCAAACTGCTTGTGCAGCTTAATCTTTCATGCCCTGCACCGAATTGTAAGACTGTGGCACATCGTCTTTGGAGTCTCACTTTGCGAGTCCTGATCGGCATGGAAGCGGACTACGGCGGGAGAAGGACCCGCAAGCGGCCAGCGGTACGCCTGGGTGGTCTCTACTCCCCGCCCTCGGCGAACCTGACAGGCACCGCCGAGGGCGGCGCCTCAGTGGGCGGCGGAGTCCCAGCTGCGGCCGACGCCTACCGAGACCTCCAGGGGGACCGACAGTTCGATGGCCTTGGACATGTGTTCGCGGGCAAGGGATTCCAGTTGGGCGCGCTCGCCCGGGGCTACCTCGAAGACCAGTTCGTCGTGGATCTGCAGGAGGGTGCGCGAAGTCAGTCCGGCCTCGTGGATGGCGCGCTGCACGTTGATCATCGCGACCTTGATGATGTCGGCGGCGGTGCCCTGGATCGGGGCGTTCAGGGCCATGCGCTCGGCGGCCTCGCGGCGCTGGCGGTTGCTGGAATCCAGGTCGGGCAGGTAGCGGCGGCGGCCGAACAGGGTCTCGGTGTAGCCGACCTTGCGGGCCTGATCCACCGCGTCGAACAGATAGTCGCGGATGGCGCCGAACCTGTTGAAGTAGACCTCCATCTGCGCCTTGGCCTCCTCGGCGCTGATCTTCAGCTGCTGGGACAGGCCGTAGGCGGACAGCCCGTACGCCAGGCCGTAGGACATCGCCTTGATGCGGCGGCGCATCTCCGGAGTGACCTCGGCGATCGGGATGTCGAACGCCTTGGAGGCGACGAAGCTGTGCAGATCCTCGCCGGAGTTGAACGCCTCGATCAACCCGGCGTCCTTGGACAGGTGCGCCATGATGCGCATCTCGATCTGGCTGTAATCGGCGGTCATCAGGGATTCGAAGCCCGGCCCGACGACAAAAGTGTCGCGAATGCGGCGTCCGGTGTCGGCGCGGATCGGGATGTTCTGCAGATTCGGCTCCGTCGAGGACAGGCGGCCGGTGGCGGCGATGGTCTGGTTGAAGGTGGTGTGGATGCGGCCGTCGTCGGCGACCGACTTCAGCAGGCCGTCGACCGTGACCTTCAACCTGGTCGCGTCGCGATGCGCGAGCAGATGCTCGAGGAACGGATGCTGGGTCTTCTCGAACAGCGACTCGAGCGCGTCGGCATCGGTGGTGTAGCCGGTCTTGGTGCGCTTGGTCTTGGGCATCTCGAGCTCCTCGAACAGCACCACCTGCAACTGCTTCGGGGAGCCGAGGTTGATCTGCTTGCCGATCACCCCGTAGGCCGCGCTCGCGGCATCGGCCACGCGGTCGGCGAATTCGGACTGCAGCTGCTCGAGCTCGGCGACATCGACCGCGATCCCGGCCTCCTCGAGCTCGGCCAGCACGCCCAGCAGCGGCAGCTCCATATCCGTGAGCAGACCGGTGGACTCGATGCCCCGCAGTTCCTCGTCGAAGGCGTCGGCAAGATCCGCCACCGCCCGGGCGCGCAGCATCTCACCCTGGGCCAGCTCCGCATCGACCTGACCCTCCTCGTCCAGCAGGGACAGCTGCGGCTGCTCATCGGATTCCACGCGCAACTCGCGCGAGAGATAGCGCAGCGACAGATCGTCAAGATTGAAGGTGCGCTGCCCGGGGCGCACGAGATAAGCGGCCAGCGCGGTGTCGCTGGACAGCCCACTCAGGCGCCAGCCACGCCCGCGCAGCGCATGCAAGGCGGCCTTCGCCTCGTGCACGGCCTTCGGCACCGCCGCGTCGGCCAGCCAGTCGCCCAGGGCCTTCTCGTCCTCCGGGGTGAGGCCGACGACATCGAAATACCCGCCCTCACCATCGGCGGCGGCGATCGCGATCGCCTTCACGTCGCCATTCACCGGGGTGCCGGTGCCGACCACCGAAATGCCGTGGCGCAGACCGGTCTTCCCGTGCTCGGCCAGCCAGGCCGCGACCCCGCCGGACTCGACCGCGCCGCCGCTGATCTCGAAGCCGCCCTCGGCCTCGGGCTCCGGCGCGGCCAGGGTGTCGAACAGCCGGTCGCGCAGCACCCGGAATTCCAGATCGTCGAACAGCCGGTGGATCTTGTCCCGGTCCCACGGCTGCTGGGCCAGCTGATCGGGTGTGTAGGGCAGCGGAACGTCCTTGACCATCTCGGTGAGCTGCCGGTTGAGCACGACGCTGGACAGGTTGGCGCGCAACGCATCACCGACCTTGCCCTTCACCTGGTCGACGCGGTCGACCAGGGTGGCCAGATCGCCATACTCGCGCACCCACTTGGCCGCGGTCTTCTCCCCCACGCCCGGGATGCCGGGCAGATTGTCGCTCGGGTCGCCGCGCAGGGCCGCGAAATCCGGGTACTGGGCGGGAGTCAGGCCGTACTTCTCCTCGACCGCCTCGGGGGTGAACCTGGTCAGATCCGAGACGCCCTTGCGCGGATACAGCACGGTGACATCGCCGTTCACCAGCTGCAGCGAATCCCTGTCGCCGGTGACGATGAGCACACGGAAGCCCTGCGGCACCGCCTGGGTGGTGAGCGTGGCGATCACATCGTCGGCCTCGTAGCCGTCGATCGCCATGACCGGGATGCCCAGCGCGCCCAGCACCTCCTGGGTGATCTCCACCTGGCCGCGGAACTCGTCCGGCGTGGTGGCGCGGTTGGCCTTGTATTCCGGGAACGCCTCGGTGCGAAAGGTCTTGCGGCTGACATCGAACGCCGCGGCGACATGCGTGGGCTTCTCATCGCGCAGCAGGTTGATCAGCATGGCGGTGAAGCCGTAGACCGCATTGGTGGTCTGCCCGGTGACGGTCTTGAAGTTCTCCGCGGGCAGCGCGTAGAACGCGCGATAGGCCAGCGAATGCCCGTCCAGCAACAACAGGGTCGGCTGCGCTCCCGAATCGGGGGCGGGCACGGTGCTGGGACGCTGATCGCTGGTGGCTGAAGTCACGGCACAGAGTCTAGGGACCCCCACCGACAAGCGTTGCCGGACCTGCCGGGATGACGAGAAATCCCCGTCATCCCGGCCGGTGCCTACGCCACGCCCAGGTAGGCCGACTTGACCGCCGGATCGGTCAGCAGCTGCCTACCGCCGCCGGTCTTGGTGACCTCACCGGTCTCCAGGATGTAGGCGCGATGGCTGCGCGTGAGCGCCTGCTGGGCGTTCTGCTCCACGAGCAGCACCGTGGTGCCCTGGGCATTGATCTCGCTGATGATCCGGAAGATCTGCTGGATCACCATCGGCGCCAAGCCCATCGACGGCTCGTCGAGCAGCAGCAGCTTGGGCCGGGCCATCAGGGCACGCCCGATCGCCAGCATCTGCTGCTCGCCGCCGGACATGGTGCCGCCCACCTGTTTACGCCGCTCGGCCAGCCGCGGGAACAGCTCGAAGACCCAGTCGACGGTGGTGTTGTACTCCGACTTCTGCTTGAAAGGCCGTGCGTGGCACCCCATATCGAGGTTCTCCTGCACGGTCATGCCCGGAAACACACCGCGACCCTCGGGCGCCTGGATCAGGCCCTCGACCACCCGTTCGTGCGCCCGCATGCGGGTGACGTCCTTGCCCCCGAACGTGATCCGTCCGCGGCTCAGCGGCAGCAGGCCCGACAGCGCGCGCATGGTGGTGGTCTTGCCCGCACCGTTGGCGCCCAGCAGGGTCACCAGCTCGCCCTGCGACACCTGCAGCGAGATGCCGTGCAGCGCCTGGATTCTGCCGTAGTTGACAACCATGTCCTCGACCACGAGCAGCGGTTCGGAACCCGTGCCCGAGCCGCCGGTCGTCAGCGCGCTCGCGGACACCGGATCCGAGCCCGTTGCCGCGGGCGCGGCGGGGACCGGCTCGGGCTTGCGGAAGGCAACGTCGGGCGTAGCCTCCGGATCGGGGACCGCCGGTATGACCGCCGTTTCGGCCGCCGCGGCCGGATTCACGAACACCGACGGTTCGGGCTCCGGCACCGCGGCGGCGGCCTCGGCCCCGGACTCCTGGTCCGGCACACCCAGATACGCCGCGATGACGGCCGGATCCTCGCGAATCTGCTGCGGCAGTCCGTCGGCGATCTTGCGTCCGAACTCCAGCACCACGATCCGATCCGTGACGCCCATGACCAGCCGCATGTCGTGCTCGATCAGCAACACGGTGAACCCGTCGTCGCGGATCTTGCGGATCAGATCCATGAGCGCCGATTTCTCGCTCGGGTTGAATCCGGCCGCGGGCTCGTCCAGGCAGAGCAGTTTCGGCTCGGTCGCCAGCGCGCGGGCGATCTCCAGCCGGCGCTGATCGCCGTAGGACAGGTTGCGCGCCTTCTCCACCGCACGCGGCGCGATGCCGACGAATTCCAGCAGCGCCATCCCGCGCTCGATGGCATCGCGCTCCTCGCGCCGATGCCGCGGGCTGCGGAACACCGCACCCGGAATCGAGGTGTGGTGCCGGGCGTCGGTGCCCACCACCACGTTCTCCAGCGCCGTCATCTCCCCGAACAACCGGATGTTCTGGAAGGTCCGGGCGATGCCCAGGCGGGTGATCTGGTTCCGCTTGGTCTTCGTCAACGGCTTGCCGTCGAAGAACACCGTGCCGGAGGTGGGGCGATACACGCCCGTGATGGCGTTGAAGCAGGTGGTCTTGCCCGCGCCGTTGGGGCCGATGAGTCCCAGGATCTCGCCGCGGCGGATCTCGAAACTCACCGAATCCAGTGCGGTCAGACCGCCGAACTTCATCGTCAGCCCGTCGGTGCTCAACAGCGGCGCACCGACCTCGGTCTCGATATCCCGGTGTGCGGCAACGACCTCCGCGACGGTGTCGGCATCGGCCAGCTCCGGCATGACGGCGTCGACGTCGAGCACGCCCGCGGATTCGACCTCGGGTTCCTGCGCGTAGCCGCCCGCCATGTCCTCGTTGTCGAACAGTGCGCCTCCAGGAGTCGTCATGCGTTCGCTCCCGTCGCCTCGACGGCCGCACCGGGTCGCCGCACCGCTCGATACACCTGGCGGGCGTAGGCGAGCAACTTCTGCCGCGCGGGGAACAGCCCCTGCGGACGGAAGATCATCACCACCACCAGCGAGAGACCGAAGAACAGATACTTGAAGTCACCCAACGACTGCCCGCCCACGTTCACCGACATGAACCGGTTGGGCAGGTAGACGATCAGGAACGCACCCACGATCACGCCGAGCTTGTTGCCCTGACCGCCCAGCACCACCGCGCACAGGAACAGCATCGAGTTGATGACGTTGAACCCGGTCGGGTTGATGAACTGCACCTGACCGGCGTACAGCGCGCCCGACAGGCCGCCGACGGCCGCACCGATGGTGAACGCCCACAGCTTGAACTTGAACGTGGGCACGCCCATGATCTCGGCGGCGTCCTCGTCCTCGCGGATCGCCACCCACGCGCGGCCGACGCGGCTGCGCTCCAGGTTGCCGACCAGCATCAGGACCACAACCACCAGCAGCATGCCGATCCAGAACCACCACACCCCGGAGTTGGCCCGGTCCAGCGGATTCGAGCTGTGCGAGCCGAGGTTGCCCGAGGAGAAGTAGCCGCCCGGATGGGTCTTGGACTCACCCAGATGCGGATACGAGATCGCCGACAGCCCGAGGCTGCCGTTGGTGACCCCGCCGAGGTTGTCCGCGAGCAGCCGCACGATCTCACCGAATCCGAGCGTCACGATCGCGAGATAGTCACCGCGCAACCGCAGTGTCGGGGTGCCCAGCACCAGGCCCGAGAGCGCGGTGATGATGATCGCCAGCGGCACACAGGCCAGCCACGCCCACTTCGTGTCGAAGAAGCCGCCGTTCGAGTGGAACGGACTGTTCGGGCTGGTCAGGATGCCGACGGTGTACGCGCCGACGGCGTAGAAGCCGACATAACCCAGATCCAGCAGGCCGGTCTGGCCGACCACGACGTTCAGGCCGATCGCGATCAGCGCGTACATGGCGAACTGCGCCATCACGCCGCCGAAGCTGGTGCCCGGGGTATTGATGATCGGCGGCGGGTACAGCGCGATCAGCCCCAGCACGATCACCGCCGGAACGCCGAAGGCCCACTGCTGTGGCCGGGACAGCCCGCCCCACCAGCCGCGGACCGCGTCGCCGACGCCGCGCGGCTGATCGGGCGGAGTCGGTGCCACCGGCACCTTGGTCGCCTCACTCATCACACACGCGCCTTCCCGAGACTCTCACCCAGGATGCCGGTCGGACGGAACATCAGCACCGCCACCAGCACCACGAACGCGACCACGTCGCGCCACTGGGTGCCGAACAGAATCTGGCCGTAGTCCTCGGCCAGGCCCAGGATCAGGCCGCCCAGCAGCGCGCCGCGCAGGTTGCCGATGCCACCGAGCACCGCGGCGCTGAATGCCTTGACGCCCAGGATGAATCCGCCGTTGAAGACGATGCCCTGGGGCACCTTCAGCGTGTACAGCGTCGCGGCCGCACCGGCGAGCAGGCCGCCGATGAGGAAGGTCAGCATGATGACGCGCTCGCGCGAGACGCCCATCAGCGTCGCGGTATCGGGATCCTGCGCGACCGCCCGGATGGCGCGGCCGAACTTGGTGCGGTTGATCATGATCTCGGTGACCGCGGCCAGCGCGATCGCCGCCAGCACGATCACGATTGCCACGTTGGTCACCGAAGCACCGAAGAGCGAGAACACCTCTTTGGGCTGCACCAGCTTGATGGGCTGCTGCGGATTGGTGCCGCCGAGACCGTGCACGATCTTCGGCAGCACGTAGTGCACGAACTCCTGCAGCACGAACGACATGCCGATCGCGGTGATCAGGAAGATCAGCGGCCGGGCGCCGCGTTTGCGCAGCGGCCGATAGGCCACCCGCTCGAGGCCCACCGCGGCGCCGCCGGATACCAGCATGCCGATGATCATCGCCACCAGGATGTAGACGATGGTCATGATGGTGCCCTCGGCATAGGTATTGCCGCTGGCGGTGAAGCCCACAAGCTCCAGGCCCACATACTGGCCGAACATGCCCAGCATGAATATTTCCGAATGGGCGAAATTGATCAGCCTCAATACGCCGTACACCAGGGTGTAGCCGACGGCCACCAGCGCGTAGATCGCGCCGTAGCTCAAGCCGTCGACCGTGAGCTGCCAGAACTGGTCGAACACCCCGGAAATGTTGAAATCGATAGTTCCCGAGGCCAGTAGCACGGGATCAGCCAAAGCGGTTACAGACATTCCAAACTCTCGTCATCGTGGTAACAGCGTGCAACGGGAGTTCCGATGTGCCCCCTCCGTGGTGACGGAAGGGGCGTGCACCGGGAGGGGGGTTCCCCCGGCCCGGTGCACGCTGTTGCCGATACGGCTGGCGCCTACTTGACCTGGTACATCCAGATCGTGGCGTTCGACAGCTCACCCGTGGCGTCCCACTTGTAGTGACGGGCCAGACCCTGGCTGTCGTAGCTGCGCACGTAGTTCAGCACGTCCGCACGCGTCACCTTGCCCGCGTCGATAGCCTTGAGCAGGATCGTGGTCAGGTCGTAGGCCTCGACCGAGTACACGCCCGGAGCCTGGCCGTTGAGGGCGTTGTAGTTGGTGGCGAAGGTATCCGGCGCCGGGCCGCAGGGGCAGGACAGCAGCGCATCCTTGCTGGAATCACCGGCCTGCTTGGTGAACTGCGGGTCGTTGGTGCCGTCGTCGGAGACGAAGGTCGCGGTCACGCCGCCCGAGCGCAGCTGCTCGACGAGCGGGGCCGCCTCGGCGTAGTAGCCGGAGTAGAAGATCGCGTCCGGCTTGGCGGCCGACAGCTTGGACACCGTGGCGGAGAAGTCCTTGTCACCGGTCTTCACATTGGCCGAGCACGAGGTGTCGTTGGCCGAGCCGAGGGCCGCGGTCACCGACTTGGCCAGGCCCACGCCGTAGTCGGAGTCGTCCTGCACCACGCAGATCTTCTTGAACCCGCCGGTGCCGGTCATGTAGTGAGCCACCGAGGGCCCCTGCACGTCGTCGTTGGCCAGGCCGCGGAAGAAGGTCTTCCAGCCGTTCTTGGTCAGGGAGGCGTTGGTGGCCGAGGAGGTCAGCGCCGGCAGACCGGCATCGCTGAGCACCTGGCCGGTCGCCTTGGTCTCACCGGAGAACGCCGGGCCGATCAGGCCAACGATCGACTGATCGCTGATCACCGTCGGGACCACCTGGGTGGCCTTCTGCGGGTCGCCCTCGGTGTCGAAGTTCTTCAGCACCACCTGGCAGCCCGGATTGGCCTTGTTGTGCTGCTGCACCGCCAGCTTCGCGCCGTCGTCGATATTGATGCCCAGGGCCGCATTCGCACCGGTGAGGGCGCCGGCCATCGCGATCGCCGTGGTCGGCGCGCAGGTGGCCTTGCCGTCACCGGCGGGATCGGCGGCAGTGGCGGCGCCCGTCTGCGACACCGCCTTGCCCTGTTGGTCGATCTGCACCAGCGCCTTGATCGACTGTGCGCCGCCGGCAGCGCTGCTGCCGCCGGAGTTGGTCGTCGTCGACTTGCTGCTGCATCCAGCCACGGCCAGGACGGCTGCGGCCCCGATCACCAATGCGCCACGGGCCACGCGACTGCGCGTGGAGCCCCGGGTGAGTGAACCAAGCAAGATACACCTCTATGTCCAGCGATCCCTCGGGTTCACCGAGGGGGCCGACCATGTCGGCCAAGCTCAGAACTTAGCGGGGTGACGTTAGCTCCGCATCACATTCGGACCATTTGTGTTACTTAGATCCCAAATATTGTTTCAACCGCGTTAACACAGCAGCTAATCCGCAGCGACTATGGCTTGGGCGTGAGATTCTCCAGCACGACCTCCGCAACCGCCTTCATCGTCGTGCGGCGATCCATCGCGGTGCGCTGAATCCATTTGAAGGCCTGCGGCTCGGAAAGCCCCTGCGTCTGCATCAGCACACCCTTGGCGCGCTCGACGAGCTTGCGCGTCTCCAGTCGGTCCGTCAGATTCGCGACCTCGTTCTCGAGCGCGCTGATTTCGTGGAACCGGCTCGCGGCCAGCTCGATCGCCGGCACCAGATCCGATTTGGTGAACGGCTTGACCAGATAGGCCATCGCACCCGCGTCACGCGCCCGCTCGACCAGATCGCGCTGACTGAATGCGGTCAGAATCACAACCGGTGCAACGCGTTTCGATGCGATCTCCGCCGCGGCGTCGATCCCGTCGCGACGCGGCATCTTGACGTCCATGATCACCAGATCGGGACGCAACTCCGTGGCCAGATCGACCGCCTGCTGGCCGTCGCCCGCCTCGCCCACCACCTGATAGCCCTCCTCGGAGAGCATCTCCACCAGGTCCATCCGGATGAGGGCCTCGTCCTCGGCCACGACCACCCGCTTGGCGGCAGCCCCATCCTTCTTCGCGCCCCCTGTTGACGTTCCCATAGACAGACCCCTCGTGGTTTCCGATGCCGACACCCGATGTTTACCGTCCGCCGCCGCCCTCGACGGACCGCCACGCATCCGAGTGCCCTAAAGAGTACCGTTCAACTACGCCCAGAACCCACCTACCCAGGGCGAACCGGGCAGCGTCACACCGATTGGGTGACCGGCCCTCTTACCCGCTATCATTTGCACCCGGTGCGCCGACTTGGCGGAACAGGCAGACGCGGCGGTCTCAAAAACCGTTGTCCTAACGGACGTGTGGGTTCGAGTCCCACAGTCGGCACCAAGAATCTTCACGAAATCTTCACGAGGCGAAGTGAACCGCCACGTGTTCTCGCTCGTAACCCCGGTAGCGGACCACCATGATCATCGCCGATCGAACCGTTCGGTGACGGGGTGCATAGATCCGCGTAGTGTGAAAACACGACCCCGGCTCGAATGGAGGTCGCCCGTGCGAGTTCAACGGCTCACCGCCGATCTGTCCGACTATCCGGACCTGGTCGTCATCTACCTCGGCATGCGGGTGCGGAAGCCGCGCGGCATACTCCGGCTACTCGGGCTCGGGCCCAAGCTCATCCGCTCGCATCGCGATCGCCCCGACGGGCTGCTGCTGCACGAGGACATCATCTGGTCGCTGATTCCGCCGCACTGGGGCGCGCGGCAGTACTGGCGCGATCTGGACAGCCTCGAACGCTGGACCCGCTCCGATCCGCACCGGGAATGGTGGCAGCAGTTCCTGCGCGATTCCGGCGGTACCGGATTCTGGCACGAGGCGTATTTCCTGCGCGGCGGCATCGACACCATGTACGACGATATGACCACCCCGACCGGCCTGGCCCGGGTGGCGCCGACCGTCGCGATGCGCGGGCGGCTGTTCTCCACGCGCGGCCGGGTCGAACAGGAGGATCCGAAGATCGATCCGGTCGTCGGCGAAAATACCTATTACCCGGAAAGTTCCGGATAAAAACAATCGCCGGCGATCTTTACACTCGGCAACCGGCCGGAAAACACCGCGTGGGTGACCCGCGACCCGGACATGAACTTATGACCGTGCCGATAGATCTCGGTCACCGAGACCTTCTCCCCGGGTCCGTCGCCGCCTACCGTACGTGCCATGCACGTCCTGTTCGTCTGCAACGGCAACGTGTGCCGCTCGGTGATCGCCGAACGTCTCACGCACGCGCTGGCGGCCGAATACGGATTCGGCGAATTGACCGCCGAGAGCGCGGGCACGCGGGCCCTGGTCGGATTCGGTGTGGAACCACTTGCGGCACAGACGATCACGGGACTCGGTGCGGATGCGCGCAATTTCCGCGCACGACGGCTGAAGCCCGAGATGATCGCGAACGCCGACCTGATCCTGGCCATGGCCGAGCAGATCCGCGACGAAGTCGCCGACCTGGTGCCCGAGGCCGCCGCCCGCACCTTCACCCTGCTGCAGGCGTATCGCATCGCGAAGGTCACCGGTGCGCGCACCGTCGCCGGCATCGATGCCGCCCGCAACGATCTCACGATGGTGGGCCGGGAGAACATCGCCGATCCGGTGGGGCTGCCCGCGGCGAAATACTGCGAGACCGGCGACCGCATCGCCGAGGCCCTGGTTCCGCTGCTGCTGGCGCTGCACCCGCACGCCGGCCGGTCCACGGCCCCGACTGAGCGCCCGCGGCTGGTGGTATTGCCAGGTGGACGCGCGCAGGGTCCGGCGCCGCGGCCCGGTCCGGCGCCGTCGCCGAATTCCGCTCGAATCGGCCGTCACGCCTGACAAATTCGGCGGGTGTGTACGCCGCATAGAGGGGGTATACGGAAGTGTCCTCCCCATTTACGCCGGAGAGCGACTACACTCCCCGGCGAATGGAACCGTGCTTTCCCCGTATCGCACCGCCGCCAAAGGTTCGACACAAGAACAGGACTCAGACATGCCGAAACGAATTTCGGATGTTTCACTCCATGTTTATGTGACACCCGAAACGCTCGAACGCGTCGTAACGGACGTGCGCGAGGTGGTGGACGACCACGTGGCAGACCGCGATCTGTTCGCGTGGCGCTTCACGCTACCGGTCGATCCCGATCAGCCGGACCATCTGGTGCTCGAAAACCAATGGCACCTGGACCATCCGGGCGCCGCCGCCGGCGAGCGCCGCACCTACGAGATCGCACTGAGCCTGGTCGGCGACGCGAAACTGCTCACCGAGGCGAACCTGGCCCAGCTGGAACGCCGGCTGATGCTGCGCATTTCTACCGAGGACGCGGTGCCCTACGAGATCCACACCCTGCATCGCGAGAGCTTCGACCTCGAAGAGAACCGCCCGCCCGCCTCCCCGCGACTTTAGCGTGCCGCTGCTTGCGACGAGACTTGCTCATCGGGCCGACGGTTGACGGCCTACTAACGGTGGGCCCGTCCCCGGTGAGTTACCCATGTCCTTACGAAATCACTTGTCCCGCTGCGACAAAGATCATTTGCTTCGAGCGGGGAAGTGGCGGATGACGCCCTCCTGGACGACCGTGGCCAGCAATTCCCCTGCGCGCGAATAGAAGTGCCCCATCGCCAGGCCGCGCTGCCCCGCGGCGACCGGCGACTGGGTCGCATACAGCGCCCACTCGTCGAACCGGAACGGGCGGTGGAACCAGATCGAATGGTTCACCGTCGCCGCGACGATGCGGTCGAGCCCCCACGACAGCCCGTGCGTGGTGATGATCGAGTCCAGCACCGTGGTGTCCGATGAATATCCCAGCGTCGCAACGTGAACCAGCGGATCGTCGGGCAGCGTGCCATCGGCCCTCATCCACACCCGGTTGTGGTTGAGGGTCTCCCCGGTTCCCTTGAGGATCCACGCCGGGTCGTTGGTATAGCGCATATCGATCGGGTGCGGCGCATTCACGAACATCTGCAGCCGGTCCTCGAGTCCCTCGAAGGACTCCTCGACCCGCGGCAGCCCGTCCGGATCGGGGACCTGCGGCCGCGGGGCGGCATGCTCGAGCCCCTTGCCGGAGTCCTGGAAGGACGCCAGCATGACGAACAGCTCCTGATCGTCCTGATAGGCCGTGACGGTCCGATTGGCGAAGGCACGCCCGTCCCGGTGGCGTTCCACCCGATACTCGATCGGCTTCTTCACATCACCACCGCGCACGAAATGCGCGTTGACTGCGTGCACCGGGCGCTCCGGTTTCGCCGGATCGGTGGACACCGTACGCCCGGCGGCCATGATCGCCTGAGCGACAAGTTGCCCGCCGAAGGTGCGGCTCCACACCTTCTCCGGGTGCTGGCCCAGGAAGGTGTCCTCGCCGGTCTGCTCCAGATCGAGGAGCCGGAGCAGCACCTCCAGATCGCCGTGTTCCGTCGACACCGATTCGCCCAGTGACGAACTCAACTCAGTGGTCCTCCTCGCCGATCCTGTGTACGTGAATGAGGTTGGTCGAGCCGATGGTGCCAGGTGGGGAACCGGCCACGATGACGACCAGATCGCCCTTGGCATACCGGTTCAGAGACAGCAGTTCCTTGTCCACCTGACCGATCATCTCATCCGTGGTGCGCACCGTCGGCACGATGAAGGTCTCCACGCCCCAGCTCAGCGCGAGCTGGCTGCGCACCTCCGGCAGCGGGGTGAACGCCAGCAGCGGCAGCGGGGTGTGCAGGCGGGCCAGGCGGCGCACCGTATCGCCGGACTGGGTGAACGCCACCAGCGCCTTCGCGTTGAGCCGCTCGCCGATATCGCGCGCGGCGTAGGAGATGACACCGCGCTTGGTCCGCGGCACGTGCGTCAACGGCGGTACGCGCGTGGAGGTTTCGGACTCCACGGCGTGCACGATGCGGGCCATGGTCTGCACCGTCTCGATCGGGTACTCACCGACCGAGGTCTCGCCCGAGAGCATCACCGCGTCGGCGCCGTCGAGCACCGCGTTGGCGACATCGGAGGCCTCGGCGCGGGTGGGCCGGGAGTTGGTGATCATCGACTCCAGCATCTGGGTCGCCACGATCACCGGCTTGGCATTCTCCCGCGCCATCTGGATGGCGCGCTTCTGCGCCAGCGGCACCTGCTCGAGCGGGAGCTCCACGCCCAGATCGCCGCGCGCCACCATGACCGCGTCGAAGGCCAGCACGATCGCCTCGAGGTTGTCGATGGCCTCGGGCTTCTCCAGCTTGGCCACCACCGGCACCCGGCGTCCGACCCGGTCCATCACGTCGTGCACGAGCTCCACGTCCGCCGGGGACCGCACGAACGACAGCGCGATGAAGTCCACGCCCAGTTCCAGGGCGAATTCCAGGTCCTCGATGTCCTTGTCGGACAGCGCGGGCACCGACACGTCCATGCCGGGCAGCGAGACGCCCTTGTTGTTCGAGACCGGGCCGCCCTCGGTCACCTTGCAGACCACGTCGTTGCCCTCGACGCGCAGCACGGTCAGGCCGACCTTGCCGTCGTCGACGAGCAGCCGGTCACCGGCCTTGGCGTCCTTGGCCAGCTCCTTGTAGGTGGTGGAGACGCGGTCGTGGGTGCCCTCCACGTCGTCGACGGTGATGGTCACCTCCTCCCCCGTCGCCCACACGGTCTTGCCGTCGATGAACCGGCCCAGCCGGATCTTGGGTCCCTGCAGGTCCGCCAGGATGGCCACGGAACGACTGGCTTGGTCGGCGGCCTTGCGAACCTTCTGATAGTTGGCAGCATGATCGGCGTGTTCGCCGTGGCTGAAATTCAGCCGGGCCACGTCCATGCCGCTGTCGACAAGTTCGCGGATCCGGCTCTCCGAGGCCGTTGCCGGCCCGAGGGTGCACACAATTTTTGTCCGTCGCATCACGGCTCGAGCCTAGCCCTGCCGCGAAGGCTTCGCTTACCGGGCATACCCTTCGCTATCAATAGGTCCGACCTATGATCTGCGTCATCGCGCGACGTGCCTCGCCAGCCGGGTTTCCAGGCGGGTTTGCGCAAATCCGAGCACCAAACAAATTACCCAGTAGTAAATGGCCGCCACGCCGTAGAGCGCAAAGAAATCGAACGTCGGCGCGGCCGCCAACTGGGCCACCCGCAACAGTTCGGTTACCAGGATCGTGGACGCCAGCGAGGTGTCCTTCACCAGCGAAATGAGCGTATTCGACAGCGGCGGCACCGCGATCCGCGCGGCCTGCGGCAGGATGATCGAGCGCAGCGTCTGTGAATACGACAGGCCCAGCGCCTCCGCTGCCTCCCACTGCCCCTGCTGCACGGACAGAATCGCCGCGCGCACCACCTCGGCCGCATAACCGCCGACATTAAGACTGAAGGCGATCACCGCGGCCGGGAACGGGTTGATCACGATGTTCAGCTCGGGCAGCGCGTAGAACACGATGAACAGCTGCACCAGCAGCGGAGTGCCGCGGATGATCGAGATGTAGAACCGGGCCACCGCGGCCACCGGCCACACCTTCGACATCCGCGCCAGCGCCACGAACAGCGCGATGACCAGGCCGATGCAGAAGCTGATCGCCGTCAGGGGCAACGTCTTGGTGACCGTCGCGGTGAGCATCGGCTCGAGGTTGTGGCGGATCAGCTCCCAGGTGGAGGAGTCCATGGATCGATTACCGGCCTATTTGCTGACGTCGGTGCCGAAGTACTTCTTCGAGATCGTGGCCAGGGTGCCGTCCGCGCGCAACTGGTCCAGCGCGGTGTTGATCTGGCCGACGAGCTTGCCCTCGTCCTTGCGGGCGGCGAAGGCCTGCTTGCTGGTGTCACCAGTCTGGCCCGCGACCCGCACCGAGGTGTCGCCGGTCTGCTTGATGTACTGACCGACCGCGAGGCTGTCGTTCACCATGGCGTCCACGCGGCCCTGCTTGAGCAACTGCACCTCCTGCACGAAGCCCTCCACTGCCTCGATCTTGCAGCCCGCGTCCGAGGCCACCTTGCTCCAGTTGCTGGTGGAGGACTGGGCGCAGGTCTTGCCGCGCAGATCGGACAGGTTGTTGATCGAGTGGTCGTCCGCGCGGGTCAGGATTTCGCCCTCGGAGGTGGTGTACGGCTGGGACAGCGCGTACTTGGCCTGCCGGTCCGGATTGATCGTCACCTGGTTGGCGATCAGGTCGAACCGCTTGGACTCGAGGCCCGCGAAGATCGAGTCCCAGGGGGTCTGGGTGAATTCGACCTTCTTGCCGAGCTTGTTCCCCACCGCCTGCGCAACCTCGATGTCGTAGCCGGTGAGCTTGCCGTCGCTCCCCTGGTAGCTGAACGGGGAATACGTGCCCTCGGTACCGACCTTCAGAGTGTTCGAGTCACTGCTGGTGCCACAGGCGGCGGTGAGGCCGGTGACGGCGGCGATGGCGAACACGGCGGCGAACAGCTTGCGGCGCAATGGGGTACCTCTCCAGCGGTCCGGGACGTACGGTCCCGGACACGACATACAGAACCGGAACAGCCTACGACATGCAGGCACGCGATCAGAGCACTGCGCTCGAGTTGCGCGAAACTCCCGCTCAGCTTTCCTGCAGCGGGCGGCCGAACGGGTCACGCACATTGCCGGTGAAGATCATGATCGCGTCGATCAGCGGCCAGATGCCGCCCAGCCCGCAGGTGAAGATGGTGACCAGCAGCTGGGCCACGGCGATGCCGTTGTACCCGAGGTAGAACCGCCCGGCGCCGAATCCACCGAGGAACAGCTCCAGCAGCCCCGCGGTCAGCTTCGACTTGTCCGAATACGGCTCACCGGCCATGTTGCGGCCGAAGGGGGCCTGCAGGTCGACGTTGGGCTGGCCGTACATCGGCGGGGTCGCGCCGTTGTACGGGTTGCCCTGGGTGTAGATCTGCTGGTTGTAGGGATCGGACTGGCCGTAGGGATTCGGCTGCTGCCCGAAGCCGTCCTGCGGCTGGCCGTAGGCTCCCTGTCCACCCATACCGGGGCCGGTGCCCGGCGCGCCGTACTGCGGTCCGTACCCGGGCTGCTGCTGGTAGGGGTCGGTCACTGACATGTTCCTTTCGTTCCCCCGGTCACCGTGCGACCGGACTCCCCGTCCCGCCGCCCCAGTTGGGCGGCCCGAACGTCGGTTCTCTTTCTACTCGGCGGATTTCGCCGCCGCATCCCCAGGCCCCCACGAGTTGCTGATCTGTAATCGCCTGCGGCACTGCATTCATTGCGGGACGCCCCGCAGAATGTGCCACAGCCGGACCCGAGATGTCGAGTCCGGCTGTGCCGCAGTTGATTTCGTATTCTACTTCGAGGACTTGCCGGGGCTGACCGAGTGGTCGGTCGCGTCGGTCTCCTCGGTTGCGGATTCGGCATCGGGCGCCGATTCCGGCTGCCCCGGCGTGGATTCGGGGCCGGGCCCTGCCTCCTCGTCCGCCGATTCCGGCTCCTCGGCCTCGGCTACCGCTTCGCTCTCCTCCGATTCGCCCGCATCCGTCCCGGCCTCCTCGGCGTTGCCCTGCGCCGATTTCGCGCCGTGAGTGCGCAGCGCGGACAGCTGCCACGGCCAGGGGCGGTCACCACCGGGCTGCAGAGCCTGCGCGGCCTCGCGCCCCTTCGTGGCGAGCAGGAAATAGGCGATGGCGCAGACGAATACGATCGTCGAGGTGAACGAGTTGATCCGGACGCCGAAGATGTGGGTGGCGTCGTCGTCGCGCAGCAGCTCCACCCAGAATCGGCCGAAGGTGTAGACCGCGACGTACAGCGCGAACAGCCGCCCGTGCCCGATGCGGAACCGCCGATCGATCCAGAGCAGCACCGCTACACCCAGCAGATTCCACAGCAGCTCGTACAGGAACGTGGGCTGCACGACCCGCTGCACGACGCCGGTGGACACACCGTTCATCATGTCCAGCTGCCCGTTGTGATCGAAGCGCAGGTAGACCTCGAGGCCCCACGGCTTGGTGGTGTCGCGGCCGTACAGTTCCTGGTTGAAGTAGTTGCCCAGCCGGCCGATGGCCTGCGCCAGCAGAATTCCGGGGGCAATCGCATCGCCGAAGGCGGGCAACGGAATTCGGTACACCCGGCAGCCGATCCAGGCGCCGATGCCGCCGAGCAGCACCGCGCCCCAGATACCCAGGCCGCCGTCCCAGACCTTCAGCGCGTCCCACGGATTCTTGCCCGGATCGAAATACCGGTACCAGTCGGTGGCCACGTGGTAGAGCCGCCCACCGACGAGCCCGAACGGCACCGCGAACATCGCCACGTCCAGCACCGCACCCGGTTTGCCGCCCCGCTGCTCCCACCGCCGCTCCCCCAGCCAAATCGCGACGACGATGCCGATGATGATGCAGACCGCGTACGCCCGCAGCGGCAGCGGTCCCAGGTACCACACGCCCCGCGGTGGGCTGGGTATATACGCCAGCACGGCACTGTGCGCGGCGGCGGAGTTCGAGACGACACTGTCGGCCAGGACTTGGAAGGTCACGCGCCCACCGTAACGGAGTCCCGTGACATCGCAAGAATCGGCGCCGCCAACCCCGGCTGACGCGGGCGGGACCCTAGGACGCCACCGTCGCCGATCGCACGCCCACGGCGAGGTCGGCGGTGAGGGCACGGACCGCGTCCAGGCCCTCACCGGCGGCGGTCACCAGCGCCGAGCCGACGATGACGCCGTCGGCGAAGGCCGCGGTCTCCGCGGCCTGGGCGCGGTCGCGGATGCCGAGGCCGACGCCGATCGGAATGTCGGAGTGGGTGCGGATGCGCGCACACAGGGCGGGAGCCGCCGAGGAGACCGCGTCGCGAGCGCCGGTCACGCCCATCGTGGAGGAGGCGTAGACGAAGCCGCTGCTGGCCTCGATCGTCATGGCCAGGCGCTCCTCGGTGGAGGAGGGCGCGACCAGGAAGATGCGGTCCAGGTCGTGCTCACGGGAGGCGGCCAGCCACTCGTCGGCCTCCTCCGGGATCAGGTTCGGGGTGATCATGCCCAGGCCGCCCGCGGCGGCCAGATCGCGCGAGAAGCTGTCGACACCGTACTTCAGCACCGGGTTCCAGTACGTCATCACGACGGCCTTACCGCCGGCCTTGGTGATCGCCTCGACGACCGTGAACACGTCGCGCACCCGTACCCCGCCGCGCAGCGCCTGCTCGGCGGCGGCCTGGATGGTGGGGCCGTCCATCACCGGATCGGAATAGGCGACGCCGACTTCGATGATGTCGCAACCGGATTCGACCATCGCGGTGCACGCCGCGATGGATCCGGCCAGATCCGGAAAGCCGGCCGGTAGGTAGCCGACGAGCGCGGCCCGGTGCTCGGCGCGGCACGCCGCGAACGTACTGGCCAGGCGGCTCATTTGTCAGTCTCCTCGTCGAACAGGCCGAACCACTTCGCCGCAGCGCTCTCCAATGTCACTGTCATGTCCTTGTCGCCGCGACCGGACACCGCGCTCATCGGACGCCCTCCTCGTCGAACAGGCCGAACCACTTCGCCGCAGCGCTCTCCAATGTCACTGTCATGTCCTTGTCGCCGCGACCGAACACCGCGCTCATCGGACGCCCTCCTCGTCGAACAGGCCGAACCACTTCGCCGCAGCGCTCTCCAATGTCACTGTCATGTCCTTGTCGCCGCCACCGGACACCGCGCTCATCGGACGCCCTCCTCGTCGAACAGGCCGAACCACTTCGCCGCAGTGTCCATGTCCTTGTCGCCGCGACCGGACAGGTTCACCAGAATGATTGCGTCCTTGCCCATTTCGCGGCCCAGCTGCAGCGCCCCCGCCACCGCGTGCGCGGACTCGATGGCCGGGATGATGCCCTCGGTGCGCGAGAGCAGCAGCAGCGCGTCCATCGCCTCGGCGTCGGTGACCGGACGGTACTCCGCGCGGCCGATGTCCTTGAGGTAGGCGTGCTCGGGGCCGACGCCCGGATAGTCCAGACCCGCCGAGATCGAATGCGACTCGATGGTCTGGCCATCTTCGTCCTGCAGCAGATACGAGTACGCGCCCTGGAACGCGCCTGGCGTGCCGCCGGTGAAAGTCGCCGCATGCCTTCCGGTTTCGACGCCGTCGCCCGCCGCCTCGAAGCCCAGCAGCCGCACGCCGGGATCGTCGATGAAGGCGTGGAAGATGCCGATCGCATTGGATCCGCCGCCGACGCAGGCGGTCACCGCATCGGGCAGCCGACCGGCCCGCTCGAGCAGCTGAGCGCGCGCCTCGATGCCGATCACGCGCTGGAAATCGCGCACGAGCAGCGGAAACGGATGCGGGCCCGCCGCGGTGCCGAAGGCGTAGTACGTGTCGTCGGCGTTGGTGACCCAATCCCGCAGCGCCTCGTTGATGGCGTCCTTGAGGGTCTGCGAGCCGCTGGTCACGGAGATCACCTGGGCACCGAGCAGGCGCATCCGGGCGACGTTGAGCTGCTGGCGCACCATGTCGACCGCGCCCATGTAGACCACGCAGTCCAGGCCGAGCAGGGCGCACGCGGTCGCGGTGGCGACCCCGTGCTGGCCGGCGCCGGTCTCCGCGATGACCCGGGTCTTGCCCATCCGCTTGGCGAGCAGCGCCTGGCCGAGGACATTGTTGATCTTGTGAGAGCCGGTGTGGTTCAGGTCTTCCCGCTTCAGGAAGATCCGGGCGCCGCCCGCGTGCTCCGAGAGCCGTCTGCATTCGAAGACCGGCGACGGGCGGCCGGTGTAGTCGCGCTGCAGCCGATCCAGCTCGGCCAGGAAGTCCGGGTCGACCCGGCATTTGTCGTATTCGGCCGTGACATCCTCGATCACCGCCATCAGCGCCTCGGGCACGTGCCGCCCGCCGTAGACGCCGAAGTGGCCGCCCGCATCGGGCTCGTGGCTGCGCTGGGTCACCCCCGCGCTCGCCGGTGGCAGCGGGGGCTGGGTGGTCTGGGTCATCGTGCGGCTCCCCGGCGCAGCGGGCGCGGGCAGGACGGGTGGGTGCCGGCCGTGGCCAGCTCCGAGACCGCCGCGCGCGGATCGCGACTGATCACCAGGCTCTCGCCGACCAGCACGGCATCCGCACCCGCTCCGGCGTAGGCAAGCAGATCGGCGGTGCCGCTGATCCCGGATTCGGCGACCCGGATGACCTCGGTGGGCAGCCCGGGCGCGATGCGCGCGAAGACGTCGCGATCCACCTCGAGGGTCCGGAGGTTGCGGGCGTTCACGCCGATGACCGAGGCGCCCGCCTCGAGGGCGCGATCGGCCTCCTCCTCGGTGTGCACCTCGACCAGCGCGGTCATGCCGAGCGATTCGGTGCGGTCGATGAGCGAGGCCAGCACGTCCTGCTCCAGGGCGGCCACGATCAACAGAATCACGTCCGCGCCGTGGGCGCGCGCCTCGTGGATCTGGTACGGGCCGACGACGAAATCCTTGCGCAGGATCGGCAGATCGACGACCGCGCGCACGGCGTCCAGATCATCGAGCGAACCGTGGAAGCGGCGCTGTTCGGTGAGCACGCTGATGATCCGCGCGCCACCGTCCTGGTACGCCTTCGCCAGGCTGGCCGGATCCGGGATGTCGGCCAGCTCGCCCTTGGAGGGGCTGGCGCGCTTCACCTCGGCGATGACTCCGACGCCGTCCTGATGCAGCGCAGCGAGCGCGTTGCGTGGGGAGGGGGCCGCCGCGGCGGCCTTCTTGACGGCCTGGAAATCCAGGTGGGCTTCCCGTGCGGCCACATCCGCGCGGACCCCGTCGAGAATCGAGTCGAGTACCGTCATCTGGCTCGAATCCTTTCTGGGGAGACGGACTTCATACCTGAGAATCCCCCCAGGCGCTGTCTCACCGGTGCGGTTAAAGAGTAAATGGCCACGTTCACACCGCCGACGCCGGGGTGTTCCTCGTCGCACCCCGAGCTCCGCCCCCGCATACCGCCGCGCTGCGGCCCCGGGCGCCACCGCGGACCGAGACCCCGTCGCGGGTGCGGGTACGCCTCACCGGTCACGTCCGGCCTCGTCGTCGGTGGGATCCGCGCCCGCGTCGAGGGCATCCCACAGCACCCGCTCGGACAGCGGCTGCGCGGGTGCGGAGTCGGGCTGGGGCGCAGCGGATTCCGCGGCGGACGTACCCGGCGCGGCGGCGGCGCCGGTCGTTGCCCCGCCGTGTTCGGCGGATGCCGCAGCGCCCTCGCCGGGCGACGAATCGGTCGCGGCGGCGCGCCGGCGCGCCACCTGTTCGGCCGCGGCCGCCCGCCGGAACACCGGATTGTCGTACTTTCCCGACATTCGCGCGGTGCTCTCGGGCATCCGGGCCAGCAGCACGCCCGCCGCGAAGGCGATGATCGCGCCGAGCACGCTGAGCGTGGCCGGGAACGCATAGACGCGCACCAGGTCCACGTGCGCCCGAGCGGGCAGGTCGACCAGGGTCGCCGCGCGCGAGCCGACCGCGCCGTGGTGGGTCAGCAGCGCGACCCCGGGTACGGCGGCCACCGCGGCCACCACCGCGACGACCACGCCGACCAGGCGGCGCAGCCAGCCCCGGGTGGCGAACACGGCCGCGACCGCGGCCAGCAGCACCAGCGCCAGCGGGGTGAGCGCGCCGAACCACACGCCGCCGTCGAGGCGGTTGGTGCGCGGGGTGGTGAGCCCGTCGGAGGACACGATGGTCACCCACGTCATCCGGGAGGCGATCCACAGCGCGGCCGCGGCCAGCACCAGCAGCACCACGGGACCGACCGGCCGGCGACGCTTGGCCGCCCCGTCCGGATTCTCGTGCGCCCTATCGGGTTCCACTGCGTTCATCATTCGGCATCCATATCTGTCCCCGTCACTCGGCATCACCGGGTTCCGGGGCGAAGGCGCGGACCGTCCGCGCCGCAGCAACGGCCTTGAGCACGGCCATCGCCTTGTTGCGGGACTCGTTGTCCTCGTATTCGGGCTCGGAGTCGGCGACGATGCCGCCGCCGGCCTGCACGTAGGCGATGCCGTCCTTCAGCAGCGCGGTGCGGATGGCGATCGCGGTGTCGGCATCGCCGGCGAAATCGAGATAGCCGACGACGCCGGCGTAGACGCCGCGGCGGGTCGTTTCCAGCTCCTCGATCAGCTCCATCGCGCGGACCTTCGGCGCGCCGGACAGCGTGCCGGCCGGGAAACACGCCTGCACCGCGTCCAGGGCGATGCGGCCGGGGGCGAGCTGCGCCGACACCGTGGACACCAGGTGCATCACGTGACTGTACCGCTCGACGTGGCGATAGTCGGTGACGCGCACCGTGCCCGGGGTACACACCCGGCCCAGATCGTTGCGGCCCAGGTCGACGAGCATGAGGTGCTCGGCGTTCTCCTTCTCGTCGGCCAGCAGATCCTTCTCCAGCAACACATCGTCCTCGGGAGTCGCCCCGCGCCACCGGGTACCGGCGATCGGATGCGTGGTGGCCACGCCGTCCTTCACCGTCACCAGCGATTCCGGGCTCGAACCGACGATAGAGAAGGCCGTGCCGCCGGAGCCGTCCGGAATGTGCATCAGGTACATGTACGGGCTCGGATTCGACGCGCGCAGCATCCGGTACAGGTCCAGCGGGCTGCCGTCGTAGTCCATCTCGAACCGCTGCGAGAGCACCACCTGGAAGGCCTCGCCCGCCTCGATCTCCTTGACCAGCCGCCGCACGCCCGCGCCGTGTTCCTCCGTGGTGTGCTGGCGGCGGTAATCCGGCTCGGGGCGGTCGAAGACCGAGACCGTCGATTCCGCGGGCGCGGCCAGCGCCGCGGTCATCCGGTCCAGCCGGGCTACCGCGTCGTCGTAGGCCTCGTCGACGCGCTCGTCGGTGCCGTTCCAGTTGACCGCGTTGGCGATCAGCGTGATCGCGCCCTCGTGGTGGTCGAACGCGGCCAGGTCGGTGGCCAGCAGCATCACCATCTCCGGCACGTGCAGATCGTCGACGGCCAGCTCCGGCAGGCGCTCCATCCGGCGCACGATGTCGTAGCCGAGGTAGCCGACCAGACCACCGGTGAGCGGGGGCAGGCCGGGCAGGCGCTCGGTCCGCAGCAACTCGAGGGAATCGCGCAGCGCGACCAGTGGATCGCCGCCCGACGGTGCATCGGCCGGAGTGGCGCCCAGCCAGGCCGCCTGCCCGTCGACCACGCTCAGCGCGGTGGGACTGCCCGCCCCGATGAACGACCATCGCGACCACGATCGCCCGTTCTCGGCCGACTCGAGCAGGAACGTGCCCGCCCGGTCCGCGGCCAGCTTGCGGTAGGCCGAGAGCGGAGTTTCCGAGTCCGCCAGCACCTTCCGGGTCACCGGGACCACCCGGTGCTCGGCCGCGAGGACCCGGAAGTCCTCGCGGGTAGTGGTGGTCGAGGTCCCCGGACGATCGGTTGCGCCGTGCATCTCCCCATCATTTCAGGGCCGGGTACCCCACCCCGGTGGCGGGGTGGGGTACCCGATTCGGGCGGGAACCGCATTATCGCCATATCCGGGAACGCTGGGCACTACCCTTACCAACGCCCGTTCGCGGCCGCCGGCACCGGCGGCCGCGAACGTGACGAAGACAGCCCGCCTGATGAAGCCCGCGCACCCGATCGCGGGGGCTACAAGAGACCCAGCAGTGCCCTGGCCAGCTGCGAATCACAGGGGGGCGAGCACGACCCGGCCGAACCGGCGTTACGCGGCCCGACCGGCATCTGATCGACCGCATCACCCTCAGCTAGACAACCAAACCGGACAGCGGGCCATCCGCCGGACCACCGGGGCGCGAGTCGTCGACGCGCCGTCCGTGTCCGGTTCGCCGGTGCTCGGCGCTCAGCGGCGCCAGTGCTGATCGCAGCGGCGAACCGGGCGGACCACGCCGGAGCGACGCGGTGGCCGCCGACACAGAGCGGAGCTCACATACCGATGTATCCCTCGCAACCGATGGCACCGGAGGGGCCCCGGCACGCGGCGCCGCAGCAGCCGATGGGCAACGTGCCCGGCCAGTCATCCCGGATGATGCAGATGAACCGGCAGCAGGCCGGGGGCACGACCAAATACAACGCGCTGGCCTCGTTCGTGACGTACGTCAAGGCCCTGGAGAACCTGGACCGGCGCAAGTTCCCGGACGAGTACGCGGAGCACAGCGACCGCATCAAGGAGCTCGAGCCGTTCCTGAAGGCGCACGGCATCCTGGACGTCATGGATGTCAAGAACCCCGAGGTGGCCATCCTTCTCGGGGTCTGACGACCGCCATCGGCAGGGCCGGGCCGGGCAACCGGTCCGGCCCTGTTCATTCCCGGGCCGGCAACCGGGCGTGTGTATCGCCGATTATCTGGCAAATCATGCTTACCCTGGTCGTATGACCTCGCAGCATGTCGAGCAATCGCCCAGCACCCACAAGTGGCGCAATCGGATCATCGGCGTGCTCGCGGTGGTCGTGGCGCTGGTCGTCGCCTACTTCATCCTGGCTTCGTTCATTCCGCGCTGGTGGGCGCAGCGCATCGCCGCCATGTCCGGGCACGGCAGCTTCTCCAAGGGCATCTGGTCCGGCCTGGCCCTGGGCTTCTTCTGCACGATCGTGCCGCTGTTCCTGCTGTTGGCCGTCGTGACGATGTGGCGGTGGCGGGGCGGGCGATTCCTCGCCGGCGGCTCGGCCGTGCTGGCCCTGGCCGTCGCGCTGCCGAATCTGATGACCCTCACGATCGTCCTGGGCGGCAGCAACGCCGCGCACGCGGGCGAGCGGGTGCTCGATGTCAACGCGCCGGGATTCCGGGGCGCCTCGCTGATCGGGGCCATCGTCGCCGCGGCCCTGTTCGTGCTGGTCCTGTTCCTGCGGATCCGCCGACGGCTGCGCACCCGCCGCGGCGCGAAGCACCGCAAGGCCCCCACCTACCAGCAACCGGCCGCCGCCCCCACCGCACCCGTCCCGGAACCACCGGCGGACAAGCCCTCCGAGCAGTAACGACACACGTGAGAGACGTCACGTCATACAGACCACCCGTGACCCGCGAGCGAAATCATGGCAAACTAACTCTCTGCAGGTGACCGTGGATTGAAGATTCAAGATTCACTAGTCTCGCTAACGAGATTACGTCACTTGGCTGTAAGAGAGGCGCGAAGTGACGAAGTGGCTTAACCCAGTCGAACAACGAGCGTGGCGAATTCTTGTCGCGCTGACGACGCGGCTGCCCGCGGCCATGGACACGCAATTGCAGCGCGAGGCCGGCGTCACCCACTTCGAATACGTTGTGCTCGAGCTACTGGCCGCCGAACCCGAACATCGACTTCAGCTCAGCGAGCTGGCCTCTAGAGCAAACGCCTCGCTATCCCGGTTATCCCACGTAGTAACGAAATTGGAGCGGCTGGGCTGGGCTCAGCGGCAGGTGCTGGCCGGGCGGCGCGGCGCGGATGCGGTGCTGACCGAGACCGGATACCGGAAGGTCCAGCAGGCCACGCCCGGCTACCTCGAGGCCGTGCACGGCCTGGTCTTCGACGGCCTCGACGACCGCCAGACCGAACAACTCCTGGAACTGGGCGAGGCGGTCGTCGCGCAGCTCGAGGCGGGGCTCACCCGCGGGATCGGCCGCACCAACGGCCAGCGGCCGGTCGACGAGGAAGCGGACACCTAGACCGGTTCCGCATCGGGCGTCTGCGCCGAATCAGTTCTGCCCCACCGGATCCGACAGCAGCACGTCCCCGTCCCAGCAGGTGTGGGTGCCTGTGTGGCAGGCCGCGCCCTCCTGGTCGACGATCAGCAGCACGGTATCGCCGTCGCAATCCAATCGCACCTCGTGCACGTACTGGGTGTGCCCCGAGGTCTCACCCTTGACCCAGTACTGCTGCCGCGAGCGCGAGTAATACGTCGCCTTGCGGGTGGCCAGGGTGCGGGCCAGCGCCTCGTCGTCCATCCACGCCATCATGAGCACATCGCCGGTGCCGCGCTCCTGCGCGACCGCGGCGACCAGCCCGGCCTCGTTGCGCTTGAGGCGGGCGGCGATAGCGGGATCCAGACTCACGTACACCGTTATACCAAGAGCGGGACATGTGCCGAACCGGGCGGTGGCGGCGCGCACCCCGGCCCGGCTACCGGACGACGATCCCCTCGGCGCGCATTGCATCCTTGACCTCGGGGATCGTGAGCTCGCCGAAGTGGAAGACGGTGGCCGCCAGGACGGCGTCCGCGCCCGCCTGGATCGCGGGCGCGAAGTCCGCGACCTTGCCCGCACCGCCGCTGGCGATCACCGGAACCGTCACGGCCGCCCGCACCGCGGTGATCATGGCCAGATCGAACCCCGCCTTGGTGCCGTCGGCATCCATCGAGTTCAGCAGGATCTCCCCCACGCCGAGTTCGGCTCCGCGCACGGCCCATTCGACGGCGTCGATACCGGTGCCGCGCTTGCCGCCGTGCGTGGTGACCTCCCACCCGGACGGGGTCGGATCCGTGCCTTCGGGGACGGTGCGGGCATCGACGGACAGCACGATGCACTGCGAGCCGAACCGCTCCGACATCTCGCGCAGGATCTGCGGATTCGCGATGGCGGCGGTGTTCACCGACACCTTGTCCGCGCCCGCGCGCAGCAGGCGGTCCACATCGTCGACCGTGCGCACGCCGCCGCCGACGGTGAGCGGAATGAAGATCTGCTCGGCGGTGCGGGTCACCACGTCGATCATGGTGCCGCGGTCGCCCGTGGAGGCGGTGACGTCGAGGAAGGTCAGCTCGTCCGCGCCCTGCGCGTCGTAGGTCGCGGCCAGTTCGACGGGATCGCCCGCGTCCCGCAGGTTTTCGAAGTTCACGCCCTTGACCACGCGCCCGGCATCCACGTCCAGGCACGGAATCACGCGCACAGCCAGTGTCATTCGTTCAGCTCCGTTGTGTGTTCAGTCCCCGGGCGGACTCGTCCACCGCGGTATCGATCATGTCCAGTAGTTCCTCGTGCACCCCCGGTGCGGCGGCGAGCACCGAACCCGACGTGATGGTCCACTCCTCGCCCCGCAGATCCGTGACCACTCCCCCGGCGGCCCGCACGAGCGCGACCCCTGCGGCGTTGTCCCACGGATGGTGGCCGAAGACGACGGCCCCGCCCAGCACCCCGGATGCGGTGAACGCCAGGTCGATTCCGGTGGAACCATGCATGCGGACCCGGCCCGAGAGCCGGCTCAGCGCGCCGAGCAGGTCGAAGCGGAACCGTCCGGGAATGCGGCCGTGCGCATCGAGATTGAAGGCGCCGAAGCCGATCATCACCTCGGCGAGTTTGCCGGGCGCCAGCGGCGGCGCCGGATCCCCGTCCACCAGTAGCGGCCCACCGACCGCCGCGGCGTAGCGACGGCCCAGCAGCGGCAACCAGGTCAGGCCCAGCACCGGCACGCCGTCCTCGATCAATGCCAGCAGAATCCCGGACAGGGGATGCCCCGCCGAATAATTGAAGGTGCCGTCGATGGGGTCGAGCACCCACGAGGTGCCCGAGCCGAGCTCGGGGCCGCCGAATTCCTCGCCGTGCACCGCGATCCCGGTGCGCTCGACCAGGCTCGCGGATACCGTGCGCTCCAGCTCGAGGTCCAGCTCGGTGGCGAAATCGCCACGCCCCTTCTCGACCGCGCTGGGCGCACCGACACCCTGCACGAAACGCGGTGCGGCCGAATCCAATACCTCGCTGGCGAGGGCGAGCAGCGTGACGCGCTCGGCGGGGGTCGTCATCGCCTAGCGCACCGCGGCCAATGCCTCGGGCAGCGTGAATCGCCCGGCGTAGAGGGCCTTTCCCACGATCGCGCCCTCGACGCCGTCCGGTACCAGCCCGGCGATGGCCCGCAGATCGTCGAGGGTGGAGACCCCACCCGAGGCGACGACCGGCGCTTCGGTGGCCTGACAGACCTCGCGCAGCAGATCCAGATTCGGCCCGGTGAGGGTGCCGTCCTTGGTGACGTCGGTGACGACATACCGCGAGCAGCCGTCTCGTTCGAGTCGCTCGAGCACCTCCCACAGGTCGCCGCCGTCGCTGACCCAGCCGCGCCCGCGCAGCCGGTACTGGCCCTCGGTCAGGCGCACGTCGAGGCCGACGGCGATGCGGTCGCCGTACTCGCCGATCGCGCGGGCGGCCCACTCCGGATTCTCGAGGGCCGCGGTGCCCAGGTTGACCCGGGCGCAGCCGGTGGCGAGCACGGCCTTCAGCGATTCGTCATCGCGGATGCCGCCGGACAGCTCCACCTTTACATCGAGCTCGCCGACCACCTCCGCGATCATGTCGCGATTGGAGCCGCGGCCGAAGGCGGCGTCCAGATCGACCAGATGGACCCATTCGGCGCCGGCCTGCTGCCAGGCCAGGGCGGCCTCGCGCGGCGATCCGTAGCTCGTTTCGCTGCCCGCCTCCCCCTGGACGAGGCGCACGGCCTCACCATTGGCGACATCGACGGCGGGGAGCAGCACAAGATTCACGGCAGTAGCCTACTGGGCATACCGGCCGGTCCCGGCCGCGGGCCTGGGCTGCACACCGCCGGGACCGGCCGTGGCGAGGTTTGCCGCGCGCCCCGATGGGCAACTCCAACACCACGCGTGTCAGTAGGCGCAGAACGAACTCGGACATCGTCCCGGGTGCGCATTCCGGGGTGGGACACGGGTTTCGTTCTGTTCGTCGAGCAACAAAGGGGTGCAGTCATGTCCCGGAGAGCATTGCGGCCCTCGATCCCCGCCCGCATCGTCCCCGTCCGACCGGCCGCGGGCGTCGGCATGGTGGCGCTGGCGAGTCTGGGTGTGATCCCGGGAATCGGCGCGGTCGCGGCGGCCAACCCGACCGATCCGGCACAGCTGGCCGCCTGCGATTTCGGCCGCCAGCTCAGTACCTACACCTTCACCGATTACGACGACTACAACCGCCGCGTCCTGGACCACTCCACCGGCCCGTTCCGCGATCAATTTCAGCGGACCAGCACGGACCGCCGCAATCAGGCCGTGGCGACGCACACCAGTTCCGATGTGCTGTCGGTGGAGTGCGGCACCGACACCGCCGATGCCACGCACGCGCAGATCGTGGTGTCCGTCGACGACACGACCCGCAGCGACGCGACATTGGGCCTGCCCCGCCCCGGGCGCAGCGTGATGCAGGTGTACCTGGACAACGTCAACGGCCAGTGGCTGACCGAGCGGGTCGATCCGCAGCCACTGCCGGTGAGTTCGCCCGCGCACTGAGCGCGGCAGAGCGCGCTAGGACGACCCGGCCGCGGTGGATCCGGAGGCCAGACCATTTCCCATGGCACACGCCCCTTTCGCCGTGATCCCCGACCGACTCCGACCTAATGGGCGCCGTCGGCAACCTACAGCGACCGCACCCAGTTGCGGAGCAACTGCGCGCCGGCGTCGCCGGATTTCTCCGGATGGAACTGGGTGGCCGACAACGGCCCGTTCTCGACCGCGGCCAGGAACGGGGCGCCGTGCTCGGCCCAGGTGAGCTTGGCCGGGGCGATCGCGCCGTCGTCGTCCCACGTCCAGCGCTGCGCGGCATAGGAATGCACGAAATAGAACCGGGTCTCGGCGTCCATCCCGGCGAACAGCACGCTGTCGGCCGGTGACTGCACCGTATTCCAGCCCATGTGCGGCAGCACCGGCGCGGGCAGCCGCTCCACTGTCCCGGGCCATTCGGCGCACCCGTCGGTCTCCACGCCGAATTCGACGCCGCGCTCGAACAGGATCTGCATGCCGACGCAGATGCCCAGTACCGGACGGCCCCCGGCGAGGCGCTTGCCGATGATGCGTTCGCCCCGCACCGCACGCAGCCCGGCCATGCAGGCCGCGAACGCGCCCACGCCCGGCACCACCAAACCGTCCGCGGCCAAGGCGATTTCGGGGTCGGCGGTGACGGTGACGTCGGCTCCGGCGCGGATCAGGGCACGGTTGGCCGAGTGCAGGTTGCCCGAGCCGTAGTCCAGCAGGGCGACGGATTTCGACCGGGGCGGTGGGGTGGGGGTATGTCTGGGCTCTGTCACAGCGTCCCCTTCGTCGACGGGACGCCGTTCACCCGCGGATCGAGCTCGACCGCGGCGCGCAGAGCCCGCGCCACGGCCTTGAATTCGGCCTCGGTGACGTGATGCTGATCGCGGCCGTAGAGCACCCGCACGTGCAGCGCGATCCGTGCGTTCAGCGCGATCGATTCGAACACGTGCCGATTCAGCACCGTGGAATAGGGTGCGCCGGGCCTGAGCGCGGAACTGGCCGATCCGGGGACCGGCGAACCCGGAATCACCGCGTGCAGCAGGTGATCCGGCTCGCCGATGTGGACGCAATAGGGCCGCCCGGACACGTCGACCGCCGCGTGCGCGAGGGTCTCGTCCATCGGGATGTAGGCGTCGCCGAAGCGGCGGATGCCCTGCTTGTCGCCCAGGGCCCGGCCAAGTGCCTGGCCGAGGACGATCGCGGTGTCCTCGACGGTGTGGTGCGCCTCGATCTCGATGTCGCCCTCGGAGCGAACGCTGAGATCGAAGCTGGCGTGCGCACCCAACGCGGTCAGCATGTGGTCGTAGAAGGGGACGCCGGTCGAGATGTCCGTCGTCCCGGTGCCGTCGAGGTTCAGCTCGACGACGATGCTGGACTCCTTGGTGGTGCGCTCCACCCGCGCCGTTCGCTGCATACTCGCCTTAATCTCGGTGCTCATACTCACGCGTCCACCCGCTCGGTGGCGGCCAAAATCGCACTGACCCGCAGGAATTCGTCGTTCTCGGCGGCCAGGCCGATGGTGACCCGCAGGTGTGCGGGGATGCCGACGTCGCGGATCAGCACGCCCTCGTCGAGGTAGTGCTGCCACGCCCGGGGTGCGTCGGCGAAGCGACCGAACAGCAGGAAGTTGGCATCGCTGGGCGAGACCCGGAATCCCATGTCCGCCAGCGCCTTCGCGACCCGGTCCCGCTGGGCAGCCAATTCCGCGACGGTGGCCAGGGTCTCATCGGCATGGCGCAGGGCCGCCCGCGCGGCGGCCTGGGTGACCACCGACAGGTGGTAGGGCAGTCGCACCAGCAGCATCGCATCGATCACCGCCGGCGCGGCGGCCAGATAGCCCAGGCGCCCGCCCGCGAAGGCGAATGCCTTGGACATCGTCCGGCTGACAACGAGTTTCGCGGGGAACCGGTCGATCAGCTCGATCGCACTGGGCACGGCGGAGAATTCGCCGTAGGCCTCGTCGACGACCACGACGCCGGGCGCGGCCTCCAGGATCCGGATAAGGTCCGGCTGCGGGATGCTGTGCCCGGTGGGATTGTTCGGGCTCGTCACGAACACCACGTCGGGGCGGCGTTCGGCGATGTGCGCCAGCGCATAGTCGACATCGAGGGAGAAGTCGTCGTTGCGCTTGGCTTCCACCCACTCGGTATCGATGCCCTCGGAGATGATCGGGTGCATCGAATACGAGGGCACGAAGCCCATGGCGCTGCGGCCGGGCCCGCCGAAGGCCTGCAGCAGCTGCTGCAGGATCTCGTTGGAACCGTTGGCGGCCCACACATTCGACACGTCCAGCACCACCCCGGTCTGCCGGGTCAGGTAGGTGGCCAGGTCGGTGCGCAGCGCCACCGCATCGCGGTCCGGATAGCGGTGCAGATCCGCCGCCGCGGCCCGGATCGATTCGGCGACGTCGTCGATCAGCGCCTGGCTCGGCGGATGCGGATTCTCGTTGGTGTTCAGCTGCACCGGGACGGTCAATTGCGGTGCGCCATAGGGCGATTTGCCGCGCAGGTTCTCCCGCAGCGGCAAGTCGTCCAGGGACACGGCGGACCCAGGAATGTGTGTCACGGTTGTCACGACAGCGCCTCGAATCGCGCCCGCACGGCCTGGCCGTGGGCGGGCAGATCTTCGGCATTCGCGAGCGCAACCACGTGTCCCGCAACGTCTTTGAGCGCCGCCTCGCTGTAGTCGACGACATGGATGCCGCGCAGGAATGTCTGCACGCTCAAGCCCGAGGAGTGCCGGGCGCAGCCGGCCGTGGGCAGCACGTGATTGGATCCGGCGCAGTAATCGCCCAGGCTCACCGGCGACCACGCACCGACGAAAACCGCTCCCGCACTGCGCACCCGGGCCGCGACGGCGGGCGCCTGCGCGGTCTGGATCTCCAGGTGCTCGGCGGCGTAGGCGTTCACCACGCGCAGCCCCTGATCCACGTCGTCGACGAGCACGACCCCGGACTGCTTGCCGGACAACGCCTCCGACACCCGGTGCCGGTGCTTGACGACCTCGAGCTGTGCGTTCACCGCGGCATCGACCGCATCGGCCAGGGCGGCACTGTCGGTGACGAGGACGCTGGCGGCCAGCACGTCGTGTTCGGCTTGGCTGATCAGGTCGGCGGCCACGTGCACCGGATCGGCGGTGGCGTCGGCGAGGATCGCGATCTCGGTGGGTCCGGCCTCGGCGTCGATGCCGACCAGGCCGCGGCACAGGCGCTTGGCCGCGGTGACGTAGATATTGCCGGGGCCGGTGATCATGTCGACCGGATCCAGGCGCTCGCCGGTGGTGTCGACGCCGCCGTAGGCCAGCAGGGCCACGGCCTGTGCGCCGCCCACGGCCCAGACCTCCTCGACGCCGAGCAGTTTCGCCGCGGCCAGGATCGTCGGATGCGGCAGGCCGCCGAACTGCGCCTGCGGCGGCGAGGCGACCACCAGCGAATCCACGCCCGCCGCCTGGGCGGGTACCACGTTCATCACGACGCTGGACGGGTAGACCGCATTGCCGCCGGGCACGTACAGCCCGACGCGCTCCACCGGAACCCAGCGCTCGGTGACGGTGCCACCGGGCACCACCTGGGTGGTCTTGTCGGTGCGCCGCTGATCGGCGTGCACGAGGCGGGTGCGCTCGATCGCGACCTCCAGCGCGGTGCGCACCGCGGGATCGAGGTTTTCGAGCGCGGCGTCGAGTTCGGCGGCCGGGACCCGGACGCACGCGGGAGCAACGCCGTCGAACTGCACGCTGAATTCCTGCGCCGCCTCGACACCCCGATCGCGGATCGCCTCCACGACCGGCCGCACATGATGCAGCACCGAGTCCACGTCGACTCCCCCGCGCGGCAGCGCGGCGCGCAGCTCGGCGGCGGTGGGAGTACGACCGCGCAGATCGACGCGGGCGAGCTCGATGCGGGTTGTCATAGCGGTGTGAAACCTCTTCTGTGCTGGTCATCGCCCGGGCGGGAAGTCACCGGACCGACTACCAGACTATCGGGTCGGCATAGTCATTTAGGCGTCGCCTCCGGCGCTGCGGGGCCGCGGGCGCGCAACGCCTCGCGATGTTGTTCGATTACTGGCGCAACCCATGTAGCAGCTGTGAGGAGAACAGATATGTCCGTCATCCCCGATAAGGCTCGCGACCTGCTGGTACGCCCGGTATTCGCCAGCCTGGGCACGACCCGGCCCGATGGCGCGCCGCAGGTGAACCCGATGTGGTTCGTCTGGGACGGCGAATTCATCTGGTTCACGCACACCAACTCCCGGCAGAAGTTCAAGAACCTGGCGGCCGAGCCGCGGGTGTCGATCTCGATCTTCGACCCGGACAAGCCCTACCGCTACATCGAGGTCCGCGGAGTGCTCGACCACATCGACCCGGACCCCGAGGGCGCCCTGTACTCGAGCCTGTCCCAGCGCTACGGCGGCGGTCCGGTCGTCCCGCCGGACGCCGAGGACCGCGTCAAGCTCGCTATCCGTCCCACAGGAGTGTCGGGTTACGCAGTCGTCCGCGATTAGTCGCGCCGGACGAACGGACGCCGTCGCCCTCGATATCGCATCGAGGACGACGGCGCCGGAAGTTGCGATCCTACTTGGTGTTGCTGTCGATGAGCGGGGTGCCGCTGCTGCCGAGGACCACCCGCAGGGTCATCGACCGCGACTTGCCGCCGTTGGTGACGTTCCCGACCCGCATGTCGACCGAGCCGTCGCCGCTGGCGGCGGTGCTCGTGCCGCCCGCCCCGGAGACGCTGCTCCACTTCGTCACGGGGTTCTTGGTCCAGTAGTTCTCGAACGACTGCTGGTCGCTGTACACCTGCTGGGCCGCCGGGGTCAGCAGGGACCAGGCATCGCTGAGATTGGCACTGCCGGATACCAGGTCGTTGTAGAACTGCTGAATCATGGTGGCGGCGGAGCCGGCATCGGCCTGACCGTTACTCTTGGTCTCGCCCAGGGCAGAGGCCGAGGCCGTCGTGCTCTGCGCGGCGGCGCTGGTCGAGGACGAATTGCCCTCCGTGGCAGACGAACTCGGGGGCGTACCGCCGAAGAGGGTGTAGATGGCCGCGCCGACGATGGCCACCGCGACCACGGCGCCGCCGACGATCAGCCACGGGCTGCGACGGCGGGGCGGCTCCGGCTCCACCGGCAGCCGATGCGAGCGGGTGGGGTGGGCGCCGGGGCGGGGCGGGCGCACGGGGGGCAGGTTGGGCTCCGAGACCGGTGCCTCCTGCGCCATCATCTCCGCGGTGGAGATATCCGCCTGTGCCGCACGACGATCCAGCGTGCGGGTAGCCTGGCGCCGCGGGGCGGAACGATGGGTGGCCAGCATTCTGGTCGCGACGGCGTCGTCGGCCCCGTCGGCGAAGTCGGCGAGCTGATCACGGACCTCGGTCATGCTGGGACGGTCCTCGGGCTCGAAGCTGAGGAGGTCCAGCAGGAGGTCGGTGAGCTGGCCGGCGTTGCGCGGCTGGCTGAGCTGGCCGTTTGCCGCCGCGTACAGCAGCGCCAGCGGATTCGGGTTGCTGCCGTAAGGTGGCTCGCCCTCGAGGGCGTGGAAAAGCGTTGCACCCAAGGCGAAGACGTCGGCGGCGGGGGTCGGCTCGGCGCCGCGTGCCACCTCCGGGGCGAGGTAGGCGGCGGTCCCGGAGATCAAGCCCGTCGCGGTGAGCGCGACGTCGCCCTTGGCCTTGGAGATGCCGAAATCGGTGATCTTGACCGTGCTGTTCTCGCCCAGCAGGATGTTGCCCGGCTTGACGTCGCGGTGCACGATGCCCGCCCGGTGCGCGGCCACCAGGGCCGAGGCCACCTGCTCGCCGATGCGCGCGACCTGCGCCAGCGGCAGGGTGCCCTGCGCGGACAGCACCATCGCCAGGCTCTGCGACTGCAGGTACTCCATAACCAGGCACGGATCACCGTTGTGGTCGGTGATATCGAAGACCACGATCGCATTGGGGTGCTGGAACCGGGCCGCGTTGCGCGCCTCGCGCGAGGCACGCTGGCGCACGATCTCCTTTTCGCCCGGAGGCAGGCTGGGCTGGGTGAGGATCTGCTTGATCGCCACCGACCGTTCGAGCCGCTCGTCGACGGCGCGCCAGACGATGCCTGTGCCGCCGCTACCGATCCGCTCGACCAGGCGGTAATGCCCTGCGATCACTTGGCCGGTTTCGATGGCACTACTCCGAATTCTTCGCGATCCGTGACTTACCCTGCGCGGTGGCCCGCGCGTGTTCCCGACGAGTGTAGCTGGCTCGGCGCCCGACGCCGACGCCGGAGTGTGATCCGGAGACAATATGTACGCACTCTGTGCGACGGGTGTGAGATCACCCTGCGACCCCGGCGAGATAAACCGTGTCGCATATCACATTTCACCCCGAAGGCGACCTGTCGCACACACCCGTTGATGCCGTGGCGACTAGGCGGCGCCGACGTCTCCTGCCCACCTCTGCGCCCAGGGCGCCGCGACGAGTGCGGCGGCATCGGCGTCGGAAAGTTCGATATCGAACGTCTCGGCCAGCGTCGCGGGGAGATCGGCCGGCGTCAATTCCTTTGTCTGCGAGGTGCCGTCCGGATACTCGGTCACCAGGGTGGCGGCATCGAGCACGTGATGCACCTCGGGATGGAACCGCTGCACGAACGGCCGGGCGACGAAGGGCGAGCGGGCGGAGGTGGACACGAAGTGGTTGCCCACCTCGAAGTCGATGCGGTACTGCGGATTCAGGGTGACGCTGTGCCGCAGGATCCAGCCGTCGCGGGCGAAGTGATGCAGCAGCCACTCCTCGCCGCCCAGCTCGCCCCGGGTGCGCTCGAGCCGGAATCGCCACTCCCCCGCCCGCACCTCGCCGGCATCGGGGTTCAGCTCGAGCGGTGCGAGCGGGCCGGCGCCGAATCCCACGTCGCACAGCCACACTCGCTCGTCCTCGGTGGTGGTGACGCGCAGCATCGAGTGGGTGGCGGGCCGCAGTCCGGCGCTCGCGCCCATGATCACCCGGCCCTGCAGGGCGGTGATGCCGAAACCCAGCCGCTCCAGCGCGGCGGCGAACAGGATCACGCTCTCGTAGCAGTAGCCGCCGCGGCGGCCGCGAACGAGCTTGTCCTGCAACGACTCCAGATCCAGCGGCACCGGCCGGCCGAGCACCGGCTCCAGGTTCTCGAACGGGATACTCGTGGTGTGCGCGAATTGCAGCGCGCGCAGCGTCTCGACGGTCGGCCCGCGCTCACCCCGGAATCCGATCAGCGCGAGGTACGCCTCGAGGTCCAGCGCATCGCCGTCCCAGTGATATGCCGGGTCCGCGGGCATATACATATGGCCTCCCTATCCAGTTGCCTCGATCAAGCCCTCGCCCCCGAATCATTATTCCGCACCAAGATCGCGGCCGCCGAATCATCCACTTCTCGCGGGCCGACCGGAACCGGCGACACCGCCGCCGAACGGTGATCCAGCGCTGTGCGGCCGGATCGGGATAGCATTCGCCCATGCGTTCGATGGATGCCGCGCAGCGGCGGGCCCGGCTGGCGACGCGACATCGGCTCGCATCCGCCACCCGGGTCGACGACCCCGCCGAGATCGCCCGCTCCCTGGTCGTCCTGCACGCCACCGATCCGGCGACGGTATTCCTGGCCGTGGCCGCCCGCAGCCGCGAACTCGAACCCGCCCAGGTGGAGCAGGCGTTGTATACGGACCGGACGCTGCTGCGGATGCTGGCGATGCGCCGCACGATGTTTGTCGCTCCGGTCGAGCTGGTCCCCGCCCTGCAGGCGGCGGTCGCAGACGCCCTGGCGGGCAAGCAGCGGCGCAACTACGCCAAATATCTGGAGCAGGTCGTCGACGGGGAGGTGGGCCCGTGGCTGGCGGAGGTGGAGGAGCAGACGCACCGGGAGCTGCTGGCTCGCGGCAGCGCCACCGGCGCGCAACTGGGCGCGGCGGTGCCACGGCTACGCACCCGGGTCGACACCGCGCCGGGCAAGCCGTATTCCACACCGACGAACATCACCACCTGGGTGCTGCTGACGCTCGGTTGCGAGGGCCGGATCGTGCGGGGCCGCCCGAACGGCACCTGGGCCAGCACCCAATACGTCTGGGAGCCGATCGAATCCTGGCTGCCCGAAGGGGTTCCCGCGATGCCCGCGGATCAGGCGCAGGCCGAGCTGGCGCGGCGCTGGCTGCTGGCCTTCGGCCCGGCGCCCGTCGCCGATCTGAAGTGGTGGACCGGCTGGCCCCTGGGCGAGACACGAAAGGCGCTGGCACAGCTGAAGATCGAGGAGGTCGACCTGGACGAGGGCACCGGCGTCGTGCTCGCCGACGATCTGGACTCGGTGCCCGTGCCCGAGCCGGGCCCCGCCCTGCTCCCCGCGCTGGACCCCACCCCCATGGGCTGGCAGTCGCGCGATTGGTTCCTCGGCCCACACGGCCCCGCGCTGTTCGACACCAACGGCAATATCGGCCCCACCGTCTGGTGGGACGGGCGGATCGTCGGCGGCTGGGGCCAGCGCGCGGACGGCGAGATCGCCTGGCGCCTTCTGGAAGACATAGGGGCGCAGGCGAAGTCGTCGATCGAGGCCGAGGCGGCGCGGATGCAGCGGTGGTACGGCGACGTGCGCGCCGTACCACGGTTCCGCACGCCGCTCGAGCGCGAGCTCACCGCCTGAGCCTCGCCGACCGCGGGATCCTGATCTGCGAGCCGACGGCCCCGTGGCGCCGCGAGCCGACGGCCCCGTAGCGCAGCGATACACGTAATCCGGTGCGCTACAGCGGGATTCCCGGCCGTGCGGGTATTACATGTCGAGCCCGAGGTCCAGCACTCGCACCGAGTGGGTCAGCGCGCCGACCGCCATGTAGTCGATGCCCGTGGCGGCGTATTCGGCGGCCATGTCCAGCGACAGCCCGCCGGAGGATTCGAGCTTGGTGCGCGGTGCGCGGGAGTCGCGGCGCTGCACGGCCGCCTGCGTGGCCCAGAGCGGGAAATTGTCCAGTAGCACCAGTTCCACGTCCTGCTCCAGCACCGCGTCCAGCTGTTCGAGGGTGTCCACCTCGACCTCGCAGGCGATATCGGGGGCCAGTTCGCGCACCGCGCGCAGTGCGGCCACCACCGAACCCGCCGCGGCGACGTGGTTGTCCTTGATCAGCGCGGCGTCGCCGAGGCCCATGCGGTGGTTGACCCCACCTCCGGCCCGTACCGCGTACTTCTGCAGGGACCGCAGGCCCGGCAGCGTCTTTCGGCTGTCGCGGATGCGGCATGTCGTGCCTGAGACCGCGTCCACCCACGCCGCGGTCGCGGTCGCGATGCCCGACAGGTGGGTCACCAGATTCAGCATCGTGCGCTCGGCGGTCAGCAGTCCGCGCGTGGGCGCCACCACGCCGAGCGTCACGTCGCCGGGCGCCACCCGGGCGCCGTCGGCCACCCGCTCGGTGACCTGGTAGTTGCCCGCGCCGAGCACCTCGTCCAGCACCAGCAGCCCGACGTCGATGCCGGCGACGGTACCGGGCTGTCGCGACACCATCGCCGCCTTCGCGGTGGCATCGGCGGGAACCGTTGCCGCGGTGGTGATATCGGGTCCGTACCGCAGGTCCTCGTGCAGCGCGGTGCGGATCAGGGTCAGGATCTCCTCGCGATCCAGTCCGGCATCCAAGCTCATCGTGCGCTCCTAGAATTCAGTCTCCGCTCGGCGGTCTGCCCGCCGAATCTCGTGCCCGGCATCGCTTTACGACGCCCTGGGCACCGTCAGCGGGGCCCAGTCGCCGGGCAGGGCGGCGCCGTCGGCGACCAGCTGCGGCCGGCCGTCGGCGCCGAGCCGGACCGGCAGGCTGCGACGCAGGTCGTCACGGGCGTCGGGGTGATCGGACCGGGTGTGGCAGCCGCGGCTCTCGGTGCGCGCGGTCGCCGCCACGAGCAGCGCGCGGGCGGTGAGTGTCAGGGCGGCGTCCTCGAGACCGGCGACAGCCGTGGACAGTCCGCCCGGCAACGTCGCGCCGGCGCGCGAATCATCGCCCACCGGAGCGAATTCCGAGTACCCGCCCGCCGAGACCGAGGCCGGATCAGGCGCGTCGGGAACGTTTCCGAACCCCTCCGGAGCCGCGCCCGCGGGCCCGCCGTGACGCTCCGCCCCGGCACCCTCGCGATCCTTGATCAGGCGCATCAACCGCAGCAGGCCCGCCCGCAGGCCGTCGCCGTCGCGGACGACGCCGGCGTGATCGGTCATCAATGCCTGCAACGACTCTCGATCCGCACGCGGGAAGGTCAGCTCGCCGATCTCGGTGACGGGATCCGATTCGCCGCGCCGCTCGGCCGCCGCCGCGCCGGCTCGCTCGCCCACCACCAGGCCTTCGAGCAGGCTGTTGGAGGCGAGCCGGTTCGCGCCGTGCAGACCCGTCCGGGCGACCTCGCCGGCCGCGTAGAGACCGGGCACCGCGGTGCGGCCGTGGGGGTCGGTGACGATGCCGCCGCACTGGTAGTGCGCCGCGGGCGCGACCGGGATCAGGTCGGTTCGGGGATCGATGCCCGCCGCCAGGCACGAGGCCGTGACGGTCGGAAACCGCTGTGCGAAGCCCTCGATCGCGCGACCGTCGAGATACACGTGGTCGTCCCCGAGCTCGTGCATCCGGGCCGCGATGGCCCGGGACACCACGTCGCGGGGCGCCAGATCGCCGCGCGGATGCACCCCCGCGGTCACCGAATTCCCCCGCGCATCCACGAGTATCGCGCCCTCGCCCCGCACCGCCTCGCTGATCAGCGGCCGTCGCCCGCGCCCGCCCCGGCTGAACAGCACGGTCGGATGGAACTGCACGAATTCCAGGTCCGCCACGGCCGCCCCGGCACGCAGCGCCAGCGCGATCCCATCGGCGGTGGCGCCCGGCGGGTTCGTGCCGCGGGCGTACAGCTGCCCGAGACCCCCGGTCGCCAGCAGCACCGCGGGCGCGTGCACGACGCCGAAACCCCTGTCCGACACCGCGACCACGCCCTGCACTCCGCCGGGGCCGGTCACGACGCGCACCGCGGCCGCGCCGAACAGCACCGGCATTCCGGCCGCGTTGAGCGCGCGCTGCACCTCCGCGCCGGTGGCGTCCCCGCCGGCATGAATGATGCGGCGGGTGCTGTGCCCGCCCTCCCGGGTGCGGGAGATCTGCCCGTCCCGGCCCAGATCGAAGACCGCGCCCAGATCCGTCAGCGCCGCGACGGCCTCGCGCCCGCCCTCCACGATCGAGCGCACCGCGCCTGGATCGCACAGTCCCACGCCCGCGACGACGGTGTCGTGCACATGCGACTCCACCGAATCACCGTGCGGCGCGACGACGGCGATCCCGCCCTGCGCGTACTGCGTGGAGGTGTCGTTCGGCCCGCCCTTGCTCAGCGTCAGCACCCGCAGGCCCCGCAGCGAGGCGGTGCGGGCGGCGGTCAGCCCGGCCACCCCGCCGCCGATCACCACGAGATCCGCCGTGGCCTCCCACCGAATCGCCGTATCGCCGGTGTCCCCCACCCGATTTCCGCCGGCCATGACTATTCCCCGCCGCCGGGGTTGCCGATGGCGATCATGCGCAGCACCGAATCCCGGCCCGCCGCGGCGGTTTCCGGGTCGACATGGACCTCGTCGCGATTCTCCACCAGGCAGCGCAGCAGCGCGGCCGGGGTGATCATCTTCATGTACTTGCAGGACGCGCGGTCGTTGACGGCCTGGAAGTCGATGCCGGGGGCGGCCTTGCGCAGCTGGTGCAGCATGCCGATCTCGGTGGCCACCAGGACCTGGGTCGACTTCGCGGCCTTGGCCGCATCGATCATGCCGCCGGTGGACAGGATGTGCACCCGGTCGGCAGGGAACGCGCCCTCGCCCGCCAGGTACAGCGCCGAAGTGGCGCAACCGCATTCGGGGTGGACAAACAGTTCCGCGTCGGGGTGGGTGCGGGCCTGCGCGGTCAGCTCGTCACCGTTGATGCCCGCGTGCACGTGGCATTCGCCCGCCCAGATCTGCATGTTCTCGCGGCCGGTCACTCGCTTGACGTGGGCGCCGAGGAACTGATCCGGCAGGAACAGCACCTCCCGGTCCGGATCGATCGAGGCCACCACGTCCACGGCGTTGGACGAGGTGCAGCAGATGTCGGTGAGCGCCTTGACCGCGGCCGTGGTGTTCACGTACGAGACCACCAGCGCCCCGGGGTGCTCGGCCTTCCAGGCGCGCAGCTCGTCGGCGGAGATCGAGTCGGCCAGCGAGCAGCCCGCGCGCTGGTCCGGGATCAGCACGGTTTTGTCCGGGCTGAGGATCTTCGCGGTCTCGGCCATGAAGTGCACGCCGCAGAACACGATCGTGTCCTCGGGCGCCTCCGCGGCGATCCGCGACAGCGCCAGCGAATCACCGACATGGTCGGCCACGTCCTGAATCTCGGGCAGCTGATAGTTGTGCGCCAGGATGGTCGCATTGCGCTCGCGCGCCAGCCGCTTGATCTCCTCGGCCCACTCCGGGGTGGCCTCGACACCCGTGAACCCCGTCGGCCCGTCCGTAACGCGCCCGGCAAACGTCGCAGTCGCCATGGCTGGCTCCTTCTCTCATGCGATCGGCACCCTCGCCGATTTCGCATACACCCGGTTTTCGACTTATAATCGAAAACGTGCCCCATAGTAGCACCATTCACGAATCGCTCACCGCCGTGTTCCAGGTTCGTCGCTTCCGCGACACCATCGACGCAGGTCAGCGGGACAGCGAACCGATCGATCCCGATACCCCGCGCTGTGCGCCGGGCTGGCGGACCGAACTGGCCGTGCTGCTGTGGCAGCGGGCGATGGAACCGCAGACCGGCACCTGGTCGCTACCCGGCGGGCGGCTGCGCGACGACGAGGACCTCGACGTGTCGGCACGACGGCAACTCGCCGAGAAGGTCGATGTGCGCGAGCTGCTGCACCTCGAGCAGGTCTGGGTGTTCAGCGATCCGCACCGGGTGCCGCCGCCGCGGCGCATCGCGTCGGCCTATCTGGGCCTGGTGCCCCTCACCGCGGACCCGAAGCTACCCGACGACACCCGCTGGTATCCGGTCTCGGCGCTGCCGGACATGTCCTTCGACCACGGCACCGTCGCCCGGCACGCCCGCGCCCGGCTCGCCGCCAAGCTCTCCTACACGAATATCGCCTTCGCCCTGGCCCCGCACCGGTTCAGCATGGCGATCCTGCGCGAAATCTACTGCGCGGCACTCGGATACGAGGTCGACACCACCAATCTGCAGCGAGTTCTGAGCCGCCGCAAGGTGATCACGCCCACCGGGGAGACCGCGGCGTCGGGGCGAGCGGGCGGCCGCCCGGCGGCGCTGTACCGATTCAGTGACGACAGGATCCGCGTCACGGACGAGTTCGCGGCGCTGCGGCCGCCGAGCTGAGGGCCGGCCCGTGCGCCGTCGGCTCGCGCGCACGGGTGTCGCGGTGGCCACACACGTGGGCCCACCCCCCGGCACCAGGTAGCGTGACAGCATGAACTCGCTGATGCAGCGGATCCTCGACATCGCGCCGGTCTGGGTCTATTTGACCGTCGGCCTGTTGGTGTTCGCCGAGGATGCGATCTTCGTCGGCTTCGTCATCCCGGGCGAGACCGCCGCGGTGATCGGCGGGATCGCGGCCAGCCAGGGCCATGTGCAGCTGTGGGCGATGATCCTGCTGGTGGTGCTCGCCGCGATCATCGGCGACAGCGTGGGGTACGAGGTCGGCAAGCATTTCGGCCACCGCCTGCTCGGCATGTCCGCGCTGGATCGATACCGGGGACGGCTGGATCGGGCGCAGGACTTCCTGTCTCGCCGCGGTGGCTCGGCGGTGTTCCTCGGCCGCTTCACCGCCTTCTTCCGCGCGGTGATGCCCGCGCTGGTCGGCACCTCCCGGATGCCGTACGGGCGCTTCCTGACCTTCAACGCCACCGGCGGCATCATCTGGGGCACCACGTTCGTGGTGCTCGGATTCGTGGCCGGGCACTCCGCGGAAAAGCTGGCCGCGAACGTCGGGCGCGGCATGACCATCACGGTGGTGGTGATCGTCGTACTGGGCGTGATCGTCTGGAAGCTGCGAGAACGCCGGCACGCCAAGGTCATCGAGGCGGAGTACGAGACCGCGCACAAGGACGGCTGAGCACCTACCCGGACTCAGCCGTTGCCGTCGAGCTCCTCGATGGTGGCGATCGAGGGCGTACGGGTGCGCTGCAGCTCGCGGGCGGCCCCCTCGGCGTCGCGCAGCACCCGGACGGCGTTGTGCCACAGCAGCTTTCCGATGTCCCGGGCCGACCATCGGCGTTCGAGCAGTTCCGCGACGAGATTCGGGTATCCCGCGACGTCGTCCAGGCCCGCGGTGACGAAGGCGGTGCCGTCGAAGTCGCCACCCAGGCCGACGTGATCGATGCCCGCCACCTCCCGCATATGGTCGAGGTGGTCGGCGATGGTCCCCACGGTCGGCACCGGGCGCGGATGCGCGGCCTCGAAGGCGCGCTGACACTCCATACCCGCCGGAGAGGTGTCCAGCGGATGGAAACCGTGCACGGTCATGTTGGCATCGGCCGCGGCGGTCCATTCGACGGCGGCGGGTAGCACGAATTTCGGGACGAACGTCGCCATCGCGATGCCGCCGTTGCCGGGCAGCAGCGCCAGCACGTCGTCGGGGACATTGCGCGGATGATCGCAGATCGCCCGCGCGGAGGAATGCGAAAAGATCACCGGCGCACGGGATGTCGCCAGGGCGGCCCGCATCGTGTCCGGGGAGACGTGCGACAGGTCGACCAGCATGCCCAGGCGGTTCATCTCACGGACCACCTCCCGGCCGAATCGGGTGAGCCCGTGCGCCTTCGGTTCGTCGGTGGCCGAATCCGCCCACGGCACATTGTCGTTGTGGGTGAGGGTCATATAGCGCACGCCCAGCCGGTACAGCGCGCGCAGCGTGGCCAGCGAGCAGTCGATGCTGTGACCGCCCTCGGCGCCCATCAGCGAGGCGATACGGCCCTGCGCCCGAGCCGATTCCATGTCATCGGCGGTGAATGCCGGATACAGCCGGTCGGGGAACCGCTCGGTGAATGCCCGGACGAAATCGATCTGCTCGAGGGTCGCGCTCACGGCGTGGTCCCCGGCCAGGTCGGAGCGCACGTATACCGACCAGAACTGGGCGCCGACCCCGCCCGCGCGGAGCCGATCGAGATCGGTGTGCAGGCTCGCGCTCTGATCCGCGGCCAGGTCGAGGGCGTCCATGTCGTAGTGGACGTGCGTGCGCATCGCCCACGGCAGGTCGTTGTGCCCGTCGACCACGGGGGTGTCGCGGAGCAGGGTGCGGGCGCGCTCGAGCTCGTCGGGGGTCATCAGCCTGTTCTATACCAACCGCGCGCCGCCCTCCCACCCGACACCTCGTCGAGCGTCACGACTCTTTCGAATCAGTCCTCGTCCCGCTTGCGGTGTTTGATGCCGCGCCGATATGCCCGCTTACTCGCAATGGGCTGGGCCGCACTGGATCTCCGCAACTCGTGCCGGTTGCGCCAGGCCGTGAGGCCGGCGCGTTCGGCGGGCTGCGCGGACGCGCAATCCGCCGACTCCGCCGAGGCGTGCGCGGGGGGCGTTGTGCTGTTCATCGCCGACCTCCTCTCGTGTGGCTCGCCGGTGTACGGGCGACCGATCGCCGTCGACGGTAACCCTCGTCGCCCGCACCTGCCACCCAATTATCGGCGGTCGTGTCGGTCGGTACGCCGACGATCGGCACGCACTCGCGCGAAATCACTTCCACACCACCGGATCCGGCAGCCACACGCCGTCGAATCCGGGTCGAGGCACAACCGGCGGCAACGAGCAACGAACTGCCGCAATCATCGAGGACCGGCCCGGTCCTCGCGCATCAATGGGACTCGACGCCCTCGAACGGTCCGGTGTTGCCGAACGACGCTCCGACGCTGGATACGGGAGTTCCGTAGGGGCCGTAGCTGACCTCGGAGGCGTACGGCCGTGCGCCGTCCGGGGATTCGGCCGCGCGTGGGGTGGCACCCAGGTCCCCGTGGGCGCTGATGGCGGCAAGTACCAGGATCACCAGCGCGGCGAACAGCGGCTGCACCAGCACCACGGTCCAGACGCCCGCCGACTGCGACGAGTGCATCCAGTGGTCGACCAGCGTGCGCCAGCCGGGAATCGTCGGCGGCAGCCCGACGATGCTGTGCAGCGGCGGATTCGACGCGTGCGGATGCAGGCGGCCCGCCACCAGCCCGCCCAGCCACGACATCAGCTCGGCGCCGGCCAGCGAGCCGATCAGCAGGGCGCACTGCAGGATCGGGCCGCGGGCCCGGCGCACGCGCCACGCCGCCGCGGCGGTCAGCAGACCGGTGACCATCGCGACACAGATGAAGATCGCCACCGCGTCGAACCGGTGCACGCTCTCCCCCGTCAGCGCCGCGCCCCGCCCGGGCTCGACGACCAGCACCCGCTCGGTCGGGGCCAGCAGCGCCCACACGGCCCCGCCCAGCGCGCTCACCACCAGCACGCCCAGCAGCACCCACAGCACGGCCAGCAGCTCGCGCCGCCGCGCGCCCGATGTCTCGGCGATGGTGACGCCCTGGTGGGCCATCAACGATGATCCAGCGTCTTCGAATCCAGGACCCCGTGCCGGGAGCATTTCGCCCACCAGCCCTCGGGACTCACCTGCACGATCATGCGACGCCCGCAGTGCTCACAGAACCGCGGGGGCTCGAGGCCCAGCGCCGCGGCCGCCGGGACCGCATCATCGATACCCGCGACGATTCGCTTGCCCGTGAACGGGTTGTAGCGCTCTTGCATCTCCCGCACTTCCACCTCGTCGGACCCCTCCATGAATCGTTGCGCTCGTCATCGATGTGCAGCTGCCGGGCTGCTCGACAATACCTGCAGCGTACCGGCGGCTCCCCGCCCACTCGCAGGGCTAGAGGGTTTCGTTGAGCGCCTTGATCGGCATCTTCAGCTCGCCGAGCAGATCCAGGTCGGCCTCCGCCGGACGGCCCAGGGTGGTCAGGTAGTTGCCGACGATGACGGCGTTGATGCCGCCGAGAATGCCCTGCTTGGCGCCGAGGTCGCCGAGGGTGATCTCGCGGCCGCCGGCGAAGCGCAGGATGGTGCGCGGCAGCGCGAGCCGGAACGCGGCAACGGCCTTGAGTGCCTCGGCCGCGGGCAGCACCTCGAGGTCGCCGAACGGGGTGCCCGGGCGCGGGTTGAGGAAGTTCAGCGGCACCTCGTCGGGCTCCAATTCGGCCAGCTGCGCGGCGAATTCGGCACGCTGCTCGATGGTCTCCCCCATACCGAGGATGCCGCCGCAGCAGACCTCCATCCCGGCCTCGCGCACCATGCGCAGGGTGCCCCAGCGCTCGTCCCAGGTGTGCGTGGTCACCACGTTCGGGAAGTGCGATTTCGCGGTTTCCAGATTGTGGTTGTAGCGGTGCACGCCCATCGCGGCGAGCTGGTCCACCTGCTCCTGGGTCAGCATGCCCAGCGAGCAGGCGACCTGGATGTCGACCTCGTTGCGAATGGCCTCCACACCCGCGGCAACCTGCGCCATGAGCCGCTCGTCGGGCCCGCGCACGGCCGCCACGATGCAGAATTCGGTGGCCCCGGTCTTGGCGGTCTGCTTGGCGGCCTCCACGAGGGAGGGAATATCGAGCCAGGCCGCGCGCACCGGGGACTGGAAAAGCCCGGACTGCGAACAGAAGTGGCAGTCCTCGGGGCAGCCGCCGGTCTTGAGCGAGATGATGCCCTCGACCTCGACCTCGGGGCCGCACCACTTCATCCGCACGTCGTGCGCGAGGGACAGCAGCTCCTCGAGCCGGTTGTCGTCCAGCCGCAGCACCTCGACGGTCTGTTCCTGCGTGAGCCCGACGCCGCGCTCGAGCACCTGCTCGCGAGCGATCGCCAGAATGTCGGTGTCGGTCCTGACGGGTGCCTGGGTCACTGCACGATTCCCTTCGTCGGGCCGGCCGGCCCCAACTTGAACGATGTTCTTGAACGGTGTTCAGGCTAGGGTAGTGTGGGTCCGGAGTCAAAGGCAGAAAGGTGACCAGCCCGTGCAGCTGCATCGCACCGACGTGATCGACGGCGCCGTCGCCATTCTCGATCAGTACGGCCTGGCCGATCTGACGATGCGCCGCCTGGCCACCTCGCTGCACGTCCAGCCGGGGGCGCTCTACTGGCACTTCCCGAACAAGCAGGCCCTGCTCGGCGCGGTCGCGGACCGCATCCTGGGGCCGATGGAGGATCCCGTCGATGCGGACGAGTGGTCCGGGCAGATCGGCGAGCTGGCGCACCGGCTGCGCTCCTGCCTGCTGGCGTACCGCGACGGCGCCGAGGTCGTCTCGGCCACCTACGCCTCGCGCCTGACCACCAGCAAGGGCCGGGAACGCCTGGCGGGCGCGCTGATTCGCGGCGGCATGACCCGCGAGGAGGCCGATCAGGCCGCCTACACGCTGCTGTACTACGTGCTCGGCGCGACGGTCGACGAGCAGTCCCGCATGCAGATGGATTCGGCCGGAGCGCTGGCCGAGCAGGACTCCCCGCTGTACGAGTCCCTCGAAACGAGCGACACCCGCAGCGCGACGGAGCGTTTCGACTTCGGCCTGCAGCTGTTCCTCGGCGGCGTGCGACACCTGCTGGGCAGCAGGGTCCGCTGAACGGACGGTAATTCCCGCGCGAATCAGTGTGTGACGGTGAGCTCTTCGAGTTCTTCGCTGCGCACTTCCCCGATGAACGGCACGACCGAATCCACTGTAAAACTCATCGGATCAGCCGAGGTACCGTGCAGCCCAGGACGATTCGAACCAGCCGGGTGCCGCGGCGGCGAACCGGTCGGTGGGCAGGGCACCCGAACCCGCGGGGATACTGCCGACGACGTCGACGCCGGTGACCGCGGCGAGGTCGCCGAGATTGCATCGCGCGGCCAGATCCGGCGCCGCGGGCCAGGATCCGATCACCAGCCCCGCGCAGGGCACGCCGGCGGCGGACAGGGCGCGGGTGGTGAGCTCGCTGTGGTTGAGGGTGCCCAGACCCGCGGCGGCCACCAACAGCACGGGCGTATTGAGCTTCTGCGCCAGGTCGAGAACGGTGAAATCGCCGAGCCGGACCAGCAGCCCGCCCGCGCCCTCCACCAGGGTGAGGTCGGCATCGGCCAGCGATTCGATGCCGGCGGCCGTCTCGGCCAGCGTCAGCAGCGGCTGCCCGCAACGGCGCGCGGCCGTGTCCGGGGCCAGGGGGTCGGGGTAGCGGGCCAATTCGAGCGTCCGGGTCACGCCCCCGAGCCGGGTGATCTCCGCCAGATCGCCGGGCTCGCCCGGGGCGACCCCGGTCTGTGCCGGTTTGCACACCGCCACCGAGCGACCCGCCGCGCGCGCGACGGCCGCCAGCGCCGCGGTCGCGACGGTCTTGCCGACGTCGGTGGACGTACCGGTCACGATCAGTACACTCATGAAAACCTCACTGTCACAGCCATATCGGCGACGATCACGCGGGCAGCGGCGCTAGCCCGGACGGGTCCGGTTCCAGGGCCCGTGCCTGCTCCAGTACCTCGCCCAGCACCGTTCCGATGGTGGCGATCTCGTCGTCGGTGAGATCGGCGCGGGCGGTCAGGCGCAGCCGCGAGGTGCCCTCCGGGACGGATGGCGGGCGGAAGCAGCCGACGTGCAGGCCGCGAGCGCGGCACGCCTGAGAGGCATCGTAGGCAACCTGCGCCCGGCCCAGCACCACCGAGACCACCGCCGAATCCGGCTGCGGCACACCGGCGATGCGGGCGATCTGCGCCGCACGGGACAGCACGCGCGCGCCCATGTCCGGGTCGCGACGCAGCAGTCCCAGCGCGGCGCGCGCCGCCCCGACGGCGGCCGGGGCGAGCCCGGTGTCGAAGATGAAGGTGCGCGCCGCATCGATCAGATGCGCCCGCACCCGCTCGTCGGCCAGTACCGCACCGCCCTGGGCGGCAAGGGCTTTGGACAGCGTCGCGGTGATGATCAGGTCGGGCTGCCCGGCCAGGCCGAGCTCGTGCACCAGCCCCCGGCCGCCCGCGCCGCGCACGCCGATGCCGTGGGCCTCGTCGACGATCAGCACCGCGCCGTTGGCCCGCACCACCCGGTGCAGCTCGGCCAGCGGCGCGAGATCGCCGTCGGCGCTGAACACCGAATCGGTGAGCACCAGCGCGCGTTCCTCGGTGCGGGCGGCCAGCAGCCGATCCACCGCCTCGACATCGTTGTGCGGCGCGACCTCGACGCGGGCCCGCGACAGCCGGCAGGCATCGACCAGCGAGGCATGGCTGCCCGCATCGGAGACCACCAGCGACCCGCGTCCGGCCAGGGCGGTCACCACGCCGAGGTTGGCGGCGTATCCGGAGGCGAACACCAGCCCCGCCTCCGCGCCCATGAATTCGGCCAGCTCCGCCTCGAACTCCTCGTGCGCGGTCGTCGTCCCGGTCACCAGCCGCGACCCGGTCGACCCCGCACCCCAGGTGCGCACCGCCTCGACGGCCCCCGCGATGACCTCCGGATGCCGCGACAGCCCCAGATAGTCGTTGGAGGCCAGATCGATCAGCCCCTGCTCCGGCGCCCGCGCCCGCAGCTTCCGCCGCAGTCCCGCGCCCACCCGCGCCGTGGCCCGCTCATCCAGCCAGCGCAGCGGGTCGCCGCCGCACTCCGCACTCATGGTTCGCTCGCTCACAGCGTGTGAGCATACTTGAACACCGTTCAGGATCAAGCCCCCGCATCGTTTCCGCCCGACGTCGAGCACTCGTGGGGCGCCGGCGCACGAGCGCTGCCCGAGTGATCGACCTCGAGACCATCTGCGGCGGTCGGACGGTTCGCTCTCGAGTCGACGCCGTCACGCGGATCTGGCAGCATCCGGGCCATGAGTGTGACGCACGCCCTGCTCGTCCAGTCCGTCGATGCCGCGCAGCACTATCAGGGGTCGGGAATTCTGCGGAAGATCCGGAACGGGGTGCTGATCTTTCTGCTCGTTGTATTTCTGATCGGGTTGTTCATCGGGCTCTTCGTCGGATACGCGATCGGCAAGTCGGCGGGGCGCCGCTGATCTCGGCTCGATCAGATACGCGCAACGGCGAGGCGGCACAGGTCGGCGGGTTTCAGGACATCCGCCCGTTGCCACAGGCGTTCCGGTACCGCCGCGCGTTGCGAAATATGGTGCGCCGCGGTGAATCCGGCCGCACGGAGTAGATCGGTCAGTTCGTCCGGGGTGTAGCAGCTGCGCCATGGCTCGCCGTGGTCGGCCGCGGCGGGAAGAGCGAATTCGGCATAGGCGGAACCGGTTTCGTCGCGCATGTGGGGCGGCAGGGCGTATTCCATGATCAGCTCGCTGCCGGGTGCGAGCCGTCCCAGTTTTGCGACCGTGGTTTCGATCGCGGCGCGGGTGAGGTACATGGCGACACCCAGCCAACTCACCAGGGCCGGACGCGCGGCGTCGAATCCGTGGTCCGCCAACCGTTCCCCGAGGTCGTCGCGTTCGAAGTCGGCGGGCACGAAGGATATTCGCCCCAGCGGCTCGACGCCCGCGTCCGAGAGGGCCCGCTTTTTCCACTGCTGGGTCCCGGGGTGATCCACCTCGAAGACCGACACGGCGCGCGCCAGGGACGCACGATAGGCGAAGGTGTCGAGTCCCGCTCCGAGCACCACATATTGATCGGAACCCGATGCAGCGAGCCGGGTTTCGGTGTAGCGGGCACGCGCCGTCACCTGGGCGCGGGTACCCGCCAGCACGATGTGATCGCCGTGCAGGCGGTGGTAGGCGATGAGCTCGTCGGAACGATCGCCGAGCAGCGCGGCCGCGACGGTGTCCTCGAAGAGGCAGGGCGGACGGTCGACCAGGAGATGCGCCGCGCGCGCGGCGGCCGCCATGAGTGCCGTGCGGCTGAGTTCCATACCGTCCATCGAAATTCTCTCCGTCATCCGAATATTCTTCGAGTACGAGCGAATACCGATAGTAGACAGAGGATTTCGGGATTTCTTCCATCATATCACACGGAAATAAATTTCCGATAACGGCGGAAATCCGGATTGAAGAAGAATGGGCCCCGCCCGTGGTTGGTCTCAGACCGAGGCCGCCGCAACCACTCCCGCGCAGATCCGTGCGATGTCGTCCGCGCCGCTGATGAACGGCGGCATCGTGTAGATCAGGTTGCGGAAGGGCCGGAGCCACACGCCGGAATCGACGGCGGCATGGGTGGCCTTGCGCATATCCACCGGGTGTTCCAGTTCGACGACGCCGATCGCGCCGAGCACGCGCACGTCCACCACGCCCGGAACCTCCTGCGCGGCTGCCAATCCGGCACGCAGGCCGGATTCGATGGCGGAAACCTCGGCGCGCCAGTCGCGCGAGAGCAGCAGTTCGATCGAGGCGACCGCGAGCGCGCAGGCGAGCGGATTGCCCATGAAGGTCGGGCCGTGCATGAGCCCGCCGTGCCCGGCGCTGATCGTCTCGGCGATGGCCGAGGTACACAGGGCCGCGGCCAGGCTCAGGTAGCCGCCGGTGAGCGCCTTTCCGACGCACATCACATCGGGGCGCACTCCGACCCGGTCGGCAGCGAAAAGCGTTCCGGTGCGGCCGAATCCGGTGGCGATCTCGTCGAAGACCAGCAGCACGCCGTGCTCGTCGCAGAGGCGGCGCAGGTCGGTCAGGTAGCGGGGATGATGGAAACGCATCCCGCCCGCGCCCTGCACGATCGGTTCGACGATCACTGCCGCCATCTCGTCGGCGTGCGCCGTCAGCAATCGCTCGAGCTCCGAAACATAGCCGGGCTCATAGTCTTTCGGCGGCACGGGGGCGAAGATCTGCTCGGCGAGCACATCGGTCCACAGCGAGTGCATGCCGCCGTCGGGATCGCAGACGCTCATCGGGGTGAAGGTGTCGCCGTGATACCCGCCGCGCCAGGTGAACATGCGCCGCTTTCCCGGTTTGCCCAGCGCCCGCCAGTACTGCAGGCACATCTTGGCCGCAACCTCCACCGACACCGACCCCGAATCGCACAGGAACACCTTGTCCAGCCCCGCCGGGGTCTGCTCGACCAGCAACTCGGACAGCCGCACCGCGGGCTCGTGGGTCAGGCCGCCGAACATGACGTGGCTCATCCGCCGCGCCTGCTCGACAAGCGCCGCGTCCAGCACCGGATGCCGGTAGCCGTGAATGGCGGCCCACCACGAGCTCATTCCGTCGATAAGCTCACGGCCGTCGGCCAGGCTGAGCCGCACACCGGCGGCCGAGGCGACCACCAGCGGTTCGGTCGTCGCCGGAAAGCCGCCGTAGGGGTGCCACACGTGGGCGGCGTCGAGCGCGGTGATTTCGTCGGGGGTCAGGGCCACGGGATTCCTTCACGAAAGCGTCCTTGAACGCTGTTCAAGTTACCATCCCGCCGAATCGCCGCCACACCGCATCGACACCACCTCGCGAGCCGAAAACCGCCGCGGGCCGCGATCTAGATCTTCACGATCCTGACTGTCGAGCCTTCGCAGAGTCGGGTCAGGTCGACCGGGTCGGACGTAAGCACGGTGACCAGTCCACGAGTAACGGCCCCCAGGGCGACGGCGGCCAGGGTGGCGTCTATCGCATACTTGTGCTCGCTCATATTGTGGCTGCGCAGCAAAGTGCTTGCGGTCATGGCGATTTCGCGCGTGATTGGATGGACATCGATGTGGCTCAGCACCCAGCTGATTCGCGCCTGATGCACCTTCGCGCCGTCGGCTTCGATCACGGTCATCGCAGTGGTCGCAACCCGCACCCCTGCCGTCTCGGCTGCCTCGACGAACAGGGGGGTGCGCCCCTGCTTACGGTAGAGGTGGGACAGCCCTTCGGAGTCAAGTAGAAGTAGATCCATACTCAGGCGGCACCGGCCTGTGCGCTTCGGTGATGGCGCTCGAATCCAAGTTCTTCGCGCGCGGCGGCGAGTTCTTCTGCAGTGAACGCCTCGTGATCGCGGTGGTAGTCGTCGATCAGCTCGCGCAACTTGTCCATCGCCACCCGATGCTCCAGGGCTTCGGCGATGTAGGCGGACAACCCGTCGCGGGCTCGCTCGCGGGCCTGCTCGGCGAGGTCCTCGGGTAGGCTGATCGAATACTTCTTACTGACCATGCCGCCGATGCTACCAGCGGTAACCATTGATTGTGGTGATGGCGACCTCCATCCGGGATTCGGGTCGACCCGAATCCGGCGGCGAACGGCTCGGCGCGGTGTTCTGCATGCGGGAGGACGAGGCCACCGCCCCGCCTGCTGCTGCTGGTGGAGCCGTCCGCGCGGACGGGGCGTCGGCTCCCCGCTGGTCGAGCACTACCTCGGATTCGCCGCCGCGGCCGGCTATCGCGAGATGGTGCTGTGGACCAACGACGTGCTGACCTCCGCCCGCCACATTTACCAGCGCGCCGGATTCGAGCTCGTGGAGTCCGCGCCGCACCACAGCTTCGGCAAAGACCTGACCGGGCAGACCTGGCGTCGCCCCCTGCACTGAGCCGGTCAGGACGGGACGACCTCGAGCACCAGTTTTCCTGTGGTGGAACCGGACTCGATGCGACGGTGCGCTTCGATCGCATCCCGCAGGGGCAGGGTCTCGACCCCGATCCGCAGCTTCCCGTCGGCGGCCGCGGCGACCGCCCGGCGCAGCGCAGCCCCCGCATCGGCGGGGTAGGCCGCGGAGAAGGCGGCCAGATTGAATCCGGAGACCGTCTTGTTGGTGAACCACAGCTCGTTGGACGACAATCCGACATCCTCGGCGCCGGAAGCGTTGCCCATCACCACCATTCGTCCCATCGGCGCGAGCCGGTCCACGCTGGCGCGCCGGGTGGGGCCGCCCACCATGTCGACCACGATGTCGAACAACCCCGCATCGGCGACGTCGTCGCGCAGGATCACCTCGTCGTAGCCGAATACCTTGGCGGCCTGGATCTTCCCCACACTGCCCACCGTGCCGACCACCCGGCCCGCGCCCAGCAGCCGGGCGGCCTGGCCGAGCTGACTGCCGACACCGCCGGCGGCCGCGTGCACCAGTACGCTCTCGCCGGGTTCGATGCGCGCGACGCGGTCGAGCACCAGGAACGCGGTCGTGCTGTTGGAGGGCAGCGCCGCGGCGGTGGCCAGGGGCAGGGACCGCTCGTCCACCGGCACGACCAGGTCGGCGGCGGTGACCACCACCTCGGCATAGCCGCCGCTGTCGACGATGGTCAGCGCCGCCACCGCCTGCCCCACGGACAGGCCCTCCACATCCGGACCGATCGCCCGGACGTGGCCGGAGACCTCGATGCCTGGCACGAACGGCAGCGGCACATCGACAACGCCCTGCCGGTAGAGGATCTCGGCGAAGTTCGCACCGGCGTAGGCCACGTCGATGGAGACCTGACCGGGCCCCGGCTCGGGGATGGTCACCGATGCTGCCCGGAGCACCTCGGCGGGGCCGAACTCGGGGATGGTGATCGCCGTCATCTGCTGGTTGTTGCTCATGACAACGATCCTGCGGCCCCCGCGACGAGGTAGGCAGTGTCGGCTTATGGGGGGTGTGACAACACCAGGCTATGCCCGCAGCAACCGCTCCAGCCGCTCGCTCGTCTCGGCGCCCACCGGGTTGTGCAGGATGAGATGGTGACCGGGCAGCTCGGGCACCGGGAACAGCGACGCCTCGAACACCATCACCCCGACCTCCGGATGGTCGACGACCTTGATCGCCGTCGTATGCTCGGCCGCGTCGTGCCGCGCCCACAGCTCCGCGAATTCGGGGCTGACCTGGGCCAGATCGCCCGCGATGCGGTCGAATTCGGGGTCGGCGGGGTAACGGGCGGCGTCGGCGCGGAATCCGGCGGCGACGTCGGGGGCGGCCTCGTCCCAGTGCTGGTGCATCACCCGGAACCGCACATTGGTGAAGTATGAGACCAGGCAGTTGTGGTCGGTGTCGCCGTAGCCGAATGCCGCGCGGGCGGCGTCGTTGACGGCCGTGAAGTTCCAGTGCCGGTCGCGGATGTAGCCCGGTCGCGGCGCCCAGGTGTCCAGCAGCCGCTGCATCTGCGGCGACGCCGACACCGAGGGTGCGGCGGACCGCTGCGGCGGATTCAGGCCCGCGAGCCGGTACAGGTGCGCGCGCTCGATGTCGTCGAGGGACAGCGCCCGCGCGACGGCGTCCAGCACGTCGTCGGAGACCTTGATATCGCGCCCCTGCTCGAGCCACGTGTACCAGGAGACGCCCACCCCGGCGAGCACGGCGACCTCCTCGCGCCGCAGTCCCGGCGTGCGACGCCGCCCCGCATCGGGAAGTCCGACCGCAGCGGGTGTCAGCCGTTCGCGGCGACTGCGCAGGAATTCCCGCAACTCCTCCCGGCGGCGGTCCCGGGCGACGCGACGATCCTGATTCACGGACGTACCACTCACCGTCTCACCATAGAACGCGCCGTTCACCCGGGCCGTTTCCAGCCATTTGCGCAGGTCGATCACCGATCGGCAACAAAGCGCACCCGGCCCGGTCGCGACGAGGAGAGCACAACGCGTCCGGCACCGATGCCGCGGCGGATATGCGGCGGATGTGTGCCGCGCCGCAACTGCCGCACCACCCGCACCGGCGGGTCCGCAACGCCCATTACTGTCGGGGGCATGGTTGCACCCGACGCCCTCGGTGACGTGGCGCCGCTCGGCGTCTGGCCGGGCGCCGCGTACCCGCTGGGCGCCACCTACGACGGCGCCGGGACCAACTTCTCGGTCTTCTCCGAGGTTGCCGAGCGGGTGGAGCTTTGCCTGATCGCCCGCGACGGCACCCAGGCCCGCATCCCGCTGGAAGAGGTCGACGGATACGTGTGGCACGCCTACGTGCCCGCCGTCGCGCCGGGCCAGCGCTACGGATTCCGCGTGCACGGCCCGTACGATCCCGAGCGCGGGCTGCGCTGTGATCCGAGCAAACTGCTGCTGGACCCGTACGGCAAGGCGTTCGCGGGCCGCTTCGACAACGATCCCTCGCTCTACACCTACGGCCGGGATTCGCTGGGGCACACCATGACCGGCGTGGTGATCAACCCGTTCTTCGACTGGGCCGACGACCGTCCGCCGCGGCGGCCCTACCACGAGACGGTCATCTACGAGGCCCACGTGAAGGGCATGACGATGACCCATCCGCGGGTGCCCCGCGAATTACGCGGCACCTACGCCGGAATCGCCCATCCGGCCGTGATCGATCATCTGAAGAGCCTGGGCGTCACCGCGATCGAGCTGATGCCGGTGCACCAGTTCCTGCACGATCGCATGCTCCTGGACAAGGGGCTGCGAAACTATTGGGGCTACAACAGCTTCGGATATCTCGCGCCACACTGTGAATACGCCGCCGATCCACGCGCCGGGGCCGCGGTCACCGAATTCAAGGCGATGGTGCGTGCCCTGCACGCCGAGGGCATCGAGGTGATCCTCGACGTGGTGTACAACCACACCGGCGAGGGCAACCACCTGGGCCCCACGCTCGCGTTCCGCGGCATCGACAACGCGGCGTACTACCGTCTGGCACAGGACGATCCGCAGCGGTACGTCGACTACACCGGCACCGGCAACAGCCTCAACGTGCGACACCCGCACACCCTGCAGCTGATCATGGACTCGCTGCGCTACTGGATCCTGGACATGCACGTCGACGGCTTCCGCTTCGACCTGGCCGCCACGCTGGCGCGGGAATTGCACGACGTGGACCGCCTGTCCACGTTCTTCGATCTGGTGCAGCAGGATCCGGTGGTGAGCCAGGTCAAGCTCATCGCCGAACCGTGGGACGTCGGCGAGGGCGGCTATCAGGTTGGCAACTTCCCGAGCCTGTGGACGGAGTGGAACGGCAAATACCGCGACACCGTGCGCGATTACTGGCGCGGTGAGCCGGCGACGCTGGGCGAGTTCGCCTCCCGGCTCACCGGCTCCTCGGATCTGTACGAGGCCACCGGCCGCCGCCCCGGCGCCAGCATCAACTTCGTCACCGCCCACGACGGTTTCACCCTGCGGGATCTGGTGTCCTACAGCGAGAAACACAACGAGGCGAACGGCGAGGAGAATCACGACGGCGAGAGCTACAACCGATCCTGGAACTGCGGGGTGGAGGGCCCCACCGACGACCCGCAGGTGCTGATGCTGCGCGAACGCCAGTCCCGCAACCTGATCGCCACCCTGGCTCTCTCGCAGGGCACCCCCATGCTGCTACACGGCGACGAGATGGGCCGCACCCAGCAGGGCAACAACAACGCCTACTGCCAGGACTCCCCGCTGTCATGGGTGGATTGGTCACTGGCGCAGAAGAATTCGGATCTGTTGCAATTCACCCGCGCGGCGTTCGCGCTGCGCTCCGCGCATCCGGTGTTCCGTCGCCGCCGCTTCTTCGACGGCCGCCCCTCCTCCGATCCGGACCGCGGCGGGCGGGACGCGGCGCCCGATATCACCTGGCTCACTCCGGGTGGCGCGGAAATGACCGCCGCGGACTGGGATTCGGGATTCGGCCGCTCGCTCGAGGTCTTCCTCAACGGCGCGCGAATCAATGAGCCCGGACCCCGCGGCGAGCGGATCTGGGACGATTCGTTCCTGTTGTGTTTCAATGCCCACGACGGCCCCATCGACTTCACCCTGCCCGGACCGGACTTCGGCGTCGGATGGTCTGTGGCGCTGGACTGTTCGGCTCCCACCGGGCGGGCCCGAGCACACTACGGCAGTGCCGCCGTGGTGCCGGTGCCCGCGCGTTGCCTACTGGTCCTGCGCCGGACCGACCCGCCGCCCGGGCCGGGCACGCCCGCGCCGGGCGCCGGGGACACCCACGCCGAGGGGGCCGCGTGGGCGCCGATGTAGAGCCACACGCACGCCATGATGAGATCAAGACCGAGATGACAGAATTCGCTACACCAGAATCGCTCACGATGCCGGTGGTCCGGCAGACCGCCGTCCGCAGCACCTACCGGTTACAGCTGCGCCCCGACGCACTGACCTTTGCCGATGCCCGCGCGATCGCGGAATATTTGCAGCAGCTGGGCATCTCGCACGTGTATTTGTCACCGATCATGACCGCGGTGCGCGGATCCACGCACGGCTACGACGTCACCGATCCGACCGCGGTGTCCCCGGCCCTGGGCGGGCCCGCGGGCCTCAAGGCCCTGTCCGATGAATTGCGCAGCCGCGGTATGGGTTTGATCGTCGATCTGGTGCCCAACCATGTGGGAGTGGGCGATCCGAGGCAGAACCCGTGGTGGTGGGATGTGCTGCGGCACGGCCGCAACTCGCAGTATGCGAGCTTCTTCGACATCGATTGGAGCCCGGGCAACGGAGCGGGTGGGCGGCTGGCGCTGCCGGTGCTGCAGAACGAGAACGATCCCGCCGCGCTGACGGTCGACCGTAGCGGCCCGGAACCGATACTGGCGCTGCATGATCTGCGCTTCCCGATCGCGCCCGGAACCGATGGTGAGAACCCGCTGCGGATCCACGACAGACAGCATTACCGGTTGGTCAGCTGGAAGGCCGGAATCTGCACCTACCGGCGGTTCTTCGCGGTATCCGGCCTGGCGGCGATCCGCCAGGAGGATCCCAAGGTCTTCGAGATCACCCATCGCGAGCTGGCCGCCTGGTGCGAACACGACCTGATCGACGGCGTGCGCGTGGACCACCCGGACGGGCTTGCCCATCCCGCGGCCTACCTGACGCGGCTGCGGCGGCTGATCGGACCGCGCCGGCTGCTGCTGGTGGAGAAGGTGCTGTCCAATCGCGAACCGCTGGACGCGAATCTGCCGATCGACGGCACGACCGGGTACGACGCGCTGGCGGATCTGGGCGGGGTGCTGATCGACCCGTCCGGGGAGAAGGTGCTCACCGAGCTGTCCCGCCGGTTCTGCGGACACGGCAGCAACGGCGCGTGGATCGGCAACAACGAGCACCGCATCAAGCGCGCGGTGGCGGAGACCATGCTGACGCCCGAGGTCCGCCGCCTGGTGGCCGCGATCAAACGCGATGCCAACGCCGAATCCTTCGACACCATGGCGCTGACCAACGCCACCATCGAGGTGCTGGCGTTCATGCCGGTGTACCGCACCGACTACGCGCCGCTGGCCGGCACGGTCACCACCGTGGTGACGAAGGTGTGCAAGCGCAACAGCGAGCTGTACGCACCGCTCTCGGTGCTGGCCACCGCGCTCGCGGTCAACGGCGAGGCGGCGATGCGGCTGCATCAGGTGGGCGGGGCGGTGACCGCCAAGGCGGTCGAGGACACCATGTACTACCAGGGCGCGCGGCTGGTGTCGCTGCAGGAGGTGGGCGGCAATCCGGCCCGGTTCGGGCGGTCGGTGCTCGAGTTCCATCTCGCCAACGCCGAACGGGCGCAGCGGTGGCCCGCGGGCATGACGACACTGTCCACCCACGACACCAAGCGCGGCGAGGACGTGCGCGCCCGGATCGGGGTGCTGTCGCAGGCCGCGGACCGCTGGTCCAAGGCGGTGATCGCCTGGAGCGCGATCGCACCACCGCCGGACGGCGCGACCGCACTGTTCCTGCTGCAGAACATGTTCGGGGTGTGGCCCGCGGACGGGCGATCGGCCGCGGCGGTGCCCGGCCTGCGGGAACGGCTACACCTGTTCGCCGAGAAGGCGGTTCGCGAGGCCGGTACCAAGTCCTCCTGGGAGGAGCCCGATCTCGATTTCGAGGTGGCGCTGCACAACTGGATCGACACCGTGATCGACGGGCCGGTCGGCGCGGAGCTGTCCGCACTGGTGAGCAAGCTGGCCCCGCACGCCTGGTCGGATGCGCTGTCGCAGAAGCTGTTACAGCTGTGTGGTCCCGGAATTCCCGATATCTATCAGGGCTGCGAGCTGTGGGAGGATTCGCTCGTCGATCCGGACAATCGCCGCCCGGTCGACTTCGGGCATCGCCTGTCGATGCTGCAAACGCTCACCGGCACACCGGAACCCGACGCCTCCGGGGCGGTGAAGATGTGGATCGTGGCATATGCGCTCTGGCTGCGCCGCGAGCGGCCCGACTGCTTCGTCGGTGGGACGTACACACCGCTGTTCGCCGCGGGCGACACCGCCGGGCATCTGGTGGCCTTCGCCCGCGGCCGCGCCGACGAGCCGCCACAGCTGATCGCCGCCGCCACCCGGCACAGCGTCCGGCTGGCCGAGAACGGCTGGGGCGACGCGGCCCTGGACCTGCCCGCGGGCACCTGGACCGACCGGCTGACGGGGCACACCTTCACCGGGCGCGTCCGCTTGGAAAAGCTTTTCACCCGCCTACCAGTCGCCCTACTCGTCCGCTGAGCAGTTCCCCGAGGCCGGCTCAGACCTCCTGCGGAACCGCGGCCTCGGTGGCTGCGGCGGGGCTCGCGGCCGGTGCGGCCGTGTGCTCCGTCGGTTCGGTGGGCATGCAGTTGTTGCAGTGTTCCGCCCAGCGCGTCAGGTTCGGCGGATCGTAGGTGGCGCTCGGCTGCGCGCACGAGGCCAGGTACACCCGCTGATCCTCCGGTGCGTCCAGGCGGCGCCAGGAGTCCGGGTAGAACCGGGTGCTGCGCGGATAGCGCAGCCGCGCGGCGAGATTCAGCAGCCGCCAGCCCATGGTCATCGAGTCGTGCGCGCGCACCGGGCCGGTCGCGGTCGCGCCGCGGGCGATCAGCTCCTCGAGCCGGTCCTCGTCGAATTCCAGCCCCTGGCCCTGCGCCTCGTGAACCATCCAGCGCAGCGACCGGTCCGAGAGCCGGCTGTCGGCCATACCACCCCCGACGTCGGTGTGGCTGCCCTCGAACCACACCTGCTTGACCCGGTCCGGCCGCTGCTGGGTCACCCCCGCCTCGTCGGTGACCTCCCACAGGCAGGGCGAGAAGATCCGGCGCCGGTCGTCGATGGCCAGTGCCTGCCGCGCGCAGTGCACGGTCCGCGCGAGCCGCAGATCGTGGAATCGGTAACGGCCCGAAGTGATTCCGGGCACACCCATCGCACCCACCGTATCGAAGACGCCGACGAACTTCATCGGCACCGGCCAGCGGCAGTGCTCGGAGCGGAACTGCGCCCACTGCGCCGGATCCGGATCGTCTGGATGATCCTTGCGCTGGCGGAAGATCCGCATCGCCTCCGGAAACGCCCCGTCGATCATCGCATCGGCGGTCAGCAGCCCGATCCGGTTGATCAGCCCGGACAGGCTCCGGGCGATATATGCGCCGCGGCTGAAGCCGAAGATGAAGATCTCATCACCCGGCTCCCAGTTCAGCGCCAATTGCCAGTACATGGTCGACAGCCCGGCATCCGCACCGAGACCGAACGCGCCGCCGAGATACTTGTCGGCCAGATATCCTCGCGAGCCGGGACCGTCGACATAGAACACGCGCTGCCCGATCGGGCCCCCGGCGGTTTCGGTGGCATTGAGCCGCACCGATTCCGCGATCTTGACTATGTTGGTCACCGAGGGGTTGCTCTCGGCTCCCCAGGTGCCGTCGCAACACACCACCAGTCGTTTCATAACACGATCCTCCCGCCCCATATGGTTCCGAATCCTGCGTAGCGCACTACCCGAATCGCCGCCACGCCCCCGTGCAGGTCTAATCATTCCCGCAAACCCCGCTCCCCACACACTCAATTTCCGCGTCGGCGGGAGCCGGGCGCCCCTCCCCGGCCGCGGAGCCGGGCCGATCGGCGCGGCGCGACCGGAGTGTCGCGCGAGGCCCACCGAGCCCACGCAGGTCACCGGGCCGCGTGCCCTATACCACGTCAGGGGTCCGGATCGGCACCGGCGCGGCGGGATTCAGGTGTCGGTGCCACGATCTAGAATCCAAGCCGTGTCAGCCTCGCCGGGATCGTTCGTTCACCTCCACAATCACACCGAGTACTCGATGCTCGACGGCGCGGCGAAGATCACGCCCCTGTTCAAGGAGGCGGAGCGGCTGGGTATGACCGCGGTCGGCATGACCGACCACGGCAACATGTTCGGCGCCTCGGAGTTCTACAACTCGGCCAGGAAGCAGGGCATCAAGCCGATCATCGGCATCGAGGCGTACATCGCCCCCGAGTCCCGCTTCAACACCAAGCGCGTGCAGTGGGGCGATCCGAGCCAGAAGGGTGACGACGTCTCCGGTTCGGGTGCCTACACCCACATGACGATGGTCGCGGAGAACGCGACCGGCCTGCGCAACCTGTTCAAGCTGTCCAGCCTGGCCTCGCTCGAGGGCCAGCTCGGCAAGTGGTCGCGTATGGACGAGGAGATCATCGCCCAGTACGCCGAGGGCATCATCGCCACCACGGGCTGCCCGTCCGGTGAGGTGCAGACCCGCCTGCGCCTCGGGCACGAGCGCGAGGCCCTCGAGGCCGCGGCCAAATGGCAGGAGATCTTCGGCAAGGACAACTTCTTCCTCGAGGTGATGGACCACGGCCTGTCCATCGAGACCCGGGTGCGCCAGGGTCTGCTGGAGGTCGGCAAGAAGCTGGGCATCCCCGCGCTGGCCACGAACGACTGCCACTACGTGCACCAGTCCGACTCCACCAATCACGAGGCGCTGCTGTGCATTCAGACCGGTAAGACCCTCTCGGACCCGACCCGCTTCAAATTCGACGGCAGCGGCTACTACCTCAAGTCCGCCGACGAGATGCGCGCAATCTGGGATGCCGAGGTGCCCGGCGCCTGCGACAACACGGTGCTGATCGGTGAGCGGGTGCAGTCCTACGAGGAGGTCTGGACCCACCGCGACCGGATGCCCGTCTTCCCGGTCCCCGAGGGGTACGACCAGGCCAGCTGGCTGCGCGAGGAGGTGCGCCGGGGCCTGCTGCGCCGCTTCCCGGGCGGCCCGCCGCAGAAGTATCTCGACCAGGTGGAGTACGAGATCGGCGTCATCCTGGAGATGGGGTTCCCGGCCTACTTCCTGGTCGTCGGCGACTTGATCAATCACGCCCGCGAGGTCGGCATCCGCGTCGGCCCGGGCCGCGGCTCGGCGGCCGGCTCGCTGGTCGCCTACGCGCTGGGCATCACCAATATCGACCCGCTGCCGCACGGCCTGCTGTTCGAGCGCTTCCTCAATCCCGAGCGCGTGTCGATGCCCGATATTGATATCGACTTCGACGATCGCCGCCGCGGCGAGATGGTGCGGTACGCCTCGGAGAAGTACGGCGTCGACAAGGTGGCCCAGGTCATCACCTTCGGCACCATCAAAACCAAGGCCGCACTGAAGGATTCGGCGCGCGTGCTGCACGGGCAGCCCGGTTTCGCGATCGCCGATCAGATCACCAAGGCGCTCCCGCCGCCGATCATGGCCAAGGACATCTCGGTCTCGGGCATCACCGATCCCGAGCACGAGCGCTACAAGGAGGCCGCGGAGGTCCGCGCCCTCATCGAGTCCAATCCCGAGATCGCGAAGATCTACGAGACCGCCAAGGGTCTCGAGGGCCTGATCCGCAACGCGGGCGTGCACGCCTGCGCGGTGATCATGTCCTGCGATCCGCTCACCGACGCGATCCCGGTCTGGAAGCGCGCCCAGGACGGCGCCATCATCACCGGCTGGGACTATCCCTCCTGCGAGGCCATCGGCCTGCTGAAGATGGACTTCCTGGGCCTGCGCAACCTCACGGTGCTCGGCGACGCGATCGACAACGCGAAGTTGAACCGGGGCATCGAAATCGACTTGGACGCCTTGCCGTTGGACGACCAGGCGACCTTCGAGCTGCTGCAACGCGGCGATACGCTCGGTGTGTTCCAGCTCGATGGCGGCCCGATGCGCGATCTGCTGCGACGCATGCAGCCCACCGCGTTCGAGGACATCGTCGCCGTCGGCGCGCTGTACCGGCCCGGTCCGATGGGCATGAACGCGCACAACGACTACGCGGACCGCAAGAACGGCCGCCAAGAGGTCAAGCCGATCCATCCGGAGCTCGAGGAGCCGCTGAAGGACATCCTCGGTGAGACCTACGGTCTGATCGTCTATCAAGAGCAGATCATGCACGTCGCGCAGAAGGTGGCGGGATACTCGCTCGGCCGAGCCGATATCCTGCGCCGCGCGATGGGTAAGAAGAAGGCCGAGGTCCTGGAAGCCGAGTTCGAGGGCTTCGAAAAGGGCATGGTGGACAACGGCTACTCCAAGGCCGCCATCAAGGCGCTGTGGGACACCATCCTCCCGTTCGCCGGGTATGCGTTCAACAAATCGCACGCCGCCGCCTATGGGCTGGTCTCCTACTGGACCGCCTATTTCAAGGCCAACTATCCGGCCGAATATCTGGCGGCCCTGCTCACCTCCGTCGGCGACGACAAGGACAAGGCCGCGGTCTACCTGTCCGACTGCCGCCGCCTCGGTGTCACCGTGCTGCCGCCGGATGTGAACGAGTCCGAGCAGAACTTCGCCTCGGTCGGCGCGGACATCCGGTTCGGGCTGGGCGCGGTGCGTAACGTCGGCACGAACGTGGTGGCCTCGATCATCGCCGCGCGCAAGGAGAAGTCCAAGTACACCGACTTCTCCGACTACCTGAACAAGATCGACACCGTCGCCTGCACCAAGAAGGTCACCGAATCCCTCATCAAGGCAGGAGCTTTCGATTCGCTCGGCCATCCCCGCAAGGGGCTGCTGCTGGTGCATTCCGACGCCATCGACGCGGTCATGTCGACAAAGAAGGCCGAGGCGATGGGCCAGTTCGACCTGTTCGGCGGCCTCGACGACGGCGACGACAGCATCTCGTCGGTCTTCGATGTGAAGGTCCCCGACGAGGAGTGGGAGTCCAAGCACAAGCTGGCGCTCGAGCGGGAGATGCTGGGCCTGTACGTGTCCGGGCACCCGCTCAACGGCGTCGAGCATGTGCTTGCCGCACAGGCGGATACGCCCATCCCCACGATCCTGGAGGGCGATGTCAAGGACGGCGCCCAGGTGACCATCGGAGGCATCCTCGCCTCGGTGAACCGCCGCATCAACAAGAACGGCCTGCCGTGGGCCTCGGCGCAGTTGGAAGATCTGACCGGTGGCATCGAGGTGCTGTTCTTCCCGCAGTCCTATTCGGTCTACGGCATGGATGTCGTCGAGGACGCGGTCGTGCTGGTGAAGGCGCGCGTCTCCGCGCGCGACGACCGGATCTCACTCATCGCCAACGATCTGGTGGTGCCCGACCTGTCCGCGGTCGGCATGGAGAAGCCCCTCGCGGTGACGATTCCGACCCGCCTGTGCACCCCCGACAAGGTCAGCGCCCTCAAGCGGGTGCTGTCCAGCCACCCCGGCACCGCGGACGTGCACATCCGGCACGTGGGTTCCCGCGAGAGGACCACGCTGCTCAAGGTCGCCGACAACCTGCGGGTGTCGCCGTCCTCGGCGCTGATGGGTGATCTGAAGGCGCTGCTGGGCCCGGGCTGCCTGGCCGGCTAGCGGCCCGGGGCATCGGCCCGCCTAGTGCACGGGCGGGCCGGAGCTCTCGCGCATCACGAGCTCCGGAACCACCGCGGCCGGGTCGGGGACGCGGCCCTCGGTCTCGAGCAGTTCCAGCAGCAGCCGCATGCTGCGCCGGCCCACCTCGTCGAAGTCCTGCCGGATGGTGGTCAGCGGCGGGGTCAGGTACGCCGCCTCGGGAATGTCGTCGAAACCGACGACCGAGATGTCCTGCGGGACCCGGATGCCGCGCTCGGCGAACGCACGCAGCAGGCCCAGCGCCATCTGATCGTTACCCGCGAAGACCGCGGTCACCCCGGGCTGATCGGCCAGCGCGAGGCCCGCGTGGTAGCCCGAGCGCGGGCTCCAATCGCCGCCGATCACCGGCAAGATCTCCGCGCCCGCGGCATCGAGGGTGCGGCGCCAGCCGTCGAGGCGATCGCGCGCCTCGATCGAGTCGCTGTCCCCCGACACGTGCCACACCGTGCGGTGCCCCAGGTCCAGCAGGTGCTGCACGGCCAGCCGGGAGCCCTCGAACTGGTCCACCGACGCCGCGGGCAGCCCCGCGTCCTGACCGGCCTCCACCGCCACCGCCACCAGCTGGGCGGGCAGACTGCGCAGCGCTGCCACGGAGGCCAGCTGGGGCGCGATGATGATGACACCGTCGACCCCCTGATCGGCGAGCATGTTCACCGCATCCAGCACGCCCTCCCGGTCGACCCGCTCGAGGGTGGCGATGCTGACGCCGTAACCCGCTGCGCGCGCGGCCCTTTCGATGCCCAGCATCATCGAGGCCGGACCATACAGCACGGTGTCGAAGGTGACGACGCCCAGCACCTTGGAGCGCCTGCTGACCAGGCCGCGCGCCATGGCATTGGGCCGGTAGTCCAGCTCGGCCACGGCGGCGAGCACCCGCTCCCGCGTCTCCGGGCGCACCTGGGGACTCCCGTTCAGCACTCGCGAGACCGTCTGATGCGACACACCGGCCAGCTTGGCCACGTCGGTCATCACGGCCGGGCGGTCCGTCCTGCCCGGGGGGTGCCCATTGCGGTCCCTCACATCACAACCTTCCGTGCCGCCGGCGTCGATCCATGATTCAGGTTAACGCCCGCACCGCCCCACCGGCCCGAGCGAATCGGGCCGAATCATCGTGGGCCTCAAGCGGTATCGCGGACGGACGCCCGGACTGCGCGCCGGGACGATCGATGTTAACGCTCACGGTAGCAAGTCCGAGGCCATCACCGCCACCATCGGATTCGAGTTCGAAAATCGGCAGTAGCCAACACCATTCGGAATCGATGCCCTGACATCGAGCCCGGATGACGATTCGCAGGCGCGGCGAACATCGACACCGAGCGGGAAAGGTCGACCACCGAGGCGCAGTGAGCGCACCATGTCGGGCTAGAGAACCGGGCGAATCCGGCTAACGAGCAGAGCCACGCTCCAGCGCAGCGCGCCCACCGCGGCGGCGGCGAGCACGGCGACCTGTGGCGATCCGACGATCAAGACCAGCAGCACGCAGGTCAGCAAGCCGAGGCCCAGAGCCTCCAGCTTGTACACCGGCCATCGGGTGCCGGCGATGTCGACGGTCCGCGCCACTCGCGACGGACGGTGCACCACTGCCATCACGTCAGGGTACACGGATGTCGAAGTTCGGTCCAACGAACATTTCGGGCGCGGTTCGCCGCCCACCTCCTCGCAGGCCCGTCGTCCGCGTCCTCGCGCGACTACCGCGAACCACCCTCCGACGCACGGCGGCGGCACGGAACCGGACCGCACCGCCGCCGACGAGCCGGAATGGTCATACTGGCCGATCAGCCGCGCTGCCGCCCGGCTAGCATGTTCGCGTGTCCAATCCCCTTGATGTCGCAGAGAAACTGTCCGGTCCATCGCCCGTGCTGAGCGCGGACGAGATCGATGCAGCGGCCAAGCGAATTTCGGGGATTATCGAGCCGACGCCGTTACAACGCGTCGAGCGGCTGTCGGGGTTGTCCGGGGCGGAGGTCTACGTCAAGCGCGAGGATCTCACCGCGGTGCGCTCGTACAAGCTGCGCGGCGCATACAACCTGATTGTGCAGCTCACCGAGGCCGAGCGGGCCGCGGGCGTGGTGACCGCCAGCGCCGGAAACCACGCGCAGGGCGTGGCGTACGCCTGCCGCGCGATGGGAATCCGCGGCCGCATCTACGTCCCGACCACGACACCCAAACAGAAGCGGGACCGGATCCGTGCACACGGCGGGGATTTCGTGGAACTGCTCGCGGTGGGCGACACCTTCGACGCGGCCGCGGAGGCCGCGGCCGCCGATGTCGCGCGCACCGGTGCCACGATGGTGCCGCCCTTCGACGATCCGCGTACCGCGGCCGGGCAGGGCACCATCGCCGCGGAAATTCTCGAGCAGCTCGGGCACGCACCCGATCTGGTGATCGTTCCCGTCGGCGGCGGCGGCTGCCTCGCCGGTATCGGCACCTACCTGCGCGAACGGTCGCCCGGCACCGCGATCCTGGCGGTGGAACCGGCGGGTGCCGCGTCCCTGACCGCCGCGCTGGTCGCGGGCGGGCCGGTGACACTGCCGCAGATCGATCCCTTCGTGGACGGCGCGGCGGTGCGGCGGATCGGCGATCTGCCCTACACCACGGTCGCGGGCTTCGGCGGGCAGGTCATCTCGCACGCGTCGCTGCCGCTGCTGACCGCGACCGAATCCCCCAGGGGCGCAGGATCTTTCCGCGTGATGCTGGTGGACGAGGGCGCGATCTGCACCGCGATGCTGGAGCTGTATCAGAACGAGGGGATCATCGCCGAGCCCGCGGGGGCGCTCGCGGTCGCAGCGCTGGCCGATGTCGGCGTGGAGCCGGGCTCGACGGTGGTGTGCCTGCTCTCGGGCGGCAACAACGACGTGTCCCGGTACGGCGAGGTGATCGAGCGCTCGCTGGTGCATCAGGGCCTGAAGCACTATTTCCTGGTGGACTTCCCGCAGGAACCCGGCGCGCTGCGCCGCTTCCTGGACGAGGTCCTCGGCCCGGACGACGATGTCACGCTGTTCGAATACGTCAAGCGCAACAACCGCGAGACCGGCGCCGCCCTGGTCGGCATCGAACTGGGCGCCCCTGCCGATCTGGAACCCCTGCTCGAGCGCATGCGGGAATCGCCCCTGCAGTGCGAGCGCCTGGATCCGGGATCTCCGGCCTACCGCTACCTCACCTGACGATGTGTGCCGGGTTCCCGTCCCTCCGGACCGGAACCCGTCACGGCAGATCTTGCGCTCGTCGTCTCGGCCACGTTCACGATGTGGTACATCCCCGATGAGGCCATCTCGAGCGGCACCCGCGGCCCGAGATGGCGGGGTGCCCGCCGCGCGACTCGCCGCGGGAGCGGGCCTAGGCGGCGCGGCGGGGGGCTGCTGGTGCGCAGCGGACGGTGGCGCGGGCGCCGCGCACGACCAGGGGCAGGATCCAGGTGGAGGCGATCTGGTCCCAGGCGAAGGTGCCCATGTCCAGGCGGTTGTGCACGAATCCGACCGACAGGCCCAGCTGCGGCTCGGCCCAGCCGAACGAGCCGCCCAGCCCGATGTGCCCGAAGCCGGTGCGCGAGCCCCCGGCCGGCATCGAGTGATAGCCCAGGTGCCACATCATCGGCATGTAGAACAGGGTGTGGTCGAGGCGGTAGGTCTCCACCCGGCGCAGCGCGGCGGCCGTGCGCGCCGAGAGATAGCGACGGTTCGACACCATCCCGCCGCAGGCCAGGGCGCCGTACAGGGTGGCGAGGGCGGGGGCGGTGCACACGCCGTTGCCCGCACCCAGTTCGGTGTCCAGGATCGGCGGATCGTCCCCCTCCAGGATGGTCTCGACACCGGGCAGGAACAGAGCGCGCGCCGCAGCACCGACAGGGCCGGGAATGCCGTAGGCGTGGCCCAGGAACATCGCCCCGATCGGCGCCCGGACCGCGGCCAGCCGCGAACCCCGCAGCGGCGCAACGACCGTCGGCGACCCGGCCGGCGGGCGACCCAGGTGAATACCGTCGACGCCGAGCGGCTCGGCCACCTCGGTGCGGAACAACTCGGCCATGCTCGCGCCGGTGATCGCACGCACCAGCCCCGCCAGCAGCCACCCGTAGGTGAGCGCGTGATAGGCGGGAACGCCCAGCAGCCGGTCGGGCGTCGCGGCGGCGAGGCGCTGCTCCATCAGCCGGTGGTCCAGCACATCGTCGGCCCCGGCCGCGATCGCGGGTAGCGACGACAGCCCGGCCCGATGGGTGAGCAACCGGCGCACCGTGATCCGGTCCTTGCCCGCAGCACCGAAATCCGGCCAGTACGCGGCGACCGGCGCGTCGTAGTCGAGCAGCCCCCGATCGGCGAGCCGGTGCACGACCGTGGAGGCGACGCCCTTGGTCGCGGAGAACACGATGGCGCCGGTATCCCGCGTCCACGCGGTCGCAGCGGCGGTTGCGGTGGCTGGGGACGCCTCCCCGATCCAGATGTCGACCAGCGGCTCGCCGTGCCGGAACACCGCCAGCCCTCCCCCGGCCCCGGGCCGATCCCCGACGAACCTGGCGAATGCCCGCACCAGCGGCCCGAACTCGGCGGCGGCGGACCCGCCCATGCCGGCGGGAAGGGTCGCCGGACCGGAAGAGAAAGCGTCGTTGCTCACATATCCACGGTACGGGCGTGCCGGAATCCCGGCACGGGCATCGGTGATATCGCCTACCAGTCGTGACACAACGAATGCCTCGGCCCGACTCGCCAGGCCGTCGTCATCGCGGGCCACGCCGGGACCGCACTGCCGGGACGGCTTTCACCAGCGCCGTCAGCACGTGAACGTCGTGGACGTTGGCGGCCGAGCGGCCACGGTCATACTCTGGCGAAGGTCCCTTAGCCGGCCGCAGGCGGTCGGTCTGCGGATGCCGGTGTGCGCCAAGCGAACCAGCCGACCAGCAACTCACGCACCAGCAGGAGGGTCCATCGATCACCGATCATCTCGATTCCCGCCGACACCGGGCAGTATTCGATCTCGCGCCGCATCCACACCCCAGTCCAGTTCTTGTACCGGTCACGAAGCTACCGGCGCGGCAGGCTGGTGTCATGACCACCGCCGCGGAACATTACGACCATCTGCTCGCCCCGCACTACACATGGATGCTGGGCGGTGACATCGATGCGACCGTCACGGCACAGGTCGACCTCCTGCACAGGCTGGGGCTCACCGTATGTGCCGAGGACCAGGCGGCGGCCGTGGACCTCGGCTGCGGCCCCGGACCGCAGACCCTGGCGCTGGTTCGGCTCGGTTACGCGTCGGTGATCGCTGTCGATACCAGTGCCGTTCTCCTGGCCGAACTTCGGAATCACGCCAATCGTCACGGTGTGAACCGGGTCGTGCGCCCCCTCCGTGCGGATCTGCGCGGCGCTCTGTCCAGCCACGCCACGCCCGGCTCGGTCTCGACCGTGGTCTGCATGGGCGACACCCTGCCGCACCTGCCGAGCCGCGCCGACGTGCAGCGGCTGATCACCGACGTCGCCTTGGCATTGCGCTCGGGCGGCAGCTTCGTCGTCACCTACCGCGATTTGACCGCCGAACGCCGCGGTACCGACCGGTTCATCCCGGTCCGCCACACCGACGACCAGATCCTCACCTGCTTCCTCGACTATGTCGACCAGGACACGGTGATGGTCCACGACCTCCTGCACACTCGCCTCGACGGGACATGGCACTTGTACACCGGTCGCTATCCGAAACTCCGGCTGCCGCACCAATGGCTGGCCGATCAATGCCGCACCGCCGGACTGGATGTGCGGCATACCGAAACAACCCCGCACGGCCTGCAAATCCTGCACACCGTCAAACCCTGATCCCCCAGCGCCTTTGCCCGACTGGCGGTGCCGCCGAAGTTCGTGAACAAGTCCGATCCCAGCGGCGCGATCCGAGTGCCATCAGCCATCCGGCTCGGCTTCCGAGGAACAGCGGTCTGGATCGCCGTCGGACGCCCAGCAGACACAGGCCCGGCAACAAGCTTCTGGCTGGGCACCGAGGACGTCATGGTCGTCTTCACCCCGGAAATGAACTCGCAGATAGGAATCCCGGAAATCCACTGAGCCTCCGGCCGCCCGACCGGAACAGCGCCCGTCCAAGCTACCGTCCCCCGGACGGCGCGACGTATTGCAAGCACTCGCCGAATTCGGCTGGGAGGAAAACGATTCGGCCGATATCAGATTGCTGCGGTGATTGATTCGGGCCAAACAACAATTGAGCCAGCGCTTCGGCACCGCACACTGGTATAGCCACAGCAACGACGGTCACGGTTGGCATTTATGCAGCTCGACCTGCTGTCCTACCGCGAAATCTCCGACTGCCCGACCGATCAGGAATGGATCGAGATAGTTGTGCCAGAACAGGTCGTCGGCTGCATCATCAGTTCTGCAGCGGGGCGAGCTCGATGATCTCGATGCATCCGTCCGGTGTGCGTCGCGAATGTCAGTGTGGCAGTGGTGCAGCGGTCGCCAGGACTGCGAACGAGTGGGCAGGCACAGTGGTATGACCGGGGTGTTGGTCGATCGGCGACCAGGCCAGTAGCGGGGTTCCGGTGATCGGGATGTCTACCGGATGGTCCGCTAGGTTGCATGCGATGTGAACATCGTTGCGGTGCAGGATGATCCAGCGGGCATCTTCGTCGTATTCGACGGCGAGGCGGTTCAGGCGGGGATCGGCGAGGCCGGGGTGGGTGCGGTGCAGAGAGATCAGCGCGCGGTAGCAGGCCAGTAGGCGCGCGCGCGAGGGGCTCTCCCGTTCGGACCAGTCCAGTTTCGAGCGCTCGAACGTGGCCGGGTCCTGGGGGTCGGGGATGTCGGTGGCGGGCCAGCCGTGATCGGCGAATTCGGCCCTGCGACCGGCGGCGACCGCGGCCGCCAGCTCCGGTTCGGGGTGGGAGGTGAAGTACTGGAACGGGGTTCGCGCACCCCACTCCTCGCCCATGAACAGCATCGGCGTGTACGGGGAGCCCAGTATCAGTGCCGCCTTCACCGCGAGCTGACCATCGGAGAGGTAGGCCGACGGGCGATCGCCGAGGGCGCGATTGCCGATCTGATCGTGGGTGCATGTGTACGCGAGCAGGGCACTTCCCGGCACCACCGCTGTGTCCAGCGGGCGGCCGTGCACGCGGCCGCGGAAGCTGGAATAGGTTCCGGCGTGAAAGAATCCGTGGCACAGCGTGTCGGCCAGGCAGCGCAGCGAACCGAAATCCGCGTAGTAGCCCTGCCTCTCGCCCGATACGGCGGTGTGCACGGCGTGATGCAGGTCGTCGTTCCATTGGCCCTGCAACCCGTACCCGCCGGCCGCGCGCGGGGTGATCAGGCGCGGATCGTTCAGGTCGCTCTCGGCGATCAGGGTCAGCGGGCGCCCCAGCCGCGCGGACAGCGCCTCGGTCTCGGCCGCCAGTTCCTCCAGCAGCCCGATCGCGCGGCGGTCCACCAGGGCGTGCACCGCGTCCAAGCGCAGTGCGTCGACACGGAATTCGCCGAACCACCGCAGCGCATTGCCGATGATGAAGGCGCGCACCTCATCCGAGCCGGGGCCGTCCAGATTCACACTCTGCCCCCAGGTGTTGCGCCCCTCGCTCAGATACGGCCCGAACCGCGGCAGATAATTGCCGGACGGCCCGAGATGGTTGTAGACCACATCGAGCGCCACCGCCAAACCCCTTGCGTGGCAGGCATTCACGAAACGCTGCAGGCCGTCCGGCCCGCCGTATGCCTCGTGCACCGCATACCACAGCACCCCGTCGTAGCCCCAGTTCCACACCCCGTTGAAGGCGTTGACCGGCATCAGCTCCACCGTGGTGACGCCGAGGCCGACCAGAAGATCGAGCCGGTCGATCGCGGCGTCGAAGGTCCCCTCCGGGGTGAAGGTCCCGATGTGCAATTCGTAGAACACCGACCCCGCGAGCTGCCGCCCGGTCCATCCGGAATCGGTCCACCGCGCCGGATCCGGCGCGAATACCGCCGATCGCCCGTGCACCCCGTCCGGCTGCCGGGGCGAGCGCGGATCCGGCAGCACCGCCGGATCGTCGTCGAGCGCGAATCCGTATCGCGCGCCGGGCCCGGCCGCGAGATCGGCCCGCCACCACCCGCCCGCGCCCGCGGCCATCGGATGCATGCGCCCGTCCACTTCGACCCGCACCCGCCGCGCCCGCGGCGCCCACACCTCGAACAGCGTCACCGCCCCAGCATCGCACGGGGCAACCGCAGGGGGGCGTCCACGGCTCGGGCCCGCGTCCCGGCGGCGCCGCGTCGTCAGGCGATCGTCTCGTCAGGCGATCGTCTCGTCAGGCGATCGTCTCGGCAGGCGCGGGAGCACTCGCGCGCGCGTCGAGAAAGTTCAGGGTCGGCTCAGGGTGGTCCCCGGGCAGACGGCTTGGGACAGTGGAGGGGTGAGTATCTACAGCGAGCAGGTCTTGCCTCGGATCGTCAATATGGCCTGTGGGCGGGCGGAGCACGATCCGATCCGGCGGCGAACCGCTGCGGAGCTGCACGGCCGCGTGGTCGAGATCGGGTTCGGGTCGGGGCACAATGTGCCGTTCTATCCCGACGCGGTGGAGTCGGTGAGCGCGGTCGAACCGGCCGATCTCGGCTGGAAGCTGGCGAGCAAGCGGCTGGCCCGGGCCACCGTACCCGTGCTGCGGGCCGGGCTCGACGGGCAGCAGCTGCCGTTCGAGGACGACAGTTTCGATACCGCGCTATCGACCTGGACCATGTGCACGATCCCGGATATCGATGCCGCGCTGCGGGAGCTGCGGCGGGTCCTGATACCAGGCGGCACAGTGCATTTCGTCGAGCACGGCCTCGCCCCCGATGCGAAGGTCCAGACCTGGCAGCACCGCCTGGATCCGGTCCAGAGCACCCTGTTCGGCGGCTGCCACCTCGACCGCGACATCCGCGGCACGATCGAGCGCGCCGGATTCGAGATTCGTGACCTGGACACCTTTTATCAGCATCCCGGCCCGAAATTCGTCGCCGCGCTGAGCCTCGGGGTCGCCGTCTCGCCGTAACCGGGTCGTCGCGCTAGGTGCGCGAGTTCGTCCCGGCGACGGCCGCGTACTCCTGCTCGGGGCGCCCCGTACTGCCGTATCGCAATTGCATGCGCAGCGCGCCCGCGGCCACCAGGTTGGCAAGGTAGCGCTGGGCGGTGGCGCGGGAGACGCCGGTGGCGGCGGAGACCTCCGCCGCCGACAGCGCCGCCGGAGAATCCCGGACTGCCCGCAGCACCAGATCCTTCGTCGGCGAGCCCGATGCCGCCGCGGGTCCCGCCACGCCGGCGGGGCGCAGCGCCTCGAGCGCCGAGTCGATGTCGCGCGGCGTGACGACCGGCGCGGACAGCAGGCGGCGATATCGGGCGTAACCGGCCAGCCGGGCCGCCAGGGCGGCATGATCGAACGGCTTGACCAGGTAGGCGAGCGCGCCCGCGGACAACGCCGCGCGCACCGTCTCCGCCTCCGTCGCTGCCGTGAGCATCATGGCGTCGCAGCGGATCTCGCGCACCAGATCGACCCCGGAGCCGTCGGGCAGGTAGACATCGATCAGCGCCAGATCGAATGCGGCGTCGCCGCCTACCCCCGCCCCACCGCTCCGCTCGTCGGCGGCGAGTGCGGACCGCGCCGCGGCCAGCGTGTGCACCGTCGCCCCGACGGTGAAACCCGGTAGCGCCGAGACGATTCCGGCATGCAGGTTCGCCACCCGGAAATCGTCGTCGACCACGAGCACCGTCAGATCGGATGGGATCATGTCGTTCCTTCCACCAGCACCCCGGGCAACCGGGCAATGAATTCCGCACCGGGCAGGTCCGATTCACCCCCGCCGCGATTCGCCAGCACCACATCCCCGCCCAGGGCCCGGGCCACCTGCCGCGACAGCGCCAGGCCGACCCCGCGCCCGCCGGGTGCTCCGCCGTCCGGACGGGTCGAAACCCCTTCGGCGAAGATCGATTCCGCCAGCTCGGCGGCGACTCCCGCGCCGCTGTCGGCGACCGCGATGTGCAACGTCGAACCCTCCTGCACGAGTTCGACCTCGACCAGCGGTAATCCCTGATCGACGGTTGCGGTCGCCGCGTCGCGGAGCTCGCGCCCGCCGGGTCGCCGCCCGGTGTCCTGCGCCGCGACCGCCGCCGACGGCCCGTCGTTCCCCGCGGCATCCGGTGGGTCGGCGTGCACGGATGTCCCCGCGCCCGTTCGCGCCGCCTCGATGGCGTTGTCCAGCAGATTTCCCAGCACCGTCGTCACGTCCACGGGCACAACGAGATTCGCGTCCACCCAGGTATTGGGGCCCAGGCGCAGTTCCACGCCGCTCTCGCGGGCGTGCGCGGCCTTGGCGGCCAGGAATGCCTGCAGGTAGGGATCGCGCAGGGTGTCCATGCCGGGCAGGGCCGCGCCGAGCGGGCCCGAGCCGAGCAGCTCGTCGATGTACTGCGACGCCTCCTCCGCGCGACCCCCGTGCAGCAGGCCGCTGAGCAGATGCAGGCGATTAGCGAATTCGTGACGCTGGGCCCGCAGCACCGTGCTCATGGATTGCACCGCATCGAGCTGGCGGGTCAGCGATTCGACGTCGGTTCGGTCGCGCACGCTGAGCACCGCACCCAGCTCGCGTCCCTCGCGGCTGACCGTGCGCGCGGTGACGACCAGCAGGCGATCCCCGACCGCGGCCGCGACCGGCCGGGCCGTGGCGGCACGGAACACCTCGGTGATCCGCGGGGTCAGGCCGAGCTCGTCCAGGCTCGTCCCGGCAGCGCCCTCGATCCCCAGCAGCCGACGCGCCTCGTCGTTGACAACCGTTGCGCGCCATCGGGTGTCGACGGCGACGACGCCCTCGCCGATGCCGTGCAGCACCGCGGCCTGTTCGCGGACCAGCTCGGCCAGCTCCGGCGGCTGCAGGCCCAGGGTCAGCCCGTGCCAGCGGCGGGCCAGCGCCAGCGCGCCCAGCACGCCCGCCAGCAGCGCGAATCCGGCCAGTAGCCCGGCCCGCCGCAGATCCCGCAGCAGCTGGTCGTGCACCGCCGCGGTCGAGATGCCCACGCTCACCTCTCCCACGACACCGGTGCTATTCGGTTGTCGCACAGGAACTTTCGCGCGGACTGATTCGCCGAGGGTGCCCCGCTGCCGGATCACCACCTCCGCACCGTGCAGCGCCGCGGAGGGGTCGGTGCTGACCATCTCCCCCAGCCGGTCGAGCTGCGGGTGCGCTAGGCGGATTCCGTGGGAATCGGTGAGGACCACGTACAGTGCGTCGTTGCGCGCCCGGGCATCCTCGGCGAGCGTCTGCAGCCGCCCCTTTGCCAGCTCCTGATCCGATTCCGAGCCCGTCGGCAAATTAGCCAATGAGTAGCGAGCGACATCTTCGCGCACCTCGGGATCCGCCGCGACGGTGCGCGCGATCGCCAGCGCCCGCTGCCCGTACTCCTCGGACACGCGCTGCTCACTCACATACGCGAACACGCCGAACGCGATACCCAGCGCCAGCGCAACCAGCAGTACCTGCAGTAACACGATCTGTGTTCGCATCCGCACACCGCGGCCGAACACGTACATCGCCGTCCGTTCTACCATAACTGAGCAGAATGAGCACAAGAGCGCCGCTCGGACAGCCCATTCGCTCACCGGTAGCGATACGCGAAGAGACCGGAGTCGGGTCGGCGCTCGACACCGGGAAGGACCGGCCGGGCGTCGCCGCGCGCCGCGGGAACGACCACCCTGCACACAATGCACAGAACGCGGGAATTGCAGGTTGCGCGGGTTGTGCGCACAACCGCGCGCACTGTGATCCGAACCACCTACTGTCGCAACGCGGCCGCACACCGACGTGCGGCCACGAGGTTCAGGAGCCGGTCACGAGCAACCCACCGAATGGTTCGAACGTCTGTCAGTAACAAAGCAAGTCATCGCCGGGCATGTGTTCCGCTCGGTGGTTGTTTCAAGGAGTTGTTCAGTGACTATGACCCAGGGGCTGTCCCTCGCCCTGCTGGTGGTCGTGCTGGTGGTGGCCGTCTGGCGCCGGATGAACATCGGTGTTCTCGCCCTCGCGGCCGCGCTGCCGATCCTCGTCCTGTCCCATGTGACGGCCGCCAAAATGTACGCGTCCTTCCCCGGCGACCTGCTCGTGCTGATCGCCGGCGTCTCACTGCTCTTCGCGCACGTGGAGCGCAGCGGCGCGCTCAGCGCCGTGGTGGAGAAGGTCTACGCCACGGTCGGCGACCGGCAGCTGCTCGTGCCGTGGGTGGGCTTCGTGCTGGCCGCGGCGCTGTCCTCGGCCGGTGCGTTCTCCACCGCGCCGATCGCCTTCCTCGTGCCGGTGGTCGCGCACTTCGGCGTGCGGTACCGCAGTTCCTTCTACGTGTCGGAGCTGGCAGTGGTAATCGGCGCGAATTCCGCGGGACTGTCCCCGCTCAACCCGACCGGCGCCAGCGTGCTGACCGCGGCGAAGCGACTGCACGCCCACTATTCGACCTGGGGCCTGTGGGCCGTCTCGGTGCTCGTCGCGGCCCTGGTGGTGCTCGCGCTGCAGCTGCTGGACAGGCTCCGGCAGCGGCGCGGCGCGGCGCCGGTGACCCCGGCTCCCGCAGTGACCACACCGGGGCATGCCCCCGAAGGCGAGGCACCCGCGGTGTCGAAGGCATACCTGTGGTGTTCCGGGCTGGCGCTGCCGGTGTTCCTGGCGCTCGTGCTGTTCGCGAAGTGGGATGTCGGCCTCACCGCGATGGCGCTGGTTGCCCCGCTGCAGATCGCATTCCGGCCGCCGGAGCGCGCGATCCTGGACCGCGTACCGTGGCCGAGCATCCTGCTCCTGACCGGGCTGCTGACCTATCTCGGGCTCATGCAGAACATCGGCACGATGAAATCGATCGAGGGCCTGCTGCACCATCTGGGCACCGGCGTCGCACTCATCCTCGTCGTCGCCTACATGACCGCACTACTGTGCAATATCGAAAGCTCCACCCTCGGCGTGCTGAATCTGATGATGCCGCTGGTGTTCACGGCCTTCCTCGGATCCGGGCAGCTGTTCCTCATCGTGTGCGCGGTCTGCGTCCCTGCCGCGCTGACCGTGATGAACCCGGTGCACGTCGCGGGCACGCTGATCATCGCCAACAGCGCTCGGGAACAACAGAACACGCTGTTCCGCAGGCTCTTCGTGCTGTCGGTGTCGTTGTCGCTGATCGTGCCGGGCATCCTCGGACTCGTGGCCGCCGCGAGCTGAAAAGCACTGGGCCGCACCGCCGGTGAGGGGGTGCGGCCCGATGTGCCGAATCACTGTGCGGGCCAGCCCCCGTACGGGACGGTCAGCATCTCCAGGGCGTGTCCGCTGGGATCCAGGAAGTACACGCCCCGACCGCCGTCGTTGTGGTTGATCTCGTTCTCGTGCTGCTGGCGGGGATCAGCCCAGTAGGTCAGGTTCCGCTCGCGGATCTTCGCCAGGCCCGCGTCGAACTCCTGCTCCGACACCAGGAACGCGTAGTGCGCCCGCTGGATGTCGGTGACGTCCGGTGCGACATCGGCGAAGTCGAAGGTGACCCCGTTCGCCACCGTGACCGGGACGAACCGTCCGGTCTCCGCCCCGACCTCCAGACCGAGAATCTCCGCCCAGAACTCGGCGGACTTGTGGCTGTCGTGGCTGGCGACAATGGTGTGATTGAACTGTATGGACACTGCCCCGCGCTCCCTTCACCTCGCGTTTCGCTGTCCATTCCACTCTTGCAAGCTCGTGCGCCCCGCACCACCCTGAGCCGCCCCGGAAATGTCCCGGATATTGCCCCTACGCCGGCGCCGCCTCGATGAACTGGAACACGCTGTTGAGCCCGTGGCCCGTGAACAGCATCTTGACGATGACCACGCCCATCGCCTCGAGATGGCGGGCCTGGCGCAGGTCACCGATGTCCAGGGCGCTGGCGCCCAGATCGGTGATCAGCGGCTCCACCAGCTTCTTCGCCGCGTCCTCCCCGCAGAACGGCACGGCCAGCGGGCGTCCGTCATAGCTGACCGGATCCAGCTCCCAGACGGTGTAGGCAGCGAGATTGAACGCCTTGACGACGCGGCTGCCGGTCGCGATCGCCTCGGCATGCTCGGCGAAAGACTTTCCCTCCCAGGTCATCAGGGAGAAATCCGCGGTGTTCACGGCATTGCCGCAGTCGATGACGACCTTGCCGGACAGGCTGCCCTCGCGCGCGCCGCCTCCAGCGCGGACTCCACGGCGTCCTTCTTCACGCCGAACAGCACGACGTCCCCGAATTCGGCAGCCTCGGACAGGCTTCCGCTGCCGGCCGCACCGATCGTGCCGATCTTCATCCCATGTCCTCCGCTGTGCTGCCGCATCGTCCCAGGACGCGGCCGGGCTCGGACGCCGACGCGGCGCCCACGCCAACGCCAACGCTACGACAGCCGGGCGACGCGCGACGCGCAATTTCGGCCGGACACCGGCCGTCCGAGCCGGGTGCGACCGACCGGCGCGGCGCGGCCACGCGCACGGCGAGCCCCGTGCCCGCGTCAGCGTTGCGGCAGGTAGTGCCGCAGCAGCACCGTCAACTGGGCGCGCGCGTCGTCGAACGGGTGCAGGGATTTCAGCGCGCGGCTCTGCACGATCGCGCCCTCCACCACCGACAGCAGCAGCCCCGCGACCGAACACGCGGTGCCCTGGTCCAGCCCCGCGGCGACCATGCCGTCCGCGAGCCTCGCGGTCCACTCGGCGAAGGCCTGGCCCGCGGTGGACTGCACCGTCGGATTCATCTCGTCCAGCGCGGCGGCCATCATGAACGACCCCTCGCGGTAGTCGCTGGATTCGAGCGGGGCGCGCCAGAAGGCCAGGAACTCGTCGAGCCAGCGCTCGACCGTCGGCGCGCCCGCCAGCGCGTCGGACATCCTCGCGATATGCGAGTACACGACCCGGGCGACGATCCTGGCTGCGGTCTCCACCAACTCCCCCTTTCCGGACGGAAAGTGCTGATAGAGCGAATTGCGTGAGGCATTACTGCGTTTGAGCAGCTCACTCAGGCCCGCCGCGTGCACACCGTGCTCCTGCACCGTGGTGATGGTGCTGGCGATCAACCGTGCGCGCGGTCCCGCTGCCATGGGGTACTCCTCCTGATGCCCTGACCCGTCACCGATTCGACTCTTGCTTGAACCGATCGGTTCATGTTAAACGTTAATCCTGTGAACCGATTGGTTCACGAGGAACGAAGGACCCGCATGCCCGCGCAGATCGCCACCGCCGCCCCCGTCGCCCATGCCGCTGCCCTCGGTATCGGCGCGTACCGGCCCCGCCGGATCGTCCCCAATGCGGAGATCGTCGACCGGATCGACTCGTCCGACGAGTGGATCCGCACCCGCTCGGGCATCGCCGAGCGCCGCTGGGCCGAGCCCGACGAGACCATCGTGTCCATGAGCACCATCGCCGCGCGCCGCGCGCTGGCGGCGGCGAATCTGACCGCCCAGCAGGTCGACGCGGTGGTCCTGGCCACCTCGTCGCAGATGGTGCTGGGTCCCTCGGCGGGTGCGGTCGTGGCGACCGAGCTCGGCATGCACGACACCGCCGCGTTCGACATCTCGGCCGGCTGCGCGGGCTTCTGCTACGCCCTGGCCAATGCGGCGACCCTGGTGCGCGCGGGTCAGGCTCGCCATGTGCTGGTGATCGGGGTCGAGCGCCTGTCGGATCTGCTCGATCCGACCGACCGCACGTGCGCGTTCATCTTCGCCGACGGCGCGGGCGCGGTGGTCGTCGGCCCGTCGGAGACCGAGGGCATCGGCCCGGTCGCGTGGGGTTCGGACGGCAGCCAGACCGCGGCGATCAAGCAGGACAAGGACTTTCAGCAGTACTTCGCCGAGGTTGCGGCGGCCGAGGCGAGCGGCGGCACCTCCGAGCGGCCGTACATCAGAATGAACGGAACCGCCGTATTCCGCTGGGCCGTCACCTTTCTGGAGAAGGCGTGCCGCGACGCGCTGAACCAGGCCGGGGTCACCGTCGAGGACCTGGATGCCTTCGTCCCGCACCAGGCCAACAGCCGCATCACCGACGCGCTGGTCAAGGCGCTGCACATGCCGGAATCCGTCGCCGTCGCCCGCGATATCGTCGAGACCGGCAACACCAGCGCCGCCTCCATCCCGATGGCCATGGAGCAGCTCCTGCGGTCGGGCGCCGCGAAACCCGGCGACACCACCCTGCTGCTCGGCTTCGGTGCGGGCCTGGCCTACGCGGGCCAGGTGGTGACGCTCCCGGCCATCGCTCCGCAGGACTGACCGCGCCGGCGGACCGGGCCCATCGATCGGCCCGGCTCAGTCCGGCAGCGTCACGACGCCGTCGAGGTACCGGCGGCAGCGTCCCAGCAGCAGCACCCGGTTGCCGTCCAGCACGCAGCGCAGCGCGCCGCCGCGGCGGGAGAGCTGACGGGCGCGCAGATCGTTGTGCCCGAGCTCTGCGGCCCACAGCGGGGTGAGCTGGGCGTGCGCCGAACCGGTGACCGGATCCTCCGGAATGCCGAGATCCGGCGCGAAGACGCGGGAGACGAAATCGACCGAATCGCCCCGCGCGGTGAGGATCACCGCGCGCGGCACCTTCGGAAACGCCCCGAGATCCGGCCGGGCCTCGCGGACCTCCCGCTCGGTGGCCACGACGATCACCTCGCCCTGCCCGGTCACCGCGCGGATCGGGTGCACGCCCAGGGCGGCGACCAGCACCGGATCCGGTATCACGTCCAGGGATTCGGCCAGCGGCAGATCCAGCACCAGTTCGTCGTCGTCGGTGCGGTCCACCGCGAGCCAGCCGCTGCGCGTGAAGAACTGCACGCGGTCCAGGCCCGGATGAATGTCCTCGAGCAGATGCGCGGCGGTCGCCAGCGTCGCGTGGCCGCACAGGTCGACCTCCGTGGCGGGGGTGAACCAGCGCAGGTGGTACGCGGGGCCCTCGCCCGGCGGGTCACCTGCCTCGAGTGGCAGAGCCGCAGTGTAGAAAGCGGTTTCGGCGAGATTGTTCTCCTCGGCGAGTTGCTGCAGCAGCCCGTCCGGCAGCCAGGACAGCAACGGCATGACCGCCGCCGGATTGCCGGTGAACGGGCCGTCGGCGAACGCGTCGATCTGATGCAGCAGCACCTCCATACTGCCGAAGGTACCCGCGTGCAATCGACACGCGATACAACGGGCGTACGGCGCGCCAAAGCAGGTGACCAGTTCCACACGTCCGTCCCGGTGCCGGGACGCGAAACCGCTTCGAATTCAGCCCTTTTCGGCGGACCGTCCGCGTTGCAGCGGATGCTGCGCCGACGCCGCTGAGTTCACCCGCCTCGCCCGCTCCGCAAGCTCCGCGCGCTTACCATCCCCGAGCAACCACCAGGCCAATTCGACCAGGACGATCCCGATCAGGCCGCACAGCACCGCCACCCCGGTCAGCTCGAGGTTCGACGGATCCAGCTGAAAGAAGTGCCGGGTGAACGGCACGCCGAACAGGATGACGTAGCCCACAACGGATCCGGCGATCAGCAGCAGCTTCCACCACACCCACGGCCGGGCCACGATCGCCAGCACCCAGACCGCCACGATCAGCAGCGTGATCAGGGCCGTCGTGCTCGCCTGCACCTTCTCCGCCTGGCTCTGATGGGCGCCGCGGTACGCGAACAGGTACGCCACGAACGTCATCGCACCGATCACCACCCCCGACGGCACCGCCAGGCGCAGCACCCGCGGCACGAAACCCCTACGCGCCCTTTCGTTGTTGGGCGCCAGCGACAGGATGAACGCCGGAATGCCGATGGTGAACCACGCCACGATCGTCACGTGCCGCGGCAGGAACGGATACGGGATCGGGTCGTAGTGGAAGATCTGCGAACCGATTCCGGCCACGCCGACCAGCACGGCCAGCAGCACCGAGTAGACGGTCTTGGTGAGGAACAGATTCGAGACCCGCTCGATGTTGCCGATCACCCGTCGCCCCTCGGCCACCACGTACGGCAGCGTGGAGAACCTGTTGTCCAGCAGCACGATCTGGGCCACCGCGCGGGTGGCCGGACTGCCCGCGCCCATCGCGACGCCGATATCGGCGTCCTTGAGCGCGAGCACGTCGTTGACGCCGTCGCCGGTCATCGCGACCGTGTGCCCCCGCGACTGCAGCGCGGACACCATGGCCCGCTTCTGATCCGGTCGCACCCGGCCGAAGGTGGTCTGCTGCTCCACGATCGGCGCCAAAGCGTCCTGGGCGGAGGGCAATTCGCGCGCGTCGACCGGATGATCTCCGCCGGTCAGGCCCAGCGACGTGGCAACCGCGCCGACCGAGACCGCGTTGTCGCCGGAGACCACCTTGATCGAAACCTGTTGGCCGGCGAAGTATTCCAGGGTCGCACGGGCGTCGGGCCGCACCTTCTGCTCCAGCACCACCAGCGCCACCGGAGTGACCTCGCCGGGCGCGCCGGGCGCGTCCACCGGCCGGTCGCTGCGGGCGAGCAGCAGCACGCGCAGTCCCTGCGCGCCGATTTCCTGTGCGGTGGAGGCGATCTCGGAATCCGGGTCCAGTAGTACGTCGGGCGCGCCGATGAGCCAGTCACCGTGCTCGCCGTAGGACATGCCGCTCCACTTTTTCGCCGAGGAGAACGGGGCGATGCCGGTGGACTCCCAGCCCGGCGCGTCGGGCAGCGCCTCCGCGATCGCGAGCATGCTGGCATTCGGCCGCGGGTCGTCGGCGGCGAGCATGGCCAGCACCTGCTCGGCCGGCGGCGTCGTGCGGGCGTCGCCCACCGGGCGAATCTCCGCGAGCCGCATGCCGTTCTCGGTGAGCGTGCCGGTCTTGTCGGCGCACACCACGTCGACCCGGGCCAGGCCCTCGATCGCGGGCAGCTCCTGCACCAGGCATTTGCGCCGCCCCAGCCGCACCACGCCGACCGCGAACGCGATCGTGGTCATCAGCACGAGGCCCTCGGGCACCATCGGCACCAGCGCGGCCACCATGCCGTTCAGGGCCTCCCGCCACGGCTGGTGGCTGGAGAACAGCTGGTTGTAGATCGTCACCAGGCCCGCCGGAATCAGCAGGCAGGTAATGACTTTCAGGATCGAGTTGATGCCGTTGCGCAGCTCGGAGTCGACCAGGGTGAACTTGCTGGCCTCGACGGACAGCTGGGCGGCGTAGGCATCGCGGCCGACCTTGGTGGCGCGATAGGCGCCCGAACCCGACACCACGAAACTGCCCGACATCACCTGCGCGCCCGCGGCCTTGTCGATCGCGTCGGCCTCACCGGTCAGCAGCGATTCGTCGACCTCGAGCAGTTCGCACTCGAGCACTTCGCCGTCGACGACGATCTGATCGCCCGGCCCCAGCTCGATCACATCGTCGAGCACCACCTCGCCGGGGGCCACCTCCCGCGCGGCGCCGTCGCGGCGCACGATCGGCCGCGCTTGCCCGACGATCGCCAGCTTGTCCAGGGTCTGCTTGGCGCGCAGCTCCTGCACGATGCCCACCACGCTGTTGGCCACGATCAGCAGCCCGAACATCCCGTCGATGATCGACCCGGTAGCCAACACCAGCAGGAACAGCACGCCCAGAATCGCATTGATCCTGGTGAAGACGTTGGCCCGGACGATATCGGCGACCGAGCGTCCGGTCCGGCCGGGAATCTCGTTGGTCCGCCCGTCCTGAACCCGCTCCTGGACCTCCACCCTGGTCAAACCGGTCGCGCGCAGTTCCCGCTGGGTAGTCGACATGCTCCCCAGCCTAGAGCGCACACCGTCCGCGACTACGGAAGCTGCACTGTTGCCGGATCCGCACCGCTGCACGTTGCGGGATCGCGATGCGATGATGTCTGATGGGCGCGCAAAGCGTGGGGAGGATCTGGTCATGACACTCGCAGCAACCAGCCGGAGGCAGACGATGACAGTCGAGACGGCACCGATCCCACCCGCGCGATCGATCACCGTGGAAGAGTTCGACGCTCTTCCCGTCGACACCAGCCATCGTTACGAGATCGAGAACGGACTCCTACTCGTGAACGCTCGCCCCGCGCCCCCGCACAGCCGTGCGATCTTTCGTTTGATGCTCCAACTCCACGCTCAAGTACCGGAGGGATTGGAGCCGTTCTCCGGACTGGAGGCAGAACTCGTCGGACGGTCACCGCGCCGAGTGCCCGACGTCGTCGTCGCGCCCGTCGAGGTCGACGAGCAGTCCCGGATTCGAGCCGATCAGATTGCCCTGGCCATCGAGATCGCGACCTCGGGCGAGTCGGCGGTGCGAGATTTCTCGGTCAAGGCCGGCGAGTACGCCGCCAACAGCATCGCGCACTACTGGGTCATCGACATCCTCGAAGCAGACTCGGCAGGCCTGACGATCTACACCCTGGACTCCGAGGGCAACTACCACATCACCCCGCGTACCACCGGAGTCGTCACCGTGGATTCGCCTTTCCCGGTCACCATCGATCTCGGTGCCCTCATCGCACGCCGCTCGACCCAGTAGGAGCACACGGTTCTTCCGGCATCTCGCCCGAGGGATCCACTGTCCGCGTTGGCAGGACAGTGCGGGCGCGGTGGCCTGCGGCATCGTCGGATCGGCCGTCTCGGGCAGCGTGGCACCGATGTCGGACCGTGGCCGTCCAGGCCCGCCGGGCCAGCGGGCGCCGACAGAGTCAGCGATCCGGTACCGGTCCGTCATCGGGGCCAGGTACCGCGAGGCCGGTCTGCTCCGGTAACAGCGGCACGATCGCGAACGTGTCGGCGGCGGCGTCGGGTGGCAACGCCTGCACTGCGCGAACACCGGCATGCGTAGTCAGTGTGCGCAATTGATCCAGCCGGCCGCGCACGACCAGGTTTACCGCGCAGGCACATCCTCCGTGCAGACGGGTGGCCATGACCGCGGCGATGCGGCGGGTACGGTCGTCGGAGGTCTCGGTGTTGTCCAGTGCGCCCGCTGCGGCTGTGGCCGAGGCTGTGGCGGCCGCATCCCCGGCGGGCACCGGCACGGTGATCGGCGGGGTGTAGACGCGATCGATCGGCACGTCGTAGATCACGTTCGAGATCCGCAGCCCCGGAACGGATTCAGGGATCCGGTCCGGGGTCACTCCGGCGCTGAAGGACACCAGAGCCCAGTGCTCGGCATTCTCCGTGCCCGACAAGGACTCTCGGGCTCGGGTCAGGTAATCGGCGACCGGCTCGCCCGAGTCCGGGCCGAGCCGGTCGGTCGAGATCACCGAGCGCACCGGCGGGTTGGCCCAGCCGAGGACCAGGATCAGGACGACGACAGCGACCGCGGCACCGGCGAATCCGGCGATGCGCAGGCGCTCACGCATGCCGCAGGACGTCCAGCGCATGCTCCAGATCTGCCGGGTACTCGCTGGTGATCTCGACCCAGCGCCCATCGGCGGGATGGGCGAAACCGAGCGAGCGGGCATGCAGCCATTGGCGTTCCAGCCCCAGCCGCTGCGCCAGGCGCGGGTCCGCGCCATAGGTGAGGTCGCCGCAGCAGGGGTGGCGGATCGCGGAGAAGTGCACCCGGATCTGGTGGGTGCGGCCGGTTTCCAGGTGGATGTCCAGCAGGCTGGCCGCCTGGAACGCCTCGACCGTGTCGTAGTGGGTGACGCTGGGCCGCCCGTCCGCGGTCACCGCGAACTTCCAGTCGTTGCCCCGGGCCCGGCCGATCGGTGCGTCGATGGTGCCGCTCGACGGGTCCGGATGTCCCTGCACCAGTGCGTGATAGCGCTTGTCGACGGTGCGCTGCTTGAACGCGCGCTTGAGCACCGTGTAGGCGTGCTCGGACTGCGCCACCACCATCACGCCCGAGGTGCCGACATCGAGGCGATGCACGATGCCCTGGCGCTCGTGCGCGCCGGAGGTGGATATCCGATAGCCCATCGCGGCCAGCCCGCCCACCACGGTCGGTCCGGACCAGCCGACCCCGGTGTGCGCGGCGACCCCGACGGGCTTGTCGACCGCGACGATGTCGTCGTCGGCGTACAGGATCTTCATGCCCTCCACGGGCGTCGCCTCGACGGTCAGCTCGCGCTTGGGCTCCGGGAACTCCACCTCGAGCCACGCCCCGCCGGCCAACCGGTCGGACTTTCCGGCCGGAGAGCCGTCGATCTGGACCAAGCCCTCCTCGGTGAGCGCCGCGACGGCCGTCCGCGACAGGCCCAGCAACCGCGACAACCCGGCATCCACCCGCATCCCGTCCAGGCCGTCGGGCACCGGCATCGCGCGTGTCTCTCTCACGACTGTGCCTCGCTGACGCTCGGCTCCGTCGTGAGCGAAGCCCGCTGTGCCCATGATTCGCTCCGCTGCGCTGCGCTCATTCGGCCTCCCCCTCTGTGTCGGAGTCGGAACGACCCGAGTGGGTGCGCCCCCCGTCCGGCTCGAATCCGAAAACGGTCAGTACCACGAGCAGGATCGCGCCGCACACGATGGCCGAATCGGCCATGTTGAACACCGGCCACCATTTCGTCACGGAGATGAAATCGACCACATGCCCCTGCAGCGGGCCCGGCGCGCGGAACAGCCGATCGGTCAGGTTGCCGATCGCGCCGCCGAGCACCAGGCCCAGCCCGACCGCCCAGCCCACCGAGCGCAGCGACCGCCCGATCCGGATCACCCCGACGACGACGGCCGCCGCGATGAGCGTCAGCAGCCAGGTCATCCCGGTGGCCATCGAGAACGCCGCGCCCGGATTGCGGATCAGGACCAGCCGCACCACATCGCCGATGATCGACACCGGCTCACCCGGCGTCATCTTCGCGACCACCAGGCATTTCGTGCCCAGATCCAGGGCGAACGCCACGGCCGCGACGACCAGCAGCACCGGCAGCGTGCGGCGCCGCAGCGATCCGGCCGCCGGTTCGGGCTCGGCATCCCGAGGCGATGCACCGGCCGCGGCGGCGGCCTCCTCCCGGGGCGGCTCGTCGTGGTCGTCGATGTGTTGCTCGCGCGGCCGGTCGATACTCACATCCGACATCATTCCTCATGGCTGTGACAGCCCCACCGCCCCGGTCGCGCGGTCGCGTCAAAGCAGATTTTCAGGTACCGGTCGTAACCTGTTCGCGTGACGGTGTTGTCTTCCCATCCCCGCACGAGGATCCGCGCGGCCCGCCCCGGTGTGGTGCTCATGGTTCTCGCGGTCGCCCTGTCGAGCATGGCTGTCGCATGCAGCGACATCACCGAGCCCCGCTCCGAAGCCGAAGTCGAACCATCCGCGCTGGACCAGGAGGTCACCATGCCCATCGCGGCGGTGGTGACCACGGTGCTGCAGCCCGGAGCGGAGCCGCGCGAGGCGCTGCGCCGCTCCTTCGCGGTGGGCAACACCCAGCAGGTCACCCTGCACACCGACCACCATATCGAGCAGCAGCTCAACAACCAGCCGGCGCACGATTTCTCCCCGCCCGCGATCACCATCCCGCTCACCGCGCGCACCGGCTCCGACGGCGTCGATCTGACCCTGGGCTCGGCCACCTCCTCCAATCCCGATCTGGCCCAGCAGCTGCAGTCCGCCGATGGTTCGCACGCGGGTTTCGCCATGAGCGACGTGGGTGCGATCACCGCGCTGCGGATGACCCCGACCCCGTCCACCTCCGAGGCTGCCCGCTCCGCGTTGGAGCAGGCCTTCTATCAGGCGGTCTATCAGTCGATCGCCTTCCCGGCCGACCCGGTCGGCGAGGGCGCGGTGTGGACCGTGCACCAGCGAGTGTCCGCCGACGTGCCGCTGAATCAGGTCACCACCGCGACCCTGACCAGGCGCGAGGGCAATCTGCTCACCATCGCGTTGGACGTCACGCAGACGCCGACATCGAAGGTCTGGGATCTGCCCAGCAACGCCGGCACGCTGGACATCGTCGACTACGTGATGCACGGTGCCGGCACCATCACCGTGGATCTCGTTCTGCCGCTACCGGTTTCGGGCTCGATCACCGTCGGCGGCAGCCAGTCCTATCGCGACCCCAAGAGCGCGGTACTGCTGTGCCAGAAGACCAGCACGCGGGTGCAGTGGGACCGGTGAGGCGCATCATCGGGCCCGGCCGCGCGGGCATCCTGCTGCTCGGCACGGCGCTGTTCGTTACGGCCTGCGGCTCGCACCACGGTAATTCGCTGCCGACGCTGGGCTCGGCGGCGACGCCCCCGCCCACCGTGACCGCCGCTCCCTTCGCCGATTCGGCCACGCTGCAGGCGAAGCTGCTCACCGCGGCCGATATGCCCTCCGGGTTCACCCGGATCGACGACGGTTCCGGCGGTAACGGCCAGACCCCGCCCGACCGCTCGCACACCGATCCCGCGGCGTGCGCGAAGGTGCTCGACGGGGTGACCAAACAGGTTCCCGGCGCGAGCGCCGCTGGCGCGGTGCACTATTCGTCACCGGATTTCGACAGCGTCGACATCGATGCGGCGAGTTACCCGAACAGCGCCGCGGCGCAGGCCTTCTCGACCGTCGAGGACCTGGTGCGCCGATGCACTTCCTACTCGGGCACCGACGCCGACGGCACTGCGGTCAGCTACCGGATCGGCGGGCTGAGCGAACCGAAGGCGGGCGACGCGTCGATCTCCTTCCAGGTCCAGACCTCCAGCCAGGGCCTGACGCTCTACTCCGCGGCGACGCTGGCCCTGGTCGGGAGCACGATCGTCCAAATCGCCCGCGCCGCACAGAAACCCGTCGACCCGGCCGCGCTGCGAGACCTCACCGATGCACAAATCCGGCGCCTGCAGGGGATCTCGGGGCCCTAGGCGAGCCTCGGGTCCGGGCAAGAAGCCCCGCGATGGAATCCGCGAACCGGAAACGGGTGCGGCGCACTGCGTCTGCCGGAGTTACCAGGCCGTATTGATGTGGCCCGGCGTCCACAGCCCGCCGTGGGTGTCCTGAGTGACCGCCGGGGTCGCCGGGACCGCGGACGGGTCGATCGGGGTCAGGCGCTGCAGCTCGCCCCAGTCCTCACGCCAGCCGTCCTTCAGGTAGGTGGCCAGCGTGCTCGAGCGCTGCAGCTCCTGGCTCCAGCCCAGCGGGCCGCCGCCGTCGTGGCTCTCCCACAGGTTGGTGTCGTGCGCGCCGCCCCGGTCGGGCAGGATCCGCCAGCCCGGGATCCGGGCGATGCCGTCCTTGTGGTCGTACGGCCGCTGGCACGGGAACTGCAGGCCCACCGCCCAATCCAGCAGCACCGGCTGATGCGATCCGATCAGGTCGTTCAGGGTCACCGTGTGCGGCACCCGCGGCGGGGTCAGCGCGATCCACTGGCCCGGATCGAGGCTGTGGGCACTGGCCACGATGCGAACGACATTCGCCTGGGCGGGAATCTGATCCAGCGGCACGCGCAGATTCCGCCACGAGGGTGCGGGCCCGATATCGATCGGTGTCACCCGGCCCAGCGCCTGCGCACCCGTGGCGGAATCGGTTGTGCCGTACTCGACCTCGACCGACTGGCCCGGGGTGACGATGCCGTCCTTGTCCGCCGAGCGGATGCGCCCGGCGGCGGCGATCGCGATGATGCCGCCGCGGTCGCCCGCCGCGGGCAGGCGGTACCAGCCGGTCGTCAGATCCGATTGGCCCTGCTGACCGGAGGTGCCGAGTTCGGGTGTGGTGATCGAGTTCAGGCCGAAGGGCAGTGGGGCCCCGTCGGTCTCGGTCCCGGTGTCACCGCCGGACTTGGTGTTGAAGGCTTTCGTGCTCGCGATACTGCTGGCACTGGTCGGCTCGCCGTCGGGGGTGAGGTCACCGATGCCGTTGGGCACGAACCCCGTCGCACCGTTGGAGAAATTGCGGAACGGATTGCCCGAGAGCGGGGTCAGCAGCGAGGCGTTCGGATCCGGCTCCACCAGTACATCGTTGGCCAGGCCGCACGGCTTACCCAGCACCGCATCGACATTCGAGGCGGCCAGCGAGAACCCCGGATACTGGGCCACCACGCCCTTGGCGAACGAGGCGACCTCGAACAGCACCAGGATCGCCGCCGCCACCGTCAGCGGCGGGATCTTCGCCAGCTTCCAGGCGCGTGGCGAAATCCGATGCGGCACACCCTTTTCCGGCGCCCGCACGTGCCACCACGCCGCCAGTGCCAGGAATACCGCCGCGGCCGCGACGAACACCTTCTCGAGTAGGAAGCCGTGCACCGAGGGCGGCTTGTCGTTCCACGGAATCCCGAGGCTCGATACCCACCACCACTGATTCACGCTGGTGAAGACCTGCGCCAGGATGAGCGAAACCACCGCCGCGAACAGTGCCCGATTGCGGGGCGACCGCAGGACGCGAGGCCCGACCGCGACCGCGGTGAGCGCGGCGACCGACCCGGCGAGTCCGGCGTAGACGCCGTTGTGGTGGGTGAACTTGGTCGGCGAGAGCGCCAGCAGCAGCATCGCGCCGAAGGTCAGCCCCAGCAGCCGCTTCGTCGGCCCGGGCGTGGTGAACGGAATCCGACCGCCCTTGCGCAGCAGCACGAACGCGCAGACCAGCAGGCCCAGCCACATCACGACCATGCCGAACCGGCGGCCGATGGAACCGTCGGCGGTCGGCATGAAAAGCCATTGATAGCTCAGATATTCGTCGTACCAGGGCGAGGCCGGACCGGCGATCTGGTGCACGCGATTGGTTTCGAACATGCCCGATAGCGGAATCACGGAGAACGCCACGGCCAGGATCAGCGAACCGGCCCCGGCCAGCGGCGCCAGCAGCGCCCCGTAGGCGCGCACCCAGCCCCACGCCGAGACCTCCGCCCCGGAATCGGCCCCCGCCAGTTCGCGGGCCCGCGTGATGCCGAACCGCGACACCGGCCGCATCCCGGCCACCAGCGGCGCGAAACAGATCAGGCCCGACGGGTTCGCCGTACAGGCGAACGCGGCGACGATGATCGCCAGCGCGTAGGGCAGCAGCCGCCGCATCGCGATCGACCGCTCCACGAAGCACCAGGTCAGCAGCACGCTCACGGCCACGACCGGCTCGGGGCGCAGCCCGTTGTTGTAGGGGAGCCAGATGGCCAGGAAGCCCAGCGCACCGGTCCAGACCACGACACGGTTATGGCGGACGGCCGCGCCGAATCGCGGAATCACCTCGCGGCTGATCAGCAGCCAGGACAGGATCCCGGCCAGCAGCGTGGGCAGGCGCATCCACGGGCTCGCGGTGCTCAGTTCGGACATCCGCGCCAGCAGGTCGAACCATGGTGTGCCGACCGGTGTTTCGGGCACGCCCCAGTAGCGGAAGTAGTTGGCCATGTAGCCCGACACCAGCGACACTCGCGCCATGCCGAACTGGTAGCCGTCATCGGAGGTGGTGGATCCGATGAAATACCAGACCACCAGCGTGCCGAAGACGACCGCGTCCACCGCCTTGAAGGTCCACCAGCGCTGCGGCAGCAGCCGCCGGAACCGGCGGCCGTCACGAATATCCAAGCGATACAGGGCAATCAGCGCGATGAGCGTGCACGCGATCGCCAGCACGGTGGCCGCGCGCTTGGCGACCGTCGGCACGATCGAGAACCGGCTGTCGACCTGCGCCGACGCGGTGGTACCGGCCGGGTGTGGCAGCTCGCTGAAGATGCCGACCAGCTGCGGACGCCAATCGCCGGTCAGGGTCACCGGATTCACCGGGGATCCGGCGAGTGTCGCTGTGGCGGAGGATATGTCGGCGTGCACGGTGTACGTGCAGTTCCGGAGCTGGGTCAACGGCACGTTCAGCAGCGACTGATTGCGCATCACCGTCTCGAACGTGGCCGGTTTGCCCTCGCGAGCGGGGTTCACCCGCGCGACGAAGCCGTACCGGTCCAGGTCCGGCGCACCGTCCGGCATGCTGGACAGCACCACCCCGCCGCGCGAACCCAGTTGCGCCACAGCCGAACACGGAATGCTCGCGTCAAAAGTCAAGGGGGCGTAGCTCACCAGCGGCGCGGTGATGCCGCGTGCGGAATTCTGCTGCGGCCACGAGAGTGTGGTGTGGTCGACGTGCACCGGAAGCAGCGGCACGGCGACGGCGAACAGCGCGCCCAGCAAGCCCGCGATGAACGCCACGATTGTGGACCGGTTCCGGCGGCCGGGGCCGGTTTTCTCGGGGTGCTCGCCAGCCGCGGGCGCCTCGTCGGCCCTCACCATCGTGTCCGTCACGGAGGCAGATGTTAGCGCGACCGCCTCGTAACCGGCGAAATCGCTTGACGATTCTCAGGTGGGCCTTAAGAAGCCCAGGGCCTCGTCTCCCCCAACCGCAGGACGGGCCGTGAACGCGGTTCGTACCACGATTCACGGCCCGTCCGGACGCGTAGGACCGTCTGCCTAGGTGCAGGCGGGCGAGGACTGGTTCAGGTTCTTCAGGCCGCTGCACGCCCAGTCCAGCGAGAGCTTCCAGGCGCCGTCCTGCGCGACGAACGGCACCACGGCGACGTTGTTCTGGCCGCCGTTGATGGAGAAGTTGGCCGTCGCGGTGAGATTGCCGCCGCCGGTGTTGGTCACGCCGGTCACGGTGATCTTGGCGTTGTTCTGCTGGTAGGCGGTGATCAGCTTGTTGATCATCTGCGGATCCTTCTGCAGCGCGGTCGAACCGTTCTGCAGGTACTGAACCTTCTGCGCGGCGGGCACATTCGGGTTCAGGGTCTCGGCCAGCTCCTTGTTCAGCTGTTCCACGGTCGGCGTCGGCGGGTAGTTCCCGGTGGTGGTGGTCGCCTCGGCCGCCGCACTCGTCGTCGTCATCGTCGCGTGATTGGAGCTCGAGTGCTTGTCACCGCTACCGCAGGCAGACAATCCCAACGCGGCCACCACGGCCAGCGTGGCGACGGCGATCCGTCCCGTCCTCTGAAGCTTCAATTCTCGTCCTTTACGTTCGAGTTGGTCTGTTACGTATGTGTGCACCGTGACAACTACCATCCGACCGGCGGCGCTGCACGAGTGGCCTCACGCTACCCGGGAACTTTCAACGAAGACTAAGGAGCGGATCGGCCGGGCCCAGATCCACATCGTCGGCAGAGAAGGTATACGCCGGTCCCGGCCCTGTCGAGCGGGTCTCGAATCGGACGGTGACACGGCCGTGTCCGCTGCCCTGCACCCAGCCGTGTCCGTGCTCGCGGTGGGCGACATCGCGGCCGGGATAGAAATATTCGGTGGTGTACGAGCGCGTGGGGGGCGGAACCGCATGTGCCGCTGCGGAAACGGCCTCGGGATCAGCGGAATCTCCCGGGCCGGCAAGAGTATCGGCCGGGCCCGCGGCGGACGCCGCGACGACGGTCGGCTCGGGGGCGACGAACTCCTCCAGGTCCGCCGCGACGCGCGGCGCGGTGTCCTGATCCAACTCCGGAAACAGCGACTCCTGCCGCACCTCCGACAGGCCGCCGTAACCGACACCGACCAACCGGATCGGCCCGAGCTGGGCCGGGTCGATCGCCGAGCGCAGCGCCGCGGCGGTGAGGGTGGCCGGATCCTCCGTCGCGTACGGCAGTGTGAAGGAGCGGGTCACGATGCTCATATCGGCCTTCTTGAGTTTCAGCACCACCGTGCGGGCGGCCCGGCCGTCGCGCTCCAAGCGGCGGTGCGCGGACGCGGCCATCTCCTCGATCGCGGACCGCAGCTGGCCCAGGCCCACGATGTCGGTCTCGTAGGTGGTCTCGGCGCTGATCTGCTTCGCCTCGGCCCGCTCGGCGACCGGCCGATCGTCCAGGCCGCGGGCGAGCCGGTGCAGCGCCGCGCCGATGCTGCCGCCCAGCAGCGAGACCGCCTCCGATTCGGGCAGGGCCGCGAACGCCCCGACGGTCTCGATGCCGACCGACCGCAGCCGCCCCTGGGCCACCGGCCCGACACCCCACAGCTTGCGCACGGGCAGGGCGGCCAGCAGGTCGCGCTGCTCCCCCGGCGAAATCACCCGCACCCCATCGGGTTTGGCCAGGCCCGAGGCGATCTTGGCCAGCTGCTTACCCGCACCGGCGCCGACCGAGGCGACCAGGCCCGTGCGCTCGCGCACCAGCGCGCGCAGCGATTCGCAGAATGCCAGCACCTCGGCCACGCTGGCCCCCGCCAGCTCGGCGGGCTCGCCGAACGCCTCGTCGAACGAGAGCGTCTCGAGCACCGGAATCCGCGAGCGCATCGCCTCGAAAACCTGCCCGCTGACCTCCCCGTACACCACCCCGCGCGGCGGCACCACCACCGCGGTGACCCCGACCAGCCGCCGCGCCTGATGCATGGGCATCGCCGAGCGCGCCCCGAAGACCCGCGCCTCGTAGCTCGCCCCGGCCACCACCCCGCGCCCACCCATGCCGCCCACCAGCACCGGACGACCGCGCAACGTGGGCCTTGTCAGCTGCTCGACCGAGGCGAAGAAGGCATCCATGTCGATGTGCAGCACCCAGCGCCGCGCGCGCTGCTCCCGCTCGGCCGGCGCATCCGACCCGGAATTGCTGTGGGATTCCTGCGCCACCGACCGGGCCACGTCGCCCGCCCGGTGCGCCTCGGCGACCCCGGAGGACTGCGGCTGACCAGGCAAAAGCCGTGTCGTAGCCGGGCCGGGATCGATATTCATATCCGGAAATCTACGCGCGGCTACCGACATATTCGGCCGCGGCCGTATGTGATGATCGGACAATGACTATCCGTAAGGCCGTGATCCCCGCCGCGGGCATCGGCTCCCGCCTGCTGCCGCTGACCAAGGCGATCCCGAAGGAGATGCTGCCGGTCGGCGACAAGCCGGTGATCGAGCACACCGTCCGTGAGCTCGTAGCCTCGGGCATCACCGACATCACGATCGTGGTGAGCGCTGGAAAGTCGTTGATCCAGGACCATTTCCGGCCCAATCCAGCGCTGGTGGCGCAGCTGCGCGCCGACGGCAAGGCCGCCTACGCCGACGCCGTGGAGGAGGTCGGCGAGCTGGGCCGCCTGGGCCACATCACCTACCTGGACCAGCACGGCCCGTACGGTAACGGCACCCCGGTGCTCAACGCCGCGCGGAACCTGGGCGAGGAGCCGATGCTGGTGCTGTGGCCCGACGACGTGTTCGTCGCCGAGGTGCCGCGCGCCCAGCAGCTCATCGACGCCTACAACAAGACGAAGTCCCCGGTGCTGGCGCTGATGCCGATGCAGCCGCAGGACTCGGTCCGCTACGGCGTGCCGGTCGTGGAGGAGACCTTCGACAACGGCCTGATGCGGATCACCGGGCTCGTGGAGAAGCCCAAGCCGCAGGATGCACCCTCGGCGTTCGCCGCCGTCGGCGGATACGTCGTGACACCGGGCATCATCGAGGAGCTCGACAAGCAGGTCGCCGAGTGGTACACCCACGGGACCGGCGAGGTGTACCTGACCGACGCGATCAACGCCTTCGCCGCCGCGAATGCCGCCTACGGCCAGGTGATCAGCGGCCGCTGGTACGACACGGGCAATCCGGCCGACTATCTGATCGCGCAGTTCGCCTCGGCGATGAACCACCCGCAGTACGGCCCGCGACTGCGTCAGCTGGCCGGCGGGTAACCGAGCGAAAGCTCCCCCGGCCGTACAGGAGGTCTTCGGCCAGGTCACCGCCGCCCCACCGCAGCTGCAGGACGAATTCTTCGGTGCGCTGCACAACTTCTGGAACGGCGCCGGATTCGTGGAGCGCGCGCAGCCTACTCTACTTCGGCGGCAACGGCTTCGAAGGCCGGATCGCGAGCCTGCTGCTGTGGTTCGCGGCGGGCCTGGTGACGCTGCTGGCCGCGAGCCGGTGCGAGCGCCGCTGCGCGGGGATCGCGGCGCAACCGAATACCGCCGCGGGGCGGCACGCGAGCGCGCTCACCACCGCGACGGCACCTCGGGAGACCGCGGTCGAGGCGGAGGAGGAAATGGCCGAGGTCGTCGGCGTGTGAGCACCGACGCCCCTGTCCCCCACCGCGATTCGCCGCTTATGTCAGAAGAAGCGGCGGATCGCGTAGATGTGGAACTGCCGCAGCGGCGAATAGACCACTCCGACGCCGTAGTCGTAGGCGTTGATAACCGTGCCGTTGCCGACGTACATGCCCTCATGCGAGCCGTCCGGGTTCAGCACCACGACATCGCCGGGCTGAATCGATCCCAGCGGCACCGGGCTACCCGCCCTGGCCTGCTGCCAGGTGGTGCGCGGCAGGAAGATGCCCACCCAGCGATAGGCCCACTGCACCAGTCCCGAGCAGTCGAAGGCGTTCGGTCCGGTGCCGCCCCACTGGTAGGGCTTGCCCACCTGGGTCTTCGCGATGGACAGCGCCGCCATCGCGCGGGGGCTGGCCAGCGGCACACTGGCCGAGCCGGTGGCGCTGCCCGACGCCGAGCCGCTGCCGGAACCGGAGGAGGCGCTGCCGGTGCCCCCGGCGATGGGATCCGACGCGCTGCCGGTCTCGGCGCTGCCGGTATTCGCGACGGTGGAGGCGGCAACCGGACCCGGAGCATCGGCGGTCGGCGCGGTGAGGGGAATTCCGGGATCGGCGACCGCCGTGGCGGTCGTCTCCGCCATCGTCGACAGGGTCAGGATCCCCATCACGGCCAGGAGGAGGAATCGGCGGGATCTGCTGTTGCGCCTCGGGGATGGTGAGCCGGCGGAGCTTGCGGAGCCGGCGGGGTGGGTGAATAACGTCGTTCGTGCCATGGCTCGCCCTTCGGGTGACACACCGCCGCGGCCAGTGACCCGGCGATCCGTCAGCACACAACGAGCGCAGGATGACCGCTTCCCCACGGGCATCTCGACCGGGACGACAAGCCTGGTGGTGCATATTTTCGGGTGGGTCGATCGGATGGAACGCGAAGCTCAACTAGACCGTCAGAGTTGCTCTGACATAGCTGTTGTACCTCAGGCCCCACGCACCACACAAGAACCAATGCGTAACAGGACAGAACTATCTCGGTCGGAACGGGGTTTCGGCGCCGCGCCGGCTAGACCTCGCTCAGCTCCCGATGCCGCGTCTCTGGCAGCGCGAGGATCGACACAAGCGATATCACCGCCATGGCGGCCATGAACAACCCGACCGCGGTGGCGCCGCGGGTCTGGCCGAGCTGGGCCACGATCAGCGGCGCCGCGCCGCCACCCGGCACGCCGCCGAGGTTGTAGGCGATGCCCGCGCCGGAATAGCGCACCTCGGTGCCGAACAACTCGGGCAGGAACGCGCCCAGCGGGCCCCACACGATGCCCATGCACAGCAGCGCGCCCGACAGGCTCACCGCGATCAGGATCGGGTTCCTCGTGTTCAACAGCGGGAACATCACCAGGCTCCACACCAGGCTGAAGACCGCCCCGGCCAGCATCAGGCGGCAGCGTCCGAGCACATCCGATCCGCGCGCCACCACGTAGGTCGAGACGCCGAGCACCGTCACCGCGATCAGGCTCAGGCCGAGCACCGTATTACGGGGAACGCCGAGGTTTTTCGCGGTGTACGTGAGGAAGTACGTGGACGCTGATGTAGGACGTCACGTACCCGATCACGATGGCGCCCGCACCGAGCAGCAGTTGCTTGGCATATCGCCTCACCACCGCAACGGCCCGCACCTTCGCCGCGTGCGCGGTGGCCAGGAACTTCGCGAACGCCGGAGTCTCGGCCACCCGCAGCCGGATCCGCAGCCCGACCGCCACGAGCACGAACGACAACACGGCACGTGCCAGCCCCAGGTTTGAGCCACGTCGCTATGACAAAGAAGATCGGCGCACACATTATCGGTGCATATTTTGGTATCATCCCCGTATGACACATGCGATGACAGTCCGGTTGGACGAGGAGACTTATCAGCAACTGAAGGACCTCGAAGCCGCCGGCGCAGCGTCGCGGTCGGCTGCCGTTGTCGAGGCGATCCGCGAGGCCTGGCATCACCTGCAGGAGCAGCGACTGCTCGACGCCTATCAAGCGGCGGTCGAGGAATCGCCGACTTACCCGTACGAGACCGCCGAAGAGCGTTCGACGTTGCGGACACGTCGTAACCGGCGGCAGGCCACCGCGTGACGGCCGTCGCACCGGTACGAGGCCAGGTCTACCGGGCCGACCTCGGCTACGGAGCCAAGCCCTGGCTGATCGTGTCCAACAATGCACGCAATCGGGTGACCGCCGCTGTGCTGGCGGTACGGCTGACTGCCACGAAGAGGGAGCTTCCCACCTGGGTGCCGCTCGGACCGACCGACCCACTCGGCGGGTACGTCAACACCGACAATATCGAAACCCTCGGCAAGAATGAGCTCGGGGACTATCTCGGAACCCTAGCGCCAGCATCCATATTGGCAGTGAACAGAGCACTCGCAGTCGCACTCGGCTTGCCGTAACTCCCCACCCGACGCCGCACCGCACGAGGCGGATTCGACCGAAACGAGGCGGTTGCCACGCTGCTCGGCGGACGCGACAAGTTGGCGTCACTACAGGGGCATCGCGCCCGCCGAGCAGCGGTTCTCTTCCCCGGCCGTCCAGCATTGCCGGGGAAAATTTCCGAGGTAGCCGGGCCGCTCCCCCCTCATCGGGAGCGATCCGGCCCTACCACTGCCTCGCCGAGAACTATAGCAGCATCTGCCATCGTTTGGTGGTACATGCCACTAATTAATGGAACAGTGGCGTGCGTCACAGCTCGGGGGCGGCTGCGCGCAGGAAGAACATCAGGTTCGCGGGACGCTCGGCCAGCCGCCGCACGAAGTAGCCGTACCACTGGTCCCCGAAGGGCACATAGACCCGCAGATGCTGGCCCAGCCCGATCAGCCGCTCCTGCTCGGCGGGCCGGATCCCGTACAGCATCTGGAATTCGAAGTCCGTACCGCCACGCGGCACGGCGGTCGCCAGCAGTGCCGCCGCCTCGATCATCGCCGGATCGTGCGTGGCCACCATCGGATATCCGCTGCCCCGCATGAGGATTCGAAGGCACCGCAGATAGGACTCGTCGACCTCGCGCTTGCGGCGGAAGGCCACCGATTCGGGCTCGCTGTAAGCGCCCTTGCACAGCCGGATCCGTGCGCCCTCGGCGGCGAAGGCACGGCTGTCGGCCTCGGTGCGCCGCAGATAGGCCTGCAGCACGGTGCCGACGGTCTCGGGATGCTCGCGCCGCAGCTCGCGCACGATCGCATGCGTCGATTCGGTGGTGGTGTGGTCCTCGGCATCGACGGTCATCCAGATCCCCGCCGCGGCCGCGGATTCCGCGATCGTGCGGGCGTTGCGCAGCGCGACGGCGTGGCCGTCGTCCGGCAGCGCCTGCCCGAGCGCCGACAGCTTCACCGAAACCTCCAGGGGCCGCGGACCGCGCTCGCCCACCTCGAGCGGCAGCTGGGCCAGCTCGCCGATCAGACGCAGGTACTCCCCCGCCACCCGCTCGGCCTGCGCGGGATCGTGGGTGTCCTCGCCCAGGTAGTCGATCGTCACGAATCTGTTGCGCCGCACCAGATCCCGCACGGCGGCCAGGGCGGCGTCGCGGTTATCGCCCGCGACGAACCGGTCGACGATGCGCCGGGTGACCGGCATCCGGGTGATGCTGCGTTCGGCGCGCGCGGAGCGCGCGGCGGCCAACAGCGCGGGCCGCAGAGGATTGGCCATGATTGGTGTACCCATCTCGCTACGCCTCCGATTCGCTCGCCTGATGCGGATATTCGTGCGACGTCGCCGGGACGAAGGTCTCCTTGATCGAGCGCGGTGAGGCCCACCGCAGCAGGTTCAGCGGCGACCCGGCCTTGTCGTTGGTGCCCGAGGCGCGGGCGCCGCCGAAGGGCTGCTGCCCCACCACCGCGCCGGTGGGCTTGTCGTTGACGTAGAAGTTCCCGGCGGCGAAACGCAGTGCCTGGCTCGCCTTTTCCACCGCGTGCCGGTCCTGGGCGACGATCGCGCCGGTCAGCGCGTAGGCCGAGCCCGCGTCGACCACACCGAGCATGTCCTCGAAGGCGCCGGGCCGCGCGTCGTCGTAGACGTGCACCGACAGGATCGGGCCGAAGTATTCGGTCCGGAACGCCTCGTCGCCCGGATCGTCGCCCAGCAGCAGGGTCGGATCGACGAAGTAGCCCACGCTGTCGTCGCAGGTGCCGCCCGCGGCGACGGTCAGGCCCGGCGTCGACTTGGCGCGCTCGAGCACTGCGGCGTTGCGGTCGAAGGCACGCCGATCGATCACGGCGCCACCGAAATTCGTGAAGTCGGTGACATCGCCGTACCGCAGCGCGCCAACCTTGTCGATCAGCTCCGCGCCCATCCGCGCCCACACCGAGCGGGGCACGAACGCCCGCGAGGCCGCCGAGCACTTCTGGCCCTGAAACTCGAAGGCGCCGCGAATCAGCGCCGTGCTCAGCACATCCGGATCCGCGGAGGGGTGCGCGAGCACGAAGTCCTTGCCGCCGGTCTCGCCGACCAGTCGCGGATAGCCGTGGTAGCGGTCGATATTGGCGCCGACCTCGCGCCACAGATGCTGGAAGGTCCGGGTGGAACCGGTGAAGTGGATGCCCGCGAGCCTCGGATCGGTCAGCGCGACATCGGACACCTCGGGCCCGAAGCCGTGCACCAGATTGATCACGCCCGGCGGCAGCCCGGCCGCCTCGAGCAGCCGCATCGTGTGATAAGCGGCGAGGGCCTGGGTCGGGGACGGCTTCCACACCACGGTGTTGCCCATCAGAGCCGGCGCGGTGGGCAGATTTCCGGCGATCGCGGTGAAGTTGAACGGGGTGATCGCGTAGACGAACCCCTCGAGCGGCCGGTAGTCGGTGCGGTTCCACACCCCGGGCGAGGACTGCGGCTGGCCGGCCAGGATCTCGCGGGCGAAGTGCACGTTGAACCGCCAGAAGTCGACCAGTTCGCACGGCGCGTCGATCTCGGCCTGATAGGGCGTCTTGGATTGGCCCAGCATCGTTGCGGCGGCAATGGTTTCGCGCCACGGCCCGGCTAGCAGATCCGCCGCGCGCAGGAAGATCGCGGCGCGATCGTCGAAGGGCAGTGCGCGCCAGGAGGATGCGGCCTCGGTCGCGGCGGTCACCGCGTCGCGGGCCTCCTGCGCCTCGGCCACGTGCAGCGTGCCGAGCACGGCCGCGTGCCGGTGTGGCTGCACCACATCGACCGCGGCTCCCGTGCCGGGACGATGGCGGCCATCGATCACGTGGCAGATCTCGGTGGGCTGCGCGGTCAACTCGGCCAGGGCCGCGCGCAACCGGGCGCGTTCGGGGCTGCCGGGCGCATAGGAGTTGACGGGTTCGTTGGACGGTACAGGGACCGTGGTGATCGCGTCCATAGCGAGAAATAAACACCCTCCGGTGTGCTCACCCCTTGTTCGACCGGACGAATTGCACGATACGTTTTCGTCCGATTGAATGAAGAGTGTGAGCCACTTCATTGCGCTGTCGGAGCTGCTGTCGGCGCTCACCAGCGCGGTCGTCACGCTGGTCGACGCGCCGGCGGGCGAGGAGGTGCTCGTCGGGTCGGTGGCGTTCATGGACGTCGACGATCCGGCCCTCGAGTCCCCGCCCACCCAGTCGCTGCCCGAGGTATACCTGCAGGTCGGGGTGAGCGACGCGGAGGCGCAGCGCTGGCTGCGGGAGCTGGCGGCGCGCTGCCCGTCGCAGTATCGCCCGCGGGTGGTGTTCTCCAAGGGCGCCGACCGGCTCGCCGCGGCGGCCGCCGAGGCCGGGGTGGCGCTGGTCGCGGTGCACCCGCACGCGCGGTGGGAGATGGTGCACGCACTCATCGGGCGGATCACCGGACACGGCGAGACACGCGGCACCACCGCGGCGCCGCCGCTGGATACCGACCTGTTCGGGCTGGCGCAGTCGGTGGCCGAGTCGACCCGGGGGCTGGTCACCATCGAGGATGACCAGTACCGGCTGCTGGCCTATTCGGCCGACAACACCGCCAGCGCCGATGCCGTGCGACGCCTCTCGGTGCTGGGGCGGCAGGGCCCGACCGGGTACCTACACTGGCTCCAGCGCGAGGGGGTCTTCGATCGGCTGCGCAATACCGGTGAGGCCGTGGAGGTTCCGGCCCAGCCGGAGTGGGATACCCGGCGGCGCATTGCCATCGGCATCCGGGAACCGGGTGGTCCGGGCATGCGTCAGCGCACGGTGCTCGGCACGATCTGGGTACAGGAGGGCGCCGAGCCGCTGGCGCCGGACAGTCCACGGGTCCTGCGCGGGGCGACATCCATTGCGGCGCGCGCCATCTGGCGCACCCGTCATGCGCCGACCGCCGACACGCTACTGATCCAGCGACTGCTCGGTGAGCACGGCGGCGACGTGGACATCGCAGCCTTCGCCGACACCTTCGGAATGGCGGTGAACGGTCGCGCGGCGATCGTCGGATTCGCCCGGCACACCGAGAGCGCCGAGGCAATGCACCGGGCCGCGGTCACACTCCGCCTGCACGCCAGCGCCTTCCGGCAGGACTGCGTGACGACGCTGATCGGCGACCGGCTCTATGTGCTGTTCCCCGAACACCATTCGGCAGAGCGGGTCACCTCGTGGACCCGGCAGGTGATCGGGCAGCTCGCCGAGCGGTCCGGGCTGAACCTGCGCGCGGCCATCGCCGCCCCGGTGGACGGGCTGGCCGACGCCGCACGCGCCCGCGCCGAGGTGGACCGTGTCCTGGACCGCACCGCCGAACTGCCCGCCGACGAGGCCGTCACCACCCTGGCCCGATCGCGCACCACGGTGCTCCTTGCCGAAATCCTCACCCTCATCGGCGATCGCCCGCAGCTGCGCGACCCGCGCCTGGACACGCTCGCCGAGTACGACGAAAAGTATTCCGCGGACCTGTGTTCCAGCCTGGAGGTCTACCTGGCACATCGCGGCGACGTCCGCGCGGCCGCGGCCGACCTGCGCATCCACCCCAACACCCTGCGCTACCGCATCCGCCGCGCCACCCAGCTGATGGGCCTGGATCTGGATTCCGCCCCCGACCGCCTGCTGCTGGAAATCCAACTGGCAGTACACCGTCAGGCCGACACCCCGCCACCGTCGCAGGTTCGGGCCTAGGCTCGAGGGCGTGAGTGAGCTTGCCAACGAACCATCAGCACAGCGCGCCTCGCGCACGACGGAGCCGAGCGCCAGCGAGGTGCAGTCGTGAGTGAGCTTGCGAACGAACCATCAGCACAGCGCGCCTCGCGCACGACGGAGCCGAGCGCCAGCGAGGTGCAGTCGTGAGCGAACTCGATCATCTGGTGCTGGCGACGCCGCGGCTGTCCGAGACCGTCGAGACGGTGGCCCACCTGACGGGCCTCGAGCCCGTCGAGGGCGGTCGGCACCCCGGGCGCGGAACCCGGAACTTTCTGCTGGGCCTCGGCGTGGGTCTGGGCCTGGGGCACGGCGGTTATCTGGAGATCATCGGCCCGGATCCGGACCAGCCCGAGCCCCCGAGTCCCCGGCCGTTCGATGTCGATTCGCTGGCCGGACCCCGGCTGGTGTCGTGGGCCGTGCGAGTGCAGGACATCGATGCGGCGATCGCCGCGGTCCGCGCACAGGGATTCGATCCCGGCGACGCGTCGGAGATGTCCCGCACCACCCCGCGCGGGGAGACGCTGCGGTGGCGGCTCACCGCCGGGTCCCCCACCGGCCTGGTTCCGTTCCTCATCGACTGGGGCGACAGCCCGCATCCCTCGTTCGCGCTGCCGCGGCTCAACCTGCTGCGGCTGACCGCGGTGCATCCCGATCCCGACGCGATATCCGCTCGGCTGCGGGCGATCTCGGTCGACGTGGCCGAGGCGGACGACGCACCCCGGACCGCGGTCGCGGTGCGCCCCGGGATCCGCGAGATGTTGTCGGCCGTGGTCGAGGGCCCCAAGGGAGCCGTCGCCCTGTTCTGACCGGGCCCGCTGTGCCGGACGGATTCTCGGAAATCCGCCCGGCACACCGGACCGCTCGGCCCTGGCGATCGAGTCAGGCCTTGGTGATCGAAACCTTGACCCCGCCGACGATCTCGGACGCCGCCGCGCCCGCGTCACCGAAGGTCAGTGTCGTGGCGAGGATTTCGCCCGCGATCAGATCGCGATGGGTGTGCGCCCAGGCACTGTGCTCGACGGGCACATCCAGGACGACCGTGATCCGGTCGGAGACGTCCAGGCCCAGCGACTTGCGGGTCTCCTGCAGGTCGCGGATGAGGTCGCGGGCCCAGCCCTCGGCCTCGAGCTCCTCGGTGACATGCGAATTCAGCACCACCAGACCGGAATTGCCGGGCAGGGCGGCGGTGGATTCGGGTTCGGCGGCCACCAGGCGCTGGGTGTACTCCTCGGGCAGGAGTTCCACTCCGGCCGCGGTGACCACGCCCTCGGGGCTCTCGGACCATTCCCCGGCCTTGACCGCCTTGATCACCGTCTGCACCTGCTTGCCCAGGCGCGGACCCGCGGCGCGGGCGTTCACGACCAGCTCGAAGCGGCCGTGCGCGGCAACATCCGCGGTCAGGTCGACCTTCTTGACGTTCACCTCGTCGGCGATCAGATCGGTGAAGGGCACCAGGGCCTCGGCGTCCGCGGCGGCCACGGTCACCTCCGACAGCGGCAGGCGCACGCGCAGATTCTGCGCCTTGCGCAGGCTCAGCACCGTCGAGCAGACCGTGCGGACCTCGTCCATCGCGGCCACCAGCTCCGGATCCCGCGGCAGCTCGTCGGCCCGCGGCCAGTCGGTCAGGTGCACCGAGCGCCCGCCGGTCAGCCCGCGCCAGATCACCTCGGTGACCAGCGGCAGCAGCGGCGCCGCCAGGCGCGCGGTGACCTCCAGCACCGTGTGCAGGGTGTCGATCGCATCGCGGTCCTCCTCCCAGAACCGCGAACGCGACCGGCGCACATACCAATTGGTCAGCGCGTCCGCGAACGAGCGCAGTTCCTCGCAGGCGGTGTCGATGTCGTACGCCTCGAGCGCATCGGTCATCACCTCGCGCGCCTGCGCCAGCTTGGCCAGGATGTAGCGGTCCAGCACATGTGGCGAATCGGTGCGCGGGGTACCGGGTTTCGAGGCGTACAGCTGCAGGAACGTCCACGCGTTCCACAGCGGCCGCAGCGCATGGCTCACGCCCTCGCGGATGCCGCGCTCGGTGACGATGAGGTTGCCGCCGCGCAGCACCGGCGAGGCCATCAGGAACCAGCGCATCGCATCGGAGCCGTCGCGGTCGAACACCTCGTTGACGTCCGGGTAGTTGCCCTTGGACTTGGACATCTTGAGCCCGTCGTCGCCGAGCACGATGCCGTGCGCGACAACGGACTTGAACGCGGGGCGGTCGAACAGCGCGGTCGAGAGCACGTGCAGGTTGTAGAACCAGCCGCGGGTCTGGCCGTTGTACTCGACGATGAAATCGCCGGGGTTGTGCGCGAACTCGGTGTCGGTGCCCTCGAACCACTCCTTGTTCTCGAACGGGTAGTGCACCTGCGCGTACGGCATCGAGCCCGAATCGAACCAGCAGTCCAGCACCTCGGGCGTGCGGCGCATCATCGACTTCCCGGTCGGGTCATCGGGATTCGGGCGCACCAGCTCGTCGATGGCGGGGCGGTGCAGATCCGCCGGGCGCACGCCGAAGTCACGCTCGAGCGCATCGAGCGAGCCGTACACGTCGATGCGCGGGTACTCCGGGTCGTCGGAGATCCAGACCGGGATCGGCGAGCCCCAGTAGCGATTACGGCTGATGTTCCAGTCGCGCGCGTTCTCCAGCCACTTGCCGAACTGCCCGTCCCGGATGTGATCGGGGACCCAGGTGATCTGCTTGTTGAGCTCCACCATCCGGTCACGGAACTTGGTGACGGCCACGAACCACGACGGCACCGCCATGTAGATCAGCGGCTGGCCCGAACGCCAGCTGTGCGGGTAGGAGTGCTCGATCGTCTCGTGCCGCACCAGCTTTCCGGCGGCCTTGAGATCCTTGATGATGACCGGGTTGGCGTCGAAGACCATCAGGCCCTCGTACGGCGGGACCATCGAGGTGAACCGGCCGCCCGGATCGAGCGGCTGTACCAGCTCGATCCCGTTGGCGGAGGCCACGTCCATGTCCTCCTCACCGAATGCCGGTGCCAGATGCACGATCCCGGTGCCGGAGTCGGTGGTGACGTAGTCGGCCGTCAGCACCCGGTGCGAGTTCGGGTGTCCGGCGAAGAAGTCGAACGGCGGCTCGTAGCGCAGGTCGGCCAGCGCGGCACCCGCGTACTCGCCGAGCACCTGCGGCTCCTCGCCGAACTCGCGCGCATAGTGCGACACCCGTTCGGCGGCAAGCAGATACTCCCTGCCCTCCGGCGCGCCGCCGGTGATCCGGATGTGCCGATACGTGATGTCGGGATGTACCGCGATCGCCAGGTTGGACGGCAGCGTCCACGGCGTCGTCGTCCAGATCAGCGCGCTGACCCCGTTCAGGGCGTGCAGCGGATGATCGCCCGGGACCCGCAGGACCATGCCGACGGTGACCGCCGGATCCTGGCGCATCCGGTAGGCGTCGTCGAGCCGGGCCTCCTGGTTCGACAGCGGCGTCTGCTCGTACCAGCTGTAGGGCAGGACCCGGAAACCCTGGTAGATGAGGCCCTTGTCGTACAGCGACTTGAATGCCCACATGACCGACTCCATGAAGTCCAGGTCGAGGGTTTTGTAGTCGTTGTCGAAATCGACCCAGCGGGCCTGGCGGGTCACATAATCGCGCCACTCACCGGTGTAGCGCAGCACCGAGGATTTGACCGCGGCATTGAATTTCGCCAGGCCCATCTCTTCGATCTGTGATTTGTCCGTGATACCGAGCTGCTTCTCCGCTTCGAGTTCCGCGGGCAGCCCGTGGGTATCCCAGCCGAATCGCCGCTCGACCTTCTTCCGCCGCATAGTCTGAAATCGAGGGATTAAATCCTTGACATACCCGGTCAACAGATGGCCGTAGTGTGGCAAACCGTTGGCGAACGGCGGGCCGTCGTAGAAGACGAACTCCTGTGCGCCGGAGCGGTTCTCGATGCTCGTGCGGAAGGTGTCGTCGGCGGCCCAGTAGTCGAGCACCCGCCGTTCCAGATCCGGGAAGGACACCTGCCCGCCCGCGCCCAGATCGACGCGGGGATAGGCGTCGTGGGGTGCGTTGCCTGGGGTTGTCTCGTCCGCCATCTCGGGGCGTGTCTCCTCGTGCCGGGCGCCTGCGGCGCAACCAGGGGCACGGGGACGATGCCGGCGCCGGTGCGCCGAAACCGCGGTACCACCCCGCTTGTCCGGTGCTGGCGGGCAGTGATAGCTCCGGACCTCTCATTGTGAGCTGTGACGGGCTCACCCGTTCGGTTCTACTGAGCGCCGCAGCTCGCGACGCCGTTCTTCCGAAAGCTCCCCGGTGATTGCCGGATCAACGCCGCACTTCGGGTTTGATTGTAGCCAGTGCGGTCAACACTATTTCCGGCGCACCTGACGGCCGGAGCGGACACAGCGTCAGTGTTTGACGTGACGACCGGGGCGCGATTGGGTGCCGTCATCGGAATCGCGCAGCGACAGCGCGCTCACCAGCAACAACACCGCGCCTATGACACAGACGACGATGCAGCCCCAGGCCCACACCACCGAACCGGTGGTCAGTGCTGCTACCAGCAGGGCAAATCCGATCGCCGCCAGGACGAGCGTCAGGACGAGCATGGTCACCCCCTAGGCGTGCCTGCGGGCTCGACGGTCTTCCGAGCACAACTTCGTGTTGCGCCAATCCCAGATTACAGAAGCGGCGGCTGTCGAGTCGAACTCAGTTGCCCTTGGCGAAGCTGGCAGGGACGTGGTTGCTGCCGGCCCCCTCGAATCCGTCGCCGCCGTCGACAGGCACCGCCGAGCCGCGGTTCTCCAGCTCCTCGAGCTGCGACTCCAGGTAGGACTTCAGCCGCACCCGGTACTCGCGCTCGAAGGTCTTGAGCTGTTCGATACGGCTCTCGAGCACGCTGCGCTGCTGGGTGATGGTCGCCATGATCTCGCTGTGCTTGCGCTCCGCGTCGGCCTGCAGCGAATCGGCCTTCTCCTTGGCCTGGCGCAGCTGGGTGTCCGAACGGTTCTGCGCATCGGTCAGCAGGGTTTCGGCCTTCTGGCGGGCCTCGGACACCATGCCCTCGGAGCGGGTGCGCGCCTCGCCGACCAGTCGCTCGGAGTTAGCCCGGGCGTTCGCGAGGAGCTGCTCGGCCTCGGACTTGGCATCGCTGGTGAGCCGGTCGGCCATTTCCTGGGCCAGGCTGAGCACCTTGGCCGCCTGTAGGTTCGCATCGGCAACGCCGGTGTCCTTGACCGGTGCGGGCTGCGCGATCGGCATCGGCGCCACGGGCGTGACCGGCACGGGCTTGGGCGGTTCCGGTTGCGGCGGAGCCTGTTTCACCGCCTGCGGCGCCGGGCGGGGGGCCGCCTTCGCATCGGACAGCTCGGCATCCAGCTCGGCAACCCGCTGGCGCAGGTCCGCGTTCTCCTCGATGAGGCGTGAGAGCTCCTGCTCGACCAGGTCGAGGAACGCGTCGACTTCATCCTCGTTGTAGCCGCGCTTCCCGATCGGCGGTTTGCTGAACGCGACGTTGTGCACATCGGCTGGGGTCAGCGGCATGGAAGGATCCCTTCACGCTTCGTACGGAGGTCTAGCGGTAGATCAAGCAAGCTATTCTTCTCGACCCATTCTGTCACACCGGCGCGCGCACCTGCCCGAGCGTGCCGGTGACGGACATCAAGATGAACACGATGAATATCAACACCATAATCGACAGATCGAGCCGAATTCCGCCCAAGTTCACCGGGGGTATCAGCCGTCGCAGCAGTTTCACCGGCGGATCCGTGATCGTGAAGACCACCTCGAGGAGGATGACGACGATCCCGCGGGGACGCCACTCACGGGCGAAGTTCCGGATGAACTCGACGATGATCCGGCCGATGAGCAGCAACCAGAAGACGAACAGCAGGAAGTTCAACACACTGAACAGGGCCACCCGCCCACTCTGCCTCAGATTCGGTGTCCTGCAAACTCCCCGCGCCGTTCACTACGGCGCGGCATCCCCCGCGCGTCGCGCGCCAGCCGGGTGCACGGCCGCGTCGCAACGTCCGATTCGAGCGTTATTTCTGGTTGTAGAAGCCGGTTTCGGCGATGCGGCGGCGCTCCTCGGCCGATACATCCACATCGGCCGGTGAGAGCAGAAACACCTTGGTGGCCACCTTGTCGAACGAGCCACGCAGCGCAAAAGCCAACCCGGCGGCGAAGTCGACCAGGCGACGGGCATCGGAGTTACTCATCTCCACCAGGTCCATGATCACGGGGGTGCCGTCACGGAAGCGCTCACCGATGATCGCGGCCTCGGTGAAGGTGCGCGGGCGCAGCGTGGTGATCTTGGACAAGGGGCCTCCGTCCTCGAAGACCGGCGAGCGGCGCGGGGCGGGCTCGAACCGGGCCCGCTCCTCCAGCCGACGCTCTTCCATCCTGCGCTCGACCTCGGGATCGACCGCCAGCGCACCGTGCGTGGTGCCGCGGATCATCGACGGGCCGGTGCCGAGACCACGCGAGCGCCCCGAGGGGGCCGACTCGATGCGGGTGGGCCGGCGCGGCGGCTCGTAGCGATCCTCCGGATAGGCGTCGTCACCGAACTCACTGCGCCTGGAGACGGTGTATCCGGGCTGGTAGGGAGCCTTATAGGCGGGCTCGGGGTAGTTCTGCTCCGGCTCGTAGCGATCGTCGTCGAAGCGGGAGCGGGCACCGCTCGCCTCGTAGCGGGGCTCGGCGAATTCGCGCGGGCGCCGGGCGCTGCGCTCCTCTCCACCCCGCGGGCCGCGGTCGTCGACGTAGTCGTCCTCGTATTCCTCGAGCGGAACCATGCCGAAGTAAGCCTTGAACCTGTGCAGCGTACTCATGCTGCCACCTCGCTGCGCTCGCTCATCTGGTCGACCTTCCTACGGCCCCTGGCCTGGGGTGTTGAAGTCTTGCTCAATCCTCTCAGCCCCAAGCATATGTTTCGAATGTGACTGATGAGGTTTGTTTGCTATCCCGAGGTTATCGGTCGAGCGCCCATCAAGGCGGTACCGACACGCACACACGTTGAGCCGTGTCGAATAGCCGCCTCCAGATCTTCCGACATGCCTGCGGAGAGTTCGGTCCCCGCGGGGTGTTGCATTAACAATCGGGCATGCAGGGCGGCCAGTCGAGCAAACTCCGGCTCGGGGTCAACACCCACCGGAGGGATCGCCATCAGGCCCGCGAGCTGCAGATTTTCCGAGTTTGCGACCTGATCGGCCAAAGCGGGCAAATCGTCCGGAAACACGCCGCCGCGACCGGGATCGCGGTCGAGGCTGACCTGTAGCAACACACGCAGCGGAGCGACGCGCGCACCGGCCTCGAGGGCGGCTCCCGCACCGGCGTCAAGGGCCGTTACCAGGCGCGAACTGTCCACCGAATGCACCGTATGCGCCCACCGGGCAACGGCTTTGGCCTTGTTGCGCTGCAAGCGCCCGATCATGTGCCATTCGATGCCGGGCAGACGGCGCAACCGGTCCACCTTCGCCCCGGCCTCCTGCTCCCGCGACTCACCGAATTCGCGCCGCCCCAGACCGTAGAGAATCTCGACGTCCGAGGCCGGAAAAAACTTCGTGACCGGCAGCAATCGCACCTGTGCCGGATCGCGCCCGGCGGCGTGGCAGGCGGCGTCGATCCGGTCCAGCAGGCCCGTCAGCGACCGCGACAGCGCCTCGGCGCGCGTCCCGGATTCGGTAGCGGCACTGGTTGATTCGCTCGTCATGACTCGGCTCCCCGGATTGCGACACTCGTCACGAAGCACCCCGGGCGTGTTCCCGGGCCGCTCTGCCCCTGCGCACTCACGCGGTTTCCATCCAGATAACACCCGCGATGCGGCCGGTCGGCGCGCCGCGGCGGTGGCTGAACAGCGTCCGGTCCTCGATCGTGCACCGCGGATCGACCGCGGCGGCGCCCACGCCCGCCGCCTCGAGCTGCCGCCGGATGCCCGCGCGCAGGTCCAGGCCCGGGGTGCCCTTGGCCGTCGTGGTGGCGCTGCCGGGCAGGTGCGCCTCGACGTCGGCACGCATCGCCGCCGGGACCTCGTACTGCCGCCCGCTGGCCGCGGGGCCGAGGAACGCGCCGATGCGTTCGGGACGGGCGCCGACCGATTGCATCGCCTCGAGCACGCGCGGCACGATTCCGATCCGCGCACCCACCCGGCCCGCGTGCACGGCCGCGATCACCCCGGCCTCGTCGTCGGACAGCAGGATCGGCACACAATCGGCGGTCAGCACCACCAGCGCCAGCCCGGGCACGGTCGTCACGAGCGCGTCGGTGACCGGCACGGGCTCCGGCCGCGGTCCGTCGACGATCGCCACCGTCCGGCTGTGCACCTGCTCCATCCAGACCAGCCGGTCGGGTGCGAGCCCGATCCCCTCGGCCAGCCGCACCCTGTTGCGGCGCACCGCGTCCGGATCGTCCCCGACGTGATCACCGAGATTGAACGAGTCGTACGGAGCCTTGGAGAACCCGCCCGCCCGAGTAGTCGTCACCCGTCGTGTACGGATCGTCGTCGCAGCTGTCATACCCCCGAGATTAGTAGCCCCGCCCCAGCGACCCATCATGCACGCGCGACTGGCTCACCCGTGAACCGGCAGCCGCCAGCACCGATCTCGCGGCACTCGCCGGTGCGATGCCCGCGTGACAACTGATTTCGTTAGAACTTGGGTAACTCACCGGGGACGGGCCCACCTCGAGCGGCCGTCACCCGCCGGCCCGACGAGCAAGCCACGCAGCAAGCAACGGCACGCTGAAGTCGCGGGGAGGCGGGGGAGCTTTCTCAGCGCCGCATGAAGGACGGCACGTCGACGTCGTCGTCCGAGTCCTCGTCGGGAGGCTGGATGTGCGCGCGGGAGTTGTGGGCGACCGTAGGCTCCACGGCCGGGCGCGGCTCGTAGGACGGTGCGGGGCCTCGGGATACCGGCGCCGCCGCGGGCGGAGGTGCGGGATCCGCGGTACGCGAGGGGAATTCGCGGGCGTGACTCTGGCCGACCTCCCCGGCCCGCGCCGTGCCGATGGTGGAGCGGGTGATCGGCGCGTCCAGGCGCCGCGTCGGAGCGCCGCTGTCGAACCCGGCCGCGATGACCGTGACGCGAACCTCATCGCCGAGCGAATCGTCGATGACGGTGCCGAAGATGATGTTCGCCTCGATGTGCGCGGCCTCCTGCACCAGCGAGGCGGCCTCGTTGATCTCGAACAGGCCCAGATCCGACCCGCCCGCGATCGACAGCAGCACCCCGTGTGCGCCGTCCATCGAGGCCTCCAGCAGCGGCGAGTTGATCGCCGACTCGGCGGCCTTGACCGAGCGGCCCTCACCGCGCGCCGAGCCGATGCCCATCAGGGCCGAGCCGGCACCCGACATCACGCTCTTGACGTCGGCGAAGTCGACGTTGATCAGGCCGGGGGTGGTGATCAGGTCGGTGATGCCCTGAACACCGTTGAGCAGCACCTCATCCGCGGAACGGAACGCATCCATCAGGCTGACGGCCGCGTCGCCCAGCTGCAGCAGCCGGTCGTTCGGGATGACGATGAGCGTGTCGCAGGATTCGCGCAGCGCCTGGATGCCGGCTTCGGCCTGGTTGCTGCGGCGCTTGCCCTCGAACGAGAAGGGCCGCGTCACCACGCCGATGGTCAGCGCGCCGAGCTTGCGGGCGATGCTCGCCACCACGGGCGCGCCGCCGGTGCCGGTGCCGCCGCCCTCGCCGGCGGTGACGAAGACCATGTCGGCGCCCTTGAGCACCTCCTCGATCTCGTCCTTGTGATCCTCGGCGGCCTTGCGGCCCACCTCCGGATCCGCACCGGCGCCCAGGCCGCGGGTGAGCTCACGACCGACATCGAGCTTGACGTCCGCATCACTCATCAGCAGCGCCTGCGCGTCGGTATTGACGGCGATGAACTCGACTCCCTTGAGTCCCTGTTCGATCATTCGGTTGACGGCGTTGACGCCGCCGCCGCCGATACCGACGACCTTGATCACTGCAAGGTAGTTGTGCGGGGGCGTCATGGGCTCTCGCCTTCCTTCGATCTAAAGCCTGTCGTTTTCGGAATCTCGGCAGAGCGCCGACCCCGGGTGGTTTCGGCCCGGCTAACCCGGGCTTCCGCCCGGAAACCCTAAACCTCAACCACAGGGTTGGAGTTATGTCAAGTATCCGACTGCTGCGGAACGCTATTCGTACCCGCCGCAATCCGCGCGCAGGCGCGCCGACGCGAGAACCAGAATCTTGTGCGATCCGTCTCGTCCGAGCCCGCCCCGCATCGTATCGCGAACCGCCACTCCCGGTGTGGTGAATCGTTCCTAGTGCCCGTGGCAGTTCGGCGTGTATCGCGACACGCGCCGAAAACTGCAAGGGCACAACGGGTATCACTCACCTTACCGTGACCAGGTCGGGACTCGAAACGTCGTATACCTTTCCGGGACGTGTGAGTACGGGCAGCACCACCGCGGCCTTGCGCACGGAATCGGCCGCGCCGCCCCACAACACGGAGCGGCCGTCGCGCAGATCCAGCTCGATGTCCGAAACCGACCGCGCCACAACCCCACCCACCTGGGGCCGCAGCCCCGGCGGGGTGGCGTCCAGCACCTGTACCGCGGCCCTGGTCACCGCGTCGCTATCGCTCGGATGATCGGTGGTGAGCTTGGGCACACCGGGAGGCGGTGGCTCAATGGCGAATTCGACGCCCTCGTCGTCGAGCAGGTGCGTGCCCTGCGGGCTGTCGAAGTACAGCGCCGCGGCGCGCTCGGTGATCGTCACCCGCACCGTGGACGGGAAGACCCGCTGCACCCGCACCTCGCGCACCCTGGGGACGGTGGCCACCCGCCGCGCGACGGCGTCGGTGTCCAGCCGCAGCATCGACACACCATCGGGCACCTGCAGCGCGTCGCGCACCTGCTTCTCGGGCACCGTCTTCAGGCCCTCGATGACCACGCTGCGCACCGCGAGCACCGGCGTGAACCACGCCACCGCCGCCAGCGCAATCCCCACCACCGCAACCGACAAGCCCCACAAGAGCATTCGGCGCGAGGGGGGCCACGCGGGCACGAGCCTCATCGCCCCGTGGACGGGCGCACCCGCAGGCCGTCCAGGATCTGGCCGCCGAGCATCGTCACATCGCCCGCGCCCATGGTGATCACCACGTCACCCGGACGGGCCAGGCCCGCGGCCTGCCGGCCCACCCGCGACATATCCGGTTGATAGTGCACGGGTTTGGAGACCGCCTGGGCCACCAGTGCGCCGTTCACCCCCGGCAGTGGCTTCTCACGCGCGCCGTACACGTCCAGCACCACGACCTCGTCCGCGACATCGAGGGCGGCGCCGAAGTCCGCCGCGAATGTCGCTGTGCGGCTGTACAAATGAGGCTGGAACACCACGATGACCCGGCCCTGCCGCGAGCGCGCGCCGTCGGCGGCCTCCTGGCGGACCAGCTCGGCCGCGGCGCCGAGCACCGCGCGCACCTCGGTCGGATGGTGGGCGTAGTCGTCGAACACACGCACCCCGTTCTCCCGGCCGACGAACTGGAATCTCCGGTGCACCCCGCCGAAACCCTCCAGTCCCTGCAGGATCTCCCCCACCTCGGCGGGAGCGACACGGCCGGCGGCGGCAGGCTGCGTCACCACGGAGGCCCCCGTGGACGCCGCATCGGGCACGGTGCGCCGGCCGTCGCGCGCGGCCAGCAGGGCCGCCAGGGCGTTCAGGGCCATGTGGCGTCCGGGCACGTTCAGGCGCAGCGTGCGCGGCGCGGGCTCGTCGTCGAGCTGGAACGTGGCCATGCCGCCCACATCGCGCGGCTCCCAAGCCAGCAGTCGCGCGCCGACCGGCACCGGGGCATCGGCCAGCTCCCCCGAGCCGTAGCCCAGGACGCGAATGTTCAGATCCCGGGCCGCGACCCGCTCGGCGAGGGCCCGCGAACCCGGATCGTCCAGGCACACGACCAGCAGTCCGCCCGGCGTGATTCGCTCCACGAAATCGTCGAAGACCTGTACGTAGGCCTCATCGGTGCCGAAGAAGTCCAGGTGATCGGACTCGATGTTGGTGACCACCGCGACGTCGGGATCGTATTGCAGCAGCGAACCGTCCGACTCGTCCGCCTCGGCGACGAAGAAGCCGCCCGTGCCGTGATGGGCGTTGGTGCCCGCCTCGTTCAGCTCGCCGCCGACGGCGAAGGACGGATCGAGCCCGCAGTGCTGCAGCGAGACGACCAGCATCGAGGTGGTGGACGTCTTGCCGTGCGTCCCCGACACCAGCAGCGTGCGATGCCCGCGCATCAGCTCGGCGAGCACGGCCGGGCGCAGCAGCACCGGCACCCCGCGCCGCTTCGCCTCCACGAGTTCGGGATTGTCCTTCGGGATGGCCGCATAGGTGGTGACCACCGCGCTGGGCCCGCCGGGCAGCAGATCCAGCGCCCCGGCGTCGTGGCCGATGCGGACCTGGGCGCCGCGGGCGCGCAGCGCGAGCACGCCGCGGCTCTCCTTGGCGTCCGAGCCGGACACCGCGCCGCCGCGGGCGAGCAGAATCCGGGCGATGCCGGACATGCCGGCGCCGCCGATGCCGACCATGTGGACTCGCTGCAACAGCGGGGACAGTTCGGTCTCTCGCTCGCCGGTCATCGCGCCGCCACCTCCATCACGATCCGCGCCACCGCGTCGGCGGCGTCCCGGTGACCCGCCCCGGCGGCGGCCGCGGACATACCGGACAGCCGCGGCGGATCGGTCAGCAGCGGAATCACCTCGTCTATCACGTATTTCGCCGTCAACTCCGCGTCGGGCACGATCTTTCCGCCACCCAGCGCCACAATCGGACGGGCATTGAGCTCCTGCTCGCCGTTGCCGTGCGGCAGCGGCACATAGAACGCCGGGAGCCCGACCGCCGACACCTCGGCCACCGTCATCGCGCCCGCCCGGCAGACCGCCGCGTCCGCCGCGGCATACGCCAGATCCATCCGCGACAAATACGGCACCGCAACGTATTTCGCGACATCGTCCGGGGCGGCGGCCACCTGGACCGAGTTCTTCGGTCCGTGCGCGTGCAGCACCGAAATTCCCGCCGCCAGCAGCTGTGGCGCGGCCGCGGAGACCGCCTCGTTGAGCGTGCGCGCGCCCTGCGAACCGCCGAACACCAGCAGCACCGGCCCGTCCGCGGGCAATCCGAAATGCTCCCGGGCGCTCGCGCGCAACCCCGCGCGGTCCAGCGTCGCGATCGCCGCGCGCACCGGAATTCCGACGATCTCGGCGTCGGCGCGGCCCGCGGCCCGCACCCCCGAATTCGCGACCGCGGCCAGCACCCGCGCCGCGCGGCGCGCGCCGACCTTGTTCGCGATGCCCGCCTTCACATTCGCCTCGTGCACCACCACCGGCACCGCCCGGCGCCCGCGCAGGCCGCGACCGGCGGCCAGATAGGCGGGCAGCGCCACATATCCGCCGAACCCGATGATCACATCGGCCCGCACGGCGTCGATCACCGCCCGGGTCTGCGTCACCGCCGCGCGGACCCGGCCGGGCAGGCGCAGCAGATCGGCGGTGGGCTTGCGCGGCAGCGGCACCGGTGGAATCAGCTCCAGCGGATATCCCCGTTCGGGCACCAGCGTCGTCTCCAGACCGCGCCCCGTGCCCAGCGCCGTGACCCGGATCGAGGGGTCCAGCCGGCGCAGCGCGTCCGCGACCGCCATCGCCGGTTCGATATGCCCGGCGGTGCCACCGCCGGCGACGATCACCGAGAGCGCCCGTCCCCCAGCCTCGTTCCCGCTGGGCCGCTCTGCGGACGTTGTCACCTGGAGTTACCCCGTTCTCTCGCGTGTGTCGTCGGATAGCTGGGCTCCCAGGCCCGCGTGCTCCGCCACGAGGCAGCGCCGCGGCTCTCGCGCCGTGCCGAATCCGAATCTACCCGGCGCCGGCCCGTCGGCAGTGCGCGCTGTGACCGCCGGCCGCCGCCGGACCCGCTGCTCAGGGACCGCGCGGGCGCGCGCCGACCGGCACTCGACCGCGCGGCACCGGGCCGGGCCGGGGTGTACATCTCCGGCCTGGGCAGCCGCAGCAACCTGCTGAACCGCCCATCCTGCCCCGCGTGCAGGGCCGATACCGCCTCGGGTTCGTGCCGGGCCGCATTGGCGATGATGCCGAACATCAGCAGGGTGATCGCCAGCGACGAGCCGCCCGCGGACACCAGCGGCAGCTGCAGGCCGGTCACCGGCAGCAGCCCCACGACGTAGCCGATATTGATCAGCGCCTGACCGGTGATCCACGTCGTCGCGGCGCCCACGAGCAACCGCAGGAACGGATCCACCGAGCGGGCCGCAATGCGCAGCCCGGTGTAGACGAACAATGCGAACAGCCCCAGCACCAGGGCACAGCCGAGGAATCCGAGCTCCTCGCCGATGATCGCGAAGATGAAGTCGTTGTGCGCGTTGGGCAGATAGCTCCACTTGGCCCGGCTCTGGCCCAGCCCGCGGCCCCAGATCCCGCCGTCGGCCAGCGAGAACATGGCCTGGCGCGCCTGATAACCCATACCCTGTGGATCGTCGCCGGGATTCAGGAACGCGCGCATGCGGTCCGACCGGTATCCGGCGGTCAGGGCCAGCACCAGCGCGGCCACGACGCCGGACAGCCCGATCGTCACGAACAGCCGCAGCGGCAGCCCGCCGAACCAGAGCAGCGCCACCAGGATGATGCCCACCGCGATCGTGGTCGACAGGTTCGGCTCGAGCACGATCAGCAGACAGCAGAGCAGCCCCGCCGGCACCAGCGGCATCAGAATGTCCTTGTATCCGGCGGACCGGACATCCTCGCGCCGCGTGGCCAGCAGGTGCGCGCCCCAGACGATCAGGGTCACCTTGACGATCTCCGAGGGCTGCAGATGTATGAAGCCGAAACTGAACCAGCGCCGCGAACCCTGTACCTCCGAGCCGATTCCCGGAATCAGCACGAGGACCAGCGCCAGCACCGACAGGGCGAACATCGGAAAGGACAGCCTGCGCAGCAGGCGCAGCGGAATGCGCAGCGCCACATAGAACAACACCGTGCCCAGGACCGCGAATATCGCCTGCTGAATGAACAGCGAATACGCCGAGCCGTCGTCGGCATAGGATTCCACGCTCGACGCCGACAGCACCATCACCAGGCCGAGCACGGTCAGCAGCGTCGCAATGGTGACGACGAGATGAAAGGAGGCCAGCGGGCGCGCCAGCCAGGCGCCGAACCACGTACCCGAATTCCCGCGCGCCGCTTTCGTCACGATGCCGCCTCGCTAGCGCTCGGCGCCACCGTGCCGGAAGGTCGCTGTGTCTTTGGTTCGCTCGCAAGCTCGCTCACGCCGCCGCCTCACTAACGCTCGGCGCCACCGAGCCGGAAGGTCGCTGTGTCATCGGTTCGCTCGCAAGCTCGCTCACGCCGCCGCCTCGCTCACTCCGGGCTCCCGATGTCTCCTTCGTCGAGCGCCTGCACCGCCGCGACGAAACTTCGTCCCCGGTGGGTGTAGTCGGCGAACATGTCCAGTGACGCCGCGGCCGGCGCCAGCAGCACCGTGTCACCACGATTCGCATAGCCGGCAGCGATCCGCACCGCGCGCGCCATCACCGCATCCGCACCGTCGAATTCGGAGGTGAGTTCCGCACTCATCCCTGCATCGTCACCCGAACCGAGCTCGACGACCGGGACATCGGGCGCGTGTCGCGCCAATGCCTCGGCGATGACCGGGGCATCCTTGCCGAACAGCACCGCCGCGACGAGCCGTTCGGCCGTCTCCTCGACCAGATCCTCGACATGCGCGCCCTTGAGCAGGCCGCCCGCGAGCCACACCACCCGCTCGTGCGCCAGGATCGACGAGCGCGCCGCATGCGGGTTGGTGGCCTTGGAATCGTCGACGAACTCCACGCCCGCCAGCTCCCGCACCGATGCCGCGCGATGCGGGCCCACCTTGTGCTCCTGCAGGCCCTCCTTGACGAATTGCGGTGCCACGTCGATGGATCGGGTCAGCGCCGCGGCAGCGAGCGCGTCGGCGACCCCGGCCGGTCCGGGCGGGCTGATGTCGCGCACCTCGGCCAGGATGGCGGCCTTGGTGAACGCGCGGTCGAGCAGCTTGCCGTCCACCACGCCCAGCTCCCCGTCGGCGGGCACGCCCACCCGGAACCCGACCGTGCGCCGCGCGCGCGACTTGCGGGCCAGTGCCGCGGCAACCGGATCGTCCAGGCCCACGACACCGACCCGGCCCATCAGCGCCCGCGCCTTCGCCGCGGCGTACGCATCCAGTCCGCCGTGCCAATCCAGGTGATCCTCGGCCACATTCAGCACCACGCCGGCCTCCGGTCGCACCGAGGGCGCCCAATGCAGCTGGAACGAGGACAATTCCACCGCCAGCACCTGCGGGCCCGGCGTGCGCCGCAGCGCATCCAGGATGGGCAGCCCGATATTGCCGCAGGCGACGCTGGGGATACCGGCCGCGCGCAGGATCGCGTGCGTCATCTGGGTGGTCGTGGTCTTGCCGTTGGTGCCGGTCACCACCAGCCACTTGCGCACCGGGCCGTACAGCCGCGCCTGATCGACCCACCAGGCGAACTCGACATCGCCCCAGACCGGTACGCCCTCGGCGACCGCGGTGGCGAGCACCGGCGAATCGGGCCGCCAGCCCGGGCTCGTGATCACCAGCGCGAAGCGGTCCAGCCCGCCGGGCTCGAGCAGGCTCTCGGTGGCCGCGGTGTCCAGCCCCAGTTCGGCGGCCTCGGTCATCGCGGCGGTCCCGGCGTCGGTGACGACCGGGCGCGCGCCGATATCGCGCAGCGGATCGATCAGCGAGCGCCCGGAGACGCCCCAACCGGCAACGAGAACGTCACGGCCACGCAGGAATTCGAGCATGGGCCCCGGTGAACGCAGGGCCCGCGGAGTGTGTTCGACCATTGCTGCTTTACCCGACCTGAGAGAGGTATTCGCTGTAGAACAAGCCCAGTCCGATCGCCGACGCGATGGCTGCCAGTAACCAGAACCGAATAATGACGGTAGTCTCCGCCCATTTACTGAGTTCGAAGTGGTGGTGGAACGGCGCCATCTTGAACAGTCGGTTGCGCGTGGTGCGGTATACCGCCACCTGCAGCACGACCGAGGTGGTCTCGGCGACGAACAGCGCACCGATCACGATCATCAGCAGTTCGGTCCGGGTGGTAATGGACAGCCCGGCGATCAGGCCGCCCAGGGCCAGGGAGCCGGTGTCGCCCATGAAGATCTTCGCGGGAGCCGCGTTCCACCACAGGAATCCGACGCAGGCGGCGGCACCGGCCGCGCATACCAGCGCCAGGTCCAGCGGATCGCGGACGTTGTAGCAGCCCGCCTCGGCGTGCACCGAGCAGGCGTTGCGGTACTGCCAGAAGGTGATGATCACGTAGGCGCCCAGCACCAGGCTCATCGAGCCCGCGGCCAGGCCGTCCAGGCCGTCGGTGAGGTTCACCGCGTTGGACCAGGCGACCACGACCAGGCAGACGAAGGCCAGGAAGATGATCACACCCATCGACACCGTCGTGATGTCGCGGACATAGGACAGATGCCGGCTGGCCGGGGTCTGCTTGTTCGCCCCCGGCCACTGCAGCGCCAGCACGCCGAAAATCACTGCCGCCGAAAGCTGCCCGATGTACTTGCCGGCCGCGGTCAGGCCCAGGTTGCGGCCCTTGCGCAGCTTGATGAAGTCGTCGATGAACCCGACCGCACCCAGCGCCGTAGTAAGGGACAACACCAGCAGGCCCGACACCGAGGGACCGTCGGCGTGATAGCCGATTCCGATCAGATGCGAACCCCAGTACCCGGCCCACAGTCCGGCCAGGATTGCCACGCCGCCCATGGTCGGGGTGCCGCGTTTGGCCTGGTGACTGGCCGGCCCGTCGACCCGGATCTCCTGGCCGAAACCGCGCTTGGCGAATATCCGGATCAGCAGCGGCGTCAACAGGATCGACACCGCCAGCGCGATCGCGGCCGCGAAAAGAATCTGTCTCATTGGCGCTCCTCCATCAATTTCCGCGCCACCGCCCACAATCCGACGGAATTCGAGGCCTTCACCAGCACCACGTCATCGGGCGCGAGCTCGGCCTCGAGCACCCCGAGCGCGGCATCGATATCGGGGACGAGGATCGATTCCTCGCCCCAGGAGCCTTCCATGACCGCACCCTGATGCAGCGCGTGTGACGGACGTCCGGTGCCGACGACGATCAGCCGATCCACATCCAGGCGCACCGCGAGGCGGCCGATGCGATCGTGTTCGATCACCGAATCCTCGCCCAGCTCGGCCATTTCGCCGAGCACCGCCCAGCTGCGCCGCTTCCCGCCGGTGCGTTCGGCCTCAGCGCGGGACATCGTCACCAGTGCCTTGAGCGCCGCGCGGACCGAATCCGGGTTGGCGTTGTAGGAGTCGTTGATGACGGTGACGCCGTCGGCGCGGGTGCGCACGTCCATGCGGTGCTTCGAGGCGGCGGTGGCGCCGGCCAGCGCCGCCGCGACGGTGGCGAGATCGGCCCCGCACTCGAGCGCGACCGCGGCGGCGGACAGGGCGTTGCCGACCTGATGCTCGCCGTGCACCGCCAATTGCACCGGCACCTCGGAACCCTTGGCGCGCAGCGTGAATCGGGCGCGGGCGGCCTCGTCGAGTTGCACGTCGACCGCGCGGATGTCCGCGTTCGCGGCCTGGCCGACGGTCACCACGCGGGCACCGGTGCGGGACGCCATGGCCGCGACGTTCGGATCGTCGGCGTTCAGCACCGCCAGCCCGTCCGGCGAAAGTGCCTCCACCAGTTCGCCCTTGGCCTGCGCGATGGCCTCGCGACCACCGAACTCGCCCAGGTGCGCGGTGCCGACGTTCAGCACCACACCGATCGCGGGCGGGGCGATCTCGGTGAGCGCCTTGATATGTCCCGGGCCGCGCGCGGACAACTCCAGCACCAGGAAGCGGGTGCCGGAGTCCGCACGCAGTGCGGTCCACGGGAATCCGAGCTCGTTGTTGAACGACTCCGGCGGCGCCACCACCGGACCGAGCGGCGAAAGCACCTGGGCCAGCAGATCTTTGGTCGAGGTCTTCCCCGAGGAACCGGTGACACCGACGACGGTCAGCTCGCCGCTCGTGCTCAGCCGCCGCACGCTCGCGTTCGCCAGCTTCGCCAGTGCGCCGAGCACCGCGGCCGCCGACCCGTCGGTGTCGTGCGCCAGCAGGTAGGCACCGGCGGCGGGCTGGTGCGCCGTCACGGGGGGAACCACGACGGCGGGAACCCCGACCGGGCGCGCCGCGAGCACGGCGACGGCGCCCGCGGCCACCGCGGCCGCGGCGAAGTCGTGCCCGTCGGCGTGCGCTCCGGGCAGCGCCAGGAACAGATCGCCGGAATGGATTCGGCGCGAGTCGAATTCGACCGCGCCGGTCACCCGCACCGCGGGGTCGGGGACGTCGTGCAGCGTGCCGCCGACGATCTCCGCGACCTCCCGCAGGGTCATCTCGATCATGAAACCGTCAGATCTGTGTTATCGGGCGCCGACCGCGGGCCTGACGCGGTCGACGCGGCTGTTTTTCGGGAGAGGGCCTCCGCCAGCACCTCGCGGTCGTCGAACGGATACTTCACACCCGAAATCTCCTGCCCTGTCTCATGCCCCTTCCCCGCGACCAGTACCACGTCGCCGGTCCGGGCCCACTCCACGGCCGCCGCGATGGCGGCCGCGCGCTCGCCGATCTCGACGACCTCGCCGCGCTCGCCCTCGGCGATCCCCTGCGCCCCGGCGGCGATCGCCGCCCGGATCTCCGCGGGGTCCTCGCTGCGCGGATTGTCGTCGGTGATGATCAGCAGCTCGGCACCGCGCGCGGCGGTCGCGCCCATCAGCGGGCGCTTGCCCGCGTCACGGTCCCCGCCCGCGCCGACGACCACGGCCAGCCTGCCCGCAGAGCCCCGCAGGGTTTCCCGCAACGTCGCGATGACCGATTCCACCGCGGCCGGTTTGTGCGCGTAGTCCACTACCGCGAGGAAATCCTGCCCCCGGTCGACCCGCTGCATCCGGCCCGGCACGTCCACCTCGGCCAGCGCCGCGGCCGCGACGCCCGCGTCCACCCCGGCCGCCGCGCACACCGCGATCGCCAGCAGCGCGTTGGCGATGTTGTAGCTGCCCGGAAGACGCAGCCGCACACCGAGTTTGAGCGCTGTGTCGTTGCATTCCCCCGCTCCACCGGCCCGGTCGTCCGGCCCGATCGCGGTGAACTGCTGCCCGCCGCCGTCGAGGGTCGTCGCGGCCACCGCGGTCCAGTCGGGCTCCGCGCCCTCGCCGGCGGCGCCGAGATCGGTCGCCACCGTCACCACGGGGGTACGGCCGCCGACCTCGCGTGCCAGCCGGCGACCCCACGCGTCGTCGACGCAGATCACACAAGAGTCCGCGGCAACCGAGGAGACCGCCGCGGGATCCGGTACGAACAGCCTGCGCTTGGCGGCGTAGTAGTCCTCGAAGTCGGCATGGAAGTCGAGGTGGTCCTGCGAGAGGTTGGTGAACGCACCCACGGCGAACCGCACCCCGTCCACGCGCCCCAGCGCCAGTGCGTGACTGGACACCTCCATCACCACCGCCTGCACGCCCTGCTCGGCCATCAGCGCGAACATCGCGTGCAGCTGCGGGGCCTCGGGCGTGGTCAGCGCGCTGGGCACCCGCTGCCCGCCGATGCGGGTCTCGATCGTGCCGATCAGTGCCGTCCGCAGCCCGGCCGCCGCCAGGCCCGCCTCGACGAGATAGGAGGTGGTGGTCTTGCCGGACGTGCCGGTGATACCGAGCACCCGCAGCCGCCGCGAGGGATTGCCGTAGATCGCGGCGGACAGCTCGCCGAGCACCGCGCGCGGATTCTCGTGCACGAGCACGGGAACGTCCACCGCGCCGATCAACTCGGCGCCCGCGGCGTCGGTCAGCACCGCGACCGCACCGCGTTCGATGGCGTCACCGGCGAAACGGGCCCCGTGCGCGCGCTCCCCGGCGAGCCCCGCGAACAGATCGCCCGGGCGCACCGCCTGCGATCGTTGTTCGATTCCGGTGATGACGACCTCGTCGAGCGCCCCGGCCGGACCCTGCGGGCGCGCGCCCGTGAGCTCGACGACCGTGCGCAGCGCCGTCGACGGCGGCGCCGCCGGACGCAGCACCTGCGGGCTGGGCTGCACGGGCACAAAGCTCCTCTCGGTCACACTGCGGGTCCGCTCGGCAAATCGTCCGCGGACGGATTCGGATCGACGAGTCAGGGTACCGACGCCGTGTCACGGCCGGGCAACGCGGCTGGGTATTGCGCCGGAACACAGGCATGATATTGGCTCGCCCGGTGCGGCCGATCACCCACCCGCCATTCACATCGCCTGGAGGACAAGCTCTTTCGCCGGCGGCGAGGGCGGCACCCGGTCACGCTGCAGCGCCCAGGAGGCGATGTTGTGGAACAGCGGGGCCGCGGACTGCCCGCCGCTGCCGTTGGAGCTGCGGATCGGAGCGTCCAGCATAATGCCGATAACGTAGCGCGGGTTGTCCGCCGGCGCCATTCCGGCGAACGTGATCCAGTAGCGGCTGTCGGAATAGCATTTGCACGCCTGGTCGATCTGCTGTGCCGTACCGGTCTTCCCGGCGATCTGATAGCCCGCGACGGCCGCCGGGGTGCCGGTACCGCTCTGATAGCCGCCCGTCGGGTCCTTCTGCACGATGGCCTGGAACATCTGCCGCAGCGTCTGGGAGGTCTTCACGCTCACCACCCGTACGCCGTCGGGCTGCTTCTCCTCGGTGCGGACGCCGTCCGGGGCGATCTTGGCCTTGATGATCCGCGGCGGGATCCGCACGCCGTCGTTCGCGATGGCCTGATACATCCCGGTCATCTGCAGCAGGGTCATCGAGAGACCCTGTCCGATGGGCAGGTTCGCGAAGGTCGAACCGGACCACTGATCGCGCGGCGGCACGCGGCCCGCGCTCTCACCGGGCAGCCCGGTACCGGTTCGCTGGCCCAGGCCGAATCGCTTCAGCATGTCGGCGTAGCGGTCCTCGCCGATGCGCTGCGCCAGCATCAGGGTGCCGACGTTCGAGGACTTGCCGAAGATTCCGGTCGTCGTATAGGGCACCACGCCGTGCTCCCAGGCGTCGTGCACGGTCACGCCGCCCATCTGGATGCTGCCCGGCACCTGATGCACCTCGTCCGGTGTGGTCAGGCCGTATTCGATGGCCGCGGAGGCATCGACGATCTTGTTCACCGAGCCCGGCTCGAACGCGTCGGTGACCACGGGGTTGCCCAGGCTCTCCGGCGTCCAGTACTGCGGTGACTGCGAGGGATTGAAGGTGTTGTCGTTGGCCATCGCCAGCACCTGGGCGGTGTGGGCGTCCAGCACCACCGCCGAGGCGTCCTGAGCGCCGGACATCTCCTTGGCCTGCTGGACCTGCTGTTGCACGTAGTACTGCAGATCCGAATCCAGGGTCAGCTCCACGCCGTTGCCGTTCACCGCGGGCTGGCGGTTGCGTTCGCTGCCCGGAATCATCGCGCCGTCGGAGCCGCGGTCGTAGGTGTGCGAGCCGTCGGTGCCGGCGAGGGTCGAATCCAGCGCGGATTCCAGGCCCACCTGTCCGTGCCCGTCCCAGCCCGTGGCGCCGATGACGTTGGCCGCCAGCGATCCGCCCGGATAGACGGGGGTGTCCTGGCGATCCATGCCGACCTCGGGGAATTCGTCGTTGATCTCCGAGGCGATCCGCGCATCGACGTTGCGCACGAGATAGACGAACGAATCGTTGCCGTGCAGCTTGGTCAGCAGATCTTCCTCCGACGGCGCATCCTTGCCCACCTTCTCGTGGATAGCGGTCGCGATCGCCTGCAGCCGTTTGTCCGGGTCGGGCGCCTGCGCGCTCTTGGCGTGCGCGTCGGCCAATTCCTTGCGCACCACGACCGGCTGGAAGGTCAGCGATTTGGTGGTGATGGTGAACGCCAGCGCGCGGCCGTTGCGGTCGGTGATCGAGCCGCGCTGCGCGTAGTCGACCACCTGCACGGTGCGCTGGCTGGCCGCCTCCGCCGACAGCTTCGGCGCGGATACCGTTTGGATCCACAGCAATTGCAGTGCCACGACCAACAGGGCCGACAGCATCACCACCCGGCCGGTGCCGAACCGGAGCCGGGTGGAGGTGTCCGGGCGCAGGCCGACCCGTGGTCTGGCGGCCGGGCGCGAACGCGGGGCCCGCGCGGATTTCCGCCTCGGCGCCGGCGTGCGGACACGACCACGACCCACCGGGCTCACCGGGCTCCCCCGGCCGGGGCCGCGGGTTCGGGCCTCGGAGCCGGGGTTTGGATCTGGGCGAGCGGGGCCTCCGCGACCGGATTCGCCACGGGCGCAGGCCGATCCACGGGCGCGGCCGCGACGGGCGGCGCCTGCGGAGCCGGGGCCGGTGCGGACGGCGTCGGGAGCGCTGGCGCCGAATTGGGTACCGGCGCGGGCCGATCCACCGGAGCGGCCGGAGCGGGCGCGGATGCGGCGGGGGCAGGTGCCGGGCTCTGCGGCGCGGCCGCAGGAGCCGGAGCGGCCGGGGCGGGAGCCGCGGGGGTCTGTGCCGGAGCGGTGACGGCACCGTGCGCCTCGACGTCCTGCGCGGCCGGCGGTTGCGCGGGAGCCGGGGTGCGTGGGGCGGCCGGGTTCTGGTTCTGCCCGGGCGTGACCGGGACGAGCCGTTCGCCTTGCGCCTGAACCATATTCGGCGGCGCCGCCGTCGGTGCGGCCGGCGAGGTGTTCAGCGGCGGGGCGGGCGGACCCGACTGGGCCGTCTCCTTGCCGATCACGGTCACGGTGCCATCGGGGGCGATCACCAGCCGCGCGGGATCCTTGGCCGGGATCATGCCGAGTTCCCGTGCCCTGCTGGCCAGTTCGGGGGCCGAATCCGCGGCCGCCACCTGCCGCTGCAGTTCGGCCTGCTCGTCGGTCAGCTGCTGATTGATCTTGCGAGCGCCGCCGAGCTGATAGCTGTCCTCGGCGGATCGGGTGGTCAGCAGCAGGGTGCACATCAGCCCGCAGCCGAGCAGGGCGATGATGGCGGCCACGAACGGAATCCGGCCCGACATCGCGGCCCGGCCGGGCAGCGGCGGCAGGCTCACGCCGCCCTCGAGCCGATTGCGGCGGCGGGCGTAGGCCCGTTTGGCGCCACCGGTCTTCGTGTTGTCGGTCTCGTGCGACGACCGCGATGCCGCGCGCCGCTGTGTGGTCCCGGTGTCGTATCGCTCCGTCGTTCGCACGGCGCGTCGTGGTGCGTCCACCCGTGTACGCACACTCATAATCGAGCCTCCCCTACCGTTTTCGCGTCGCCTGCTGAATTCACGGCGTCGCCTGAATTCGTTCCGCCGCCCGCATCCGTACTGGAGCCGCGCGCGGGTTGTCCTCGATCTCCGCCGCCGACGCCTTCTCCGCCCCCCGGGTCAGCACCCGGAATTCCGGCCCCATGCCCGGCAGTTCGACCGGCAGATCCATCGGTGTGCGCGATGCCGACCGCGCGGCGAACACATGCTTGACCACCTTGTCCTCCAGCGACTGATAGGACATGACGACGATGCGCCCGCCGATCTCCAGCGCGTCCAAGGCCGCGGGCAGGGCGGCCTCGAGTGATTCGAGCTCCCGGTTGACCTCGATGCGCAGCGCCTGGAAGGTGCGCTTGGCCGGATGCCCGCCGGTGCGCCGGGTGGCGGCCGGGATGGCGTCGTACAGCAACTCGACCAGCTGCGCGCTGGTGGTGAAGGGCTGGCGCGCACGGCGTTTGACGATCTCGCTGGCGATGCGGCCCGCGAACCGTTCCTCACCATAGGTTTTCAGCACCCGGGCCAGCTCGCCGTGACTGTAGGTGTTGAGCACGTCGGCGGCGGTCGGGCCGGTGGTCGGATCCATCCGCATGTCCAGCGGCGCGTCTACCGAGTAGGCGAAGCCGCGGTCGGCCTCGTCGAGCTGCATCGAGGACACACCCAGATCCATCAGGATGCCGCGCACCGAATCGGTCGCCGCCAGCCCGGCCTCGGTCAGCGCATCGGCGATGCCGTCATAGGTGGTGTGCACCAGGGTGATTCGGTCCGCGTACGGCTCCAGTCGCTCGCCGGCCAGGCGCAGCGCGTTGGTATCGCGATCCAGCCCGATGAGACGAATCTCTGGATAGGTGCGCAGGAAATGTTCCGAGTGCCCGCCCAGGCCGAGCGTGGCATCAATCAGAACGCCGCCGGATTCGAGTGCGGGACCGAGGATTTCATCGGCTCGATGCAGCAGGACGGGAACATGGCGGGGGGTGTGGTCTGCATGATCCACCTCGACCTCCCGATCCTGCTCACGTCTCCTACGCCGCACCTGGCGACGATCTATGCGGATTGGACTCACTAGTCGGTGGGCGAATGCCCCGGGGTCTCTGACCGAAGCACGGCACCTGGCGTTGGGGAAGTACGTCAGGGTCCATGCCCGGGCAGAGGCCGCAGGGCACTCGCCTCGCTCGCGGGGCTAGAAGATTCCGCCCAGCGACTCGTCTCTGGCCAGCGAGTAATCCTCCTCGTTCTCGGCGAGGTAGGACTCCCACGCCTGCTTGTCCCATATTTCGAGGAAGTCGACCGAGCCGATCACCACGCAGTCCTTGGACAGGTTGGCGTAACGGCGATGTTCGGCCGACAACGTGACGCGGCCCTGGGTATCCGGACGCTGCTCGTCCGTGGAGGCGGCCAGGGCTCGGACGAAGGCTCGTGCCTGCGGATTGTTCCGGGACGCCGCGGCGGCTCGCCGCGCGAGCGCGGTGAACTCCTCCTTCGGATATACGGCAAGGCTGTGATCTTGCCCCTTCGTGACCATCAACCCTCCCGCCAGTTCGTCCCGAAATTTCGCAGGCAACGTCAGTCGCCCCTTGTCGTCCAGCCGAGGCGTGTAGGTACCGAGAAACAATCCCCGACACCTCCCGTGTGATCACCTCGTCTTGGTAGGCCTCCGCTGGTGCGCGCTCCACATTACCCCACTTTCCCCCACTTTCAATCGAAAGCGAGGGTGATCTCGCTCCCCGCGCGCCCGATTTCGCAGGTCATACCAGCTATCACCGGGGTGGGGAGATTTTGCCGAGATCCGCGACACGCGAGCCGGAAGCGACGGGGAACCCGAAAACGATCAGCAAACCCGCGGATCGCACCCGGGCAGGTGGGCCATAGGGTGCGGGTGGGGGGGCCGGTGGGGAGAGGTGGGGAGATCTGGCGGGAGGGGGTGGGCAGCGCAGGACGGCACCGAAAATAAAACGACACGCCGCACAACGTACGGCGTGTCGTGGCACAGCCTCACTCCCGAAAGGAGTGGAACCGAAAACCTGGATCCGTCATACGGATCCGGGCCGGAGTCAATTGTCCTGTTCGAACCGGCGCCTGAACCGGTCCTCCATGCGGGCGGAGAAGCTGCCACCCGCCTTGCGCTGCTTGCCGCGGCCGGTGGCGGTGCCACCCTGCTGCGGATCCTCGCCGCGACGACCGGCGCCCGCCGCGCCCGAGCTACCCAACAACAGCAGCACGCCGGCACCGAACATCACGATGAATCCGAGCAGGCTGATGATCGGGAACCCACCGGGCTTCACGGGCAGGGCGATACCGGCGATAAGTAGACACAGGCCGAGGACGAGCAGGGCGGCCGATTGCAGTCTGCGTCTGCCCGTAGCAGAACGTAGGCGCCCACCTCGGACGGTCGAGGCGAACTTGGGGTCCTCAGCATAGAGCGCGCTCTCGATTTGTTCGAGCATGCGCTGCTCGTGCTCGGAGAGTGGCACGGTACCTCCCCCGGCACTAGGTGGTGGTCGCCTCCGGGTAGACGACAGACAGCCGACCTTGGCGGCTACCTGCCACCAATGATACGAGTTCGATCAGCGCGGTACCACCTACTCGCCGATGTTCACGCCGAGCCGTCGGCGAGCCACCCCGCGATCGGCCGCATCCGCGCCGCCGCGCTGATCGAATCCTCCACGTCGTGCAGGAACGCCCCTACGCGCGAGGCGAACTCGTCGGCCTGGCGCGCATCGATCGGCCGGTCCAGTCCGGCCTCGATCGCCGCGCGTGTCTCGGAGTGGGAGCTGAAGTAGTCCGACCACATCACGAACTCGGGCGCCGCCTGCTGCATCAGCACCCAGGCGTTGCGCGAGCGCGCCCGTGGCGCCCGGTCCGCGCCGGTGAGCGCCAGCACCGCGCCGGCGCCGCGCAGCGCGGCGAGATACGCGGTACGGAACCGCTCGCGTGGATCGGGTTCGGCCGCGGCCTGCAGCAACAGGCTGTCGGCCCGGTCCAGCAAACCGCCCGCCCGCCCCGAATGTCCTGGATGGTCCATCCGACCGGCCATCACGGCACCTCCAAGTTCGACCCCGTACGCGCGGCGCGCACATTACGCTCGATCCGACCAGCCATCGCGGCACCTCCAGGCTCAACCCCGCACGTGCGGGGAGCGCAGCACCCACCACACGAACCGAACAGGTTTTCGAACGCTTCAATCGAGTGTGAATATAGAGACGACCACCGACAACTTTCGCGCTCGTGCTCGCGACGAGCGCGAGGTGAGAACGAGAGCCGCGCCGACCGGATATGACCGCCGTCAGACTTCACCCCACCCCCGCCCCCGTCGTCGTCGACCTCACCGCGCCCGTCCTACGCACCCGATTGCACGACGCGCTGGCCGTCTACGTCGCCGCGATGGACTACCCCCGCGGCACCGAGCACCATCGCGCACCGATGTGGACCGAGCACATCTCCCGGCCCGGCTGGCAGGCCGTGGCCGCCGTGGTTCCCGACGACAACGGGCAGTTCGACCTGCGCAGCGCCCCCATCGTCGGCATCGCCTACGGCTACCACGGCGCCCCGCACCAGTGGTGGCACCAGCAGGTACACAGCGGCATGCGGCGCTCGGGCTGGGCCGAACACGCCGCGCGCGAACTGCTCTCGGACTATTTCGAGCTGACCGAGCTGCATGTGCACCCCACCGCCCAGGGCCAGGGCCTGGGCGAGCTGCTGCTGACGCGGCTGCTGCGCCACCGGACCGAGCGGGCCGCGCTGCTGTCCACGCCCGAGGTCGACTATGAGGACAACCGTGCCTGGCGGCTGTATCGGCGGCAGGGATTCACCGACGTGGTAAGGCATTTCGTGTTCTCCGGTGATACGCGGCGCTTCGCGGTGCTCGGGCGGCGGCTGCCGCTGGAGGCGCCCGAGGTGACCGCACCGCAGGAACGCGTGCGGTGACAGTCCTGATCGTCGGATCGGGCCACAACGCGCTGGTCGCCGCGTGCTACCTGGCCCGCGCGGGCGAGTCGGTCGAGGTGCTCGAGCGCGACGAGGTGCTGGGCGGCGCGGTCTCCACGGTGGAGCGCTTCCCCGGGCATCTGGTCGACCGCGGATCCTCGGCACACATCATGATCCGGCACACCGGCATCGTCGAGGAGCTCGAGCTGGAGCGGTTCGGGTTGCGCTACATCGATTGCGACCCGTGGGGTTTCGCGCCGGCCCCGCCCGGCACCGAGCTGGCTCCGCTCGTGTTCCACCGCGACCTGGACCGCACCTGCGCCTCGATAGCGGCGGCCTGCGGCAACCGGGACGCCGACGCCTACCGGCGCTTCGTGCGGACGTGGGGGCCGCGTACACAGCGGGTGATGCGGGCCTTCTCCGGTCCGCCCGGCCCCGGACGGCTGCTGCGCTCGTTCTGGGGGCTGAACGCGCGGCCCGACCGGGGCGGTGGGGCGGGGGTACGCACGAGCACAGCTGGCAGCGTGCTGTCCCGTGAGTTCCTGCAGTCCGGAGATGCGCTGCTGGACAGCTATTTCGACGACGAACGGCTCAAGGCGGCGCTGGCCTGGTTCGGCGCGCAGTCGGGCCCGCCGATGTCCGAGCCGGGCACCGCGCCGATGGCCGGATTCGCGGCGCTGATGCATACGTTGCCGCCCGGCCGGGCCGTGGGCGGAAGCGGCGCGCTGACAACGGCTCTGGTGGCGCGGCTGCGCGCGGACGGCGGGGTGGTGTCGTCCGGGGACGCGGTCACCGAGCTGCGCCGCGAGGGTGCGGGCTGGCGAGTGCGGACCGCTTCGGGGCGAAACCTGTTCGCACACACCGTCATCTCGGGCACTCATATCCTGACCACCCTGGATCTGCTGGGGCGCGGCGGATTCGACGCCGGCGTGCTCGACGACTGGCGACGGCGCATCCGGGTCGGCCCCGGCATCGGCATGGTGGTGCGCGCGGCCACCAGCGCGCTGCCCCGCTATCCGGGCGCCGCCGAGCACGAATCCGCGTGCGGGCTGCAGCTTCTCGCGACCGACCGAAGGCAGCTGCGCCTGGCGCACGGCGCCGCGCTGGCCGGGGAACTGCCGCCCCGGCCGGTGGTGCTGGCGATGAGCTTCAGCGCACTGGACTCGTCCATCGCGCCGCCCGGGCAGCATCAGCTCACCCTGTGGGCGCAGTGGCACCCTCGCCATCTGGCCGACGGCAGCGACTGGGCCGCACACGCCGAACGCGAGGGCGACCGCATCATCGCCGAACTCGACGCCGCCGCACCGGGTTTCGCGGACACCGTGCTGAACCGTTTCGTGCAGACCCCGGCCGATCTGGAGCGCGAGCTCGGGCTGCTGGGCGGCAATGTGATGCACGTGGAGATGTCGCTGGACCAGATGTTCTTCTGGCGTCCGCTGCCGGAGCTGTCCGGGCAGCGGGTACCCGGCGCGCCCGGGATGTATCTGACCGGCGCCTCGACCCACCCGGGCGGTGGCGTGTCGGGGGCCAGCGGACGCAGCGCGGCCCGGCTGGTGCTGCGGGACCTGAAGCGGCCCCGGCTGCGTCGACGGTGATCCGCAGACTTCCGGCGCTCGCCGCCGCGCTGCTGATCCTGACCCAGATCGCCTATCCCCTGACCTCCGGCGCGAGCCGGAACCGAGTGACCGCCGCGGTCGTCGTCCTTTCCGCGCTCACCGCACTCACCCATGCGGCGGCAACACGCGGACCGCGCTACGCCGCCGGATTCCTGGTGATCGTCTCGGGTCTCGGTCTGGCCGCCGAGATCCTGGGCACCGCAACGGGACTCCCCTTCGGGGGCTACCACTACGCACACGGCGGGCTGGGGCCCGAGATCGCGAGCGTGCCGCTGCTGGTGCCGCTGGCCTGGACCGGCGGGCTCTATCCGGTGTGGGTGGTGGCCGCACGCCTGTATCCCCGTGCCCGCCTGCGGATTCCGATGACGGCGCTGGGCGCGGTCGGCTGGGATCTGTTCCTGGATCCGCAGATGGTCGCCGCGGGCCGGTGGACCTGGTGTTCGGCGTGGCCCGGACTGCCCGGCATCGGCCATATTCCGTACACCAACTATCTCGGCTGGTTCGCCGTCGCGCTGCTCATGGCCGCGCTGTTGCAGCTGCTCGACCGCGCCACCGCCCGTCCCGCCGCCGCGTTCGCGGTACCCGCGGCGGTCTATCTGTGGACCTGGCTGGGCTCGGCCCTGGCCCATGCGGTGTTCCTGGGCATGCCCGCCTCGGCCGGGTACGGATTCCTGGGCATGGGCCTGCTGGGATTTCCGCTGCTGCTGAGCCTGATCCGGCCGGCGAGGTCGGCGCGCCCATCGGTCCGATGAGTCGCCCGGCGACCGCGCGGATCGTGCCTGTGCATGGGGCCGCGACGGGGCCCGGCCCCGCGCCGCGCCGACACCGAGCCGTCGCGTTCCGATGCGGTCGGCGTGTCATGGCACGATGTGAGCCGTGCAACCGAGTCCGACATCACCGATGCCCGCGATCACGAACACACCGGCCCGCCGCCGTACCTGGTCGGCGGTACTGCTGATCGCCCTGCTCATGCCGCTGCTCGCGGGATGTCTGCGGGTGCAGGTCTCGATGGGTGTGTCGTCGAACGACCGGGTGTCGGGGCGGATCGTCGTCGCGGTCGTGCCCGCCAATGCCAAGGACAAGGGACCTCAGCTCAAGGTTCCCCCCACCCTGACCGCCAAGGTGCGAGTCGAACCCTATGCCCAGGACGGCTACCTGGGCAGCCAGGTGTACTTCGACGATCTCACCTTCGGTGAGGTGGGTGAACTGGGCGGCCTCTCCAGCCAGACCCAGGGGATGTTCAACCTGCAGTTCGTCCGGACCGGCGATCTGGTGACGCTGTCCGGCCGCGCCGACCTGAAATCCGTCCCGCCGCAGGGCTCGGACATCCAGTTCACCGTCGCCTTCCCGGCCCGGGTGGCCACCACCAACGGCACCCGCGGGGGCGATTCGGTGGTGTCGTGGAAGCTGCCCGCCGGGGATGTCAGCACCCTGCACGCCGAGGTCAGCTACGCCGATCCCAATACGCGGTCGTTCGCGGGCTGGGCCGGGATCGTGGGCGGCATCACCCTCGCCGTCGCCGCCCTGGTCGCCGTCGTCGCCTATATGGCCCGCAACCCCGCCCCGCGCTACCTCACCCGCGAGAAGGTCTGACCCGCCCGCGCGGACGGCCTCCCCTGCGGCCGGGTTCCGGAAGCACTGGCACGACGCCGGATTCTGTGCATGAATGTCACCGGATGTGACATACCGGCACGCGATGGTGCACTGTGCGATTCGACCGATGTGAGGAAGGATCGAACGCGAGGATGGACGACGCATGAGAACCACACTGGCGCGGCTCGTTTCCACCGGGACGGCGATCGCGGCGGGCGGGTGCGCGCTGGCCGCGGTGAATCGGCTCGGCGTGCGGCAACTCGGCGTCGTGGGGCCGCCGGTCATCGAACCGGTGACGGTCTGCATCCCGGCGCGCAACGAGGCCGGGCGCTTACCGGGCTTGATCGCGGATCTGCGTCGGCAGCACGGGATTTCGCGGATGCGCGTGCTCGTGCTGGACGACCGGTCCGAGGACGACACCTACGCCGCCGCCCGCACGGCGGCCGCGGACGACGAGCGATTCACCGTGATCGCCGCGGAGGCGGAGCCGGAACCGGGGTGGACCGGCAAAACCGCCGCCTGCGCCCGGCTGGCCGAGATCGCCGGGGCCGGTGCGGATTCCGGCGCTGCCCCGGCCGGGGTGCTGATATTCCTCGACGCCGACGTCCGGATCGGCGCGGGCGCGATCGCCGCCGCGGTCGGCGAATTGCGGCGCACCGGTGCGGGATTGGTGTCCCCATGGCCGCGCCAGCGGGCCGAATCGACCGCCGAGGCGCTGGTGCAACCACTGCTGTGCTGGTCGTGGGCCTCGACCCTGCCGATGCCGCTGACCGGGCGCAGCCTGCGCCCCTCGACGGCCGTTTCCTGCGGGCAGTTCCTGGTCTTCGACGCGGCGGCGTACCACGCGGTGGGCGGGCATGCCGCCGTCGCCACGCGGATCACCGAGGATCTGGCCCTCGCGCGGGCACTGCGCCGGGCCGGGCAGCGCACCGAGGTGGTCGCCGCGGGACGCATCGCGAACACCCGGATGTACCGGGGCGCAACCGAACTCGACGCCGGCTATACCCGCTGGCTGTGGTCGGCCTACGGATCGGTGACCGGCAGCGTCGCGGTGGGCGCGGTGGCCGCGCTCGCCTACTGGGCGCCCCCGCTGGCCGCCGTGGCCGGTCGCGGTCGCCTGCGCCGCATCGGCCTGGCCGGATATGCCTGCGCCGTCGCGGGACGACTCGCCGCCCGCTCCCTCGAGTCCGGCGGCGGCCTCGAACGGGCGGACCTGCTTGCGGCCCTGGCACATCCGGTCTCCGTCGCCGCCTACCTGCGGCTGTCGTATCGCTCCCACCGCCTGCACCGGGCCGGGAAGCTCACGTGGAAGGGCCGCGCCGTCGCCGAGCGGGCCGAACTGGTCGGCAGCGGGCTCAACGCACCTCGGTGACGCCGACCGTCGGCAGGAAGAAGCAGTCGCGGTTACCGTTGCGGACGGTGCCGAACACGGCCGCCAGGACCGTGCCGGAGCCGGTGTCCACCGGCACCGCGCGCACGCCGCCCAGGGGCAGCGACGCGACCAGGAAATTCTGGATGGCCTCCCGCGCGAGCGGGCGCATCTTCTCGGGCACCTGAGCGGGCACCATCGTCGTGGCGACCTGCGTCAGCGTGCCCATGGGCGCCAGGCCGCCGCGGCCGGTGGCGGCGTTGAACCACAGCACCTGCATGCCGGAGGTGTCGGCGCCGTCGGGCCCGACACCGTAGGGCACGAACGCGAACATGGTCTGTCCCGATTTCACCGCGGACAGATCGACCCCGGGTACCTGCACCGTCGTCTTGGGCCACGGCCCCGGTACCGCACCGGCGATCGCCGGAACCAGGCCCATCGTGGTGCCCTGCCGGCAGAACGCCGCCGCCGACGGATACAGGAACGGCTCGATGCCGAAGCGCTGCAGCCCGTCGACCGCGCGCTGGTAAGCGTCCAGCGCATCGCTCTGGGCAGCGTCGGTGCGCCAGCCCGCGGCCAGCGCCGCGAGTGCACCGGCCGCCAGTGCCGAGGGATCCGAACCGGCCGCGACGGGGTCCACCGCGGGGGCAGGTGGTGGCGCGGCCACCACGGTGGAGGCGCCCGCGCAGGTCAGCGCCGCGGAGACGGTCACCGCACCGGCTATCCGAACGAGATTGCGCAACACGACCATCGGGGACGGTAAGCCGGCGGAGCTTGCGGAGCCGGTGGGGTGGGTCAACCTCGGGGACGGTAAGCCGGCGGAGCTTGCGGAGCCGGTGGGGTGGGTCAACACAGGGCTCTCCTCGTCGTCAGGGACGAACGAGAACGCTACGCGCAGCTAGAGCAAATCCACCGTTATTCGCGTGCGACACTCCGCAGCTGAGCCTCGACAGCCGACGGTGCCATGGTGTATCCGAGGTTGGTCAACACCTCGGTGGTGGCCTTGGCGAAGTTCAGCGTGATGAAATGCAGGCAGGGCGCACCCTCCGCAATCAGCCGCTGCCCGATCTCCGTGGCGATCTCGATGCCCACCTCGCGCACCGCGTCACGGTTGGCCTCGGGATCGTTGCCCGCGGCCCGCTCCAGGCGTGCCAGCAGCGCGGGCGGAAGGGTCCGGCCCGAGAGCTCCTCCGCGCGCTGCACGGTCCGCAGCGAGGTGATCGGCATGAGCTCGGGAATGATCGGCTTGGCGCCCTGCACCGGGTCGCACGCGATCACTCGGTCCCGCAGGCGCAGATAGTCGTCGACGTCGAAGAACATCTGGGTGATCGAATATTCCGCGCCCGCACGCAGTTTCGCGCACAGGTAGGCGGTGTCGTGGTCCAGGTCCGGCGAGCGGTGGTGCCCCTGCGGGAACGAGGCCACCCCGACGTGGAAATCGCCCAGGTCCCGCACGATGCGCACGAGTTCCTCGGCGTACTCCACGCCGCCGGGGTGTTTGTTCCACTGCCCCAGCGGATCCCCGGGCGGGTCGCCGCGCAGCACGAGCAGATTGCGGATCCCGGCGTCGACGTAGGAACCCACGATGGAGCGCAGCTCGGCCACGCTGTGCCCGACCGCGGTGAGATGCGCCACCGTGAGCAGCGTGGTCTCGGTGGCGAGCTGACCGGTCACCCGGGCGGTCCGGTCGCGGGTGGAGCCGCCCGCCCCGTAGGTCATCGAGACGAACGCGGGATGCATGCGCTCGAATTCGCGCGCCGCGCGCCACAGCCGTGCCTCGGCGGCGGCATCGCGCGGCGGATTGAACTCCACCGAGAACGGGATGCTCCCGTCGGGGCGCGGCCCCAGCTGCGCCACAATGGACCGAGTTCCGGAGACCTGCGGCGTCCGGGGTCGGCCAGGGGTCGATCGTCCCCGTACGTTGTCGAAGCTCACCGGCCCAGTGTAATGCGGACACCGTACGCATCCGGCCCCGCGCCCCGCAGTACTCGAGCGCGACGCGCCGAATCTGTCGGCCCAGCCGCAGGTGAGAGCCCCGTTTGCCACCTCGACGCGCCCGAGACGGCGCCACGCCCCCGAGGTTCGGCGTGCGGGGCCGAGGGACCAGGCGCGGCGACGGCGACACGCCCGCAAGACGCCCTCGACCGACGCAGTATCGTTCCCATCCAGGGACGCCCGCGCGTCCGAACCATATGCGTCAGCGTTTTCCAGCGGTGCTGTCGCGGCCATTCACCTGGGAGGTTTCGTTGCCCGCCGGAGCAGATACCTCGACCCGCCCGACCCCCGCGGACACAACCTGGCTGGTCGGCGCCGTCGAGGAGGCGTTGAGACGGTTCTTCGCCACACGCCGAGAGACCGTCGGCAGCATGGGGCCCGTGGTGATCGAGGCGATCGAGGCGCTGCAGAACTTCGTGCTGCGCGGCGGCAAACGCACCCGCCCGGCGTTCGCCTGGACCGGCTGGCTCGGCGCGGGCGGCGATCAGGACGGACCGCACGCCCCGGCCGTGCTGCGCGCCTGCGCCGCCCTGGAGCTGGTGCAGGCGTGTGCCCTGATCCACGACGACATCATCGACTCCTCCCGCACCCGGCGCGGCTTTCCGACCGTGCACGTGGCCTTCGAGGATCAGCATCGCTCCCGCGAATGGCGCGGCGACGCAGGGCATTTCGGCGCCAGCGTCGGCATTCTGATCGGCGATATGGCGCTGGCGTGGGCCGATGACATGGTCGCCGGCGCGCGGCTGGATCCCGCGGCGCGCGCCCGCTTCACGCCGGTGTGGGCCGCCATGCGCACCGAGGTGCTCGGCGGGCAGCTGCTGGACATCCACGGCGAGGCCGAAGCGGACGATTCGGTGGAATCGGCGATGCGGATCAACCGGTACAAGACCGCCGCGTACACCATCGAACGGCCGCTGCACCTGGGCGCGGCCCTGGCCGACGCCGATCCGGCGCTGATCACCGCCTACCGCGAATTCGGTACCGATATCGGCCTGGCCTTCCAGCTGCGCGACGACCTGCTCGGCGTCTTCGGCGATCCCGCCGTGACCGGTAAGCCGTCGGGGGACGACCTGCGCGAGGGCAAGCGCACCGTGCTCATCGCGGAGGCGCTGCGCCGCGCCGACGCCGTCGATCCGGCCGCGGCCACACTGATCCGGACCCGGATCGGCACCGACCTGAGCCCGGACGACGTCACCCGGCTCCGCGAGGTGATCACAGGCCTGGGCGCGGTCGACGACGTCGAGCGCCGCATCGCCGACCTCACCGACCGCGGCCTCGCGGCCCTGGCGGCCTGCTCGGCGACGCCCGGCGCGAAGGCACGTCTCGAGGCGATGGCCGTGGCAGCGACCAAGCGCGTCTCGTAAGGTCGCGCGCGGCACATGACGATGAAGACCGTCTCCGGCGCGACCGAACGCGTCGTCGTGGTCGGCGCGGGCCTGGCCGGGCTGTCGGCCGCGCTCTACCTGACCGGCGCCGGACACTCGGTCACCGTGCTCGAACGTGCGGACCATCCCGGCGGGCGAGTCGGGGTGTATCGCGGTCCGGACTACGAGATCGATTCCGGAGCAACGGTTCTCACGCTGCCCGAGCTGATCGGCGAGGCGCTGGCCGCTGTCGGAACCGACGCCGAATCCTGCGGCCTGCGCATTCATCCGCTGACACCCGCCTACCGGGCGCGCTTCGCCGATGGCACGACGATCGCGGTCCACTCGGATCCGGACGAGATGGCGGCCGAGGTCGCCCGCGCGTGCGGGCCGGACGAGGTCCCGCGCTACCGGCGGCTGCGCGACTGGCTGGGGCGGATCTACGGCGCGGCCTACGGGCCGTTCATGGACACGAACTTCGACTCCCCGCTGGATATGGTCACCGACCCAGGCAAACGGGCGGCCCTGACCGAACTCGTGCGGCTCGGTGCGTTCGGCCGGCTCGGGCCGCGCGTGCGACGGACCCTGCACGACGAGCGTCTCGCCCGGCTGTTCACCTTCCAGGCGCTGTACGCGGGCATGGCGCCCGCGCAGGCGCTGGGCGTGTACGGCGCGATCCCGAACATGGACACCTGCCTGGGCGTGTACTTCCCCGAGGGGGGCATGCGCGCGGTCACGGCGGCGCTGGCGCGGGCGTTCACCGCGGCCGGCGGGACGTTGGAATTGAACACCGAGGCAACGGGTATCGATTACCGCGACGGTCGTGCGCTCCGGGTGAACACCGCCTCGGGAACCTACGAGTGCGACGCCGTCGTCCTCACCGCCGACCTGGGCTCCCTGCGCCGGTTCGGGATCGCGCGGCGGCGCCCGCTGCGCGCCTCCCCCTCCGCGGTCGTCGCGCACGGCACCATCCCGGCCGAGATCGCCGCGGGCTGGCCGGTGCAGGCCCACCACACCATCGACTTCGGACGCGCCTGGGATCGCACGTTCACCGAGATCGCCGCCCGGCCCGGCCGGGGACGGCTGATGAGCGACCCCTCGCTGCTGCTGACCCGGCCCGCACTGTCGGATCCGGGTTTGTTCATCGACCGCGGGACCCGCCACGAGCCGCTGTCGCTGCTGGCCCCGTGCCCCAATCTAACTGCGGCGCCACTGGATTGGCCCCGGCTGGGCCCGCCCTACCTGCGCGAGCTGCTGGCGGTCCTGGAGGGCCGCGGCTATCGCGGCATCGCCGAGCACTTCACCGCCGACCACCTGGACACGCCGCGGACCTGGGCGGATCGGGGCATGATCGCGGGCACGCCCTTCTCCGCGGCGCATCTGTTCCGTCAGACCGGACCGTTCCGGACCCGCAATCTGCCGCGCGCCGCGGGCAACGTGGTGCTGGCCGGATGCGGCACCACCCCGGGCGTCGGCGTGCCGACCGCACTGCTGTCGGGAAAGCTGGCCGCCCAGCGGATCACGGGTTCGCGCGGCCGATCCGCGTGATGTATGCCATCCCGGCAACCAATCGACACGAACCGGCGCGCTAGTGTTCCTTCCGGACTATTAAACTGGCCCGCGACCTATTGACCGCGGTCTCGACCGCACCGGAATTGCTGGGGGGAACGACTACCTATGCCGACCCCCGAACCGTTGACCGCCACCGTGATACCCACGGCAACCACCGAGGCCCCGCAGACCGCGGCCACGGTGATGCCGCACACCCCGCGGTGGTGGCTGCGCTTCTCGGCCGATTTCTTCCGTAGCCCCGAGGGCAAGGCCGCGCTGCTCGGCTTCTGGGGTTCGCTGCTGATCACCGTCGGTGGTCTCGGCGCGGGCGCCACCCGCCGCAACGATCCACTGCTCGAGTCCGCGCACCTCTCGTGGCTGCGCTTCGGGCACGGGTACGCGCTGGCGACGATGGTCGTCTGGCTGGGCGTGCTGGCGATGATCATCGCCTGGGTCCGGTTGGGCCGCATCACGATCGGGCGCGACGCCGCCTACAGCGACGTGACGCTCAACGAGCTGCGCGCGATCGTCGGCATCTGGATCCTGCCGCTGCTGTTCGCGGTCCCGATGTTCAGCCAGGACGTCTACTCCTACCTGGCGCAGGGCGCGCTGCTGCGCGACGGCTTCGACCCCTACAAGGTGGGGCCGGTCGCCAACCCGGGCGTGCTGCTGGACAACGTGAGCCCGGTCTGGACCACCACCACCGCCCCCTACGGCCCCATCTTCCTGCTGCTGGGCAAGTGGATCACCACCGTCACCGGCAGCAACGTGGTGGCGGGCACCTGGGTCATGCGCTGGGTGATGCTGCCCGGTCTGGCGCTGATGATGTGGGCGGTCCCGCACCTGACCAAGCATCTCGGCGGTAAGCCGACGGTCGCCCTGTGGCTGGCGGTGCTCAATCCCCTGGTGCTCATCCACCTGATCGGCGGCGCGCACAACGAGATGCTGATGGTCGGGCTGATGGCCGCGGGGATCGCGCTGGTCCTCGAGCACCATCACACGTGGGGCTTCGTGGTGCTCGCGGTCGCCGTCGCGATCAAGGCCACCGCCGGTGTCGCGCTGCCCTTCCTGGTGTGGATCTGGATGATTCACGAGCGAGAACGCCGCGCGGCCCTGAACGAGGGGCCGCTGCCGCACCCTATGTGGACCTTCGCCAAGATCGGCGGGCTGGGCATCTCGATATTCGCGGTGGTCTTCGCGGCCGCCTCGGCCGTCGCGGGCGTCGGTATCGGCTGGCTGACCGCGCTGTCCGGATCGAAGAAGATCATCAACTGGCTCTCGCTGCCGACGATCATGGCGCACATGGTCACCTGGTTCACGCCGTGGCAGCTGGAATCGGTGCTGTACTGGACCCGGAGCATCTGTGCCGTCGCGCTGGTGGTGGTCCTGCTGTGGACGTGGTGGCGCTTCAAGCTCAGCGAGAAGGATGCGGTGATGGGCATCCTGATCGCGTTCATCGCGATCGTCATCCTGTCCCCCGCCGCGCTGCCCTGGTACTACTCGTGGCCGCTTGCTCTGGCCGCCGGATTCGCGATGTCCACCGGGACGCTGATGGTGCTGGTGGGCCTGTGTACCTGGCTGATGCTGGTCTTCGAGCCCGGTGGAGCCATCGGGATGTACAACTTCTGGCATGTCGCGGCGGCCACCTTCGTCGCGGTGGTGGCGGCGCTGTCGCTGCGCACGGTCGATCCGCTGCGGCTGCGCGGCGACACCGGCCGGACGACCGCCGACGCCGGCCCGCCTGCGCGATGACCACCGTCGCCGGCGACGGCGTCCGGGATTCGGCGGATTTCAGCATGACTATCGCCAACGCCACGAGCGGGGAGCTGTCGTCGGCGTATCGGCGGTGCCGGGCGATCGCCGCCGAGCACGGGCGCACCTACTTCCTGGCCACGCGGCTGCTACCGCCCGAGCAGCACCCGGCCGTGCATGCGCTCTATGCGTTCGCCAGGACCGTCGACGACATCGTCGATCACGGCGCATCCGAGGGCGACTCCGACGCGGCGCACCGCCTGGATCGGATCGAGCGGCGCCTGCGCGAACGACTGGACGGCGGTCCCGCCGATCCGGACGATCCCGTCCTGGCGGCGGTCGCGGACACCATCATCCGATATCGCATTGCGCCGCAGCACTTCTGGGTCTTCCTCGATGCCATGCGGATGGACGTCCCCGGAACCGCGCTGTTCCGCGCCCGCTACCGCACGATGGCAGAACTGCGCGAGTACATGCGCGGCTCGGCGGCCGCGATCGGGTTGCAGCTGCTGCCGGTGCTGGGCACGGTGGTCCCGGTGCCCGAGGCCGAACCGGCGGCGGCCGCCCTCGGCGAGGCGTTCCAGCTGACCAATTTCCTGCGCGACGTCGGCGAGGATCTGGATCGCGGGCGGATCTACCTCCCGACGACCGAGCTGGCGGCCTTCGGCGTCGAGGAGGAGCTGCTGCGGCACTGCCGCGATTCCGGCCGCGTCGAGCCGCGGCTGCGTCGCGCCCTGGCGCACCTGATCGCCGTCAACCGCGACCTCTATCGCACCGCCGAACCGGGCATCGGCCTGCTACGACCGAGGGTGCGTCCGGCGATCCGGACCGCCGCGGTGCTGTACGCGGGCATCCTGGACGAGGTGGAGCGGCAGGACTACGAGATCTTTGCCCGGCGCGCGGTGGTCCCGCGGCGACGCAGACTCCGCGTCGCGGCAACGGAATTCACGCTGCGCCGCGGCCGCGCGTGACCCCCGCACCCGCGTCGACCGGACGCGGGTGCGAAGGGGCGGGCAATCCTCAGAACGGATCGGCGGCGGCGCGGCGCAGCACCTCACGGGCGAGCGGGCCGTGCAGGGCATCGATCGGACGCCCGGGCAACGACTCGTCGTCGAGGTAGATCCACTGCAGGATCTCCTCGTTGCTGTATTTCGCGTCGCGCATCACAGTGATCAGGCCGGGCAGATGCTTGGTGATCTCGCCGTCGGAGTCGAAGAAATCCTTGGGGATTCCGGCGATGCCCTCGCGGCGGATCGCGATGATCTGATGATCTCGCAGCATCTGATGTACCCGGGTCACGGCCATCCCCAGCTGGTCCGCCACATCGGGCAGCGGGAGCAGGGTGACGGACTCCGGCAGGATGTCGTCGCTGCATGGAAATGCACTCACAACGAACACGGTAGTCGGTTTGCCGGAGCACGTCGTGAGACACCCACCGCGATTCCGCCTATACGATCGGGGGTGGCCGCCACCGGGGCGGCACTCGCTCGTCGCCGAGATCGTGCCGCGGATCGGCGCCATACCTAGAGGTGAGAGCTTTGTGAAAGTCGGAGGACAGCAGTTGATCGGCCAGATGCTGGACGGGCGCTACCGCATCGACGCACCGATCGCGCGCGGCGGCATGTCGATGGTGTTCCGGGGCGTGGACACCCGCCTGGACCGGCCCGTCGCGATCAAGGTGATGGATCAGAATTTCGCCGGCGACCCACAATTCCTGACCCGCTTCGAATTCGAGGCGCGGGCGGTGGCCAAGCTCAAGCACCCGTCCCTGGTGGCGGTGTACGACCAGGGCATCGACGGCGATCACCCGTTCCTGATCATGGAGCTGGTGGAGGGCGGCACGCTGCGCGAGCTGCTGCGCGAACGCGGCCCGATGCCCCCGCACGCGGTGGCCGCGGTCGCCGAGCCGGTGCTGGCCGCCATCGGGGTGGCGCATCACGCCGGGCTGGTGCACCGCGACATCAAGCCCGAGAATGTGCTGATCTCCGATGCCGGCGAGGTGAAGATCGCCGATTTCGGCCTGGTGCGCGCCGTGGCCGCCTCGAACATGACCTCGGCGAGCGTGATTCTGGGCACCGCCGCCTATCTCTCGCCCGAGCAGGTCACCAACGGCACCACCGACGCCCGCAGCGACGTCTACTCGTTCGGCGTACTGATCTTCGAATTGCTCACCGGCCGAGTGCCGTTCACCGGTGACACCTCGTTGTCGATCGCGTATCAGCGCGTCGAGAAGGACGTTCCGAGCCCGAGCGAATTCATCGAGGGCGTGCCGCCGGAATTCGACGACCTGGTCGCCCGGGCCACCGCCCGCGACCCCGCGCACCGCTTCGCCGATGCCGCCGAGATGGCCGGCGAGCTGCGGCGCATCGTCCGGGAGCTGGGCCTGCCCAGCTACCGGGTGCCCGCGCCCAAGGAGTCGGCCGAGCACGTCTCGGCGCGCTACCGGGCCGTGCCGCCCCCACCGCCGCCGGCTCGTACGGAAATGACCACGCGCCTCGCGCCCGACCAGCCCGCCTCGCCGCACACCCGGGTGCTCAGCGACACCCGCATGCACGCCCAGCCCACCGGATATGCCCGGCCGGCCGAGCCGGAGCCCTACTATCCCGAATACGCCGACAACCGCGGCCGATCCCGGCGGCTCGTGCTGATCTGGGCGGCGATCGTGGTGACGCTTGCCCTGCTGCTGGGCATCGGCGGCTGGTATCTGGCGGTGGAGCGTTATTCGCCGGTCCCTGCGATCGCGGGGATGGACACCACCACCGCGACCGCCGAGCTGCGCAAGGACGGGTTCTCCACCACGGTCCGCGACAAGGCCTCGGACACCGTTCCGATCGGCGGCGTCGTCGGCACCGATCCGTCCGCCGGGACCCGGGTGCTGAAGGGGTCGATGGTGGCGGTGCTGGTGTCGACCGGGCAGCCCAGGGTGCCGCAGTTCCGGTCGGGTCAGGACGTGAGCACCGTCGACCAGGCCATCCGCGATCAGGGACTGATTCCGGTCGACAGCGGCGAGATCGCCAGCACCGCACCCCAGGGCAGTGTGGCGCAGCTGAGTCCGGCACCGGGCACGGTGGTGCCCGGTGGCACCGACGTGAAGGTGTTCCGCAGCAAGGGATCCGTGCAGGTCACCATGCCCGATCTGAGCGGTCAGAGCACCGACGACGCCAAGGCGGCGCTGCAGCGCGCGGGAATCACCGTGCAGGACACCAGAACTCATTTCGACCCTCATTACAAGGCCGACCAGGTCGTGGGGACCGATCCGCCGGCGGGCACCTCGGTGCTGTCGGGTAGCTCGGTCACGCTGTATGTCTCGAATGCGGTTCAGGTGCCCGACGAGATCGGCAAGAGCGCGGCCACCGCGCGCGCCGAACTGGAGGGCCAGGGCTTCAAGGTCGTGGTGAACCGGGTGTTCAGCACCGATCAGGGCACGGTCCGCGTGCAGTCGCCGACCGGCGGTGCGAACGTCGAACCGGGCAGCACGATCACGCTGACCATCCTTCCCTTCTGACCGGCCGCGCGGCCCGCGCGGGCGCCGGGATTCCCACGCTCGCCTCGCCCAGCAGATCGGCCCCGGCGACACCCAGCCGGGTCGCGGCAAGGTCGATCGCCTCCCGCAACACCGCCTCCGCACTGACCCCGACAACCTGGGATTGCTCGCGCCGGCCGGTGCCGCGGATGACGCGAATCCGGCAACGCCACGCCTCCCCTGCCCGGTCCGCCTCCGGGCGCTCGATCGCCACCGAGACCGGGATCCCGTCGACGACCGTCTCGTAGGTAGCCAGGGCGGCCGCAGCGAGCAGGGCCGGGCGGCGCGCGCCGCCACCGAGCCGATCACCACCGGCAGCGCGCCGGGCGGCGCGGTCCTGCACCGCGGGCCGATCGGCGACCGGCCGGGCGGCGGCCTCGGATCGATGCACGCCCACGGGATCGACGAGTATGGGGCTCACAGCTATGGCATTGGCGATGACATCCGAGCCCGCGGCGTACCGGTCCGAATCCGTGGACGGCACATACATTCCCTCGAGCAACTCATCTGCTACCGATATAACCTTCATCAGGTCCTCCCGCGAAGTTTCCCGCATGCGGTTCGTAGAACTGAAGCACGAACACTGGAAACCTAACCCAGCAATTCGACCTCAGCAACAGTTTGGCAAACTTTCTCTCGATGTGATCCTACCCACATCACTAATCCCGGATCGAAAGTTGCCCCGGCACAACGGATTTCAACGGGAGACTGCCCTCACCGAGCTATCGTGAATGGCAGTAGTCGGCGAACTCATTGTCTCTACAACTCGACGGCGCCCATCCACCGATCAGGCGGAGTCGGCCGGAATCCACTGCCACACAGTAGATCCCCATCACGCACACGCCAGAATAGACAAGAATTGCCGCGAGTATGCCCGATTCGATCGATCGGCCCGATTCAGGCCACGGCGAGCAGTGGTGCGCCGGTCTCCGGGTCGTTGATCGCCACGACCGCATCGGTGGTGAACACATCCACCGGCGCCCCGCCGATGCTGGGGCTGATATTCGTGGTGACCTGCGCCGAGACCGCCGCGGGATCGAACCCCCAGGAGATGTTGAAGATCAGCAGGCGGCTGCCGTCGCGCAGCACCACCTCCGACGGGATGCCGTCGCGATCGCGGTCGCGCAGCAGCCGCAGAATGGTCCGGTCGGCGGGGTCCACCCGCAACATCCCGGCACCGCGGAAGACGAGGTTCACCGCCAGCCCCTCATCCTCGAAATCCATAGCGTCGGCAAGCCTAGCGCAGCATCTCGGCGACGAGGAAGGCCAGCTCCAGCGACTGCTGGGTGTTCAGGCGCGGATCGCAGGCCGTCTCGTAGCGGTCCTCGAGATCCAGATCCGAGATGTCCTGGGCACCACCGAGACATTCGGTGACGTTCTCACCGGTCAGCTCGATATGCAGGCCGCCCGGGTGAGTGCCCAGCGCGCGATGCACCTCGAAGAAGCCCTGCACCTCGTCGACGATGCGGTCGAAGTGCCGGGTCTTGTACCCGGTCGAGGACTCGTGGGTGTTGCCGTGCATCGGGTCACACTGCCAGATGACCTGATGGCCGGTGGCCTGTACCTTCTCGATGATGGGGGGCAGCACGTCGCGCACTTTGTGATTGCCCATGCGCGCCACCAGCGTCAACCGGCCCGGCTCGTTGTTCGGATCCAGCCGCTCGACGTACTCCACCGCCTGGTCGGGGGCGGTGGTCGGGCCGATCTTGAGCCCGATCGGGTTGGCCAGCAGTTCGGCGAACGCGATGTGCGCGCCGTCGAGCTGGCGGGTGCGCTCGCCGATCCACAGGAAGTGCGCGGACAGGTCGTACAGCACCGGATCGCCGGAGGTGTTCGTGGCCAGCCGCAGCATGGCCCGCTCGTAGTCGAGCACCAGCGCCTCGTGGCTGGCGTAGATCTTGGCGGCCTGCAGGCTCGGATCCTGCACCCGGCACGCGGTCATGAACCGCAGCCCCCGGTCGATCTCCTCGGCCAGCTGCTCGTAGCGGGCGCCGGCGGGCGACTGGGCGACGAAATCGCGGTTCCAGTCGTGCACCTTGTGCAGGTCGGCCATGCCGGCGCCGGTCAGCGCGCGCACCAGATTCATCGCCGCGCTCGCGTTGGCGTAGGCGCGGACCAGGCGCGACGGATCGTGTCCGCGCAGTGCGGGATCGGCGACGATGGAGTTGACCATGTCGCCGCGATAGGACTTGAGGCCCTTGGCGTCGGTGTCGGCCGAGCGCGGCTTGGCGTACTGCCCCGCGATGCGGCCCACCTTGACCACCGGCAGGCTCGCGCCGTAGGTCAGCACGACCGCCATCTGCAGCAGGGTGCGGATGTTGCCGCGGATGTGCGGCTCGGTGTTGTCGGCGAAGGTCTCGGCGCAGTCGCCGCCCTGCATCAGGAACGCCTCGCCGCGCGCGACCTCGGCCAGCCGGGCGCGCAGCTCATCCACCTCGGCGGGCATGCAAATCGGCGGCACGCTCTCGAGAACCGTGCGCATGTTCGCGGCGATCTCCGGATCCCACGATGGCTGCTGCAGGGCGGGGCGAGCGAGCGCGTCGTCCAGTCGCCGACGCAGCTCCGCGGGCAGCGGAGGCAGCTCCGGCAGGCGATCGATCGGTACGTCGACGGTCCAGTTCACGACATAAGAATAAAGTTCCCGCGGAACGCGCGCGAACCCGGAGGGTGGGGCACCACATCGGCGCGCCGCGAACACGCCGTAACCTCTACCGACGGACGGGCGCACGGCCCGCACCCGCCGGTCGCGATGCCCCGGCGCTGAACCGAGGGGAAACCGATCTCACTGCGCTACTTTTACGATTCGGAATTCATCGAGGACGGCGTGACGATCGACCTCGTCTCGATCGGTGTGGTCTGTGAGGACGGGCGCGAATATTACGCGGTCTCCAGCGAATTCGACCCCGACAAGGCGGGTCCGTGGGTGCGGCGCAATGTGCTGCCGAAGCTGCCCGCGCCCTCCTCACCGCTGTGGCGCACCCGGGCGCAGATCCGCGACGAGCTCTACCGGTTCCTCGTGCCGAGGCCGAGCGTGGAGCCGGAGCTGTGGGCCTGGGTGGGCGCGTACGACCACGTGGCCCTGTGCCAGCTGTGGGGTTCGATGGTCGATCTGCCCAATACGCTCCCCCGCTACACCAACGAGCTGCGCCAGCACTGGGAGATGGCCGGTCGGCCGGCGCTGCCGCCGGTGCCGGCCGATGCCCACGACGCGCTGGCCGATGCGCGGCACAACCTCGCGAAGTACGAGGCCATCGAGGCGCATCGGCGCATGCCGTCGTTGTAGTCCGTTACAGGTCTATGCTCTCGCCCGCGGCCGGCCGGCGGATCTCCTTGCCGGCCCGGTCGGCCTCGAGGGCCAGGAACTGGTCGACCACCTGCAATCCCCAGTCGTTCAGCAGGCCGTCGTGAATACCGAAGGTGCGCTGCGGATCCACCCGGCGCAGGTATTCGAGCATCGCGGGCACCGTCAGCCAGGGCGCGTCGACCGGCAGCAGCAGGGTCGGCACCTCGATCTCGGTGAGCGCGTCACCGGGGTGAAAGAGTTCGCCGTCGACCAGGAACCCGATGTTGTCGCACGGCGGGTAATCCGGGTGGGCAACATGGTGCTTCGATCCCGCGACCTCCACGTCGAATCCGGCGACCCGGAACTTGTCGCCGTGGTCGACGACGTGTACCCGGTCACCGAGGTCGGTCAGCTTCCGGGCCACGCCCGCGGTGGTGTAGATCGGCGCCGAAATGTCGTGCAGCCGTTCGGGATCGAAATGATCGAAGTGCTCGTGGCTGATCAGTACCGCGTCGGCACCGGCGACCACCTCCCGGCCGGGAGTCAGCAGCCCCGGGTCGAGGACGATGGAAGCACCGTCCTTGTCCAGCCGCACACATGCGTGACCGATCTTGGTTAGCCTCATACACACAGCGTGCCCAGCGGCCGCGCACCGCGGCAGGGTTGTTCACCGAGAGGCGAATCCCACGGCCGTGCAGACGGAGTGGGGCTCGGTCAGCTCGCGATGGTCTCGGGGACACGGTCGGCGGCGGGGCGGCTGCCCGACGGTACGCCCTTCTTCAGGCTGGAGGCGTAGACATCGACGTACTCGCGCTCGGACATTCGCATCAGGGCGTACATGATCTCGTCGGTGACCGCGCGCTCGACGAAGCGGTTGCCGCCCATGCCCTCGTAGCGGGAGAAGTCGATCGGCTTGCCGAACTTCACGCCCACCTTGCGCAGGCGCCACCGGAACGGCCCGGGCGGGCACACCTCGTCGGTGCCGATGAGCGCCACCGGGATTACTGGAACGCCGGTCTCCAGCGCCAGCCGCGCGACACCCGTCTTGCCCTTGTACAGGCGGCCGTCGGGCGAGCGGGTGCCCTCCGGGTACAGCCCGACCACACGGCCCTCGTTCAGCAGCTTGCGGGCGGTGTTCAGCGCGCTCTCTGCGGCATCGGCTCCGCTGCGGTCGATCGGGTACTGACCCGAACCCGCGAAGAACCACTTCTGCAGCTTGCCCTTGAGGCCGGGGGTGGTGAAGTACTCGGCCTTGGCCAGGTACGTGATGCGCCGCGGGCTCATCAGCGGCGTGAACAGCCAGTCGGTGAACGACAGGTGATTGCCCGCAAGGATGACCGGTCCATCGGCCGGGATGTTCTCCACGCCCTCGGCCGTCGGCCGGTTGAACAGGTGCATGAACGGCCCCGGGAACACGTACTTCAAGAACCAGTAGAACATTGCGTCCTTTCACCTCTACGGGGATGGTGAGCCGGCGAAGCTTGCGGAGCCGGCGGGGTGGGCAAATGCAGTGGAGTAAGCCGACGGAGCGTGCGGAGTTCGTGGGGCGGGTGAACACAGTGCGGTTCCGAGACCGGCGTCGTTGCGGGCACCACGGTCCGCTGCCGACTTTACCGCCGTCGACCAGCTGTGACCAAGCCCGCACGCGCGATTTCACATCATGGGAATATCGCCGTCACCGACGGGCTCCCGCCGCGCCATCCGGGCTGGGGCTGCGCGCCGGCGAGGTGGCCTTGCGGCGCTCGGGTCCGGCGGGCTCCGACCGGCTCTCGCCGGAATCGGACGCCCGCGGGGCGCCGTCCGCGGGTCTCGCGCGCGCCGCACCGCGCCCCCGTTTGGCCCGGCCCGGCGCCGACGCCGCACCGCCGGGGGCATCCTGCTCACCGAGGGCGGCCCGGGCCAGCTCGGCCGCGCCGATCATGCCCGCGCCCTCGCCCAGCTGTGCGGCGCGAATGCGAGCCATCGGCCGATGCCGTCCGCCGGTGATCGCCGCGGCGTAGTGCTCGCGGGCCTCGTCCAGGAACAGCCCCGCCGAGGAGCTCACCCCGCCCGCGATCACGATCAGGTCCGGATCGAAGAGGTCGCTGACGAACGCCAGCCCGAGCCCGAGCCAGCGCGCGAACTCGGCCATCACCAGCTGCGCCACCGGATCGCCGTCCTGCGCGGCCCCCGCCACCCGGCGACCGGTCAGCGAGCCGGGATCCCGGTAGGACTCGCGTGCGAGCACCGTGGAGCGGGCCGGATCGGTGGCCAGCATCTCCAGCGCGGTATCCACCAGAGCCGTTCCGCTGCAGTACCTTTCCCAGCAGCCGCGCTTCCCGCAGGGGCAGGCCCGGCCGTGCGGGACGACCTGCAGGTGCCCCAGTTCCGGTGCCACGCCGAAGCTTCCGCGGTACAGCTGCCCGCCGACCAGCAGCGCCGCGCCGATTCCGGTGCCGATGGCCACCAGTACCCCGTTGTGGGCGCCGGCCGCCGCGCCGAAGCGATACTCCGCCCACATCGCGGCGTTGGCGTCGTGCTCGAGGATCACCGGCAGCCCGAGCCGGTCGGACAGCCGGCGCGCGACGGGCGAGTCCTCCCACGGCAGATGCGGGGCGAATCGCACCGAGGTACGCGTCTCGTCCACGAATCCGGCCACCGCGAGCCCGACCGCGCCGATCGTGTTGCGCGCACACAACTCACGCACGGCGCGCTCGAGCCCGTCCTCGAGCGCCTGTTCCGAATGCGGGGTCGGGGCCTGCACCGTGTCGAGCACCTCGCCCGCGCCGTCGACGACCGACGCGCGAATATTGGTGCCGCCGACGTCGATTCCGACGGTCAGGGGCCGCTCCCGCCCGATGCGCGTGGTCATCGGTTGATCTGCACCGGGATCGAGACGTACCTGGGTTTCGTGCCGCCGGGCGGGGAATCGGGTCCGAGTCTCCCGGAACGCGATTCGGGTCCGGGCGTGGCGCGATCCCCTGCGGTGCCGGACGTCTCGCCGGAGGCCGGGAACTGGGCCGCATCGCCGGGCTCGCCGATCCGCCCCTCGGGCGGGGTGCCGGAATCGGTGGGCATGACGGGGTCGACCGGCACACCGGCCAGCGCCTCGCGCAACACCGTCACGATCGCGGTCCCGTGCCCGGCCAGAGCGGCGACCACGTCGTGGTGCTCCCCGCGCGCCAGTGCCGCCGCCGCGCACACCGGGCACCAGCCGCAGCCACCCCACTCGGCACGTCCTTCGGCCGACGCGCGGCGCAGCATCGGCTCGACCCGCTCGAGTACCGCCTCGGCCAGCAGCCGCAGTTCTTCGGTGAGCTCGCCCAGACCCGACTCGTGCGACGGGTCGTGCCAGTCGTCGGGGCTCCCCTCCGGGCCCGGCCGGTCGTCCGTCATCGCGGCCATACCTCGGGATCGGGACGGAAACGCACGACCAGGCGGCCGCCGTCGAGTTCGGCGCCCTCGACCGCACATCGCCGCAGCACCGGGGCCAGGCGCAGCCTGCGCCGGATTCCGTCCGCTCCCACGATCAAATCGTCCTCCACTCGTCCCAGGCGCAGCGTCGCCGGGTCGACCACGGGTAGTTGCAGTCGCAATGTGTACACCGACCGCAACCCGGTACCCGACTCCAGCTGTACCTGCGCCCCGACGGGCCGCGCGGCCGCGGTGTCCACCTCGTCGCCCAGCATAGGGTCTCCGGCGTCTTCCGCCCGTTTTCCCGGCATGTCCATCACCGCGAGCGGCGCCCCCGGTACCGCCGCGAGCGGCACGAAGGACAGGGCCGCCAACGATTGCAGGCCCACCGGCTCGGGCCCGCTGTGGTGGACGATCCGGACCGGCACCTCCGGTATTCCCGCGCGCAGCGCGGCCACGACGGCGAGCTGTTCGGCGCGGCGCCGCGCATACCACTCGACCGCCGGATGCCGGGTGGAATCCGCGGCGGCGGGCGCCGGTTCCAGCGGCGGCAGCACCTTGTTGACCACCACCTCCTCGAGCCGCAGCCCCAGCAGTGCCGCCGCCGAACGCATCCGCGCCGATTCGGCCGACGCGACCCGCTCGGCGACCGTGATCAGTCGCGCGCCGGTGCGTTCGGGATCGGCGAGCAGGTCGCGCACCCCGGTCACCGCGGTGGCGATGCGCTCCACGGTCGCGGCCAGGACCGCGAGCCGCACGTTCCGGCCGGACGCGCTCAACGCACGCGAGTGCGCCGGCCAGATCCGCTCGAGGTAGCCCAGGAGCGTGTCGGGACCGGTCACGATGCGGAGCATGTCCGCCGAGGGCGGGCAGTCCAGGACGATCACGTCCCAGTCGTCGTCGGCGGCGAATTCGGCGATCTCGGTGAGCATCAAGAGTTCCTGCACGCCGGGCAGCCCGGTCAGCTCGGCCGGGTCCAGCGCCGCGATGTCCACCCCGTGTTCGTGGCCGGCGCCGTCCAGCGTGCGGACCACGTCACGGAAGCGATCCTCCAGCAGCGCAAGGGAATCCAGCTCGATGACATCCAGATCGGGCAGCACCGTGGTGATCCCGGCCACCGTGCCGGGGTCGTGCGGGAACCGGAAGCCGAGCGCATCGCCCAGGGAGTGCGCCTGGTCCAGCGAGGCGAGCAACACCCGCTCCCCCGCATCGCGGTACGACATCGCGGCCGCGCAGGCGAGCGTCGTCTTCCCGACGCCGCCCTTGCCCGCGAACAGCTCCAGCCGGGTCGGCACGCCGGTTCGCCCCGGTCCGCTTCGCCTCAGCCCTCGACCCGCTTCTTGAGTTCCTTCAGGGCCGTATCGGTGATGACCTTCTCGGCCTTGCGCTTGAACATGCCGATCATCGGGATGGTCAGGTCCACGGTGAGTTCGTAGACGACCTGGGTGGTGCCGTCGGACTGCGCGATCAGCTCGTAGCTGCCGTCCTGGGCCTTCTGCAGGTCACCGCTGGACAGCTGCCAGCTCACCGCCTTGCCGTCCGGGCGCCAGGTATAGGACAGCACATAGGTGTCCTTGACGACGCCCGCGTCGAGCACGAACCGCGCGGTGTGCGCGCGGCCGTCGGGAAATTTGTCCAGGATCTCCACCGAACGCGCGGCCGCCACCCATTCCGGGTACGACTCCAGGTCGGCGATGACGGCCATCACCCGATCCGACGGGGCATCGATGATGATCGACCTCTGGGTCCGGTCGGCCATGGCTGAAAGCGATTCCTTTCCGGCGTGCGGTGCGGGAGAACGGGATTCAGGTGGTGACGAGGCGGGAGTGGGCGGGCGGCTCCCCGGCCGCGCGCCCTGCCTCCAGGCGCGCCTTGATCTCGAAGGACATCTTCTTGCCCGCGACGCGGCGGGCCCGATTGGCCGCCAGCAGTTCGCGCATCGCCGCCGGGCCCGCGGTCACGGGCCGCGCCGGCTCGGCATGCAGGAAGTAGTGCAGGATCACCCCGTCCAGCGAGGGCTCGAGCCACACCTCCATGGTGCCGGTCACCGCGCCTCCGACGGTCCACCGGATTCCCTTGTCGGCCCGGTCCTCTCGCACCTCCAGGGTGAGATCGGGCCACCAGCGGCGCCACCGGGCCCGATCGGCCAGCAGCTCGCCGACGGCGGACCCGGGGGCTGCGACAAATGTCTGGTCGGCCACCTGGATGCTACTCATGCAGGTGAGCTTAATGGACGCTGTCGGCGCAGCCGTCCCGAGACCGCGGATGGCCGGAGCGAATGCGGCCGGAGCGAATGCGGAGGTACGCCTAGCCCAAACGATCCGCGCCGCTCGACCGCACGTTCCCGTCGAGCAGGTCGCGCAGCCGCGCACCGCGGGCGTCCCACTGCCACTGCGACCGCACCCACTCCAGTCCGGCGGCGCCCATCTCCGCGGCGGCATCCCGGTCGGACAGCACCGAGACGATCGCATCGGTGATCTCCACCGGCGAGCGGCCGTCGACCACATGTCCGGTGCGGCCCTCCTGCACGGTTTCCGGTGCGCCGCCGGATTTTCCGGCCACCACCGGAACACCGCTCGCCGAGGCCTCGAGATAGACGATGCCCAGCCCCTCGACGTCCAGCCCGGCGCCGCGCGTGCGGCACGGCATCGCGAAGACGTCGGCGATGGTGTGGTGCGCCGCGAGCTCGGCCGAGGGCACCCGGCCGGTGAACACGACGTGATCGTCCAGCTCGAGGGCCGTCGCCAGCACGCGCAGGCGATCCTCGTACGGGCCACCGCCCGCGATCACCAGCACCGCGCCGTCGACCCGGTCCCTGATCTCCCGCATCGCGATGATCAGCATGTCCTGCCCCTTGCGGGGAACCAGACGGGACAGGCACAGGATGGTCGGCCGCTCGCCCAGGCCGTAGCGGGCGCGCAGCTCGGCACGCGCGGCCGGATCCGGTCGGAAGGCCTCGGCATCCACGCCCGGCGACAGATATTCCAGTGCCGCATGCGGTCCGAACGCGGCCGCGAACCGCCGCCGCGTGTACTTGCTGACGTAGGTGATGGTGTCGGTCGTATTGCCGATCGCGCGCAGCGACTGCCGCGCGCCCGGCAGCATCGACCATCCGACCTCGTGCCCGTGGGTGCTGGCCAGGATCCGCTGCGCACCCGCGCGCCGCAGCATCGGCGACAGCAACGCCAGCGGCGCGGCCGCGCCGAACCAGACCGTGTCGCAACGCTCGTCGCGCAGCAGCTTCGCCGCCCGCCGCAGCACCAGCGGCGTCGGGACCATCAACGTGGTGGGGTGGCGGATCACCTGGAAGGGTTGCTGCGCGTCGAACTTCAGGTGCGAATCCCCGCGCCACCGCGGCGCGTAGACGACCAGTTCGTCGGGCGGCAACCGCAGCGCCAGCGCGTGCAGGTACGACTGGATTCCGCCCGGTCGAGGGGGGAAATCGTTGGTGACCAGCAGGGTGCGCGCCATGCGGGCGAGTCTAACGAGAGTGGGCGACACCGTTCGCCCCGGCTCGATGGCCGTGAAATAACTTGTGCCGCATCCTGATCGCCGGTGGTATGGACACGTGACTGATTCCATCGCACTCGGCCGCCGGCGACGGTGACCGGGTCGCCCTGCGCTCCACGGTGCACGGCATGACCGAGAACGGCCAGACCGCGACGCTGGTCGAGATCTTCCGCGTCGCCGACGGTCGCATCGCCGAGTTGTGGGGCGCCAAGGGGATCCCCGACGGGGTCGCATAATGGTGCGCCGACACGCCGCGATTCCTGCCGCTGGACCGTCGTGACGGCGGCCGGTCACGCCGTCGCGTGGGATTTGATCCAGTCGCGCCAGCGGGCGACGAACCCGGCGTGGCCGATGCCGAGCGTCTCGCGCAGCGCACCGTCGAGCGCGGCCGCATCCTTGGGACCGGTTGCCATATGACGGTAGAAATCGACGAGTTTCGGCTCGCCGTATCGGTCGGCGACAAAGGCATTCGCGGACCAGCCCTGCTCGTAGGCCAGGGCGGCGTTGCCGCCGGGGGCCGGAGCGAAGGCGTCGTCGGACGGCAGATCCGCGGGTAGCACCGCCGCGCGAGCGTTCGCGGTCAGGGTGGGGGCGAGCTGGGCAAAGGCGCGATTCTCCCCGCGGTGGGCGGAGTATTCGGCGAAGCCCTCGAGGGCCCACTGCGGGGACCCGTCGACGGTCGCGGCGCGGGCGGCGACGTGGGTGAGCTCGTGGCGCAACGTGTCCCGCAGGCCATCGGCGCCCAGGCGATGGCCGGCGCCGACGCTGAAGACGACGCGCTGCCCGGTGGGCCGGGTGCCCGGGACGAAGGGATCCGAGACCGACGCGGCGGCAATCTGATCGGACACCTCGCCGGTGGCGTGGGTGAGGGCGGCGAATTCGGCGGGGCCCGACGCCACCGCGACCACCGCGGACCGCGCCCAGTCGGTCCCCCAGAGCTGGGTGACCGAGGCGACGGCCGCCCCGATGTCACCGGCCAGCGTGTCGACGTCGGCGCGCTGGTAGGGGTGCCCCAGCACCACGGACAGCCGGCCGTCCGTATCGGAAACCTGCTGTGTGACAACGGGTCCGTAGGACTCCATGGTCCGGCGCAGCTCGGTGAGCTGCGGATCGGCCGGAAGCGCCGGCTCGGCCGCCTCCGCCGCCGCGGGTGTGGGCCGCAGCGGCAGGGCCGAGCGCGGCAGCAGCACCAGCGCGCCCCCGATAGCGGTGAGGGCTATCACGGTCGCGACGGTGGCGACGAATTCGAACCGTCGTTTTGCGGCCAGCCAGCCGCGAACTTGCGTCAACGCAGTCATATCAGCACGCTCACGCTCACTTCGGTGTGGTTACGGCATCCCGATCCAGTACCGCCGCGCCCCGTAGTAGGGGAACGACCCCATCGGCTGCACCTGAACAGGCACGCCGAATGTCGATGCATGCAACAGCATTCCGTTCCCGGCGTAGATCCCTACGTGCGAGACATCGGAGTAGAAGAACACCACATCGCCCGGCTGCAACTGATCCCGGGCCACGGGGGTGCCGACCGTGACCTGCTCCTCGCTGGTGCGCGGCAGGTTGATGCCCACCTGATGGAAGGCCCACTGCACCAGACCCGAGCAGTCGAACTGGTCGGGACCGGTGGCACCCCAGACATACGGATCGCCGACCCGGGTGAGCGCGGCGGCCAGCGCACTGGTGCCGCTGCCGGGAACCAGACCCCGCAGCAGCGTCGATCGATCGAAACCGGGCGGGAACAGCGAACCGGACAGCGAGGCCCGGTCGCCCGCCGACAGCTGGCCCCACGCCCGGATCACCTGGGCGATCGCGCCCTGGAGATCGGCGCGCTTGCGCTCCAGATCCGTGCGTACCGCGTCCGCCTTCTGCTCCGCGGCGTGTGCGGAGTCCGCGGCCTTCGAGGCGATCGACTGAGCCGCGCTCGCCGCGTTGGTGGCCTTCGAGTACTGCGCGAGCTGCGCGCTGGTCTGGGTCTGCAGCACATCCAGCGTGGACATCTGATCGAGCAGCTGCTGCGGGGAGTCGCTGGCCAGCACCGAGAACAGCCGGTTGGTGCGGGCGCCCATATAGGCGGCGATGGCGGTCCGGTCCACGGCGGGCTGATACTTGTGGACCTGCGCCTGCGCCGCGGCGACGGCCTGATCGGCGATGCCCAGCTTCCCGTCGGCGTCGCGCTCGACGGCCTGCTTGGCGTTCAGATCCGCCTGCGCCTTCAGCGCCTGCTGATTGAGCTGCTCGGATTGGTGCGACAGATCCAGCAGCTTCTGCACGGCGTCGCTCGCGCTGGTGGGCGCGCCGACCGGGTCGGCGGAGGCGCCACCGCCGGATCCGGCACTGAGCATCAGCGCGCCTACCGCCAGTGACCCTCCTACCAGGCGTCTGGTTCGTCTGTTCCGATACTGGGCGGTCACTGCCTGCGCTGCCTCATTTCGTGTTCCGAGCTGGTCATCACGAAGGTCTCGATCAGGTTACGGAATGGCGACCGCCCGTGTCCAGCAGGGCACGAAATGATCACGGTCGCTGGACCATTGGTGAATCAGTAGCGGCGCGCCCCGGCGATCGGCATCGAGTACAGCGGCGCGACGGCGACGGGCTTGCCGTAGGTGGAGGCGTGCACGATATTGCCGTTGCCGACGTACAGGCCGGAGTGGCTGCCACCGTAGTAGGACACGACATCGCCGGGCTGCAGGCTGTTCAGCGCGACGGGCGCACCGGCGTTGAGCTGCTCGTAGCTGGTGCGCGGCAGGTCGCGGCCCGCCTGGGCGTAGGACCACTTCACCAGGCCCGAGCAGTCGAAGGAGTTCGGGCCGGTGGCGCCATAGACGTAGGGATCGCCGACGCGCGAGAGCGCGGCGTTGGCCGCGCGCTGACCGACGCTCTGGGCCTGGGCGGGGGCCGGCGCGGTGAGGCCCGGGATCTGCGTGCCGGGCGGGAGCAGGTTCGGCGGGATCGCGCCCTTCGGGATCGCGTTGAGCACCGGATCCGGCACATCGAAGTTGCCGACGCCCGGAATGACGACCGGGGCCGCCGAGGCGGGGGTGGTCGACAGCAGCAGCGCACTGAGGGTGGCAGCGCCGACGGCTCCGGCCGCAACGGCCCGGCGGGCGCTTCGGTTGATCGCCATGATGCGGTGACTCCTCATCTGCCCCGCGGCGCCGCAACCGGATGGTGCGTCGAGCCCCGCAAGGTCCGGCTCAGATTACGAACACATAACGGTCGCTTGTAAAGCCGTGACCACGCCCCAGCGGAGTTCGCAACTTTTGCGAAGCATGCGGCATGTGATATTTGTCATATCAATCACGAAACCATAACGATCGACTGTGACCTGGGAGTTCTCAGCAGGCTACCGGGGGGTAGATCCCGGTCGACGATTGCCGGTTTGGAATGCATTCGGTCGGGGAATCAGCATGTCGTCGGGATCATGCGGCCCTGAAGACGACCGAACAGTCCGAACTTTGCAGCGAACGACCGCACACGCCGACGGCACGCCTCAGGCATCGATCCGGATGATCTTCATACTCGAGACAATTGATCGCCGAATCAAATAAATGTGACCCTGCTCACATTTCTGTGCAATGAAGCGAATCGGCCTCACGTATCGAGTACCGCGCCGCCGAAATACCGGCATGCCGCGCGCCCGGATTTCCTGTCGTACCCCGGCAATACGCTGCACCCCGTGCCCCAGCCCGCGCCCCGACCGGCCCAGCTGGCGTTCGACGAGCTCGACACGCCGCTGTACGACATCACCTTCGTCGTCGTCGACCTGGAGACCACCGGGACCAGCCCGGACGGCGATACGATCACCGAGATCGGCGCGGTGAAGGTGCGCGGCGGCGAGATCCTGGGTGAATTCGCCACCCTGGTGGATCCGGGCCGCGCGATTCCCCCGCAGATCGTGCAGATCACGGGAATCACGACCGCGATGGTGTGCTCGGCGCCGCGCATCGAGGCGGTGCTGCCCGGATTCCTGGAGTTCGCGGCCGGGGCGGTGCTGGTCGCCCACAACGCGCGCTTCGACATCGGATTCCTGAAGGCCGCCGCCATGGCGTGCCAGACGGCGTGGCCCGCCTTCCAGGTGCTGTGCACGGTGCAGCTGGCCCGGCGGATCCTGCCCCGCGACGAGGCGCCCACGGTGCGGCTGTCCGCATTGGCCGAACTGCTGGGGGCGCAGACCCGCCCCACCCACCGCGCCCTGGACGACGCCCGCGCGACGGTCGACGTGCTGCACGCGCTCATCGGGCGGGTCGGCAATCTCGGCGTGCACAGCCTCACCGAGCTGATCGACTATCTGCCCGCGATCACCCGGCGTCAGCGCGCCAAGCGGGTGCTGGCCACGGATCTGCCCGCCGTGCCCGGGGTGTATCTGTTCCGCGGTCCCTCGGACGAGGTCCTCTATATAGGGACAGCGGTGAATCTGCGCCGCCGGGTGCGCACGTACTTCACCGGTTCGGAGACCCGCCCGAGGATGCGGGAGATGGTCACCCTCGCCACCCGGGTCGATCACGTGCCCTGCGCGCACGGGCTCGAGGCGGGGGTGCGGGAGCTGAGGCTGCTGCTGGCGCACACCCCGCCGTACAACCGGCGCTCGAAATTCCCCCAGCGCGCGTGGTGGCTCTCGCTCACCGAGGAGGCGTTCCCGCGCTTCACGATCACCCGTAGCCCGGCCCGGGATGCACTGGGGCCGTTCGGATCCCGAACTTCGGCCGCCGAGGTCGCCGCCCATGTCGCGGAGTATTGCGGCCTGCGCACCTGCACCACCCGCATCCCCGCGCACGGCCGCCACGGCCCCGCCTGCCCGCCCGCCGTGGTGGGCGGGTGTCCAGCGAACCGGAGCGAAACCTGCACCGGCGCGGCGGAATACGAGACCGCGCCGCGGGCCGTGCGCGATCTGTTCACGGGCCGCTCGGACGCGACGCTGCACGCCATGCGTGAACGGGTCGAATCCTGCTCCGCCACCGAGAATTTCGAGACAGCGGCCCGGATGCGGGACCGCACCGCCGCGGTGGTCCGAGCCCTGCGCCGCACCCAGCGCCTGGCCGCCCTGGCCCGCATCGCCGAACTCGTGGCCGCGCGCCGGGGTGAGGGCGGCGGGTGGGAGTTCGCGGTGATCCGATTCGGCCGCCTGGCCGCCGCCGGTGTCTGCGCCCGCGGAGTACCGCCCATGCCCGTCGTCGAGAAGCTGGTGGCCGCGGCCGAAACCGTGATTCCCGCCCGACTCGACGGCCGCTCCGCCGTGCCCACCGCCGATCTGCTGTACACCGATCCGGACGCCCCGGCGGCATTACGGCCGGACGCCGACCCGGACGACCACTATCCCCCGCTGCGCGGCGCGCTCCCGGAGGAGACGGGCCTGCTCGTGCGCTGGCTCGAGCAGCCCGGAACCCGCATCGTCAGCACCACCGACGGGTATTGCGAACCGCGGTCGAGCGCGGGTGCCTGGTTGTCCTGGCTCGAGCGCGCCGAGACGGCGGTGCGCACCGAGGCGGCGGGCCGGGACTATCTCGTCCACTCCGAGGCGTGACGCGCCGCCGATCGCCGCAGCGGGGCCGGATCAGGGCGATCGCACGCCCGGACGACTCCTGCAAATAGACTCGGCAGCATGATTACCGCGATCGTTTTGATCCACGCCGAGGCCGCCCGGATTCCGGAGACGGCGCAGGCCCTGGCGGAGCTCGAGGGTGTCACCGAGGTGTACTCGTGCGCCGGCGATGTCGACCTGATCGCGGTGGTGCGGGTCCGCGATCACGAGCAGATCGCCGAGGTGGTCACGGGCCACGTCAACAAGACCCCCGGTGTATTGCGCACCGCCACCCACATCGCGTTCAAGTCGTATGCGCGCACGGAGGTGGAGGCCGGGTTCTCGCTGGGGGACTGAGGATTCTGGCCGTCCGCCGCCGGGGAGCCACAACCGGCGGCTATCCGGTGAGGACGGACGCCCCGATCGAGGACGCCTTGGCGCCCGCGTCCACGGAGCTGGTGACTCCGCCGTTGCACCCGGGCAGCAGGTAGACGTGCGCCTCACCGGCGCTGTTGTTCACGATCCGCAATCGGAGCGGGAACTTGCGGATGGTGAGACAACCGGGGGTATCGGCATACGAATGGCCGTTGATGATCAGCGTGCCCTGCGCCGCCCGCGCCGGGGTGGCGCACACCAGGGTGCCCACGGCCGCACATCCGAGCATCGCCCCCACGATCGACATCCTCACATCTGGACTGTATCCAAAGCTTCCCCGCGCTACACCTACTACAACGAACCGTTTGCCCGGGACATCCGCATCCGAGGATGACCCAGCGCGCGGCAGACACGGACACCTGATCAACGGGTTTGCGGCAAATTAGCAGCTACGCTGCCTGGCATGTCAATGATCGGACCGGAACTGCCGGTCGACTTCGCTACGCTGAATGACGACCAACGATCCAGAAGTAGCTGGACGCGGCGGCTACGGTCGTTTCGGCCGCGACCCCTGCACGCCTCGGCGATCGTATCGTGCGTCGTTGCATACAAGGCGTTCGCGATGTCATACGACTCACTGCATCATCTCGCAACCCGCAACCTGGTCGCTCCCGGTCTCGCATCGAATGTTCCCATCGCGATCGACGGCTTGATGGTCGGCTCGGTCATCGCGACGGCGTCGTTCCGCAAGCGCGGAGCGGGGTGGTGGTACGCCACAGGTCTCTTCGTCCTGTCGACGCTGGTGTCGGTGCTGGGGAATGTCGAATATGCGCATGAGATCGGCGGGGACATCGTCGCGGTCATCCTCCATGCCGGAATGCCGGTCACGATGATGTTTGCGGTACACCTCACGCTCATGCTCTGGAACGACCGCAAGTACGGCGCGAACGCACCCGCGCTCGGCGCCGCCGACCGGATCGACGTCGACACCGTGGAATTCGTCTCGGAGCCCGCGCAGTTCGTCTCGGAGCCCGCGCAGGAGGAGAAAACGGCCCCGCTGCACGACGTGATCGCAACGCCGGTACGTGGGCTGCGGCACGTAACCCTCCCGCTCGACCCGCACCGTGCCGATGCCTTGCTGGGCGGCAAACACACTCTCGTCCACGCCGGGGAACGCAGCTGATCCCCGGATCCCGTCATGTCACGACTCGTCAACGGAGACAACGCATGTCATCAATCTCGTCACACCGGCCGGATGTGGGCCAATTCCGCGAAATTGCGGACCGGGTGGTATCGCTGATTCAGGCCAGCTCCGACCGCCCGGGGACTCTGAATCAATTCATCGAGGCCATGTCCAGCGCCGAGATGTTCACCGATCTTCTGATCGCGTATGCCAACCGGTGGTTCGTCGAGACCGGCGGCCAATCGATTCTCCTCGGGCCGGAGATGTTCTGGCTCCTGTCCTCACCCGATGCCCGCGGCGGCACTGTGATCGCCGATGCGATCCCCGAGGCCGACACCGCCCGTGGTTCGGGCGAGCGCAGCCGGAAGATGCTCTTGATCTGCCTGTTCGAGAGCCTGGCCCATCAGTCGTGGCCATCCATCGGCATCGAGCCCCGGATCCCGGTCAACGGGGTCGCCTGACCTCCTCAACAAGAAGGGCCCCGAGTCGTTTCCGACTCGGGGCCTTCGTTGTGGATCGAACTCAGTGCTCGTGCCCGCCGCCCTCACCGGCAGCCTGATCCTGGTACTCGGCCAGGATCTCCAGCTGCTTGTGGTGCTCGGCGTGCTCGATCGCGGTGAGCTCCGTGGCCTGGGCCGCGGGGTCCGCCTTGAGGAACGAGCCCATGCCCGGCTTGCCCGCCAGACCCAGCTTGTTCATCTTCTTGGGCACGGTCGCGCCCTGGTACTCCAGCGGGATCGGGTGGCCGTGCTCGTCGACCGGGCCCAAGGGCTGGTGGATCTCGATGTACTCACCGTGCGGCAGGCGCTTGATGACGCCGGTCTCGATGCCGTGCTCGAGCACCGCCCGGTCCGCACGCTGCAGGCCCAGGCAGAACCGGTACGCCAGCAGGTAGGCGATCGGCGGCGCGGTCAGCAGCGCGATGCGGAAGAACCACGTTGTCGCGTTCAGCGAGAGGTCGAACTTCAGCGCGATGATGTCGTTGTCACACGCGAAGGTCAGCACCAGGTAGAACGCGATCGCCATCGCGCCGATCGCGGTGCGCACCGGCACATCTCGCGGACGCTGGAGCAGGTTGTGCCGGGCGTAGTCGCCGGTCAGGCGCTTCTCGATGAACGGGTAGGCGATCAGGACCCCGAACACCAGGCCCATGATCAGCGCGACCCAGAACGGCGCCGGAACCGTGTACCGGCCCAGATACAGCTCCCACGGCGGCATCAGACGGGCCAGGCCGTCCGTCCACATCATGTAGAAGTCCGGCTGCGAACCCGCGGAAACCTGAGAGGGGTTGTAGGGACCCAGGTTCCAGATCGGGTTGATCTGCAGCACGCCACCCATGACCGCGACGATGCCGAGGGTGAACATGAAGAACGCACCCTGATCGGCGGCGAACACCGGGACGATGCGCGCGCCGACGACGTTCTTCTCGGTGCGGCCCGGTCCGGGGAACTGCGTGTGCTTCTGGTACCAGACCAGTGCCACGTGCGCCGCGATCAACGCCAGGATGATGCCCGGCAACAGCAGCACGTGCGCGACGTACAACCGCGGAATGATGATCGTGCCCGGGAAGTCACCGCCGAATATCAGCCAGTGCATCCACGTGCCAATCACCGGAATGCCCATCGTGATACCGCCGAACGCGGCGCGCAGGCCGGTGCCCGAGAGCAGGTCGTCCGGGATCGAGTAGCCGAAGAAGCCCTCGAACATCGCCAGGATCAGCAGCAGCGAGCCGATGATCCAGTTCGCCTCGCGCGGCTTGCGGAACGCGCCGGTGAAGAAGATGCGCAGCAGGTGGATGATGATCGACGCCGCGAACAACAGCGCCGCCCAGTGGTGCACCTGGCGCACGAACAGGCCACCGCGCACCTCGAAGGTGATGTTCAGCGCCGATTCGAACGCCCGCGACATCGTGACGCCGCGCAGCGGCTGGTAGGCGCCGTTGTAGACGACATCGGTCATCGACGGATCGAAGAACAGAGTCAGGTACACACCCGACAGCAGCAGGATGATGAACGCGTACAGCGCGATCTCACCCAGCAGGAACGACCAGTGGGTCGGGAAGACCTTGTTGATCGAGCGCTTGACGAAGGCTGCCATGTGGTAGCGCTCGTCCATTTCGTTGGCCTGTGCGGCCGCTTTGCTAGGGCTCATGAACGACGCTCCCAGTAGGCCGGTCCGAGCGGCTCGATGAAGTCGCCGTTGGCGACCAGGTAGCCCTCGGTGTTGACGGTGATCGGCAGCTGCGGCAGGGCGCGCGCGGCGGGACCGAAGATCGGCTTACCCCAGTGAAGCGCGTCGAACTGCGACTGGTGGCAGGGGCACAGGATGCGGCTGTCCTGCTGCTCGAAGAGCGAGGTCGGGCAGCCCAGGTGGGTGCAGATCTTCGAGTAGGCCCAGTAGTCGCCGAAGTTGAAGCTCTCCTGGCCCTTGCGCTTGACCGCCTTGGCGGAATCCTCGGGACGGAAGCGAATCATCATGACCGCGTTGCGGATACCGCGCAGCGATTGCAGGGTCTCCTCCTCGTTGCCGCGCCACTCTTCCTTCCACGGGAACACCGTCTCCATGCCACCCGCGTCGAGATCCTCGGGCCGCACCAGCACGATGTCCGAGGGACGACCGGTGTCCTTGCGGATGTAGATGGTCTGGCCCGGGTAATCCGGGGTCCAGCCCGACACCCACAGGGGCGACTTCTTGCCCTGCGCCCACGGGTTCTTGATCAGGCCGCCGACGAAGACGAACAGCGCGCCCACGCCGAGCACACCCAGGCCCAGGCCCGCGGTGCGGGTGATCAGCTTGCGGCGGGCCAGCGTGGAGGTCTCCAGCGCGTCGCTCAGCTCGGCGACCAGCGTCTTGCGCTCGACCTCGGGCGAGGCGCCATCGTGGCGATCCTGGATGGAGATTTCCGGCGGGATGAACTTCTTGCGGATCAGCACCATCGCCACGCCGATGGCCAGCACCGCGACGCCCAGCAGCAGGCCGTACAGCGGGGTGGTCAGCGAATAGATGCCCGCTCCGGACTCGTCGCGGGACTTGTACTGCCACGGCCAGAACAGGAAGACGCCGATCAGCGCGATACCCGCGATGGTCGACAGGACGAACCAGAACGCCACCTGGCGCTCGGCCCGCTTCTCAGCGCGCGTGCCCGGAACCGGCCAGCGCGGCGCGCGGTAGGCGACGTCGACGCCGTCCCGCTTGGTGCCGAGCTCGACCAGCTCGGCCTGCGACATCGCCTCGAGCTGTTCCTCGGAGGGGTTGAGGTTCTCGGGCGGGGTTGCGGCAGTGCCGTCCTCGGGCCGGCCCATGTCGTTGTGCTCCTTATCTGTCATGAGCGGGATCCGATCCACATCGCCGCACCGACGACGGCCACGATCCCGATCACCCACATCGCCAGGCCCTCGGTCGCGGGACCGAAACCACCCAGGCCGTAGCCGGCCTCGGGGTGCGACTCGGTGCGGTTCTTGATGTACGCGATGATGTCGCGCTTCTCGTCCGGGGTCAGCTGACGGTCGGAGAACTTCGGCATGTTCTGCGGGCCGGTGAGCATCGCGGTGTAGATCTGCTGCTCGCTGGCCGGGGCCAGCGGCGGGGCGAACTTACCGGAGGACAGCGCGCCGCCCTTGCCGGTGAAGTTGTGGCAGGACGCGCAGTTCATGCGGAACAGCTCGCCGCCGACGCCGAGGTCGGCGTTCTTGATCAGCGACTCCTGCGCGATCTTGCCGTCCGCGTCGCGCACGACGCTGGGGCCGCCGCCGTTCGAGGCGATGTACGCCATCAGCGCGTCGGTCTGCGCCTCGTCGAACTTCGGGGTCTTGCGCACGATCTGCGCGGCGTTCCACGGCGCGGGCATGCGGCCGGTGGACACCTGGAAGTAGACCGCGGCCGATCCGACGCCGATGAGGCTGGGGCCGCGGTCCTGCACGCCCTGCAGATTCGCACCGTGGCACGTGATGCAGGAGGTGTCGTAGAGCTGCTTGCCCTGGCGGATCAGCGAGGACTGGTCCTCGTCCGCGGTGGCGACCTGCGCGTGCGGGGTGAGCGCCGTGGCGGCGAAGCCGGCTCCGACCAGAGCCATCAGAAGTACCAGCCCACCGGCCAGCTTCCGGCGCATCCGGCGCTGTTTGCGGGTCTTGGTTGCCTGAGGGTTCCCGGCGCTGCCGACCCCTGGGCTGCTGGGCCCTTCTGGCACTGACGGGGGTGATGAACTCATCTAAAGTCCCTTTGGAGTAGACGGAACCGACTGATGCTGAAGTTGTCGCCCAGCGGGCTAGCGCACGAAGTAGATCGTGGCGAACAGCCCGATCCAGACGATGTCGACGAAGTGCCAGTAGTAGGAGACGACGATCGCGGCCGTCGCCTGCGCCGGGGTGAACTTGCTGACCTTCGTGCGGATCAGCAGGAAGATGAACGCGATGAGACCGCCGATGACGTGCAGACCGTGGAAGCCGGTGGTGATGAAGAACACCGAGCCGTAGACGCTGCTCGAGATCGAGGTGCCCTCGGAGTACAGGCCGTGGTACTCGGTGGCCTGACCGCAGACGAAGAACAGCCCCATGAAGAAGGTCAGCACGTACCAGCGGCGCAGACCGAACACGTCGCCCTTCTCCGCCGCGAACACGCCCATCTGGCACGTGAACGACGAGGCGATCAGCACGGCCGTGACCGGCACGGCGAGCTTCATGTCGAGTTTCGTCGGCTCCGGCGGCCAGACACCGTGGGCCTGGGCGCGGGCGACGAAATACATGGCGAAGAGGCCGGCGAAGAACATCAGCTCGCTCGACAGCCAGATGATGGTTCCGACGCTGACCATGTTGGGCCGGTTCAGCGAGTGCACACGCTGAGTTATGGCCGATCCTGGGGTCCCTACTGCGGTCGTCACGCCGGTAAGTATGACTCGTCGTAGTACGACAGGAGTACCCGGGTGCGAAAGTTGATGTTCCATGTCGGAACCCGCAGGGCTGGACGAGGTCTCATCCTCGTCCCGGCGTGCCCGTCCGGCTCACTGATCTTGGCAGGTCGGGGCCGGTTCTGCGGCGATTACACGGTCGATCCGCACCGACCCACCGGGGTCGGCCGGCTTGGCACCTACGGGCAATATTCGGCTTCTATTGTTGTGCAACGGGCGAGCGCGGCGTGCGGTTCCCGCCCGAGGAAACGGTCGGTTCCGGCGGGGTTCGGTACCCGATTTTCGGCGAGGGAGGAATGGGATGGGTGTGCGGGCGGCGTGGCGGCGACTCCTCGGGCGGGACGAGACGACGGCGTGGGATCCCGCGCGCGGGGATCTGGTGGTCGTGGTGTCGAGTTTCGACGACGTCGAATCCTGTTCGGCCGCGCTGGAAAGGGCCGTGAGCTGGACCGCGGCGGCGCCCGCGCTGCTGCGGCACCATCTGCGGATTCCGGCCGAGCAGGTCGAGGCGGTCGTCGCGATCGCCGCTCAGGACGACTACTCCCCCGCCGGGGCCGCCGCACCGGATCCCGAGCTGGTAATCCCCGGACCCGAGAACGGCGCGACGACAGTGGATTTGCTGCTGCAGCGGGTGCTGGTCCTCGATGCGCTGCATTGCTCGCGGGAGCGCTCCCGGATGGCCGGCCTGGCCCAGCGGCACGAGGGCTCGGTTTCGGGGTGGGACGCGCTGCAGCCCGAGCGAAACTAAGGTTGTCCTGCGGCATTAGGCTGCTACGAGCACGTGAGTGCGGAATATGCGACAGGAGACGTTTGATGAGCGCGCGCACCTGGCCGGGGATCCTCGGGACCCTCACCGACGGGGTCGATCTGACCGCGGAGGAGGCGGCGTGGGTGATCGACGAGATCTTCTCCGACAACGCCACGCAGGCGCAGATCGCCGCCTTCGGGGTCGCCGTCAAGATGAAGGGCCCGACCCCCACCGAGCTGGCCGGGTTCGCGGCGGGCATGCTCGGGCGCGCCAAGCAGGTGCCGCTGGATGCCGAGGCGATCGATATCGTCGGTACCGGGGGCGATCGGTCGGGCACCGTCAACATCTCCACGATGTCCTCGATCGTGGTGTCCGCTGCGGGGATTCCGGTGGTCAAGCACGGCAACCGGGCCGCGTCCTCCAAGAGCGGCGGCGCCGACGTGCTCGAGGCGCTGGGGGTGAAGATCGCGCTGGGCCCGAAGTCGGTGGCGCACTGCGTGCGCGAGGTGGGTATCGGGTTCTGTTTCGCGCCGATGTTCCACTCCGGGCTGCGCTATGCCAGCCCGGCGCGCGCCGAGATCGGCATCCCCACGGTCTTCAATGTGCTGGGACCGCTGACGAATCCGGCCCGGCCGAAGGCGGGGCTGATCGGTTGCGCGTTCGCCGATCTGGTTCCGGTGATCGCCGGCGCATTCGCCGACCGTGGCTCGAACGCCCTGGTGGTGCGGGGTAACGACGGCCTGGACGAGATCACCACGGCCGACACCACCGACGCCTGGATCGTCACGGGCGGGCAGTTGTCGCGGACCGCGATCGATCCGGACCGGCTGGGCATCGACCGCGTGCCACCGGAGGCGCTGCGCGGCGGCGACGCGTCGGTGAACGCCGCGATTGCCCGCGACATGTTCGCCGGGGCGCCCGGCGCCGTCCGCGACGCGGTACTGCTCAACTCCGCCGCGGCGATCGTCGCCTTCGAGCTCACCCCGGACAGCGCGGGCGTGGATATCCACGATGCCCTGGCCGGCGCCCTGATCCGGGTCGCCGACGCCGTCGACTCCGGCGCGGCGACGGACCTGCTGGACCGCTGGGCCGCCTTGAGCAACAAGCTGGGCGCCGACTGAGCCGAACCTCGCTCGAGGGCGGTTCCCCGTCCGCATTCCGGGTGTATGCCGGGCTGAACGTCACTAGAATTGCGGTCAGCACCCATCGAGGAGCGACGGCATGAGCTTCCAGAAGATTCCTGCAGGTAAGCGTGGCAATCCGGCGATGCGGATCAATCCGGTCACACAGTTCATGATCACGGCGATGCAGCGGTTTCACCGGTTCCGGGGCGACCGGTTCATGGGGATGGATCTGCTGTATCTGACCACCGTGGGCGCGAAGTCCGGCCAGGAGCGGCAGGTGACGCTGAGCCGGTTCCCCACCGAGAAGGGCTGGCTGATCGTCGCCTCGGCGGGCGGGGCGAAGGTGCAGCCTGCCTGGTACCACAACATCGCCACACACCCGGATCAGGTGTGGGCCGAGGTGGGCGGCAAGTCGTTCCGGGTGCGAGTGGAACAACTCGAGGGTGACCGGCGCGCGGACGCCTGGAAACGCATCAAGGCCGAGCAGCCCCGCTACGCCGGCTACGAAGACAAGACCGACCGCCTGATCCCCATCCTCGAACTGACCCCGGCCACCTAGCGATTGCGTGGCGCGGCCGGCCACCGGCAGCCGATCGACTCGGCGGCCGGTGGGCATGGCGGCACTCAGGACATATAGCGCACGATGCTCTCGGCGACGCAGGCCGGTTTCTCCGCACCCTCGAGTTCGATCGTGACGGTGCGGTCGGCCTGCAGGCCACCGGGGATGTCGCGGACCGCGTCCAGGGTGACGCGGGCACGGATGCGGCCGCCGACGGGAACCGGGGTGATGAACCGAACCTTGTTGAGGCCGTAGTTGATTCCCATCCGGATGCCCGCGACGGTGGTGGCCTGACCGACCAGGGGCACCGACAGGGACAGGGTGAGGAAGCCGTGCGCGATGGGGCCACCGAACGGGCCCTGGGCCGCGGCCGCCGGGTCGACGTGGATCCACTGGTGATCGTCGGTGGCGTCGGCGAAGGTGTTCACCCGCTGCTGGTCGATCGTCATCCAGTCGCTGACACCGATCTCGGTGCCCACGGCCGACTTCAGCTCGTTCAGATCCGCGAAATCTGTCATCGGTAGCGCTCCTTCAATTCTCGTTTGAGCACCTTGTGCGTGGGGCCCAGGGGCAACTCGTCGACGAACTCCACGCGGCGCGGGTACTTGTACCGCGCCACATGTTCCCTGGCGTATTCGATCACCTCATCGGCCGTCAGGGGCCCGGATGGCACGACCACGGCCAGAATTTCCTCGCCATAGGCCTCGTCGGGCACGCCGATGATCGCCACCTGCGAGATATTCGGATGCCGCAGCAGCCGTCGGGGTCGTCGCGGCGCGCTCGCTCACAGCCGCCGCCCGCCGTCGACGTAGAGGGTCTGGCCGGTGATGAACGACGCCTGGTCCGAGGCCAGGAAGGCGACGGCGTTGGCGATGTCCCCGGGCTGCCCGACGCGGCGTACCGGGGTGATCTTCGCGGCCTCGGCCTGCAGCTGCTCGGGGCTCACCCCGACGCGGGCGGCGGTGGCGGCGGTCATCTCGGTGACGATGAACCCGGGGGCCACGGCGTTGACGTTGATGCCGAACGGGCCCAATTCCATTGCCAGCGTGCGCGTGAGGCCCTGGATGCCCATCTTGGCCGCGGAGTAGTTGGCCTGGCCGCGATTGCCGAGCGCAGACACGCTGGAGGTGTTGACGATCTTGCCGTACTTCGCCGGAACCATGTGCCGCTGCGCCGCCCGGCTGCACAGGAACGCTCCGCGCAGGTGCACCGCCATCACGGTGTCCCAGTCGTCGACCGACATCTTGAACAGCAGGTTGTCGCGCAGTACCCCGGCGTTGTTGACCAGGATGTCCAGCGAACCGAGTTCGGCGGCAACGCGATCGAATACCGCGTCCACCTGCGTCTCGTCGGTGACGTTGCAGCCCACCGCGATCGCGGTGCCGCCGCCGGCGACGATCTCCTCGGCCGTTGCCCTGCAGGCATTCTCGTCGAGGTCGGCGATCGCCACCGCGATGCCGTCGGCGGCCAGGCGGGCCGCGGTGGCCGCGCCGATACCCCGCGCGGCGCCGGTGACGACGGCGACCCGGTGTTCACCCACCCCGCCGGTTCCGCGAGCTCCGCCGGCTTGCCACCCCGAGTGCTGTTCTGTCATTGGGGTTCTCCCGATTCGTTCGTGAAAGTTGTGCTCAGGCAAAGGCGCTCACGCCGGTCAGGGCGCGGCCGATGAGCAGTTTCTGGATCTGGCTGGTGCCCTCGTAGAGGGTCAGCACGCGCGCGTCGCGCAGGTACTTGGACACCGGGTACTCGTCGATGAAGCCGTAGCCGCCGAACACCTCGAGCGCCTTGTTGGTGGATCGCACCGCGCACTCGCTGGCGAAGAGCTTGGCCATCGAGGCCTCGGTGCCGAACGGCTTGCCCCTGTCCACCAGGTCGGCCACCCGCCAGGCCAGCAGCCGCGCGGCGTCCACCTCGACGGCGATATCGGCCAGGATCTCCTGCACCAGCTGGTAGGAGGCGATGGGCCTGCCGAACTGCACGCGCTCGGTGGAGTAGTGGACCGCGGCCTCGAGCGCGGCCCTGGCCACGCCGACGCAGCCCGCCGCCACCCCCATGCGGCCCTTGTCCAGCGCCGCCATGGCGATCTTGAAGCCCTGGCCCTCCTGCCCCAGGCGCAGCGTGTCCGGCACGCGGACCCGCTCGAAGACCAGTTCGGCGGTGCGCTGGCCGCGCAGCCCCAGCTTGCCGTGAATCTCGGTGCGGGTCAGCCCGGGGGTGTCGGTGGGGACCAGGAAGGCGGTAATGCCCCGGGCGCCCGGGCCGCCGGTGCGCGCGAAGACGAGCGCCACCTCGGCCCAGGTGCCGTTGGTGATGAAGATCTTGGTGCCCGAGATCAGCCAGTCGTCGCCGTCGCGCTCGGCCCTGGTGGTGAGATTGCTTGCGTCCGAGCCAATATCGGGTTCGGTCAGCGCGAAGCAGCCCAGCGCCTCACCGGCGCAGAGCCGGGGCAGGAAGCGCCGCTTCTGCTCGTCGGTGCCGTAATACTTGATCGATTTGGAGACCAGGCCGAGGGAGACCGAGACGATGCCGCGCACGGAGCTGTCGCCGCGGCCCAGCTCCTCGAGCAGCACGCAGTAGGCCAGCGCGTCGCCGCCGGAGCCGCCGTACTCCTCGGGGATCTCGATGCCCAGGAAACCCATCGCGCCGAGCTTGCCGACGATGGCCGGATCGACCGACTCGGCGCGGTCCCATTCCCGCGAGTAGGGAACGACCTCTTTGTCCACCCAGGCGTGGGCCACGTCGCGCAGTTCGCGGTGCGCCTCGCCGAGTTCGAAATCCATGATGCGGCTCCTAACCATACGGTGTTAGGTTTACGTCCCACACGGTAACCTAACAGTGTTTGGTTCTTCAAGGCGTCCCGGTGACCGGTGATAAATTCGACCCTTCGCCGGTCACCGACAGCAGGGAGGTGCGAGTATGGCCCGGCCCCGCGTGCCGCTGCTGAGCCGCGACCGCATCCGCGAGAGAGCGCTCGGGCTGATCGATCGCGACGGCCTGGCCGCGCTGTCGATGCGCAAGCTCGCCGCCGAACTCGGCGTGCAGGCCGCCTCCCTCTACGGCCACTACCCCACCAAGGACGACCTGCTCGACGACATCTCCGAGCAGATCATGGCGGCCGTGGACACCTCGCCGTTCGAGACCGGCGACTGGCGGCACGGGCTGCGCGAATGGGCGCGCTCGTACCGGGCCACCCTGGCGCAGCATCCGAATTTCGTGCCGTACCTGGCCACCGGGCCCGCACGCCGGAACGAGAGCCTGCGCATGGCCGACGCGGTGCACGGCGGCCTGGTCGCGGCGGGCTGGCCGCCCCGCCAGGCCACCATGATCGGCGCGGCCGCCCGCTACGTGGTGATGGGCTCGACGATCGGGTCGTTCTCCCGCGGCTTCGTCGACGACGTGCAGGTCTATCGCGACCGCTATCCCCATTTGGAGCAGGCCCACCTGCTGCGCGCCAAGGCGGACGAGATCGACTCGGAGAGTTTCGAATTGCTGCTCACCGCGTTCGTGGACGGGCTGGAGGCACGGTTCACGCAGGCGCGGCGAGGGCGAGCCGGGCGCCGGGGTACGGCCGAAGGCTGAGCGCGGGAAAGCGTTTCGCCGGTCAGGCGTGTCCCGGTATAGGCAGTAGCGCGAGGAAGTTCCGGACCAGGGGACGATCGTCGTCGGTGCGGTGGGCGAGGTACACCGTCGTCGCCGCATCGGTTTCGTCCAGCTCGAGGATCCGTACCGCGGGCGGGGCGTTGAATGTCGCGCTGCGCGGGGCGATCGTCACCCCCAGCCCCTCGGCGACGAGATACACGATGGTGGCCCAGGTCGATGCCTCCTGGACCACGCGCGGCCGGTGGCCCGCGGCCAGCAGCGGGCGCAGATTGAGGTCCTGCGCCCGCGCACCCGCGGCCCGCGGGAAGAAGACCAGTGGATCCTGCGCCAGTTCCGTGGCGACGATGCTGGCGCGCGCGGCGTGCCGATGGTCGGCCGGGAGCACCGCGACGAAGGGCTCGGTGACCAGCGGCACCGTGACCGTGCCCGGCTCGTCGTCCGGATCGCGGACGATCGCCATGTCCAGGCGGCCCTGGCTCAGCTGGGCCATCAGGTGCGAGGTGAATCCCTCGATGAGGTCCGCCTGCACCAGCGGATAGCGGTCCAGGAATCGGCGCACGCCGCGCAGCGTGTTCAGGGCCAGCACCGAGGGGACGTACCCCAGGTACAACCGCCCCTGGCTGCCCTGCCCGACGCGGCTGACCTCGTCGAGATCGCGCGCGGCATGGCCGAGGATGGCCGCGGCCCGCTCGCGCAGCACCACCCCCGCCGCGGTCAACGCCACATGCCGCGAGGTCCGTTCGAAAAGCCTGGCGCCCAGCAGGGTTTCCAGGCGCTTGATCTGCTGGGTCAGCGCGGGCTGGGCGATGTGCAGGCGCGCGGCGGCCCGGCCGAAGTGCAGCTCCTCCGCGACCGCGAGGAAATATCGCAGGTGCCGCAGCTCGACGCCGTCCAGCAGGCGTGCCGCATCGACCATAATTTCAATGTATCAATCCGACCTATCAAGTATTGGACGCGATCGGTCGCGGGCGACATGCTGGAGTTCGTGAACCCGCAGACCTTCTCCGGCGATCTGGTCGTCCGGCCGATGTCCTCCCCCGCCGACGCCCGCGCCTTCAAGGACCTCAACGAGCAGTGGATCACCACGCTGTTCGCCCTCGAACCGGCCGACCGCGCGGTGCTCGACGATCCGCAGGACGCGATCCTGGCCAAGGGCGGGCAGGTCCTCATCGCCCGCGACGGGCAGCAGATCGTCGGCTGCGTCGCGATCGTGCCCGAGGGCCACGGGGTCTACGAGATCTCGAAAATGGCCGTGGCGCCGGAGCATCGCGGGCGGGGTTTCGGCCGCACCCTGCTGAGCGCGGCCATCGACCACGCCCGCACGCTGGGCGCCACGGCCCTGTTCCTGGGCAGCAGCACTAAGCTTCCCACCGCGGTGCACCTCTACGAGCAGGCCGGATTCGTACACGTCCCGCCCGCGGACATCGGGCCGATGCCGTACGACCGGGCCGATGTCTTCATGCGCCTGGAGCTGACCGCCTGATCGCCGATCAGCGCACCCCGAGCGCCGCGAGGATCATCGGGCGCGCGGTGGCCATATTGCCCTGCCAGTAGGGCCAGGTGTGGGTGCCGTCCCCGATGTCGATGCGCGCGGGGATGCCCAGTGCCGCAACGCGATCGGCGAATATCCGGGCTGCGGTCATCGTCATCGCCTCGAGCCCCATCCCGTTCACCGTATTGCCGAATCCGTCCGCGAGATCCAGCGGACCCGGCAGGCCGTTGCCGCTCGAGACGTAGATCGGCAGTCCGCGCAGCCTTCCGGCCTGCACCGTGGCGTCGTTGCGGACCCAGGCGGGATCGGATCGCGGGCCCCACATGTCGTCGACGTTGAAGCCGCCCTCGTTCCGCATCGCCGCGCGCATCGCCTCGCCCCAGAGGGGGAACGTCGGATTCAGGAATCCGGAGAAGGATCCGGCGAATCGGAACTGATCGCGATGGTAGGCGGCCAATATCAGCGCGGCGTCACCGCCCATCGAGGGACCGACGATGGCATCGTCGGTCCGGGAGACGCCGTACCCCTGTAGGAAGGCCGGGAGCTCGCGAGTCAGGAAGGTTTCCCACCGGTAGGTCGTGGCCTGATGATTGGTGCTGCTGGGCCGGTACCAGTCGGTGTAGAAACTCGAGTGGCCGCCGACCGGAAACACCAGCGTCACATCGTCATCGGCGAACTGGCGCAGGATATCGGTGTCGGTGGTCCACTGATTGTGATCGGCCGGCGCGCGCAGACCGTCGAGCACGTACAGCGCCGTGCTCCCGCCGTGCGCAGCCCACCGCACCTGCACCGGGATCGGCCCCATGCTCGAGGGCACCGAAAGCTCCTCGAACCGCCCCGCACGCTGTGGCGCTGCGGCAGCGGCCGCAGTACCGATCGACACCGCCAGCAGCACGGCCGTCACGAGGGCGCCGATCCGCCCGCACCACCGCACGATCGCCCCGCGATCCATACCTCGCCCCGTTGCGCTCACCCTGACACCTCCCACCACGATCCCGGGCATCGACCCAGGTGACCCTACTCCTGCCGCATCCGACATCGGACTAACCGTTCAAATCGTGTCGGCAATCATTCTCGATACGCAGCAATACCGGGAATGACGAGACTTCACCCGGCAGCGCTCCTCGCGGCCGGTCCACTCGTCGAGACAGTAAGCGGCATGCGGTAATTCGATTGAGCGAGCCGGTGCCGGTCCGTAACATCGGGAACACGATTCGCGCACGCGAGGAGGTGGGACCCATGACGCTGCACATCACCGACGGGTTGATCACCAGCACCGTGACACCCGAGACCGCGCACCGGATCCCCATTGCCGAGTGCGGCATGTGGGTGCTGAGCTGGCTCCCCGACCGGGTGCTGACACGCGATCAGGCCATCAGCGGCCTGGTGCTCGACGAGACCCTCAGCGTCCCGGACACGGTCCATATCGAATTCGCCATGGAGCTGGCCGCATTCCGCGCCGCCGACCTCGGCCTGACGCTCCGGGAGGTCGTCCTGCGCCTGTGTGCGCGGATGCTGGAACGAGACCAGCTCGCACACAACGAGAACGGCGAGTCCGACGCCGTACCCGGTCCCGACTGTTCCGGGTACGGCGATCGGCCGCGCGCCCTTCTCATCCTGGCCCGTCGGCTCACGACCAGCACGATCGCATAGCCGGCGCCCAATCCATCGGCCAGACCCGTTGCCACTCGGGAAGAACCGGTGGCAATAGCAGGACCAGATCCACAACCGCCCGTGCGCCAACGGTTTTCGCTGGCCGAGCTGCGGTTCACTCCGGTTCGGGAGTGAGGTCGCCAGCCGGGAAAAATATTGGGCTGAGCAGATATCGGATCCGGTCGGGCGCGGGCTCGTTCAGCATGCGCGGCACGATCACCTCACGCAGGTCGCGCAGGAGCCCCTCCAGTTCGCCGCGGTCGAGCCAGACCGCGTGCTGCCGGTAGCCGACCAGATCGGCGACGGGGTCGGCGTCGTCGCGGTCGAGGTAGGCGTTGAACTCGGCGATCAGCACGGCCATCGCGGTGGTGAAGATGCGGCGATGGTCCTCGATCGTGGCCTGGGCGACCGTCTCCTCGTCGACCACGGCCCTGCCCCGGTTCAGGCGGTAGTGGCGCTCGACCGCGCCGCGCACCCGGCGCTCGCCGGCTACCTCCAGGACCCCGGCCGCGGCCAGGGCCTCGACGTGCCGGTAGACCATCGCCTTCGACACATCGGGCATCCGCGCGCTCAGCTGGGCGGTGGTGAGCGTGTGCCCGCCGCTCAGCGCGTGCACGATCCGCATCCGGGCGGGGTGCGCGACAAGTTCCAAAGCGTCCACTTCCCAATGTTCTCATATCTTGCTACCGTTCTCATAACACGAGAAAGGTTGTGAGGGATGATCCCAACACAGGACGAAGCCGTGGCCGTGGCCACCACCGTGATGGAACTGCTGCGCGCGGAGCGGTTCTCGGAGATCGAGGAACTCTTCGCGCCGAGACTGGCCGCGGCGGTGTCGGCCGACACCGTGCGTCTCGGGTGGATGTCCGAGACCGCGAGAATCGGGTCGGTCCGCGGCCTGGGCGCGATCACCACCGCGCCGCTGCACGACGAACTGATGCTGGCCAAGATTCCGGTCAATGGCGACAACAGCGGCATCGAGGTCCACATCTCTGTCGACGACGCGGGCAGGCTGCACGGATTCCGGCTCGCCCCGCCGAGCGAATCGGACTGGACGCCACCGAAATACGCGACACCACGGCGCTTCACCGAGCGGGAGGTCACCCTCGGGTCCGGCCCGCATGCGGTGTCCGGCACGCTCACCCTGCCCAAGGGCGACCGCCCCCGTCCGGGTGTCGTGCTGATCGCCTCCGGCCCCAACAATCGCGACGTCACCACCGGGCCGAACAAGCCGTTCAAGGATCTGGCGTGGGGCCTTGCCAGCCGCGGTGTCGCGGTGGTGCGTTTCGACAAGATCGGCCACGTGCACGCCGGGGTGGAGAACGTCCCGGGCTACACGATGGTCGAGGAGTATCTGCCGCACGCGCTCGCCGGTGCCCGGCTCCTGCGGGAGCAGCCCGGCGTGGACCGGGTCTACCTCGCCGGACACAGCGGCGGCGGCAAGGCCGCGGTGCGCGCCGCCGCGGCCGAGCCCTCGATCGCGGGTGTGATCATCATGGCCGGAGACACCGTGCCGCTCCCCCGCTCGATCATGCGCACCATCGACTATCTGACCGAGCTCGAACCCGACCCCGCCCCCGAGATGAAGACCGTGGCCGAGGCCACCGCGCGGGCGGCCGCGGCGACCGAGGATCCCGGCCTGTCGCCCGACACCCCCGGCTCGGAGCTGCTGTTCGGGATGCCCGCCTCCTACTGGCTGGACATGCGCGCATTCGACCAGGTGGCGACCGCGGCGGCGCTGGAGCGACCCATCCTGATCCTGCAGGGCGGCCGCGACTATCAGGTCACCCTCGCCGAGGACCTGGCCGGCTGGCGGGCCGGGCTCGCCGGGCACCCGGACACGACAATCCGCATTCTCGAGGCCGACGACCACATGTTCTTCCGCGGCAGCGGCCGCTCCACCCCGGCGGATTACCAAGCGCCGCAACATGTCGATCCCGAGGCCGTGGCCGCCATCGCGGACTGGCTGGCCCCCGCGCGCGACCGCGGGCGCATCGCCCGCCTGCTCAACCACCTGGCTCGATGAACACCCGAGAGGTAAGACCCATGACCGACACCGACACCGATCACGTTGCCGCGCAACTGCAATGGATAATCGAGGCCTCCGTGGCCGACCCAGCGCCGACGGCGAGCGAGATCGCCACACACCTCGCGCCCACGCTGCTCGAAAACGGTGGAAGCGACAGCATTTCGACGGCCCTCGCGAGCCTCGGACCACTGACTATGGGCCGGATACACACCCGCACAGCGGATCACGTGCACGCCTCGATGCACGGCCGCGACATCGAGATCCTGCTCGATCTGACCGTGAGCCCCACCGGACTCATCGACAGCCTCGCCGCCACCCTCGTCAAGCCCGCACCCACCTCGTGGGCCGAGCTCGACGCCCGGCTGGCCACACTGGCTCCACGAGCATCCTTCGCGGCGATGGAAATTCGGACCGACGGCCACTGCGAGCTGATCCACGGCCACGAGGCCGAGGTCCCCAGGCCGACCGGCTCGGCGTTCAAACTCTACGTGCTCGGCGCGCTCGGGCAGGCCGTCGCGCAGGGCTCGGCCCGCTGGGACGAATCGCTGAGGATCCGCGAGGACCACCGCAGCCCCGCGGGCACGATGCAGTATCTACCGGCGGGCACCGAGGCGCCGCTGTCCGAGTACGCGGATCTCATGATTTCGCTCAGCGACAACACCGCCACCGACCACCTGCTGCACCGCCTGGGCCGCGAGGCGGTGCAACGCCAGCTGGCGCTGTTCGGCCATGCGTCACCGGAGACGAATCGGCCGTTCCCGTCCACCAAGGCGTTCTTCCAGTTCAAATTCGACCCGGATTCCGGTGATGCCCACCGTTATCCGCGTTTGTCCGAACCGGAACGGCTGGCGATGCTGGAGCGCCTGGAGGCTCGGCCGCTGCCCGATCCGCGCCGGATCTGGCCCGAACCCCGGTTCATCGACTCGATCGAATGGTTCGCCTCCCCGGCCGACATCTGCCGCGCCTACGCCGGGCTCGCGAGCCTGGACCAGCCGGAGATCGATCACGCCCTGTCGCTGGGCGATGCCGGAATCGGCCTGGACCGCAACCGATTTCCCACCGTGTGGTACAAGGGCGGCCAGGAGCCGGGGGTGCTGACCCTGCAGTACCTGGTACGCACCAAGCAAGGCCACGGCCTGGTCGTCGCGCTGCTCATGTCCGATCCGGAGACCGCGCTGGACGCCATCGCGCCCCTTGCCGAGGGCCAGGCACTTATCCGCGGCGCCTTCGACCTCATGGACGACGCCGGCTGAACTCGGAGACGGACCGCACGGCGGCGAGTTCCACTGCCGCCGATGCGATCCCGCGTTAATCCGCATGGCGGTGCAATCGGATAGCCCTCCACCACCGCGGAATCAGCCCGGAAAGTGCGCCCGCACCTGATCCTCGGCGAGCCCGTACTCGGCGAGTTCGTAGCGGTGCACCGGCTTGCGGTCGCCGCTTCGGCTCTCCTGGTCCAGCGCGGTCATCGCGGCACGCGCGGCGTCGGTGAACTCGATACCGAAGGCACGGTAGATGGATTCGACCGTCCCGAGCGGATCGGAACGCAGATCCGCGAAGTCGACGTCGATGAACTGAGCCGGGTTGTGCCGCGCACGGGCGGCGGTGAACTCGCGCAACCCGCGCGACCACAGCTCCAGCTGTGTCTCGCCGATCACCTTGCCGGAGAACGTATTCGACCAGCCCTTCGTGGTGTGCTCGGACAGGCTGCACGAGGACGCCAGCACGGTCACCGGATCGCGGTGGGTCTGGATGATCAGCGCATCCGGATAAACCGCCAGCAGCGCGTCCAGGGCGAACAGGTGGCTGGGATTCTTCAGGATCCAGCGCCGCCGGTCGCCCAACCCGATCAGCTGCAGGTTCTTGCGATGCCGCACATAGGCATTCGTCCAGTCCTGTCCCTGCAGCCACTGCGAATAGGTCGGCAGATAGGCCAGGCTCTCGTACGCGATGGATTTCACGGTCTGGCGCAGCAGCTGCCAGCACTCCTCGACCTCCGCGGCGGTCATGTAGTGCAGCCCCATGAATTCGGGGTTCTCCAGGTGGTGCCGGGCGAAGCCCGCGTCGATCTGCTGGTAGATCGGGTTGTCGGCCCAGGTCTCCCGCGGCGGGCGCGGCTGCGGAAACTCGGTCAGCCACATCTCCAGCGCCTGATGGCCCGGATCCGCGGCCAGCAGCCGGTGCAGGGCGGTGGTCCCGGTACGTGGCAGGCCGGTGACGAAAATCGGCCTGGTGACCGGGGTGTCGGCATAGGTCGGGTGCGCCCGCCAGGACGCCTCGCTCAGCGCGCGTGCCACCAGCGCCCCGCGCAGGAAGTACCGATTCATCTTGCTGCCGAGCTCGGTGAGATCCGCGTCGCGCCGGTAGGACTCCAGCAGGACGCCCAGTGGCTCGCGGTAGTCGTCCGGGCCGAAGTCGGTGAGACCACAGACCTTGGTCGCGGAGGCGTGCAGGTCCTCGACCGTGCCCACATCGGTACGTACTGTCATCGCATTCCTTCTCAGAAGTGGTATTCGCCGCAGTTCACGTCGAGGGTCTGACCGGTGATGGCGCTGGACCAGTCGGAGGCGAAGAACACCACGGCGCGGGCGATTTCGTCCGGCTCGGGCAGGCGCTTCAGGTCCGACCGGCTCGCGGTCTGCTCGTACACCTGCTCGGCGGTGCTGCCGTACTTCTTCGCGACCTCGCCGAAGTACCACTTCAGCTGATCGCTCCAGATGTAGCCGGGCGCCACGGTGTTGATGCGAATCCCCCTGTCCCCCAGCTCCGTCGCGAGGGTCTGCGACATGGCCAGCAACGCCGCCTTGGCCACCTTGTAGCTGCCGTAACGGGGTTCGGAGTGCCGCAGCACCATCGAATTGATCATCACGACCGATCCCTGGGACTTGGCGAGCTCGTCGGTGCAGGCCTTCGTCACCCGCAGCCCGCCCAGCACGGTCAGCTCGACGCTGTCGCGGATCTGCTGAAAATCGGTGCGCTCCAGCGGTTTCATCGAGGGCACCGAGAAGGCGTTGTTCACCAGCGCGTCCACCCGGCCGAATGTTTCGACGGTGCGGGAGACCAGGTTCCCCACCGCGGCGTCGTCGGTGATGTCGGTGGGCACGCTCAGCGACACGCCACCGGCGGCCTCGATCTCGGCGGCCACTTCGGCCAGGCGGGATTCGGTGCGCGCGGCGAGCACGACCTTCGCGCCCTGGCCCGCGGCCTGCAGGCAGATCGACCGTCCCAGGCCGGGACCGACGCCGCTGACCACGACCACCTTGTCGTCGAGCAGTCCCACTACAGCATCCTCTCCGCGAAGGCGCGCTGCCGATCGGAAATCCGTGCGCGCCACCCCTCTTCGTCGATCCGGTTGGTGTCGTAGTGCGGCAGATACTTCGCCACCTCATCGACCGCCAGCACCTGCACACTCGGGCCGTCGGCCGCGGTCATCTCGCGCGCGACCCGCTGCCAGCGGAACTGCAGAATGCCGCGCCGGCGTCCGGTGGTTTCGATCCAGTTGGCGATGCCGGGATTACGCGCCGACACCACCATGCGGATCATGCCGTCCGGATCCACCTGCGCCTGCGCGCTGTTCAGGCTCGTCTGATGGTTGACGTAGTCCAGCGAGATGTACCAGCGGCTGCCCAGCTGGAAACCCTGATACGGCGCATCGGATTCGGGCACGGTGATCAGCAGCGCCTCGTCCTCGGCGAGATCGAAGTGCCCCACCGAGGAGAACTGCGTGCTCAGCCCGCCCGGAGTGAGCCGGGGCGCGGTGAGCGTGTTCACCGGCAGGTCCAGGTAGAACCACTTCGGGAAGTTGAACCAGGTGTGGATGCGCTGCACCAGCATTCGGGCCGCCGCCCGGTACCGCTTCCGCTGGCGGTCCAGATCCGACGGGACGGGCGCGGTACCGACGGTGTCGACGCGCTCGATGCGGATGGTGCCCTTGCGTTCGCGCGTCCAATCCCCGTACACCTCGCGCACCGCGAGCATCGAGGCGCCCTCGCCCAGCACGAAATAGTTCGGGCCGGGGTTCTCCTTGGGCGGGCCGAAGCGCAGCCGGTAGCCGCCGTCGGCATCGATCTCCACGCGCCGATCGTCGAAGGCGTCGTCGCCGTTGGGCACGTCGGTGGCGGTGTAATCGCCCTTGAGCACCTGGAAGCTGAGGTCCACCGTGCTGCCGCGGGTGCCGGTCACCAGGTACTCCGCGCCGGGTTCGACATTCGCGTGGTAGTAGAGCGTGTCCGGATTGTCCAGGCCCATCTTGGTATACGGCCCGGTCGAGCTGACGAACTGCGGATGGCTGGTGCCGTGCACGCCCGAGAGTTGCGTAACCGCGGCGATACTGCCCGCGAGGTATTCGTAGCCCTCGGCCAGATCGTGTTCGTCGGTGATGAAATCGGCCGTGGCGATGAGCCTTTCGGCCTCGGCGATCGCGGCCTGCAGCGGCGCGGACAACGGGGGTTCGGGTGCCGTCTGTGCGGGTGAGTGTTCCATTCGATACCTGCTTCGTGTCGTGGGAAAGGCGGTGCGCTACAGGAGTTCCAGCTCGTCCCGGATCCGGGCGGCAACCTCGGCGGGTGTGCCGTCCTCGGGGGTGAAGACGAACTCGGCGTGCTCGGGGCGCTCGTACGGGGAGTCGATGCCGGTGAACTCGCGCAGTTCCCCCGCCCGGGCACGGGCGTAGAGCCCCTTGGGATCCCGCTGCTCACACACGTGCAGCGGAGTGTCGACGAAGATCTCGGTGAACGGCAGGGCGCGCGTGGCGTGCACCTCCCGCGCCCGCTCGCGCTGCGCCGCGAACGGGCTGATCAGCGAGACGATCACCACCACACCGGCATCGGCGAACAGCGCCGCGACCTCGGCGACCCGGCGGATGTTCTCGCGGCGGTCGTCGTCGGAGAAGCCGAGATCGGCATTGAGGCCGTGCCGCAGATTGTCCCCGTCCAGCAGGTACGCCGGACGGCCCGCGGCCACCAGCTGGCGCTCCAATTCCACCGCGATCGTGGACTTTCCGGAGCCGGACAGCCCGGTGAGCCAGACGGTCGCGCCGCTGTGCGGCCGCTCGGCGCGCTCGACGGCGGAGCTGTGCCAGACCACCGATGCCGCGGAGGTCCCCGTCTCGCGCGCCACGATCATGCCCGCCGCCACCGTCTGATTGGTGGCCTCGTCGACGAGGATGAAGCTGCCGGTGCGGCGATTGTCCCGGTAGGGATCGAACAGCAGCGGTTGCTGGGCGCGCAGCGACAACCGGCCGATGTCGTTGAGCGCCAGGCTTTGCGAGCCGGTCTCGCGATGCAGCGTGTTGACGTCGAGCCGATAGTCCAGCCCCGTGACCCGCACCCGGGTGCTCTGGGCCGCGGTCCGCACGGAGTACTCCGCTCCCGGCCGCAGTACGGTGGAGTCCGAGAACCAGCAGACCATGGCGTCGATGTGGCGATCCACGTGCGGGCGATTACCGGGCCGGGCGAGCATGTCACCGCGACCCACGTCGATGTCGTCGTCCAGCGTGAGCGCGACCGCCATGCCGGTGAACGCCTCGGATACCTCCGCGCCGCCCGGCGCCCAGATCTCGCGCACCCGGGTGTTGCGCCCGGACGGCAGGACGACGACCTCGTCGCCGGGTTTGAAGATCCCGCCGGAAATGGTGCCCGCGTACGCCCGATGTGCCGCAACGGAATCCGCCGCCTCCGCCGCACCCGGACGCAGCACGTACTGGATCGGCAGCCGGGCATCGATGAGGTTGCGGTCCGAGGCGATGTGCACGTCCTCGAGGTGGCGCAGCAGAGTGGGGCCGGGGTACCAGGGAGTCTGCGCGGACGGCTCGACGACGTTGTCGCCCAGCAGCGCGGAGACCGGCACGAAGGTCAGGTCGCCGACGGTCAGTTTTGCCGCGAAATCGGCGAATTCGGCGCGGATCTCGTCGAATCGCTGCTCGGACCAGCCGACCAGGTCCATCTTGTTCACGCACACCGTCATGTGCGGCACCCCCAGCAGGGAGGCCAGGAACGCGTGGCGGCGAGTCTGCTCGACGACTCCCTTGCGCGCATCGACCAGGATCAGTGCGAGGTCGGCGGTGGAGGCGCCGGTCACCATGTTGCGGGTGTACTGCACGTGCCCCGGGGTGTCGGCGATGATGAATTTCCGTCGCGGCGTGGTGAAGTAGCGGTAGGCGACGTCGATGGTGATGCCCTGCTCGCGTTCCGCGCGCAGCCCGTCGGTCACCAGCGCCAGATCCGCTGCCGCGTCGCCACGTTGGGCGCTGACCCGCTCGATCGCCGCGAGCTGATCGGTGAACAGATTCTTCGAGTCGTAGAGCAGGCGGCCGATCAGCGTGGACTTGCCGTCGTCGACGCTGCCCGCGGTGGCCAGGCGTAACAAATTGCGACTCATGACTGCGCCTCGCTGGCGCTCGGCTCCGTCATGACCCGTGGACGCTGTAACACGATTCTCTCGCTACGCTCGCTCATGACTGCGCCTCGCTAGCGCTCGGCTCCGTCATGACCCGAGGACGCTGCAACACGATTCTCTCGCTACGCTCGCTCATCAGAAGTAGCCCTCTCGCTTCCGGTCTTCCATGCCCGACTCGGAGATTCGGTCGTCGGCTCGGGTCGCACCGCGCTCGGTCAGCCGGGTGACGGCGGTCTCGGCGATCACGGCCGCGGCGTCGGCGGCCGTGCTCTCGACGCAGCCCGTGCAGGTCGCGTCGCCGACGGTGCGGAAGCGCACTGTGGCCTCGGCGAGGGGCTCGTCGGCGCCCGGGGACAGATATCTGTTCTCCGCCAGCAGCATTCCGTCACGCCGGAACACCCGCCGCCGGTGCGCGTAGTACAGCGAGGGCAGCTCCACCGCCTCCCGGTCGATGTACTCCCAGATGTCCAGCTCGGTCCAGTTGGACAGCGGGAACACCCGAATGTGCTCGCCCGCACGGTGTTTGCCGTTGTAGAGGTTCCAGATCTCCGGGCGCTGGGCCCGCGGCTCCCAGGCGCCGTACTCGTCGCGGAAGCTGAAGACCCGTTCCTTGGCGCGTGCCTTCTCCTCGTCGCGCCGCGCGCCGCCGAACACCGCGTCGAACCGCTGCTCGGCGATCGCACGCAGCAGCGTCGTGGTCTGCAGCCGATTACGGGTCTGCCCGGGCAGTTCCACCACCCGGCCCGCGTCGATGTCGTCCTGCACCCGCGCCACCAGCAGCCGCGCGCCGACCCGGGCCGCGGTGCGGTCCCGGAACTCGATCACCTCGTCGAAGTTGTGACCGGTGTCGATATGCATCAGCGCGAACGGCAGCGGCGCGGGCCAGAACGCCTTGCGCGCCAGCTCCAGCATGACCGCGGAATCCTTGCCTCCCGAAAACAACAGCACCGGCCGCTCGAAGGTCGCGGCGACCTCACGGAATATATGCACCGATTCGGCCTCCAGGGCCGCCAGATGCGACAACTCGTATCCGGTCCGCATTACACGCTCACTCACTCACCGCATCGAAGAGAACACCTCCGCCATCATGACGGCCGGGCGAATCCCGGGTTGCGGTGTCGACTATTCGACGCTATTGTTCGGTATTGTGACACCGACGATAGGCCGTGCACGGCCCGCCGGTCAAGAACCTGTTTCAGAAAATGGCGGTTCGGGCGGCGGCACTCCGGAAAACAGCACCGCAGCGCCCGCATCCCCGCCCACGCACCGCGTCGTGCAGGTGATCGCACTGCTGTCCCGCCACCCCGCCGAGCGGCTGTCACTGGCGCGGATCGTCCGCGAGACGCCCCTGTCCCGCGCCACCGCCCACGCCGTGCTCACGCAGCTGACCGCCGACGGCTGGACCATCCGCGACAGCGACGGCAATTACGGCCTGGGCCTGGGCCTGCTCACCGTCGCCCGCCGCGCCGAAACGGCCTTCCCCCTGCGCCGGCTGGCCTTGGGACCGCTGCGGGAATTCACCGCGCGTCAGGGTATTCCGTCATTCCTGGCCGAGCGCGAGGAGGGCGCGGTCGTAGTCACCGAGGTCGCGGGCACCCCGCCGCTGCCCTGGATCCGCCCGGGCCGCCGCCTGCCGCTGGCGCCCCCGGTGGTCCGCGAATTCCTGGCGTGGGCACCGGATTCCGAGCGTGCGGCCTGGCTCGCCACCGCCGATCCGGCCCACCGCGATCGTCTCCTCGCCGTCCTGGACGCGGTGCGCGCCCGCGGCTATTCCGTGGAGCGCCTCGCCGACGATTCGGCCCCGATGCTGGGAGCCCTTGCGGCGCTTCGCAACTCCCCGGTCACCGATCCGCTGCGCAACCGCTTGGGCGCCATGATCGCCGACCTCATCACCATCGACTACCTCCCCGACGAACTGGGCCCCGAGAACGCCGTCGTCACGGTCGCCGCCCCGATCTTCCTGGGCCCCACCGTCGTCGCGGCCGTCGTCGCCTGCCCCGACACCCTGCTGTCGGCCGACGCCCTCGAGGCTCTGGGCGCCGCCACCAAGGCCGTCGCCGGCACACTGAGCGCGGCCCTGGCCCAGCACTGACGGCTACGAATCGAGCTCTGCTGCCGACAGCGATACCACTCGCCGGACCGGCGGCCGCAGAGCCATCTCGGCAACTGTGCCCCGCCCGGTCGCCTGACTTTCGGGTGACGGCCCGGTCGGGGACGACACGGTGAGCCCGCGACCTCCGACTACCCGAACAGCCGGTAGGGCTTGCCGCTGTAGGTGGCGACGTACTGCGCCCAGGTCTGGGTACCGTCCGTGTGGGACGGACAGGTGTTGAGCCCCTGACGGAAATCCCCGGCGACGGTGCCCGGCAACGGGATTCGGACCGCACGACGCGGGCCCGAGCGGGCCGCACGCCAGGTCTGTGCCATCTCCCCCAGCGTCAGCACCTCCGGACCGCCGAAATCCGGTGCGCGCCCGAGGGGTTCACCGACGACGAGCTCGGCGATGCGGGCGGCCACATCGGCGGTCGCCACGGTCTGGAAGCGGAAATCCAGCGGCAGCGGAGCGATCGGGAGCCGCTCGACAGAATGCAGGGCCTGGGCGATCAGATCGTGGAACTGGGTGGCCCGCAGGATGGTGTGCGGCACGCCGCTGCCCTCGATCAGCTGCTCGCAAGCCAGCTTGTTCCGGTAGTACCGGAACGGGATCCGATCGATGCCCACGATCGACACATACAGCAGATGCCGCGCCTCGCCCGCCGCCGCGAGCAGGGTGCGAGTCCCCTCGAGGTCCGGCTTGCCGAACTTCTTGAAGTCCGAGGCGGCGTGGACGATGAGATCCGCACCGTCGGCGGCCTCCCGCACCCCCTCCCCGGTGCTGAGATCCCCGACGTGAGTCCCGGCCCCGGCCCGCCGCGACAGCACCCGCACCTCGTGCCCCTGCAACCGTTCGACGATATGCCTGCCGAGGACGCCGCTGCCCCCGGTCACGAGAATCGTGGTCATAGCACATACCTACTCGCCCATCGGGCGCATTCACAAGATCTAGTCGCGCATGTCACCACGCGAAACGACCATCCGCGATGCGACGCTCTCCGATTCCCGACGACCGGTTCCCGACCAGCCGAAACGCAGCGGCCCAGAGTCCCACCGCCGCAATGCTCGACGCCAACCGGTTGCCGTCCTCGGACGCCGGGTCCGGTAACCCCGCCGAGAGCCGACCGAACCCTTACGACCAGCACCGATTCGTCTGCGGCGCAGCAGGATCGACGCGAGTTGTCCCACCGGCATGTGGACGGTTCGGCGTGTCTCAGGAACGCCGCACGTTCGGGGCAGACGGGAGGGCGTAACTGTGGTTAAGTTTGTGGCCATGAGGGAGCGCAGCGACCGGAAAATAAGCACAGTCACGAGCGTGCTCGTGCCGGAGCCGAGCGCCAGCGAGGTGGAGGCATGAGCACGTCGCTGTCCGCCCTCCCTGAGGAATATCTACCGCGCGATACCGCCGATGTCGTTCGCACCGTGCGCGATTCACGGCCCCAGCCGCTGACGGTCCGGGGTGGCGAACACGGCAGCGACCACGAGGGCGAGCACGACAGCGAACCGGCCCCACCCGATCGGCGCATCGTGCTGTCGCTGCGCCGGATGAACCGGGTGCAGGCCGTCGACGCCGAGGCGCGGCTGGTGCGGGTGCAGGCCGGCGCGCGACTGTCCGACATCGATCGCACCCTGGCCGCGCACCGGCTGGGCCTGCCCATCGTGGGCGATCACCGCGAGATCACCGCGGGTGGATTCGCCGCCGTGGGCGGCCTGTCCACGGCCTCGCACCGCTACGGCATGTTCAGCGACAACGTCGTCGGGCTCGAATACGTCGATCCCGAGGGACGATTCGGGACCTGCGGGCGCAACCACCATGCCGAGCGTTTCCACCGCATCCTCGGCGGGGCCGGGCGCACCGGCATCATCACCGCACTCACCCTGCAGGCCGTCGAGGTCGACAAGGATCACACCTGGCTGACCTCGGACGCGCACCGCTTCCTGGATTTCGACACCTTCGTCGAGCACACCCTCTCCTCGATCGAACACCCCGGCGACGCGATGCTGCAGGTGGGCCGCTGGGTCGACACCGCGCCGCTGCGGGTCTCACGCCCGGTCGGCACCGGCAACATTCAGCTGGGCACGGTGCGCTTCGGGCAGTGGTCCAGCCTGCATCCGACCGCCGCCACCCCATCGCTGCGGGCCCGGCGCGAACTCGGGGCGCGGGCGCGCAAATCGCTGGGCGCGATCGCCTCGGCGGCGAACGGGCGTGCCGGAATGCCGGTCCGCAACGCCGCCGCGGGCGCGCTGATGTTCTCCCCCAAGGTGCTGACGCTGCGCGACGCCGAATACCTGGCCGATACCGTGATCAGCTCGTCCGAGCGCGGACCGGCCTATCGCGTGGCGGTGTTCGCGCCGCTGTCGACCTACACCTCGGTCTTCCATCGCCTGCACGACCTGTTCTCGGAGTATCGCGAGCGCAGCGACTGCTTCACCGTCATCTCCGCCCTGACCTACGGCGTGCGCTCCCCCCGGCTGCACGAGCTCGCGGGCGAGGACCACGGTTTCATCAGCTTCACCTGCCGCCTACGGCCCGCGACCGGCTATCCCGGCCGATCCGGCACCACCGAGTCGCTGCGGGAGATCACCGCGGCCATCGAGGACATCTGCCAGTCCGAGCGCGCCCGCCGATACCACTCGCCCGAGTAGTCCGCGGATCGCCGCTCGTGCCGATATCCGGCAGGAGCGGCACCCGCAAACAGCACAGCGCCCCGGCCGAATTCGGCCGGGGCGCTGCTGGATTCTGCTGCGGGCTAGTGCTTCTCGGGACCGATGTGGTATTCGAACACCAGACCGGCGGCGGCGGCCAGGATGCAGATCACGCCGAGGGCGATCAGCCACAGCTGGAAGAACGCGAACCCGGTCGCGGTTACCGCAGCGGAGGCGGCCAGCAAGATGGGCCAGAAGCTACCGGGCGAGAAGAAGCCCAGGTCACCGGTGCCGTCGACGATCTCGGCCTCCTCGAAATCCTCGGGGCGCAGATCGAGACGGCGCGCCACGAAGCGGAAGTAGGTGCCCACGATCAGGGTCAGGCCCGCGGTCAGCACGATCGCGGTGGTGCCCGCCCACTCCACACCGGTACGGGACTGGCCGGTGAAGAAGGCGTAGATGACTGCCACGAGGATGAAGAACACCGTGAGCAGCTCGAAGATGCGCGCTTCGACCTTCATATCAGTTCAGTCCTTACTTGCTCTCGGCCTCGGACGCCGACCGCGCGGTGCGGTCGGGGTTGAACGGGTGGGTCGACACCGCCACCGGCGACTCCCCGATGCTCGACAGGGCCTCGGCAGTGGTCTCACCGGCCTCACGGGCCTTCATATACTGGTCGAACTTGTCCGGGGTCACAGCGCGGACCTCGAAGTTCATCATCGAGTGGTAGGTACCACACATCTCCGCGCAGCGGCCGACGAAGGCGCCCGTCTTCTCGATCTTGGTGATCTGGAAGATGTTCTCGGAGTGATTTTCCTTCGGGTTCGGCATCACGTCGCGCTTGAACAGGAACTCCGGCACCCAGAAGGAGTGGATGACGTCGGCCGAGGCGAGCTGGAACTCGATCACCCGGTTGGTAGGCAGCACCAGAACCGGAATCTCCGAGCTGGAGCCGACGGTCTCGACCTTGTCGTAGTGCAGGTAGCTGATGTCGTTCTCGGGCTTACCGTTGTCCGGGCCCGGCTGCGGGTGGCCGTGCGCCTGACGGTCCTTGTACTCGTCGAGGATCTGCTGGTCCATGCCCTGACGGGTCTTGTCGACGCCGTCGTAGGACGTGCCGTCGGTCATCGTCACGTGCTGGTAGCCGAACTTCCAGTTCCACTGGAAGGCCGTCACGTCGACGGTCACGTCCGGGTTCGGCTTCATCTCGGCGACGTAGTTCTGCACGACCACGGTGAAGTAGAACAGCACCGCGATGATCACGAACGGGATCGCCGTGTAGGTCAGCTCCAACGGCACGTTGTAGCCGGTCTGCCGGGGGAACTCCGGGGAGTTCGGCTTTTTGCGGTGGAAGGTGACCGTCCAGAACGTCAGGCCCCACACCAGCACACCCATCGCCAGCGCGGCGATGACCGACCACGTCCACAGCTCCCGCATCTTGGTTGCCTGCGGGGTCACACCCGAGGGCCACCCGAACCGCAGTACGGGATTGTCGATCGAGCAGCCCGAGACGGCCATGACGGTGATCGCCAAAGACACCGCCAGCCCGGCCCGCCGAAGCATGCGGCCCCGTCCGCCGGAGGTAGCGCCCCCGTCGGGCCGCGCCCCTATCGCTTCGCTCGCCTTGTGCGCCACGCTCAACGCCTTCCTGGTCGTCTATCCGACTCGGCGCCGCCCGGCTCGACCGGACGGCACATTTCAGCACGTTCGAGGAGCTCACCGGCGGGGGTGCTAACGCACGAACCAGCCCGGGAGTTCCCTGAGTACTACGCAGCGTAGACCAAACCGGGTACCGCGTTGTGCCCGGGTCGGATTCGACACCCCGGAGATCGAAACGGTGGAGGTAGCGGGGGCGCGGGCACATCCGGCGGCCCGCAGCGCCCCATCCCTCGGTCCTGTATCGCCCCACCCTGGAAAACCTGGATAGACTCTGTGACTGGATTTCAGACTTCTCCCTGCACGTACCCCGATCCCGGAAACGAGGTTCTCGACCCAGTGTGTGGCCTGCTCGGATTCCTGACCGCTGATGTGGCGGCCGACGACGTTGTCCACCAGGTGTACGAGGCGCTGCAGTGCGGGCGTCACCGTGGCCCGGACGAGCGCGGCACCTGGCACGACGAACACATCATCCTGGGCTTCAACCGCCTGTCGATCATCGATATCGAGCATTCGCACCAGCCGCTGCGCTGGGGGCCCGCCGAGAGCCCCGAACGATACGCGCTCGCATTCAACGGGGAGATCTACAACTACCTCGAGCTGCGCGAGCAGCTGGCGACCGAGCACGGCGCGCAATTCCACACCGAGGGTGACGGCGAGGCCATCGTCGCGGCCTACCACCACTGGGGCACCGAGGCGTTCTCGCGGCTGCGGGGAATGTTCGCGTTCGCGATCTGGGACACCGAGACCCAGCAGCTGGTGCTGGCGCGCGACCCGTTCGGCATCAAGCCGATGTTCCTCGCGACGGGCCCGGGCGGCACCGCCTACGCGAGCGAGAAGAAGAGCCTGCTGGAGCTGCTCCCCGCCCTGGGCCTTTCCGATGCGATCGACCCGCGGGCGCTCGAGCACTACACGGTGCTGCAGTACGTGCCCGAGCCCGAAACGCTGCACCGGGACGTGCGCCGGCTGGAGTCGGGCTGCTATGCGACGCTGCAGCCGGGCCGGGCCCCGAAGGTGACGCGGTATTTCGAGCCGACGTTCCGCGTGGTGCCGTTCGGCGAGCCGTCCGGGGCGACGGCGCACGCACCCCGCATCGCGGGCCGCCCCAACTCCCCCGAGCACCGCTATCACGAGATCGCGGAGGTGCTGCGAGATTCGGTCGCCAAGCACATGCGCGCGGACGTGACGGTCGGTGCCTTCCTGTCCGGCGGCATCGACTCCACCGCGACCGCGGCGCTGGCGATCCAGCACAACCCGAACCTGCTCACCTTCACCTCCGCCTTCGAGCGCGAGGGATACTCCGAGGCCGACGTCGCCGCCGAGACCGCCGCCGCCATCGGCGCCAAGCACTTCGTGCGGATGGTGAGCCCGGAGGAGTACGCCGCCGCGATCCCCGAGATCGTCTGGTACCTCGACGATCCCGTCGCCGACCCGGCGCTGGTGCCGCTGTATTTCGTGGCCAAGGAGGCGCGCAAGCACGTCAAGGTGGTGCTGTCCGGCGAGGGCGCGGACGAGCTGTTCGGCGGGTACACGATCTATCGGGAGCCGTTGTCGCTCAAGCCGTTCGAATATCTGCCCGGCGGGGTACGCAAACTCGTGGGCAAGCTCTCGGACCGGATTCCCGACGGCACCCGCGGCAAGAGCCTGCTGCACCGCGGGTCGCTCACCCTCGAGGAGCGCTACTACGGCAATGCCCGCAGCTTCAGCGACGCCCAGCTGCGCTCGGTGCTGCGCGAGTTCCGCCCGGAGTGGACCCACCGGGACGTCACCGCGCCGATCTACGCCGGCTCGCGGGGCTGGGACCCGGTGGCGCGCATGCAGCACCTGGACCTGTTCACCTGGCTGCGCGGCGACATCCTGGTCAAGGCCGACAAGATGACCATGGCCAACTCCCTGGAACTGCGGGTGCCGTTCCTGGATCCCGAGGTGTTCGCGGTCGCCGAGCGGCTGCCGTACGAGCAGAAGATCACCAAGGAGACCACCAAGTACGCGCTGCGGCGAGCACTGGAGGAGATCGTCCCGGCGCACGTGCTGCACCGTCCCAAGCTGGGATTCCCGGTGCCGCTGCGGCATTGGCTGCGCGGCCCGGAACTCTACGACTGGGCCGCGGCGCAGATCGCCGAGTCCCAGACCGACCACCTGCTGAACAAGGCGGCCGTCTCAGCGATGCTGGAGGCGCACCGCACCGGCGGAGTCGACCACAGCCGCCGGCTGTGGACGGTGCTGATCTTCATGATCTGGCACGGCATCTTCGTCGAGGACCGGATCAAGCCCGCTATCGAGCAGCCCACGTATCCGGTGCGGCTGTAGGTTTCGCCGCGAGGTCATCCGGAAGCTTCGGCCCGGATGACCTCGAGGTCGGAATGCCGGGTTGTGTTACGCCGCTGCGGGATCAGTCCGTAGGCGATTCTGCGGAGCGGGCGAAGCGGAGCGTGACAAGCTGAAAAGGTCGCAGCCGCAGGCGGACCCCAGCTCCTTCCGAACTCGCGGCACCCTGCGGACTCACAGCACCCTGCGGACTCACAGCACCCTGCGGGCTCGCAGCGTCATCCGGACTCGGTGGCGCGTCCTGCCCCAGCGGGCGCTCGAGCAGGTCACAGACCTCGAATCCGGTGGTGCCGAAACCCGGTGTCACCAGTGCCGAGGCGCGGCCGCCGTGCGCCTCGTAGACGCGCAGCACGACATCTCCGCTGCCGTCGTCGGCCAGTTTGACCGCGCTGGTCACCACGGCGTCGTTGTCGACGATGAACAGTGGCTCGACGGGGTCGGCGAGCCCCTGGCGCGGCGGGAGATTGATGCGATAGCCCTCGCGCACCGCGTCCCCGATCTCCGCGCCGGGAATCAGGGCATGCCGGAAGCTGTGCTTGCCCTGGTCGGTTTCCGGGTCGGGGAAGCGCGGCGCCCGTAGCAGCGAGGCGCGCAGGGTGGTCGTCGTGCCGCCATCGGCACGGACCGCGCGGGTCAGGTCGTGACCGTAAGTGGAGTCGTTGACCAGCGCCACGCCCCAGCCCGGCTCCGCGACGTGGACGAACCGGTGGTTGCACGCCTCGAATTTGGCGTACTCCCAGCTGGTATTGGTGTGGGTGGGCCGGAATACGTGCCCGAACTGGGTTTCCGAGGCATAGCGGTCGGCGTGAATGTCCAGGGGGAAGGCCAGTTTCAGGAATTTCTCGGTCTCGTGCCAGTCGACCACCGTGTGGATCTCCAGGCCGCGCGCGCCCGGCGGGAGTGACAGGGTCTGCACGACCGTGGATGCTCCGAACTTCCGGCCCACACGCAGCGCCGGGGAGCCGTGCGTGTCGGTGACGGCGGCAAGAAGGTACAGATCGGTGAGGTCGGCGACGCGATTGCGATAGAACATGTCGACATCCCAGGCGTCCCAGGAGTTCGGCAGATCGGGATGGAGCTGCAGCAGATTCGCGGCCGCACCCGGCGGCACCGTCTCGCGCCGAGTGCGCACCTCGACCAGCGATACCACCAGGCCACGACCGTCGACCTCGACCCGCAGCAGGCCGTTGTCCAGCACGAAACCGCCGCCGGCGCGCTCGGCCACCGAGCACAGCTCCGGCGGGTCCGCCGGGGCCGCGCCGCCCGCCGGAATCGACCGCCACGCATGCGGCGCCGGATTGCAGATGTTCGGCCCCGTTCGTTCGCCGCCGAGCACCCACTGCGCCCGCTCGATGATCGCCGTCAGCTCGGCGGCCACCTCCGCGTAGGTTCGCTCCGCCTCCCGGTGCACCCAGGCGATCGACGAGCCGGGCAGGATGTCGTGGAATTGGTGCAGCAGCACCGTCTTCCAGATCCGATCCAGCTCCTCGTACGGATACCCGGCTCCCTTGCGGACCGCCGCCGTGGCCGCCCACAGCTCGGCCTCCCGGAGCAGATGTTCGCTGCGCCGGTTGCCCTGCTTGGTCTTCGCCTGCGTGGTCAGCGTGGCGCGATGCAGCTCCAGGTAGAGCTCGCCGACCCACACCGGCGGATGCGCGTATTCGGCCTCCGCCCTGGCGAAGAAGGCACCCGGGCTGTCCCACGCCACCCGCGGCGAGCCCTCCAGATCGCGCAGGCGGGCGGCCTTGGCAAGCATCTCCCGCGTCGTCCCGCCGCCGCCGTCACCCCAGCCGGTCGGGGCCAGCGAGGTGCTCGCGCGGCCCTTGTCCTTGAAATTCCGTGCCGCGTGCGCGATCTCGCTGCCGCGCATCGAGCAGTTGTAGGTGTCGACGGGCGGGAAGTGGGTGAAGATGCGGGTGCCGTCGATGCCCTCCCACAGGAAGGTGTGGTGCGGAAAGCTGTTGATCTGGCTCCACGAGATCTTCTGCGTCAGCAGCCATCTGGACCCGGCGGCCCGGATGATCTGCGGCAGGCCCGCGGCGAATCCGAAGGTGTCCGGCAGCCAGGCCTCCTGGTTCTCGATGCCGAACTCCCGCAGGAAGAACCGCTTGCCGTGCACGAACTGCCGCGCCATGGCCTCGGAACCGGGCATATTCGTGTCCGATTCGACCCACATGCCGCCGCTGGGCACGAAACGGCCCTGTGCCACCGCGTCTTTCACCGCCGCGTAGACCTCGGGGCGGTGCCGCTTCAGAAAGTCGTACTGCGCTGCCTGGGACATCGTGTAGACGAATTCGGGCTCCTGGGCCAGCAGCGCGGTCATGTTCGCGGTGGTTCGGGCCACCTTGCGCACCGTCTCCCGCAACGGCCACAGCCATGCGGTGTCGATGTGCGCGTGCCCGACCGCGCTGATCGTATGTGCCGAGGGCGCGGCCGGAACGGCCAGCACCTCGGCCAGGCACGCGCGCGCCGCCGGCGCGGTAGCGTTCACGTCCTGCAGATCGACGCTGTCCAGCGCGCGCTCGATCGCGCGCAGAATGTCGAAGCGACGTGCCGAATCCCCCGGCAGCTCGTGTGAGAGTTCGCCGAGCACCTCGAGGTCCTGCACCAGCTGCCAGACCTCCTCGTCGAAGATCGCCAGATCCATTCGACCCAGCCGGTATTGCGGCTCATCCGTCGCGGTCTCCTTGTCGCCGAGGGTGTTCGGTGAGAAGAACGGGATCATCGGATTCGAGGCGGCCTCCACGTGCAGCAGCACGCGCTCTCCGCCGACGGCGGGCGCCGCCACCCGCACCCACTGGTTACGCGGGTGCAGGCCCTTCACCGGCGATCCGTCGGGCCGATACACCAGGCCCTCGCATTGAAAACCGGTCATCGACCCGTCGAACCCCAGGTCGATGACCGCTTCCACGGTCCGCCCCGCCCACTCCGCGGGCACCGTGCCCTGGACCGTGAGCCAGCTGGTGCCCCACGGCGCGCCCCACCGCGCGCCCGGCTCGACGGGTGTCCGCGGTGCGGCCAGTCCCTCCGCAACCGGCACCGGCTCGTCGGGTGCGACCCACATCGAGGCCTGCAGCGGCACCGACTCCGGGTAGATCGCCGGGGTGATGCGATCCTTCAGCACCCGGGCGAGACGATCTTCGATCAACCGGCGGTCATCGTGCATAACGACGGCTCCCATCGGATCCGGGACATGATCACCAAACGATCCCCATTGTCCGGTAAGGGGGTGAATTCCCGTGGTCATTGCGAGCGATGGCTCGCGCGGCCTGTCGGAGGTACGGCGCACGCACCCGGACCTGCGGTGCCCGATCCGGTCCGCGCCGAGCCGTCCGCAATCGCCAGGTGTTGGTTCATCTGGATTTTGCCGTGTCGTCGTACTCGGAGAACCGTGTGCGAGTTAGGTGATACCCATGACCGACCGCGAGGATTCCCCCAATTTCGGCGAGGGCGTCGACGGCAAGCCGGATAATCGCGCAGCGGGCGCCCAGCCTGGCAGCGAACCCGAATCGGGCGGAACAGGTTCGGGCGGAAGCACCGGGCCCGCCGTCGAGAACGCGGGCACCGAACCCGGCGGCGGCGATGCCGAGGCGAGGGGCGAACCCGAGCCAGGGGGCGTGACGAGCATGGGCGATTCCGCAGGCCGGGCCAATGCCGCAGCGGCGGATTCGTCCGGGCGGCGAGGGGTGAGCCGTCGATGGCTGTTCGGTGCGTCGGCGGGCGCCGCGGTGGCGGGTCTCGCCGTCGGTGCGGGCGGGGCGGTGGCCCTGCGGGACAACAACACCGGGGCGTCCGAGATATGGCCGCGGTCGGCGGAGCTGGCGGTGGGCGCGGACAAGGCGGGTGCGCCACGGGTCGCGGGGTTGCATCTGCAGTTCGGGGCCGACGCCGCGCGGGAAGCGGTGGTGTCCTGGCACACCGTGGGCTCGGTGCGCAAGCCAGTGGTGCGATACGGCACGGCCGCACAGGGTTTCGGCACGACCGTGGCCGCGGAGACCCGGACGTATCGGGATGCCAAATCCGGCATCGAGATTCAGGCCCACCACGCGCGACTGAGCGGCCTGACCCCCGACACCGACTACGTCTATGCGGCCGGGCACGACGGCGCGCCCCCGGATCTGGGCACCCTGCGCACCGCGCCCGCGGGCCGGGCGGCGTTCCGGTTCACCAGCTTCGGCGATCAGGGCACGCCCACGCTGGGCAAGGTGCAGGGTACTCCCGCGGTCGATGCGGGCCTGGGTTACGCGCTGCCCACCTACGTCAACGACAATCTGGGATCCCCGTTCGCGGGCGATGTGACCGCCGGGATCGAGCGGGTGGCGCCGCTGTTCAACCTCGTCAACGGCGATCTGTGCTACGCGAACCTGGCCACCGACCGTGTCCGCACCTGGAACGACTGGTGGGCCAACAACTCCCGGTCGGCCCGCTACCGGCCCTGGATGCCCGCGCCCGGCAATCACGAGAACGAGCTGGGCAACGGGCCGATCGGATATCAGGCGTTCCAAACGTATTTCACCGTCCCGGACTCCGGCAGCGAGGATCTCGCACGCGGGCTGTGGTACTCGTTCACGGTCGGCGGGATGCGGGTGATCGCGGTCGCCAACGACGACATCTGCTACCAGGACGCGGGCAGCAGCTATGTGCGCGGCTACTCCGGCGGCGCCCAGAAGCGCTGGCTGGAGGCCGAATTGGCAAAGGCCCGTGCGGACCGCGGGATCGACTGGGTGGTGGTCTTCATGCATCAGACCGCGATCTCCTCGGCCGACAAGTTCAACGGCGCGGACCTGGCGATCCGCCAGGAGTGGCTGCCGCTGTTCGACAAGTACCAGGTCGATCTGGTGCTGGCCGGGCACGAACATCACTACGAGCGATCGCATCCGCTGCGCGGGAACCTGGGCACCGAGACCCTCACCCCGCAGCCGGTTTCCACGCGCACCGATGTCATCGACACCAGCAAGGGCACGGTGCACCTGGTCATCGGGGGTGGCGGCACCTCGCTGCCCTCGAACCAGCTGTTCTTCCCCGGCAACCACTGCCGCGTGGTCACCGCCGTCGGCGACGTGAACCCCGCCACCGGCAAGAAGGCCCCGGTCTATGTGCTCGAGGACGCACCGTGGTCGGCCTTCAAGGACGCCGAGCACCCGTACGGCTTCTGCGCCTTCGACGTCGATCCCGGCCACCCGGGCGGCAACACCACCATCACCGCCACCTACTACGCCCTCACCGGGCCAACCAGCGACCTGACCGTCGTCGACAAGTTCACCCTCACCCGCCCCCGCTCCGACCGCTGACCGGGCGCCATCGGCGGTCCGAACGGATTCGACAACCCGTCGCGCATCCGGCGTGCGCGTCCCCGCGGGCAGGCCGATGATGACACTTGGGCCAGCGTGAGTACGAGGCCGCCGCGTCACCCACGACAGCGCACCATGGTCGCCGCCCCGGGACCGAGCGGCCGTTGAACGGACGACCAGTCGAGAACGCGGGGCAGGCCGATGATGACACTTGGACCAGCGTGAGTACGAGGCCGCCGCGTCACCCACGACAGCGCACCACGGTTGCCGCCCCGGGACCGAGCGGCCGTTGAACGGACGATCAGCGGAAGACGCCGGGCGGACCAATGGTCGGGAGTTGCGGTGGGACGCCGAGGATGTCATGGCTGGGCCGCCGGCGTCGCGCACGGACCAGCCCCCCGGCCGACGCGGCGCGCGATCAGGGGTGCAGAGTGGTCAGGGCGGCGACGATCGCGACGGTGAGTTCCAGTGCCGCGCCGAGGATGTCGCCGTTGAGGCCGCCGAAGCGGCGCACACAGTGCCGGGTCAGGAACAGGGCGGCGATGAGTGCCAGGGCGACGGCGAGCGGGCCGAGCGAGTAGTAGGGCGCGATCGCGAGCGCGGACAGGCCCATCGCGAAGATCGCCCAGGCCAGGGCGATCGGCACGGATTGGGTTCTGGCGACCAGCACACCGAATCCGGAGCCGGGGGCAGCCTCGGCGGGAAGCATGCAGGCCAGCACGACCGCGACCCGGCCCGCGGCGACCACGAGCACGATGGCGGGCCAGCGCCCGGACTCCGCGAGCGCCCCGAATGAAAACGCCTGAATGCCGATAACGAAGACCAACGCCGCCGCGCCGAAGGCCCCTACCCCGCCGCTCTTCATGACCTCGCGGGCCCGTTCGGGCGGACCGTAACAGCCCAGCCCGTCCAGGGTGTCGGCGACGCCGTCGAGGTGCATGCCCCGGGTGGCCAGCGCCAGCCCGCCCACCGTCACGAATCCGGCGAGCACAGTACCCATTCCGGCCGCCGTCAGCACCCACATCAACGCCGCCGCGCCGCCCCCGAGCAGGACGCCCACCACCGGCGCGAGCCCGATCGCCCGCGCCGCCACCGCCCGGTCGACGTCGTCCGGGCCGCGCACGGGCAGCACCGTCAGCCACGAGAACGCCAGCCGCACGCCGTTCATCGGCGCCACTCCCCCGCCCCGCCCAACCGCGCCGCTCTCATCGACTCCACTCCGCCGCACGCCCAACCGCCCATCAGCCTCACCGCCGGCGCCGCGCTTGTCGGCGCCGGGTGGCTCGGCGGCCGGCTGGGTCGCCGGGCCCCGAAGACCGCGCCCGCGCTGTGCGGCTGCGCCGCGGGCCGACGGCGAATCCGGCGATCGCCGCGGTCAGCGCATCGGCACCGGACACACCGCTGCGGGACCGCGCGGTCGCCAGCACCGACACCACTCGATCGTGCGGCCGGTCGCACACCACGCGTCGGCACCGCGCCCAGCCGAGCACCGTAATCGGCCACGCCCCTGACAGCGGACCGGCCTATCGTATGTCCCACCGCGAGGGGTCGATCAGCGTCGATGGAGTCCACAGCATCCTCGGCGCCGGCGGCGATGGGTGACCGGGTAGTCGGCATCGGTGTCCCGGTCAGGATGGGGCGTCGGTTGCGGCCGTGGCGGGCTCGTCCTTGGTGCTGACGCCCGCATCGGCAAAGGTCGCCATTTCCGAGAGGGTCGCGATGGCCGAGCGCAGGATCGGCAGCGCGGTGACCGCGCCCGAGCCCTCGCCCAGGCGCATGTCCATGCTCACCAGCGGTTCCAGGCCCAGTTTCGTGAGCGCCAGCTGGTGCGCGGGCTCGGTCGAGCGGTGCCCGGCCACCCACCACGCCTTGGCGCCCGGCGCGAGCGCGTCCGCGAGCAGGGCCGCGGCGGTGACCACGACGCCGTCCAAGATCACGGGCGTGCGGCGCACCGCGGCCTGGGCGAGATACCCCGCCATCGCCGCCAGGTCCGCGCCGCCCGCCACGCGCAGGAGCGCGGCCGGGTCCTTCAGGTGGGGGCGGGCCCGCCACATCGCGTCGCGGATCGCGGCGGTCTTGCGGATCCAGCCCGCATCGTCGACGCCGGTGCCCCTGCCCACGGCCAGCACCGGCTCGGTGTCGGTGATGGCGGCGATGAGAACCGTTGCGGGGGTGGTGTTTCCGATGCCCATGTCACCGGCGATGAGCAGGTCCGCGCCGCCGTCGATCTCCTCGTCGGCGATCGCCCGCCCGGCCGCCAGCGCGGCGTGCACCTGTGCCTCGGTGAGCGCGTCCTCGCGGTCGATGGCGCCGCTGCTGCGACGCACCTTGTGGGCCGAGACGGACGGATCGGTGTCGGCATCGACGGCGATATCGACCACGCGCACCGTCGCTCCCGACAGCCGCGCCAGGGCGTTCACCGCGGCGCCGCCGGCCATGAAATTGGCGACCATCTGCACGGTCACCTCGCTCGGGAAGGCCGAAACCCCGTGCCGCGCAATGCCGTGGTCCCCCGCGAACACCACCACCCGGGCCCGCTCGAACTGCCGCGGCGGACACACCCCCTGACACGCGGCGAGCCAATTGCCCAGGACCTCGAGCCGCCCCAGCGATCCGGCGGGCTTGGTCAGCTGCAGTTGCCGCTCCTGCGCCCGGACCCTGGCGTGCGGATCCGGCGGGGTCACCGTCTCGAAAACCGGTGCGCCACCGGACACGTCGTACATCGGGTCTGCGGCGGAGGGAATCGTCGACGCGGAAACCGTTGCGAGCGTTCCGTTCGCGGTGACATCGGATGATGTTTCCGCCGGACCCGGCTCGGACACGCGGGTCGCCGCGCCTTTCGAGGGGGCCGAATCCGCAACTGCCGCAGCCGTTGCCGTCGCCGCCGCCACAGTCGTAGCTTCGGCATCGGAAGCCGGTGCCGCGATACCACTTCCGGCCGCCACCCCGGCGCCCTTGATCCGCGTCGGCACCCCCGCGACGACCAGATACACCTCGTCGCACAGCGCCGCCACGCGCTGATTCAGGTCCCCGATCTCGTCGGTGAACAGCCGCGCGGACCGAGTCGCGGGCAGCACGCCCAGCCCCACCTCGGGGCTGACGATCACCAGCGGCTGCTCGTATCCCTCGATCGCCGCGACCAGCGCATCCGCATCAGGTGCGACGATCCCCCGCGGCGATTCCCACGCCGCGCGCGCGTCGATCCGCGCGGTCAGCCAGGTGCCCAGATCGTCGATGAGCGTCATCGGCGCGGACGCATTCAACGCGTCCACCGGATCACCCTCGACGACGCTCCAACCCTCCGGGCGCCGGCTCCGGTGCGCGGCCACCCGTTCGGCGAAGTCGGCGTCGGCCGGGTCCACCACCGCCGTCGCGATGTACCGCACCACCCCGGCCCGACCGGCCATTTCCTCGGCGAACGCCGACTTCCCGGACCGGGTCCCACCGAGCACCAACGCCCGCATGGGCCGTTCGCTCACGACTCCACCTCGCTGGCGCTCGGCTCCGTCGTGCGCGAAGCGCACAGTGCCCATGGCTCGCTCCGCTGCGCTCCGCTCACAACTCCACCTCGCTAACGCTCGGCTCCGTCGTGCGCGAAGCGCACAGTGCCCATGGCTCGCTCGCAAGCTCGCTCGCAGCATCGTTCAACACGCCAGAACGGTACCAATCACGCGCCGATGGCAGCATCCACGCACCACTACCGATCACGTCCGGATTCGTGCTTGTCAGGTAATCCCTGACGGCCTATTCTCGTGTCAGGTCGCTCCTGACACGAGGAGCTCTCCCTATTCGAAAGGCACGACAATGACCCCACCCGCATCGACCACGCCCGAGCCTCCCCGGTGCTCCTTCTGCGGCAAGGCCAATACGGAGGTAGACCGGCTCGTCGCCGGTCCCGGCGTGCACATCTGCAACGAATGCATCGCACTGGCCGACTCCATCGTCGAGGAATACGGGGTGAACCCCGCGCAGGCCCGCCTTCCGCTGTGGGAAACCCTGACCGAGGAGCAGATGCTCGAGCACATCCCCCGCGTCGCCGCCGTCGCCGATCAGGTCGAGGAGAACCTGCGCACCTGGGTGCAGGAGCTGCGCCGCCGCGGCGTCACCTGGACTCGCATCGGCGCCGCCCTCGGCATCACCCGCCAATCCGCCTGGGAGCGATTCTCCGGCGAAGAGTAGGCGCCGATCCGCCCCGGAATACCGTTGGGCGGTACTGCCTCACCAGGGATCCGCTGCGCGCCGGACGATCTCGCGCGCCACACCATCACCGCGAGTAACCGGCGCTCATGCCTGCGGGCCGAACGTGCTACACCCCGAAGTGGCGGCGGTATTCGGTCGGCGCTATACCCACCAGTCGCTGAAAGTGGTGGCGCAGTAGGGCTCCCGAGCCGAAGCCACACCTCGAGGCGATGCTCTCCAGGTCCAGGGCCGTGTCTTCGAGCAGGTGCTTGGCCTGCAGGATGCGCTGATTCGTCAGCCATTTCACCGGCGTGGTCCCGGCCTCGGCGGCGAAGCGGCGGGCGAAGGTGCGGGTCGACATCGACGACCGGGCCGCCAGGCTCTCGACGGTGTGCGGCAGCTCCAGATGTTCGTTCATCCAGCGCAAAGTCTCGCGGAGGCTGTCGGAATCGCACTCCGGCACCGGGCGTTCGATGAACTGGCGCTGCCCTCCGTCGCGCTGCGGCGGCACCACCATGCGCCGGGCGATCTTGTTGGCCGCGGCGCTGCCCAGCTCGCGGCGAACGAGGTGCAGGCATGCGTCGATTCCGGCGGCGGTTCCGGCGCTGGTGATCAGATTGCCCTCGTCGACGAAAAGCACGTCGGGATCGACGGTGGCCGCGGGGTACATCTGCGCCAACTGATCGACATAGCGCCAATGCGTGGTGCACTTGCGGCCGTCGAGCAACCCGGCCGCGCCCGCCAGGAAGGCGCCGGAACAGACCGTCAGCACCGTCGCACCCGCCGCGGACGCATCGCGAACGGCCTGCACCACACGGGGATCGAAGGCGCGCCCCGCCCCGAAGGGGAACGCGGGCACGGCGACCAGGTCCGCGTCGCGCAACTGATCCAGACCGTACTCCGGCGTGACGGCGATGCCCGGCGAACTCGACGCCAGCGGCTTACCCGGCTCGACCCCGCACACCCGGAAGTCGAACAGGGGCAACCCGTCGTCCCTGCGGTCCAGGCCGAAAACCTCACAGACGACACCGAATTCGAACATGGCCAGTGGGGCGCTGAGCACGACGGCAACCTTGGACAACACTCCCACAGTGTACGTGGCTGAATATTTATGAACAATGGCATCGCTGCCACTGTTGGCGCCAAGTTCATGGGCGCAAAATTACTGCCATGCTTACTTTTGCGCTTCTGTTCCTGACCATCACCGCACTGTCCGTCGTCCTGTACCGCCGAATCGGCGTGGGGCTCAACGGATCCACGGACGTCGTCGACCGCGACGCGCAACGGCTCCAGAGCGAGCTGCGCGCCCTGCTCGCCATCCACGATTACCGGTGAGGGCGGCCGTGCTGATATCTCTCCGAAATCGCCTGCGCCACTTCAACGCCACCGTCGACCAGCTCACCGCCCGAATGTTCACCTACGAACCATCCGAACCGCCCGGCATTCGCCCCTCCGACACCGCCCGCTTCGGCATCCTGCTGGGCGGTGCCGCCCGCGAACACTGCTGACATCCGCATGCAGAAACAACCGCACCCCATACCGGGATTCGCATCCTCATCAGCGAGTGCGAATCCCCGTATGGGGTGCGGCGGTTGGACGACTAGACGGCGTCGCCCGGATTGACCCGCGGCTTGGGTGCGCGCATGCGACGGATCTGCGACGCGCGCACGAAGGCGTACCAGCCCAGCGAGACCGACGAATCGATGCTGTCGGGGAAGCGCTCGCGCACCCGGCGGTTGATCGTCCTGCCGATGATCAGGCCCTCCGCGGCCATGAACCCCATCATCACCAGCATCGCCAGCGTGACGTACGCCTGCACCGCGGGGGTGAGGAACATCGTCACGATCAGGACCAGCGCGAGCGGCATGAACAGGCCGACCAGGTTGCGGCGGGCATCGACGAGGTCGCGCACGTAGGCACGAACCGGACCGCGGTCGCGCGGCAGCAGGTACTTCTCCTCGCCGGCGAGCATGCGGGCGCGCCGATCGGCCGAGGCCGCGCGGCGGTCGGCGGAGGCGGCCTTGCGATCGGCCTTGGTGCCCCGGTTGGCCTTGCGCCTGGCCCGGGCCTCTTTCTGCGTCATGGGGGCGGGCGCGACCGGACCGCGGCGCTTGGCCTCGGCGTCGCGCCGCTTCGGGGTCGGGCGCCCCTTACCCGTGGTGGTGGTGGACGTGGCCGAGCCGCCGGCCTCGGCGGCCGAGGTGTCGTCGGCGAGGTCGTTGCTGGCTGCTGCTTCGCCGCGGCGGAGGAACTTCACGCGACCAGGCTATTCGACGACCACCCTCGGGGGAAATGCGGTCCGCCCAGTTCGCTGTGTCTCGCGTCATACCGCACCGTTCAATCCCCGGTAACCCGGCGTTTCCGGGGGTGCACGGCCACGTCGGGTCCGCGCAAGTGGCAAGATTGGAATAGTCACCCCGCCCGGTGATGTTGACCGCTGAGGAGCCGTGCGCTGTTCCGGGTTGAACACAGGTCCTGTGCCGACCCACCCCGCCGACTCCGCAAGGTCCGTCGGCTCACCATCCCCCAGGAGAGTTCATGTCTGTGCAGAACGAGACCACCACCCACGGTGTGACTCTGACCGACGCCGCCGCCTCGAAGGCCAAGGCGCTGCTCGATCAGGAGGGCCGCGACGATCTGTCGCTGCGCATCGCCGTCCAGCCCGGTGGCTGTGCCGGCCTGCGCTACCAGCTCTTCTTCGACGATCGCGCCCTCGACGGCGACCTGATCGTCGAGTTCGGCGGCGTCAAGCTGGCAGTCGATCGCATGAGCGCCCCGTACGTGCAGGGTGCGGCGATCGATTTCGTCGACACCATCGAGAAGCAGGGCTTCACGATCGACAACCCGAACGCCACCGGGTCCTGCGCCTGCGGCGACAGCTTCAACTGACCTTTTGACCGGCGCGGGCCCAAGCTCCGCGCCGTAGCGAACTGGCGCGTGCGGTGACGCACGCGCCGCTCGCTTGTCTCGGCCCACGCAGGACGATCATCGCGGTACGGTGGGGGCCGACCTCGCATCGACAGTGAAGGACCGGGTTTCGTGACCATCGCAGTGTCGGCATCGATTGCGACAGACCATCTGATGCGCTTTCCGGGCAAGTTCTCCGACGTGTTGCTCGCCGATCAGCTCGAGCACGTGTCGCTGAGCTTCCTGGTGGACGACCTGGTCATCCGCCGCGGCGGCGTCGCGGGCAACATCTCCTATGCCATGGGCGTGCTCGGCCGCAATCCGCTGCTGGTCGGCGCGGTCGGCCGCGACTGGGGCGAGTACCGGGAATGGCTGGAGAGCAGCGGCGTGGACTGCTCGGCGGTGCTGGTCTCCACCAAGGCGCACACTGCCCGCTTCGTGTGCACCACCGACACGACGATGGCCCAGATCGCCTCCTTCTACCCGGGCGCGATGAGCGAGGCCCGCGATATCGACATCACCGCGCTGGCCGCGGACCGCGATCTGGAGCTGGCGCTGATCGGCGCCGACGACCCGGAGGCCATGCTGCGCCACACCGAGCAGTGCCGCGCGGCCGGAATCCCGTTCGCCGCGGATCCGTCCCAGCAGCTCGCGCTGCTTGACGGCGAGTCCATCGTGAAGCTCATCGACGGCGCCGAGTACCTGTTCACCAACGAGTACGAATGGGGCATCCTGCTGCAGAAGACCGGCCTGAGCGAGGCCGAAGTCGGTGAGCGCGTGGGCATCCGGGTCACCACGCTCGGCGCCAAGGGCGCGAAGATCGTCGACCGGGACGGCACCGAACTGCACGTCGACGTGGTTCCGGACATCGCGAAAGCGGACCCCACCGGCGTCGGCGACGGCTTCCGCGCGGGATTCCTGACCGGCCGCTCCGCCGGGCTCGGCCTGGAACGATCCGCCCAGCTCGGTTCGCTGGTCGCGGTGCTCGTGCTGGAATCGGTCGGTCCGCAGGACTGGACGCTGGACCGCGATGTCGCGGTCAAGCGGCTGCGCGAGGCCTACGGTGCCGAGGTGGCCGCCGAGATCGGCGCGCTGCTGCCGTAACCGGCGAGCGACGGGCACTCCGCAACTGCCTGGATGCGACCGATTCGCCCGCGACCCATAGGGTGTGGGCATGGGATCCGACCGTTTGTACTTCCGACAACTGCTCGCCGGGCGGGATTGGGCCGTAGGCGATCCGATCGCCACGCAGATGCGCAATTTCGCGTACCTGATCGGCGATCGGGAGACCGGTGAGTGCGTGGTCGTGGATCCGGCCTACGCCGCGGGCGATCTGGTGGACATCGCCGAGGCCGACGGGCTGCGGTTGAGCGGGGTGCTGGCGACCCATCATCATCCCGACCACGTGGGCGGCACCATGCTCGGATTCACCTTGCACGGCGTGCGGGAGCTGCTGGAGCGGGTGCAGGTTCCGGTGCACGTGCATGCGGAGGAACTACCGTGGGTCGCCAACGTCACCGGGATCGCGCCCAGCGAGCTGACCGGGCACGAACACGGCGACAAGCTCTCGGTCGGCGCGTTCGATATCGAACTGCTGCATACCCCGGGGCATACGCCGGGCAGCATGTGCTTCCTGTTCGAGGATCGGCTCGTCGCCGGCGACACGCTGTTCGTGCAGGGCTGCGGGCGCACCGATTTCCCGGGCGGGGACTCGGACTCGATGTTCCGCAGCCTGCGCTATCTGGCTGAGCTGCAAGGGGATCCGGTCGTGTATCCCGGGCACTGGTACGCCGAGGAACCCAGCGCCGCCCTGTCCGAGGTCCGCGAGAAGAACTACGTCATGCGCCCGCAGACCCTGGACCAGTGGCAGATGCTGATGCCGGGCTGAGCTGTCACATGGCCTCCGCTTCGCTCCGCCGGGCTTGCGGCGCCCCGAGGGCGTAGTGCCTACTGGTTCGCTGCGCTCACCGGCGCCGCAAACTCAGGCGAGCGTGCGCATCCAGCCGTGAATGTCAGCGAAAGTGCCGCGCTGGATACCCGTGAGGGTGTCCCGCAGCGCCATGGTGACCTCGCCGGGTTCGCCTCCGCCGACGGTGAATTCGCCGTCCTCGGAGCAGACGGTGGCGACCGGAATGACCACCGCCGCGGTGCCGCAGCCGAAAACCTCGGTGATTTCCCCGGATTCGGCGCCCTTGCGCCATTCCTCCACCGAAACCCGGCGCTGCTCCACCTCGTACCCGGCGTCGGCGGCCAGCGTCAGCAGCGAGTCGCGGGTGATGCCGGGCAGCAGCGAGCCGGACAGCTCCGGTGTCACCAGCCGCGCCTGCGATCCCGAGCCGAAGACGAAGAACAGGTTGTTGGTGCCCATCTCCTCGACATAGCGATGCTCGTGGGCATCGAGCCACACGACCTGGTCACAGCCCTTCTCGCTGGCCTGTTGCTGCGCCAGCAGCGAGGCCGCGTAGTTGCCAGCGACCTTCGCCTCGCCCGTGCCGCCGGGGGCGGCCCGCACGTATTCGGTGGACAGCCACACCCGCACCGGCTTGAGGCCGCGCGGGAAGTAGGCGCCCGCGGGCGAGCCCAGCAGCAGATACTTGTACGCCGCGGCCGGCTTGACGCCCAGGCCGGCCTCGGTGGCGAGCAGGAACGGCCGCAGGTACAGCGAATCCTCTCCCCCTGCGGCCGGCACCCAGTCGGCGTCGATCTCGAGCAGCTGGCGGATCGACTCGATGAACAGTTCCTCAGGCAGCTCGGCCATCGCCATGCGCCGCGCCGAGCGCTGGAAACGAGCGGCATTCGCATCGACGCGGAAGGTGGCGATGCTGCCGTCGCTCTGCCGGTAGGCCTTGAGCCCCTCGAAAATCGCCTGGCCGTAATGGAACACCATGGTCGAGGGGTCCATCGTCAGCGGGCCGTAGGGCTCGACACGCCCCTCACCCCACTGTCCGTCCGCGTAGTCGATCGTGACCATGTGGTCGGTGAAGTAGCGACCGAATCCCGGTGCCGTCAAGATCTCCTGTCGTCGCTGCGCCGAGGTGGGGGCGGGATGCGGAACGCGGGTGAACTGTGCGGCAACGGTCATGTCCCCGATCCTAGAACTCCCGGTCGGCCGCCCGCCGCGAGGTCCGAAAACGCCGACCGGCGCTGGGCAGACTGCTCAGCAAGGCGCCAGCGGGCGCTCGTGCCACGAAGCATGTCGCTACGCCCGAGACCCGATCCGCCGCAACACGACCGGACCCTGGATTCGGCGAGTGGCCAGCGGCGGTGAGCCGCCGGCCCCCTGTGGCGGTCGCCGACGAGGGCAATGGCGTCAGCGATGCGCCGGCGCCCGTACGTCTTCGAACGCGGCCGTGGTCCCGCTGGACACGTTGCTGGCCCGCGCACGCTCTCGAGCCGGTTCCGGACCGCTGCTCCGGAACATCAGGACATACGCGGAATCACGAACACAAAGCCCGGACCGCCGCTCCCGAACGTCAGGACGTATGCAGAATCACGAACACAGAACCCGGACCGCCGCCCCAGACCATCAGGACATACGCGGAATCACGAACGCAGAGCCCGGACTGCCGCTCCAGACCATCAGGACGTATGTGGCGTGACGAACGGGGGCCGCACCACCTCGGCACGCAGGCGGCGACCACGCACGTCGACGTGTACCTCGTCGCCCGGCTCGAGACCGGAGTCGGTGTTCAGCAGGGTCAGCGCGATGCCGACCTCCAGGGTGGGCGAGAAGGTACCCGAGGTGGTCTCGCCGACGGTCTCGTCGCCGCGCAGCACGGTCTGGCCCTGGCGCAGCACACCGCGGTCGAGTGCCCTGAGGCCCATCAGGATTCGGCGCGGACCGGCCGACTTCTCCTGTTCCAGTGTGGATTTGCCCCAGAACTCCGGCTTCTTCCAGCCGACCGCCCAGCCGGCACGGGCCTGCACCGGCGAAATATCCAACGACAGTTCGTGTCCGTGCAGCGGGTAGCCCATCTCGGTGCGCAGGGTGTCGCGGGCACCCAGGCCCGCGGGCTCGCCGCCGGCCGCGCGGACCTGCGTGACGAGCGCACGGAACAGGTCCGGCGCGTCGTTCCAGCGGGGCAGCAGCTCATAGCCGTGTTCGCCGGTGTAGCCGGTGCGGCAGACCCGGACCGGATGGCCCTGCCACTGCGAGTCCGCGTAGGCCATGTACTCCATCTCGGTCGGCAACCCGAGCGCGGCGAGTACCTGCGTCGACTTCGGCCCCTGGACCGCGAAGACGGCGTACTCCCGATGCTCGTCGGTGATCGTGATGCCCTCGGGTGCGACAGTGCGCAGCGCGGCGACGACCGCGGCGGTGTTGGCGGCATTGGGCACGAGGAAGATCTCGTCGTCGCTCACGTAGTAGGCGATCAGATCGTCGATCACCCCGCCCTCGGGCGTGCAGCACAGCGTGTACTGGGCCTTGCCGGGCCGGATCCGGCCCAGATCGTTGGTCAGCGCCGAGTTCACGAATGCCGCCGCACCGGGCCCGGCGACCGTGGCCTTGCCGAGGTGACTCACATCGAAGACGCCGACGCTCGTGCGCACCGCGGTGTGCTCCGCAACGGTCCCCGCATAGGACACCGGCATCTCCCACCCGCCGAACGGCGCGAATTTCGCCCCCAGCTCGACGTGCACATCGTGGATCGGCCCCTGCAGCAGGTTCGCGTCGCTCGGCTCACTCATGGCGCAACCCTAACCGCCGCCGCCCCCACCTCGTCCAGTCCCGCGCACACCCGCACCGGTGAGGGAAATCCGCACCCCGTCCAGCCAGGCACATCCGGCGTGTGCGGCCCCGAGTACGGGGTGCGGCGACCATTCCTTGCCTGCGGACCGCCGGTACGCGAAATGGCCCGGGCGTCGTCCGCACCCGGTCCCGGAAACGTCGCCTCACGTCAGGGCCCCCGCCGGGGGTGCGGCCGTGCCGTGCTGCGGCGGGAGCGGGAGCGGCACCAGTAGATTGGTCCGCATGACAGCTGTTGCAGATCGTTCGCTCGGGCCGGATCTCGCTCTGGTCGATTCCCTCAGTCCCGGAACCGATGTGCTGGTCGTCGGCATCGTCACCGGCGAGGAAGGGCCGGTCGTGGCCGGGAGCGACGACGCACTGGTCACCGGCGTCCTGGGCGCCGATGCGCTCGCCGCGATCGTGGAGAACCTGCGTGCGGTCGGTGCGAAGGGCAAGGCCGAGGAGCTCACCCGCATCCCGGCGCCCGCCGGGATGCCCGTCACGAGCGTGCTGGCCGTTGGGCTGGGCGCGCCGGACTCCATCGACGCCGAACAGGTGCGCCGCTCGGCCGGGGTAGCGGCCCGGGCCCTGTCCGGAGTGGGCACCGCTGCCACCACCCTGTCCCGCCTGGAAACCGGCCCCGGTCCCGCCGCGGAGGGCTTCTTCCTCGGCGCGTACTCGTTCACCGCCTTCAAGTCCGAGAAGTCCGCGCCCAAGCCCACCGAGGGGCCGCTCGCACGGGTGGAGCTACTGGTGGAGAATCCGGAGTCGGACAAGGACTTCCGCCACAACAGCCGGGTCGCCGAGGCCATCGCCCTGGCCCGCGACTTCGTGAACACCCCACCCAGCCACCTGTATCCGGCCGAATTCGCCGACCGCGCCAAGGCTTTGGCCGAGGCAGCCGGGCTGCGGGTCGAGGTCCTGGACGAAGAGGCATTGGAGGCGGCCGGTTACGGCGGCATCGTCGGTGTGGGCAAGGGTTCCTCACGCCCGCCGCGGCTGATCCGCCTCACCTACGCCGGCGGCGACAAGAAGGTCGCGCTGGTCGGCAAGGGCATCACGTTCGACACCGGCGGCATCTCCATCAAGCCCGCCGCCAACATGGAGAACATGACCTCCGACATGGGCGGCGCCGCGGCGGTCATCGCGGCCACCATCGCCGCGGCGAAGCTCGGACTTCCGATCACCGTCACCGCGACCGTGCCCATGGCGGAGAACATGCCCTCGGCCACCGCGCAGCGCCCGGGCGATGTGCTGACCCAGTACGGCGGCACCACGATCGAGGTCATCAACACCGATGCCGAGGGCCGCCTGATCCTGGCCGACGCCATCGTGCGGGCGTGCGAGGACGAACCCGACTACCTCATCGACGTGGCCACCCTGACCGGCGCGCAGCTGGTCGCGCTGGGCACCCGCACCCCGGGTGTGATGGGCACCGACGAATTCCGCGATCGGGTCGCGCGCATCTCGCAGGCCGCGGGTGAGAACGGCTGGCCGATGCCGATGCCCACCGAGCTGCGCGCGGACCTCAACTCCAAGGTCGCCGACCTGGCCAACGTGTCACCGCACCGCTTCGGTGGCATGCTTGTGGCCGCGCTGTACCTGCGGGAGTTCGTCGCCGAGGGTGTGCAGTGGGCCCATCTCGACGTCGCCGGGCCGGCCTACAACACCGGCAGCCCGTTCGGGTACATCCCCAAGGGCGGCACCGGCGTTCCGGTGCGCACGCTGATCGCGGTGCTGAACGACATCTCGGCCGAGTAGCCGCACGGCGAAACGGGCTCGCGGAGTTCACAACTCCGCGAGCCCTCAGTCCCCGATGCCGCGCAACTCCTGCTCGAGGGCCCGCCGCCGCTGGATACGACTGCGGGCGTTGTGATCGCGCATGCGCTGGGGGTAGCCCGTGCGGCGCACGTCGTACACGGGGACGCCCAGCCAGCTGGACAGCCGCCGCGCACCCCGCTCCCCCACCACCCTGCGGGTCCATTCGCCGTCGTGTGCCACCAGCACCACGGTGACATCGGTCACCGTCGTCTTCGGCTCCACGTATGCCTCCACGCCGACGTGGCCCCGCACCCACTCGGCCAGATAGTGAGCATCGTTTGCCGCACCCCCCGGCCCCCGGACACGATCCGCCGACTGGCGGAAACGATCCAGCAAACCCATCCCCGCCCACCTCCTGTTCCGTCCCCCGGGCGCCTTCTCGCCCGATCCATCGATACTGCCAGCACCCCGCCCGGATGGCCGCGCGAGCTCGCACGCGTGAGCGGAGCGAACCATGAGCCAGCTCGCCCGCCGCACGACGGAACCGAGCGCCAGCGAGGTGCAGTCGTGAGGCGCAACCACCGGACACGGCCCGCCCTGTGGTACACGCCGCAACGACGAGTGCAAGGATGGACAGTCGGAACACAAGAACCCCACACGGATCTCCGGTGCCACACACAATGTTCGGTGGCGGTCGGTGGCCTGTGCACGGCGCACCTGCCGCATAGACTCGGACCTCCGCCGCAACCCGCGGTGGGTGTCCGCCGAGAGACAACTGTTGTAACCCGTCGAGCAGTTATAGGAGTCAACGGACATGGCCTTCTCCGTCCAGATGCCGGCCCTAGGTGAGAGCGTCACCGAGGGCACTGTGACCAGGTGGCTGAAGCAGGAAGGAGACACGGTCGAGGTCGACGAGCCCTTGCTCGAGGTATCCACCGACAAGGTCGACACCGAGATCCCGTCGCCCGCCGCCGGTGTGCTGACCAAGATCGTCGCCAAGGAAGACGACGTCGTCGAGGTCGGCGGCGAGCTCGGTGTGATCGGCGCCGCCGACGAGGCCGCTGCCCCCGCACCGGCCCCCGCGCCCGCGCCGGCTCCGGCGGCCCCCGCCCCGGCGGCTCCGGCGCCCGCACCCGCACCGCAGCCCGTCGCGGCCGCACCGGTCCCCGCTGCTGCCGCGCCCGCACCGGCCGCCTCCGGCACCCCGGTGAAGATGCCCGAGCTGGGCGAGTCCGTCACCGAGGGCACCGTCACCCGCTGGCTCAAGCAGATCGGCGATTCGGTAGCGGTCGACGAGCCGCTGCTGGAGGTGTCCACCGACAAGGTCGACACCGAGATCCCCTCGCCGGTCGCCGGCACGCTGCTCGAGATCAGCGCGAACGAGGACGATGTCGTCGCCGTCGGCGGTCAGCTCGGCGTCATCGGCAGCGGCGTTCCCGCGGCCGCCCCGGCTCCCGCGCCCGCCCCGGCACCGGCTCCCGCGGCTCCCGCGCCCGCCCCGGCTCCCGCGCTCGCCCCGGCTTCCGCGCCCGCACCGGCCCCGGCGCCTGTCGCCGCGGCTCCCGCTCCGGCACCGGCTCCGGCGGCTCCCGCCCCGGCGCCGGCCCCCGCGCATGCGGCCGCCCCGAGCAACGGGAACGGCGAGATCCCCTACGTGACCCCGCTGGTTCGCAAGCTGGCCGCGGAGAACAACGTCGACCTGGCCGCACTGAAGGGCTCGGGCGTCGGCGGACGCATCCGCAAGCAGGATGTGCTGGCCGCCGCGGAGGCCACCAAGGCCCCCGCCGCCGCAGCTCCCACGGCTCCGGCACCGGCCGCCACCGCAACGAAGGCTACGGCCGCGCCCGTGGGCGTGCGCCCCGAGTTGCAGGCCCTGCGCGGCACGGTCCAGAAGGCCAGCCGCATCCGCCAGATCACCGCGACCAAGACCCGCGAGTCGCTGCAGACCACCGCGCAGCTGACGCAGACGCACGAGGCCGATCTCACCAAGATCGCCGCGCTGCGGGCAAAGGCCAAGGGCGCCTTCGCCGAACGGGAGGGTGTCAACCTGACCTTCCTGCCGTTCTTCGCGAAGGCGGCCGTGGAGGCGCTGGGCGTGCACCCGAACGTCAACGCCTCCTACAACGAGGACACCAAGGAGATCACCTACCACTCGGCCGTGCACCTCGGTATCGCGGTGGACACCGAGCAGGGCCTGCTCTCCCCGGTCATCCACAACGCCAGCGACCTGTCGCTGGCCGGTCTGGCCCGCGCGATCGCCGACATCGCCAACCGCGCCCGCACCGGCGGCCTCAAGCCGGACGAGCTGGCCGGCGGCACCTTCACGATCACCAACATCGGCAGCCAGGGCGCACTGTTCGACACCCCGATCCTGGTTCCGCCGCAGTCGGCGATGCTGGGCACCGGTGCGATCGTCAAGCGCCCCATGGTGATCTCCGGCAACGGCGACGAGTTCATCGGCATCCGCTCGATGTGCTACCTGCCGCTGACCTACGATCACCGGCTGATCGACGGCGCCGACGCCGGACGTTTCCTCACCACCATCCGGCACCGGCTGGAGGAGGCCGCGTTCGAGGCCGATCTCGGCCTGTAGTTCTCCTGGTAAGGAAATTCGGTAACGCAGCATGAGGGTTGTGATCGCCGGCTCGTCCGGTCTGATCGGAACGGCACTGGTGGTGGCGCTGCGCCGGGACGGGCACGAGGTGTCCCGTCTGGTGCGGCGTCCCGCCGCGGCCCGCGACGAATTCGCCTGGGATCCGGCCCGGGCGCAGGTGCCCGAGCGGGCCCTGCGTGGCGCGGATGCGGTGGTCAACCTCTGCGGCGCCGGCGTGGGACGACGCCGCTGGAACGGCACCTACAAGCAGGAGCTGCGCGACAGCCGAATCACACCCACCGATGTGCTGGCCACCGCGGTCGCCGCCGCGGGGGTGCCGACGCTGGTCAACGCCAGCGGGGTGCACTACTACGGCGGCGACACCGGTGATCGCGTCGTCACCGAGACCTCCCCCACCGGAACGGGTTTCCTGGGCAGCCTGTGCCGCGATTGGGAGGCGGCGGCACAACCGGCCGCCGACGCCGGGGTGCGCGTCGTGCTGCTGCGCAGCGCACTGGTGCTCTCGCGGCGCGGCGGCATGCTGACCATGCTGGAGCCGCTGTATTCCCTCGGACTGGGCGGGCGACTGGGCAGCGGCCGCCAATACATGCCGTGGATCTCGCTCGACGACGAGATCGGCGCCCTGGTCTTCGCCCTCACCCACGAGAGCGTGCGCGGCCCGGTGAACATGGCCGGACCCGCACCGGTCACCAACGCGGAGTTCACCCGCGCGCTGGCCCGCACCCTGCATCGGCCCGCCCCGCTGGTCGTCCCCGCGGTCGCGTTGCGGGTGCTGATCGGCGAGTTCGCCGAGGAGGCGATCCTGCACGGCCCCCGCGCCATTCCGGCCGCCCTCGAGGAGGCGGGGTATTCCTTCCGGCACAACACCATCGGGCAGGCCCTGTCCGCACTCTTCGCCGCCTGACGGGCGCTGTCGGGCCCGGCCCCAGCGCGGGATGAGGTCGGTCACTATCGGACTCGGCGGTTCATAGCGTGGGCGAATCGGCGGTTACCGTGGGATCGTGAGTGACAACGGGCATCGGGTGCCGATTCGTGACGCGCGGCCGACGGACCTGCCGGAGATTCTGGCGATCCACAACAACGCGATCGCCGAGACGACCGCGATCTGGGATACCGAGCCCGCGGACCTCGACGAGCGCCGCGCCTGGCTGCGAGACCGCGAGGCGGCCGGGTTCCCGGTACTGGTCGCCGACATCGACGGCGCCGTGGCCGGATATGCCAGCTACGGCCGGTTCCGGCCCAAGTCGGGCTACCGCTTCAGCGTCGAGAACTCGGTGTACGTCGCGGATCGGTTCCATCGCCGCGGGATCGCGACCGCGCTGCTGACCGAGCTGCTGGCGCGGGCCGAGCGCGGCGGCCGGGTGCACGCGATGATCGCCGCGATCGAATCCTCGAACACCACCTCGATCGCGCTACACGAGAAGTTCGGATTCGGGACCGTTGGGGTACTTCCTGAAGTGGGTCACAAGTTCGGCAGATGGATGGATCTGACATTGATGCAACTCACATTTGCCACCGTGGATCTCGCGGAATCAGGTAACGATAGCGTAACGTCCCAATAGTGAGTGAGCCCGTGAACATCCCCGCAGCAACCGGCGAGCCCCTGTTGACCGAAACCACCGCGCTCCCGGTGATTCCCCCCGCCCGCCGGCTCACCGAAACTGCCCGCTTCGACCAGACCCCGGTCGACGTCGACTATCTCGGCCTGGTCGAGTACCACAGCGCCTGGGAGCTGCAGCGCCGCATCGCCGCCGAGCGCGCCCAGGGCCACGGCCGGGATCGGCTGCTCCTGCTGGAGCATCCGTCGGTCTACACCGCGGGCCGCCGCACCGAACCGCAGGACATGCCGATCGACGGCAGCCCCGTGGTCCACGTCGACCGCGGCGGCAAGATCACCTGGCACGGTGCGGGCCAGCTGGTCGGCTATCCGATCGTGCGCCTGGCCGAACCGGTCGACGTCGTCGACTACGTGCGTCGGCTGGAGGAGGCGCTGATCGCGGTGTGCACCGGGCTCGGACTGGGCACCGGACGCGTGCCGGGCCGGTCCGGAGTATGGATCCCCGCGAACTCCCTGCAACCCGAGCGCAAGGTGGCGGCGATCGGCGTGCGCGTCGAGCGCGGCGTTGCGCTGCACGGCATCTCGCTCAACTGCGACTGCCCGATGAGCGGCTTCGACGCGATCGTGCCGTGCGGCATTCGCGACGCCGGGGTGACGACGCTGAGCCGGGAACTGCGCCGCGAGGTGCACGTGTCCGAGGTGCTGCCGCTCGTGGCCGACGCGATCGTGCGCGCCCTCGACGGCGACCTGCCGATTACCGATCACCATATTGCGCACGTCACACCGGTCGGAGCCGGAACCGGCGCCTGACGCGGCGGGCGTAGCATCGGTCGGGTGACTTCCGTCGATACCCCGACACCCAGCAATCCGGTTTCACCCAACGGCCGGAAGCTGCTGCGTATCGAAGCTCGCAACGCCGAGACTCCGATCGAACGCAAACCCTCGTGGATCCGCACCCGTGCCACCATGGGCCCGGAGTACACCGAGCTCAAGGGCCTGGTGAAACGCGAAGGGCTGCACACGGTCTGCGAGGAGGCGGGCTGTCCCAACATCTTCGAATGCTGGGAGGACCGGGAGGCCACGTTCCTGATCGGCGGCGAGCAGTGCACCCGCCGCTGCGACTTCTGCCAGATCGACACCGGCAAACCCGCCGCGCTCGACCGCGACGAGCCGCGCCGGGTGGCCGAGAGCGTGCAGGCCATGGGACTGCGCTACTCGACGATCACCGGCGTGGCCCGTGACGACCTCGAGGACGGCGGCGCCTGGCTCTACGCCGAGACCGTGCGCGCGATCAAGCGGCTCAACCCACACACCGGCGTGGAGCTGCTCATCCCCGACTTCAACGCCGTGCCCGAGCAGCTGGCCGAGGTGTTCTCCGCCCGTCCAGAGGTGCTGGCACACAACCTCGAGACGGTGCCGCGCGTGTTCAAGCGCATCCGGCCGGCCTTCCGCTACGAGCGGTCACTGGCGGTGCTGACCGCGGCCCGCGAGGCCGGTCTGGTGACCAAGTCGAACCTGATCCTGGGCATGGGCGAGACCCCCGAGGAGGTCACCCAGGCCATGCGCGATCTGCACGAAGCGGGCTGCGACATCCTCACCATCACCCAGTACCTGCGGCCCTCGCCGCGGCACCATCCGGTGGATCGCTGGGTGAAGCCGGAGGAATTCGTCGAGCACTCCAACGTCGCCACCGAGCTCGGCTTCGCCGGTGTGATGGCCGGACCGCTGGTGCGCTCCTCGTATCGCGCGGGTCGGCTGTATGCCCAGGCCATGACGCATCACGGCCGCGAAATCGCCCCGGAGATGGCGCATTTGGGCCAGGAGGGCACCGCCTCGCAGGAGGCGGCCTCGGTGCTGGCCCGCTTCGGTTCCGGAAACGCCTAGGGCAGAGCCCCCTCGCCATCGCTCGCGGTGTAGCTGCGGATCTTTCGAATCGGTGACACACGAAGGTCGCCGGTGGGAAGCTCGGATTAACCACACGTGTCTACCTCGGGAGCACAGATGGTCGAGAGAGCGAGTACGCCGGGCGTCAACGGCAAGGCGCTGACGGCGCAGCGACCGGAGGATATCCGCAATGTGGTGCTGGTCGGGCACTCCGGTTCGGGCAAGACCACGCTGGTCGAGGCGCTGGCAATGGCCACCGGCGCGCTGACCAGGGCCGGACGGGTCGAGGACGGCACCTGCGTCTCGGACTACGACGATATCGAGCAACGCCAGCACCGATCGGTGCAGCTGTCGGTGGTGCCGGTCGGCTGGGACGGGATAAAGATCAATCTCATCGATACGCCGGGATATGTCGATTTCGTCGGCGAGCTGAGGGCCGGTCTGCGCGCCGCGGACGCGGCCCTGTTCGTCATCTCGGCCGCCGCGGGCGCGGATGGCGTCGGCGGGCAGACGCTCGCACTGTGGGAGGAGTGCGCCGCGGTGGGCATGCCGCGAGCGCTGGTGATCACCCATCTGGACGCCGCCCGCGCCGACTTCGACGACATGGCCGCCACCTGCCGCGAGGTCCTGGGCGGCGGCGCGGCCGAACGCGTGCTGCCGCTGCATCTTCCGGTGTACGGCAAGCTCGGCGCCGACGGGCACCGGCCGGTGATCGGGCTGGTCGATCTGCTCACCGAGCGCGTCTTCGACTATTCCGCGGGGGCGCACACCCAGACCACGGCGACACCCGAACAGTCGGCGCTGCTCGAGCAGGCCCGCGGGCGCCTCATCGAGGGCATCATCGCCGAGAGCGAGGACGAGACCCTCATGGAGCGCTACCTCGAGGGCGAGCAGATCGATCTCGCGACGGTGGTCACCGATCTGGAGCGCGCGGTGGCGCGCGGCACCTTCCATCCGATCCTGATCGCGGCGCCGCCGCCCGAGGGCGCGCGCGAGGGGCTGGGCATGGTGGAGGTGCTGGACCTGATCGCCCGCGGATTCCCCACGCCCGCGGAGCATCCCGTCTCCGCGGCCGGTCCGGCGCGCGGCTCCCGGCCCGCCCCGCTGGCCTGCGATCCGGCCGCGCCGCTGGCCGCCGAGGTGATCCGGACGACGTCGGATCCGTACGTCGGACGGCTGTCGCTGGTGCGGGTGTTCTCCGGAACGCTGCGCCCGGACGAGACCGTACACGTCTGCGGCCACGGCGTCGCCGGGCACGGGCCGGACGGCGCCGGGCACGACCACGACGCCGACGAGCGGGTCGGCGCGTTGTCCGCGCCGTTCGGCAAGCAGCAGCGCCCGATCGGCGAGGCCATCGCCGGCGATATCGCCTGCGTCGGAAAGCTCGGTCACGCCGAGACCGGCGATACCCTGTCCGCCCGGGAAACCCCGCTGCTGATCGAGCCGTGGCCGATGCCCGAACCGCTACTGCCGGTGGCGGTGCGGGCGCACAGCAAGGCCGACGAGGACAAGCTGTCCCAGGGGCTGTCCCGGCTGGTCGCGGAGGACCCCTCGGTGCACCTGGAACAGAACGGCCAGACCCACCAACTGGTGCTGTGGTGCCTCGGTGAGGCACATCGCGACGTCGCACTGGAGCGATTGCGCTCCCGCTTCGGGGTGCATGTCGACACGATCGAGCACCGGGTGGCGCTGCGGGAGACGTTCGCCTCCACCGCGTCGGGCCGCGGCCGGCACGTCAAGCAGTCCGGCGGGCACGGGCAGTACGCGATCTGCGAGATCGAGGTGGATCCGCTGCCGGAGGGTTCGGGAATCGAATTCGTCGACAAGGTGGTGGGCGGAGTCGTGCCGCGGCAATTCATTCCGTCCGTGGAGAAGGGCGTGCGCGCCCTGGCCGCGCGCGGCATCGCCGCCGGATACCCACTGGTGGACGTGCGGGTGACGCTGTTCGACGGCAAGGCCCATTCGGTCGATTCCTCCGATGCCGCATTCCAGACCGCAGGGGCCCTGGCGCTGCGCGAGGCCGCCGCGGCCGCGCGCGTCAGCCTGCTCGAACCGATCGCCGAGGTGGCGGTCACGGTCAGCGACGACTACGTCGGTGCGGTGCTGTCGGACCTGTCCAGCCGCCGCGGCCGGGTACTGGGCACCGAACCCGCGACCGCGGGGCGCACCGTGATCCGGGCCGAGGTCCCGGAGCTGGAGCTGAGCCGCTACGCCATAGATCTGCGCTCGATCTCGCACGGGTCCGGGCGGTTCACGCGGGCATACTCGCGGCACGATTCGATGCCGCCGCAGCTGGCGGACAGTATCCGATCCCAGGCCGAGGCAACGGTGTGAACCGGGCGCGTCGACGCCGATCGCTGGCACTATCCTGAGTGACATGGCAGCAGGTAAGGGCGGCGCCGCGGCGTCGAAGGAAGCGAAGGCCGCAGCGAAGGCCGCGCGCAGGAAGGCGTCCAAGGAACGGCGCCAGCAGCTCTGGCAGGTGTTCCAGATGCAGCGCAAGGAAGACAAGCTGCTGCTGCCGATGATGATCGGCGCCGTCGTCGGCATCACCGCGATCCTGGTGATCATCGGCCTGTTCCTGCACATGCAGTGGTACATGCTGCCGATCGGCCTGGTGCTGGGCGGCCTGGTCGCATTCATCATCTTCGGCCGCCGCGCGCAGAAGAACGCGTATGCCCGCATGGACAGTCAGGCCGGCGCCGCGTGGTGGGTGCTGGACAATCTGCAGGGCAAGTGGCGGCCCACCCAGGCCATCGCCGCCACCGCACAGCTCGACGCGGTGCACCGGGTGATCGGCCTGCCGGGCGTCGTCCTGGTCGCCGAGGGCTCCCCGCATCGGGTCAAATCGCTGCTGGCGCAGGAAAAGAAGAAGACCGCCCGCCTCGTCGGTGACACCCCGATCTACGAGGTCGTCGTCGGCAACGAGGAGGGTCAGGTGCCGCTGAAGGAGTTGCAGCGCTACATGACCAAACTCCCCCGCAACATCGACGCCAAGCGCATGGATCTCATCGAGGGCCGGCTGTCCGCGCTGGCCACCCGCGGCGGGCCCGCGCTGCCCAAGGGTCCGCTGCCGGGCGGGGCGAAGATGCGCGGCATGCAGCGCACGGTGCGCCGCCGCAGCTGAGAATCCGCACATGCCGAAGGCCCGCCTTACCCGAGGCGGGCCTTCGTGCGTCAGCGGGAGCGGGCCAGCGCCGTTCCGGTGGCGCGGTCGTGCATGCCCCGGCCGTCGGAATCGGCGAACAGCGCGGGTACGACGAACACCAGAAGCACCTGGCGAACCAGCGCGCGCACGAACCCGACCGACGCGTCGGCATCCACCCGCACGACCCGCATGCGCAGGAAGAACTGGCCGGGGGTGAAACCGAACAGCGTCACGGTGGCGACGCCGATCACGAACCAGACCAGGAAGGTCGGCGTGGACAGCGCACTGGTGACCGCCTCGAAATTGGACGGCGGCTGCTGCCCGGCCGCGACGTGCATCTTCGCAATGATCCGCACGGGATCGGGCCGGACGATCAGCGCCGCGACACCCGTCGCGATGATCCAGTCGACGAACAGCCCCACGGTGCGCCGAGACATCGAAACCAGCGATCCGGCACCGGATTTCGGCAGTCCCAGCAGCTGGCCCGGGTACTCGTCCGCTTGCGGATCTCCCGCGTCGGGTCCGGACAGCCAGGAACCGGTAATACGTGCCATGCATCCAGCGTAACCACGGCCGAACCCGCGATTCACCCCGGTGGCTCGGCCGGATCCGCCGCGATACCCACGGGATTTGCCGCAAGGAAGCCGACGGCGACCCGGGACCGCGCGCGGAGTGTCCCCGGCCACATTTTTCGGGACCTTTACATCCGGTCGATACCGGGCGGTGGCAGGATATGCCTGCTGGTCGAGCATGCTCGTGGATCGCCCGGTCGACAGCGACGGCCGGGGCCCACGGGCATCCGCGGCCGGCACGACGTGTAACACCAGCGAAACACAACCTTGATTGTCGGGAAACACCGCATCCATAACGTTCAGCAGCGATGCCCAGCGATCGGCACGAGCTGGGAAACGATCCGTAAGGAGTACTAAGTGGCGTTCAGCACGGCCGACGAGGTCATCAAGTACATCAAGGAAGAGGAGGCCGAGTACGTCGATATTCGGTTCACCGACCTTCCCGGCGTGACGCAGCACTTCTCGATTCCGGCCAAGGCCTTCACCGCCGACCTGGCCGAAGAGGGTCTGGCGTTCGACGGCTCCTCGGTTCGCGGCTTCCAGTCGATCGACGAGTCCGACATGCTGCTGCTGCCCGACTTCAGCACGGCTCGGATCGACCCGTTCCGCGCGGCGAAGACGCTGAACCTGAACTTCTTCGTGCACGACCCGTTCACCCGCGAGGCCTACAGCCGCGACCCGCGCAACATCGCCCGCAAGGCGGAGGAGTACCTGCGCTCGACCGGCATCGCGGACACCGCCTACTTCGGCGCCGAGGCGGAGTTCTACATCTTCGACTCGATCCGCTACGACTCGGCCATGAACGGCGCCTTCTACGAGATCGACTCGATCTCGGGCTCCTGGAACACCGGCGCGGAGTTCAACCCGGACGGCACGCCGAACCGCGGCTACAAGGTTCGTAACAAGGGCGGCTACTTCCCGGTCGCGCCGTACGACCACTACGTGGATCTGCGCGACAAGATCTCGACCAACCTGCAGGACGCCGGTTTCGAGCTGGAGCGCGGCCACCACGAGGTCGGCACCGCCGGCCAGGCCGAGATCAACTACAAGTTCAACACCCTGCTGTCCGCGGCCGACGATCTGCAGCTGTTCAAGTACATCGTCAAGAACACCGCGTGGCAGGAGGGCAAGACCGTCACCTTCATGCCCAAGCCGCTGTTCGGTGACAACGGCTCGGGTATGCACGTGCACCAGTCGCTGTGGAAGGACGGCAAGCCGCTGTTCCACGACGAGGCCGGTTACGCGGGCCTGTCGGACCTGGCGCGCCACTACATCGGCGGCATCCTGCACCACGCCCCCTCGCTGCTGGCGTTCACCAACCCGACCGTGAACTCGTACCACCGCCTGGTCCCGGGCTTCGAGGCCCCGATCAACCTGGTGTACTCGCAGCGCAACCGCTCCGCCGCGGTCCGCATCCCGGTCACCGGCAACAACCCGAAGGCCAAGCGCCTCGAGTTCCGCGCGCCGGACTCCTCGGGCAACCCGTACCTGGCCTTCGCCGCCATGATGATGGCCGGCCTGGACGGCATCAAGCGCAAGCTCGAGCCCGCCGCCCCGGTCGACAAGGACCTCTACGAGCTCCCGCCGGAGGAGGCCAAGAACATCGCCCAGGCCCCCACCAACCTGGCGTCGGTCATCGACAAGCTCGAGCAGGATCACGACTACCTCACCGAGGGCAACGTCTTCACCGAGGACCTCATCGAGACCTGGATCGACATCAAGCGCACCCAGGAGATCGCCCCGATCAACCTGCGCCCGCACCCCTACGAGTTCGAGCTGTACTACGACGTGTAATCCTGACCTGCGTGTTTAGGCCCGATTCGGGCTCTCGGTACGCAGTGGGTACGCAGTAGAAGTAGTCGAGTCCATCCGTTCGATGATCACTCCCGTGATCACTCGGCGGGTGGACTCGTCTGTATCCGGCCACAGGTGACCGTACGTGTCCAAGGTCGTCTTCGCGGTCGCGTGCCGCATCCGCGCCCGCTCACCACGCCGCTTCTTCACCGCGGCCGACAGGATCAACGACGGTGGCAAACGACACGGCTTCTTCTGATCGCGGGAGCGGCCTTCCGTCCATCTGCGGCGAGGCGTGTGCTGGTGAGCTGGGTCGCTTTTGGTGTCGAGCCGCTCCCGGTGATCGTTGCGGAGGGTCCGAAGGAGTGTGAGCGGATCCTATTTCGCGGGTGCCGCGGGCTGGAGGGGGTCTTTGCAAGCGGGGACGTTGGGCGGGCAGGGCGCGAGGATGGTGGAGAAGTATTGGATGGCGGCGAACAGGGTGATGGGCCCACCTGCGAGGATGAGGCCGGTCATCGAGCCCACCGCGCCGAGGGTTGCCGCGCCGAGGACACAGCCTGCGATCGCGGCGCCAACGAAGGGCGCCAGCAAGACGATGACCGGGCTGCTCAGTACGGCACCGGCCGCGGCGCCGACAAGACAGCCGATTCCGCCTCCGAGTACCGCGCCGAGGATGGCGCTCACAGCGGCGCCGATGGTGACTCGCTGGGTGAAGGTGCCGAGGGCCTGTGCTTCGTGACCGGGTCCGATGCCACGGGCGACCAGCAGGTTGGCGACCTGGTTGGCCGTAGCGTCCACCTCGGCGTAGGTGAGGCGATCACCGGCGGCGACGAGCGCCTCCCGCCCTGGGGTGATGCGAGCTGAATCTTCCAGCAACACAGACAAATTGAGCATGACAAACCTTCATTGACAGGATTCGTGAACGGTGACCAGGCGGCCGGGCGGTAAGGATCGGCGAATGGGGCCGGTCAAGCTGATGGCGATACGGCCTGCAACCGAGCCGGCGCGTGCAGGTCGGCCGGGTGGGCACGCTTGCCGACAATCGCGACGGCCAGGACGACGAGGTAGACCAGCGGAACCAGCCGCAGCGCGGTGGCCAGCCCGTAGTGGTCGGCGAGAAGACCGACGACCAGCGGACCGGCCGCCAAACCGAAAACGTTGTTGAACAACACGGCCGTCCCGAACGCGGTAGCGCGCAGGCTCGCAGGGGTGAGACCGACGACCAGGGAAGACACCGCGCAATACACCGTCACCGTGCTCCACAGGCGAACGGGCTCGGTGCGGGCGACCCGGTCGCTGACCACGCCGCAGCCGATCATGCCGACGCCGATCAACAGCGCATACACCGCAGCGGTGAGACCAGCGCGATCGGGGGCCATCCCGTAGGAGCGGTTGAAGAAGCTGGGCAGCCAGGCCATCAGCACCGCCGACACGAACAGCTGCAGACCCCCGGCCAGATAGACGCACCACACCGGCACCGTGGAGAACAGGCTCGACAACGGCGCCCGCACGCTTGGCCCCGGGTCTTGCTGAGCAACGGCGTTGTCAGCGATGTAGTGGCGTTGCAGGCCACGTTCGGACACGAGCAGCCGGAACGCCACCACCAGCAGCAGACCGAAGACCGCCATCGCAGCGAAGGTCCAGCGCCATCCGATGTGGCGGGCGATCACCCCGCCCAAGGCGATTCCCAGAACCGAGCCGAAGGAACCGCCGGCGAGGAATGTCCCGCTGACTGAGGCCCGCAGCCGCGGGGCGAAGACGCTGACCACCACGGCAGCACCGACGCTGCCATAGGCGGCCTCACCGACCCCGAGCAGGAAACGAGCACCCAGCATCTGGCCGAAGTTGCCAGCGCATGCGCACAGCAGGGTGGCGACACTCCAGAAGGTCGCCATGATCAACAAGCTGCGCACCCGCCCCCAGCGGTCGGCAAGCAGGGACAGCGGCACCGTGCCCAACGCAACCATCAACGCGACCACGCTGGTGAGCGCGCCGAGCCGCGAATCCGACAGTCCCCATTGCGTTTTCAGATACGGGAACACCGCCGGCAGGACCTGCCGGGACATGTAGTCCGACAGCAGCAGCCCGAAAATCAGAGCGAACACGACCCACGGAAAGATCCGTGAGCGCCTCGGCGATGTGCCTGCGGTCCTCGCCGACGAGTCGGTGGGGGTGGTGGAGATGTCCATGGCGCTTCCTCGAGCCTGGTGGACCGGCGGAACGGCCGCGCACGGCCGGTCCGTCGGCGAACGAACAGGGCGGGTTGGGTCGGCCGCGATGTGCCCGGCCGACCCACTCGCCTGTGAAAGGTCAAGCGTGGTGCAGGAATCCGACCTGGCCGGGCTGCCGGTTGGGCGCGAACCCGATCTTGGCCAGCGCGTCGTCGGTGTCGGAGTAGGCCTCGTCGAACAGGTAGATCTCGCGCGACTCCTTACAGGACGCCACCCCGCGGCCGATCTCGTCGGCGATGCGGACCATCTGCTCGACCTGCTGTACCGAGGTGCGCCGCTCGCCCTTACGGCCCCACAGATTGTCCTCGATGCCGACCCGCACATGCTGACCCAACGCGATCGCGATCGTGCACATCGGGGTGACATTGCGCATGATCGTTTCGATCGTCAGCACCGCACCGTGATGGCGATGGTGACCTGATCGGGCTTGGGATCGAGCTCGGCCAGCAGATGGCGGGTGTCATAATCCAGCCTCCCTCGGCCGGCAGTCCGCCGAACTCGCCGTCGGCGCCACCTGCCGCATCCTGGGCGAGTTCCTCGGGCAGGATTGGCGCCCCCTGACCGTCTGCTTCACGTGGGCCTTGCGCCTTCGTCCAGTTCTGTACGCCCTCGGTTGCAGAAGCGAACCTGGACCGCCCCTTGCTGGGCGGGGGCGGCGATCTCAGTCCTGCGCGCCGCGTCCTGGGTGGGAAGCGAAGGCGGACAACGAACTTTCGGTTGCGGCTGTGTAGGAGATCGCACGGATCGTGCAGGCGTTGATCGTCACGCCCCGGATCCGGCAGCTCGCGGTGAGCTTCGGCCACTTCCGCACCACGACTACCGGGTCGGGATCGGAGGGCGAGCATGGGTAGCCCGTGTTCGCCGGCCATGCGGTCGACCCAATGGAAGAATTCCAGTGCCGATCCAGCGAACATGCGTCGTACCCGGTCCTGCAAGGCGCGCACGTCGTGGCCGGGCAGGAAGTCGCACTACGACGTGTAAATCGTCTGCAGCACAAACTCTTACGGCTGAGCCCCGGCCGATTCGGCTGGGGCTCAGCCGGTTTCCGCACGCTGCGGTTGCTCATCGCCCGTCCACCGACTCGACGCCGCGGCCCGGAAGTCCGCCGTCACGAGACAATCGGGCTGCCGTCCGAGTCCGGATGCCCGGCGAAACAGCCCGCCCACGAAACGGCCGCGGCATCCATCGGTGCCGCGGCCTGGAGTGTCGGGTCAGAAGTGCGGGTGGCAGCCGAGCGAGGCGCTGTAGACGGCCGGGCGGCCTCGGCTCGCGGCCAGGTTGGCGCGCTCCTCACGGGTGAGGAAGTGGCGCGCCAGGGAGCGGCGCGCGTAGTCGCGCAGGGCCGGGAACAGGGGACGGTGCTCGGCGCGGTGCGGGCGGGTGTGGAGCATGGCGTGAACTCCTCGATGATGCGCGGCGGTCCGGGAAACGTGTCACCGGAGGGCTCGCGGAGGTGGACTGATATCGGCGCGTGGTGCGATCGGGCGGGCCCGCCGCGTCGGCGTCAAGGTATCGAGGACAGTATTCCGGAGCGGGCGCGGCGATGAGACCGAGCGCTCCGCACTGATTGTTTAGACCTCATTCACCTTCCCTTCACCTTGCGAGAACTCCATTCTGCCATCAAATCGCGCAGGTCGTGCATCAATTTTTCGTGAAATCGGTGAGCGGCAAGGATTTCGGCCGTATCCAACTCGTAACCTGCACGCGGACGCTCACAGTGGCACACACGGGCGCCGCCGGCGAATCGGCGTCCGGTTCACCAACCGGGCCCGCCGGCGACGTGCACCGGCGGGCCCGCGTGTGGTTCCCGGCGATCGGATAGATCCCGACAGCCGGGCGAAATACCCAGGCGCCCGGCCGTTTACCGTGGTTGGCCTTCTTCCTGCGACGGGCGCGTTTCTTGTCGGCACGCTTGGACATCGCAAACCCCTATCTGTCTCAGTGAATTTCGGTCAGCTGGGCGGTGAGCCGGGCCAGGCGTGCACGCATGCTCAGGTTGTCCACGAGCGCAGCGGGTTTCGCCGGTTCCATCCGGACGTAGTAGCCGCCGTCCCGCACGGGCAGCTCCCGGACACAGAGCCGGGCGATCTCGGCGGCCACCTCGGCGGCCGGGCGGCCGACCCGGCCGTAGATCTTCAGCATTCCGGACTTCACGTTGCCCGGGTCGACGCTGATCGCGGTCAGCGCGCCGCGATGCGCCTCGGCGTAGGTGCGGGTGAACATCGCCAGTGCCAGCTTGGACTGCGCATAGACCGGCAGCTGGAGGTAGAGGCCCTGCTTACGGTCCAGATCGCGCCAGCCGATGGTGCCGCCGCGGTGCCGGTCGGAGGAAATGTTCACCACCCGGCCCGAGGCCGCGCTCAGCGCGGACGTCAGCGCGGTGGTCAGCACATACGGCGCGAGGTAGTTGACCTGCAGGGTTATCTCGTTGTCGTCGACCGTGCGCGTGCGGGCCTCGGGCGCCGCGATGGCAGCATTGTTGACCAGGACGTCCAGCGCGGGCACCGTGCGGGCGAGTTCCCCGGCCAGCTCCATGATCTCGGACATCCGCGTGAAGTCGGCGACCACCAGCCGCAGGCGGGACGCGTCGGCGCCGCTGTCGACCAGCTCACGCACGGCGCGCTCACCGGCGGAGGTGTCGGGCGCATGCATGATGACGGTGGCACCGTCGGCGAGCAAACGGCGGGTCAGGGCCAGACCCAGGCCGCCGGTAGCGCCGGTGATCAGCGCGATGCGTCCGGCCAGGAAGGCCTGTCCCGCGGGCTCCCGCTGGGAGGTCACGGGGTTCGCGGGCTGGGTGTGTGCGGGTTTCGGCTTGGCAGGCTTCGGAATTGCGGGCTTGGGAAATGTCGTCGCGGACATGAGGGAACCCTCTTCTCGGGTACGGCGCACGACGAGCCGCCGGTGCCGACGGCACGGCGGAGCGTCCTGCGAATCGGTTTGGTGAGGCGATATCGAGCCGAATCCGGATGTCCCGGCGGTGAATTCGTCACATAGTGAGCGAACGATCGACGCAGCCGGGCCCGCTCATGCAGAAGCGCAGCCGAGACGCGGGTACGAGCAGGTCAACGCCGATACAGGCGGAGCGCAGCCCTTCGGGGTTCTCGCGCCATGAATTCAGGCCGATGGAACGGACGTCAGCCGCACGATGGCGGCTCGTCCTCGCCACCGAAGCCGAAGCGCTCCACCATGGTCGGCGCGGGCTCGCGGCGGCACGGCGACAACCCGAGGATCCCGGGCGTACCCGGGATCCGGTGCGGGGCACGAGTGTTCGTGCGCATGTCGGCCATGCCACCATCAGACCCGCCGACGATATCGCCGGGCAAGTCCCCCGGCGCGTATTGACGAAAAATTTCCGGATCGCCCCCTCGACCGGACCGGCCCGTACCCGCTAGGACAGGGGCTGCAGGTCCAGGTCGGCGAGCAAATCCGGGTCGGCGAGCATGTCGATGGCGGTGATGCGCCCGTCGGTGACGGTGAAGTCGAACACCATCCTCGGCGCGCCGCCCGCCGACCACACCGCCCCGGCATTGCCGTCGATGAGCGTGAGCAGGGCGGCCTTGGCGCGGCCGCAGAAGGTCTCGGCCACGTCGCCGGCGCCGCGCACCTCGGCGGTGGCGCCCATCAGCGCCGCCGCGCCGTCCGCGCGTAGCACGACGTCCGGATCCAGCAGCGCCAGCAGCTCGGCGAATTCGCCTGCGCGAGAGGCGTTCAGGAATGCCTCCACGACCTGCCGCTGCCGGTCGCGATCCACCTCGACCTCCTCCACACCGCGCACGCGCCGGCGCGCCCGGCTCGCAAGCTGGCGGGTGGCGGCCGTGGACTTGCCCAGGATCGGGGCGATCTCGTCGAACGGCATGCCGAACAGGTCGTGGAGCACGAAGGCCAGCCGCTCCGGCGGCGAGAGCGTATCGAGCACCACCAGCAGCGCCGCTCCGATCGAATCACCCAGCAGCACATCATTTTCGGGCCCGGCGACCGCGGGCGGCTCGTGATCGATCAGCGGATCCTCGCGCCGGGTCTTGCGGGAGGACAGCATGTTCAGGCAGATCCGGCCGGTGACGGTGGTCAGCCAGCCGGCCAGATTCTCCACCTCGGTGGCGTCGGTGCGGCTCAGGCGCAGCCACGCCTCCTGCACCGCATCCTCGGCCTCGGCTGTGGAACCGAGGATGCGGAAGGCCAGCGCGCGCAGCCGGTCGCGCTGCTGCTCGAAGTGGCGTGCCAACAGGTCGGCATCGTTGGTCATGGTCGTCGGTCTCCTCCGCGTTCGGTTGATCTTCTCACCTCTGATGACCGCCGGCACGTCCCAGCTGTGACACGTCCGCGAACGAGTGCGAACTCGACCGATGTCGCCGATCCAGCTCCTGGACAAATAATCCGCCTCGGATGTCACATTCGGCGCTCCTCATCCGTCGTATAGGTACACGACACAGACGGCGCGGCGGGTACATCGCCCGGGCGGAGCAACGGAGCTCCATCCGCTACCGGTCCGATCCTCGACGAGGCGGACGGATCGGCCGCCGCGCATCCACGGCGGGATCCCCAGGGCCATCCTTGCCCTCATAGCGACATGATGAGAGACTTATGCAGCAATACTCTCATCATGTCGATGAGGTGGCCTCACGCAGCAGAGTGATCAAGGGAGATCCGCATGACCGCGTCCATGACCCCGACCGAGCGGCCCGACCGCGACCGCCCGGCCCGGACGCCCTTCACGCCCGAGAGCCGGATGTGGGACGAGGTCGGCCTGATCACCTTTCCGTTCACCGCCGGATCTGCCTTCCTGCTGCAGACGATGGAGCCCTCGATCGCCGCGGTGGTCGACGAGCATTCGACCTTCCGCACCGACCCGATGGGCCGTGCCATGCGCAGCATCGCCTCGGTCATGATGTGGATCTACGGCGGCGACGAGGCCCTGGCCGAGGCCGATCGGCTGCGCACGATGCACGCCTCCCTCAATTCCGTTGATGTGCAGGGTGTTCGGCACACCGCGCTGTCGTCCGGGCCGTGGGCCTGGGTACTGCACACCGCGGTCTACGCGTATACCGAGGGCAACCGGCCCTTCACCCGCACACCGCTGACCGAGGCGGACAAGCAGGAGTACTACCGCGAGGTCGTCCAGCTGATGCGCAATTTCTCGGTGGCGCCCAAGGAAATTCCCGAAACCTACGCCGAGTGGCTCGACTACTTCCACGACAAGGTCGAAAACCATTTGGTGGCAACCACTGTCGCCGACGACTTCCTGCGGGTGAGCCGCGGCGTGGGCGCGCCGTCCTTCCTGCCGCGCCCGCTGCGCCCGGCCTGGCGGATCGCCACCGCACCGGTGAGCCGCATGCAGTACTTCTTCACCGTCGGCACCACACCCCCGTCCGCCCGCGAGAAACTCGGCCTGACCTGGACCGCCACTGACGAGGCCGCCCTGCGCGCCCTCGGCTGGATCATCGGCCGCACTGTCCCCCGCCTCCCCGAACGCCTCCGCTACTTCCCCATCGCCTACGAGGCCCGCCGCCTCGAACGCGACCGCGCCCGCCTGCGCCGCATGATCGACCTGCGACCGGTATAGCTGCCGTTGATCTCAGTTCCAGAAGCCCTCGTGCACCGTGCGAGCCTCGGGCAGCTCGACCGGGCCGACAACCGGCAGTTCCCGCTGCCCGGCGGCGAAGACGGTCCGGCACGGCAGCGCCATCGTCGGGTTCTCCGGGCTGGCGCCCGTCAGGGCGAGCAGTTCGTCCTCGCCCAGGGCATAGACCACGCGGCCGATGCCGCCCCAGTAGATCGCCCCCGAGCACATGGCGCACGGTTCGGTGCTGGTGTACAGGCTGCAGGTGCGCAGGAAACCGGGCTCGTATCGCGCGGTTGCCATCCTGACCAGGTTCGTTTCGGCGTGGCCGGTGGCGTCTCGCCCGGTGGTGACCGTGTTCTCGGCCTCCAGCAGCACGGCGCCGTCCGGCCCGGCCAGCAGCGCGCCGAACGGATGGTTGCCGTTGGTCCGGGCGCGGCGCGCGATCGCGACCGCGGTGTGCAGGTGGTCGATGTCCCGGCCGGTCGGTGCCGTGATCGGGGCGGTGCTCATGCGGAGATCTCCTTGGTGTGCGGGGTGGATGCCGCGCCGGGCCGGACGTTCCGGGTCAGCGCGGCGTGAACGAGCCCGGCGGTCACGAAAGCGACTGCCGCGGCGAGGGATCCGAGCCCGGGATGACGCTCGGCGATCGGGCCGATCGCGGCCGCCCCGAGCGCGCCGCCGAGCACGATCGCCGCCAGCGCCTGCCACCAGCCCAGCCCGAATGCCGTGGTGGCGAGCATGCCGGTCTCGACCGCCGCGGCCGCACGCACAGAATCCGACAATCGCCGGGTGAGAGAGTGCGCCATGAGGTAGCCCCTTCGATCGTTCGTAGGAGATCCGTGCTGCGCAGTGCACCCAGTAGACCAGCGCGGAAGCCCTTGACAACAGCGGCGAAACGACCAATTGCGAGGCCGGAGCACGCTGCACTGCCGGATCGGGCGCATCGAAGTGCTCACCGGCAGGGATCTGGGGACGGCCCGGGACCGCGTCGATCTCTATCTCGCCTGCACGATCGACGAGATTTGAGATGACTCCGCCGGAGGCCGGCAATCCCCGACACGGTGGGATCGAATCGGACAATCATCCGACCGGTGCGGCGGCCGCGAGAGACAATGACCGCGACAGGGCGCGGTGCTGGCGAAGGGAGCGGTGATGGTCCGGAGTGAGACGGGCGAGTTCGACGGGCAGGACGGGCGCGTGTTCTGGCGCGCCTGGGTGCCGGAGGAGACCGTGCGCGGGGTGATCGCGCTCTCGCACGGCGTCGCCGAACACTCCGGGCGCTACGAGCATGTCGGGCAACGCTTGGCCGGCAACGGTTTCGCGGTATATGCCCTCGACCACATCGGGCACGGGCAGTCGGCGGGCGGCAAGGCGAACATCGGCTCGATCGACGCCGCAGCCGACAATCTGGCGACGCTGCTCGACCTCGCCTCGGCGCGGCATCCGGACGTCCCGCGCTTCGTGCTCGGGCACAGCATGGGCAGCCTGATCACCCTGTATCTGGCCACCCGCGCCCCGCTGGACGTCGCCGGGGTCGCGATCTCCGCACCGCCCCTGGACATTCCCGCCGTCCCGGCCGCGCAACGCCTCTTCGCCCCGCTACTGAGCCGCTGGACCCCGAATCTGGGTGTGCTGCAACTGGACTCGTCGATGATCAGCCGGGATCCCGAGGTGATCCGCGCCTATGACTCCGACCCGCTGACCTACCGCGGCAAGCTCCCCGCGCGCACCGGCGCCGAGATCCTGCGGGCCACCGAGATCGTCCGGGCGCGCCTGGATCGCCTCACCGTGCCGACGCTGGTCCTGCACGGCACCGCGGACGCCCTGGCCGCCCCGTCCAGCGCGGACACCGTCGAGGAGCGCGCGGGCGCGAAAGATCTGACCGTCATCCGCTATCCCGGCCTCTACCATGAGGTCTTCAACGAGCCCGAGCAGGACAGGGTGCTCACCGACCTCACGGACTGGCTCGACAAACACCTGACCGCGAGCTGACGAACCGACCTCGGCGGGAACCCGGCCGAGACCGGAGTCCCGCCCAGCGGCAGGCGCGACCGGGCCCGTCCCCTCGTCTCGGTAGGATCCGGGAATGAGTACTCCCACCGAGGGCAGGATCGCCTTCATTCGCGCCAGCTGGCACCGGCCCATCGTGACGCAGGCGTACGAGGGTTTCCTGGCCGAGTACCGCGACCTCGGCAACGATCCCACGGCCGTCGAGGTGTTCGACGTGCCCGGCGCCTTCGAGATCCCGCTGCACGCACAGCGCCTGGCCCGCAGCGGCCGCTACGACGCGATCGTCGCCTCGGCGCTGGTCGTCGACGGCGGCATCTACCGGCACGACTTCGTCGCCACGGCGGTGATCGACGGCCTGATGCGAGTGCAGCTCGACACCGACGTCCCCGTGTTCTCGGTCGTGCTGACCCCCCACAACTTCCACGAGCACAGCGAACACGTCGAGTACTTCACCCGGCATTTCGTGACCAAGGGCGCCGAGGCGGCCCGCGCCCTGGCGACCACGCTCAGCTCGCTGCGCGCGCTGCCGGTGCACTGAAAGCTATCGCTTGTCCACCAGCACGTTGATGGTGGCCTGATCGTTCGCGGTCCGGGGCTGTGAGTCGAGTGCGCCGCACTCGGCGGGAAGCGGGAACGGCCGCCGCAATGCCCGGTTTCCCGCGAGGGGTGCGGGCTCAGTCCTCGAGGGCGCGGTAGGTCAGGTCGAGGAACTCGTCGCCCAGCGGGATGAGCCACTCGCCGGCCACGATGACGCCGTTGGTCTGGACGAACAGCAGCGCGACGAGATCGTTGACCGGATCCGCGATCCAGCTGGTACCCAGGCCGCCCGGCCAGGACACGGTGCCGACGGCCGGGCCACCACCCGGTTGACGGGTACGAACCTGGACCCCGTACCCGAAACCCTGCTCGTCCCACATGGTTTGACCGAGCGGCGGGTTGAAGGGCGGGGCGGCGTGCTGTTCGAGGGTGAGGTAATCGCTCGACATGGCCTCGACGGTGCCGCGCGACAGGATGCGCGCGCCGTCGAATTCCCCGTGCCCCAGCAGCATTCGCGCGAACCGGGCGTAGTCCTCGACGGTCGATACCAGGCCCGCCCCACCCGAGGCGAACAACGGCTCCGCGGCCCAGGCCGTGGAATCCGGATGGTCCAGCACCGATCCGTCGCGGGCGTACAGGACCGCGAGCCGCTCGCGTTTCTCCTGCGGCACAACGAATCCGGTGTCCATCATGCCGAGCGGCGCGAAAATACGCTCGGCCAGCACCGTTTCGAGCGGCTGTCCGGTGATCCGGGCGATCAGCACGCCCAGAACGTCCGAGGCCGTGTGATAGCGCCACAGGGCGCCGGGCTGGGCGAGCAGCGGGAACTCCCCGACCCGGCGCATCCAGGCATCGGGCGCCAGCCGCTCGGCGTCGGGGATGCCCAGGGCCGAGGCGACCGGGTCGGCGGTCAGCGACATCAGTTGCGGACCGAGGCCGGAGCGCCCCCAACCCAGCCCGAACCGGTAGGTGAGCAGGTCCTCCAGGGTGATCGGCCGGTCGGCGGGCACGACATCCTCGGGCGAGCCGAACGGATCACGCATGACCATGCGGTTCGCGAGTTCGGGCAGCCAGGGATCGACAGGATCCGACAGCCCGATCAGGCCCTGCTCGACCAGCTGCAGCATGGCCACCGCGACAATCGGTTTCGTCATCGACGCGAGCCGGAAGACGGTGTCGCGTTCCATCGGCGCTCCCGCCTCGCGATCGCGCCATCCCGCGGTGTCCACCTGGACGAGCTCACCGTGCCGATAGATCGCGCCGACCAGCCCGGTGATCTCTCCGCGCTCGGTGTACCCCGCGAGGGCCTCGCTCAGCCGCTTCAGCCCGTCCGCCGAAAACCCGTTCGCCACAACCCGTTCCCTTCGCTACACAACGCCCAGGACAACCGGCGCTCGGCTCAGATATTCCCGCGACCTGCGCTGGACCTCATTTCCGGCGCGGACGTAATGTCAACGCACCCACCCCCGCGAGCACCATGTACACCCCGACCACCCACAGCCCCGCACGCTCGGTGCCGGTAAAGTCCTCGAGCCAGCCGGTGATGTACGGCGCCGCGAAACCGCTGATATTGCCCAGCGAATTGATCAACGCGATTCCGCCTGCCGCGGCCGCGCCGGACAGGAAGGTGCTGGGCAGCGCCCAGAAGGTCGGCAGCGCGGCCAGAACGCCGACCGCGCAGATCGTCACCGCGGTCATCGCCGCGAACGGATTGCCCAGGTACAGCGCGATCGGTATGGCGACGCCGCCGATGACGGACGGCAGCGCGACATGCCATCGCCGCTCCCCCGTCCGGTCGCCGTGGCGGCCCCACCACACCATCGCGAAGGCGCCGATAACGTAGGGCACCGCGGTGATCAGCCCGCGCTGCACCACCGAATAGTGCGCGCCGTACTGCTGCTGGAATCCGGCGATGATGGTGGGCAGGAAGAACCCGAGCGCGTACAGCCCGTACGCGATGCCGCCGTAGATCGCGGCCAGGCCCAGGATCCGCGGATGGGTGAGCGCCTTGCGCAGCGTCCAGTGCTCGGCATGCTCGAGTTCGGCCTCCTCGCGCGCGAGTTCGATGGCCAGCCACTCCCGCTCGGCCGCGCTCAGCCACGTCGCCTGCTCGGGCCGATCGGTGAGGTAGAACCATGTCAGCACCGCGAGTATCAGCGCGGGAACGCCCTCGACCAGGAACATGAATCGCCATCCGGCCAGGCCGAAGACGCCGCCGCCGTACCGGATGACCAGACTCGACAGCGTCGACCCGAGCGCGGTCGAGATCGGCACCGCCACCATGAACATCGCCACGATCCGCGCCCGGTAGCGCTGCGGGAACCAGTAGGTCAGGTACAGCAGGATGCCGGGGAAGAATCCGGCCTCGGCCACGCCCAGCGCGAACCGCAGCACGATCAGCACGGTCGCGTTGGGCACGAACACCATCGCGGTCGCGATTACGCCCCAGCTGAGCATGATCCGCGCCATCCAGCGCCGCGCGCCGAAGCGGTGCAGGGCGAGATTGCTGGGCACCTCGAGCACCAGATAGCCGAGAAAGAAGATGCCCGAGGCGAACCCGAATATCGTCTCGGACAGTTCGAGATCGTGTTTCATGCCGCTGGGACCGGCGAACCCGATGTTCACCCGGTCCAGGTAGTTCACGAAGTACAGCAGCCCGAGAAAGGGCACCAGCCGCACGCCGACCTTGCGCAGCGTGGTCCGGGAGACATCAGTGGCTTCGAACACCTGCGTACTTTCATGTCCGGATTGCCGGGTGTCAAGCAGCGCAGGGCTATGGGTACACGGCGATTTCGATCAGGTTGCCGTCCAGGTCGCGGCAGTAGTGCGAGATCATCTCGCCGAGCGCGCCGATCTTGGTCACCGGGCCGTTCGTGATCCCGACCCCGGCGGCGGTGAGCTGGCCGTGCACCTCCTCGGGGGTGCAGGTCGCGACGAAGCACAGATCCTCGGATCCCGCCGACGCCACCGCCCCTGTCTCCCAGACGGCTTCGTCCGTGTCGACCGGTCGCAGGTTGATCTTCTGGTTGCCGAAGACCAACGCCGTGCGCCCGGCTGGACCGAAGGTCTCCACCCGCATGCCCAGCACCCGCTCGTACCAGGCCGCGGTGGCGGCCACGTCGCGACAGTTCAGCACGATGTGATCGAAACGTTCCACGCCGAAACCCATGCGCCGCAGCGTACTCCGCGGAGCTAAACCTGCTTGCGGTGCGGGACGAACTCGAGGGTCAGCAGCGCCGCGGCGGTGAAGACGATCTCGCGCCAGCGGATCAGCACGAAGCGCTGGTTTCCGAACGAGTTGAACTTGCGCAGGAATCGGTACAGCGACTCCAGCCGGATCATCGGGTCCAGGGCGCGGGCCAGCATGTACAGGGCCTGCTTCGATCGCGAGCGCTGCTTGTCGCTGTACAGCTCGGGGAAGGCCGCGAAGGCCAGCGAGATGCGCTCGACCCCGTGCTCGCGGCCGTAGTCGACCAGGTCCACGATCATGCGCTCGTCCAGGCCGTTCGGGGCGTCCTTGCGCCGCCACGGAACATCCAGGCTCAGCTCGGTGCCGTGCCCGGCGGCGCCGTAGCGCTGGAAGCCGACAACGCGCCCCTCGCCGTCGCGGGCGAAGACCACCAGCATGCCCGGGTTCCGGCCGTCGAGCAGGTGGTCCAGGATCATCGAGAAGCCGCGGCTCTGCCGGCCGCGATGCCACTGGTCGACGATCTCGTACAAGGTGTCGCGCAGCTCCGGGGTGAGCTCGCGCTCGGGCACGATCTCGGTCTTGACGCCGAAGTTATGGGTGCGGCTCACGGCCTGGCGCAGGTTGCGGAACTTGCGGCCGACCATGTCGAAGCCGCCCACCTCGACGACCACGTCGCGCCCGATCGGGATCGCGCGCAGGCCGTGGTGCTCGGCCGCGCGGGTGCGCCACAGCTCGGTGACCTCCGGACTCGCGCCCAGCACCGCGATGCGCCAGCCATGATCCATCGCGAAATCGGAGAACTCCGCGACAAGACCGCCGAAGGCGGCGCGATTACCGATCGGATCCCCTGCCACCACCGCGATCCCGAACCGGGTGCGGTAGCCGATGGCCGCGGTCGAGCCGGTGTTGAAGAAGTAGGTCTTGGACGAGTGCATCGCGAACGGCGCCAGCGGATCGCCGACCGTCTGATCGACCAGCGCCTGTACCCGGTACCGCTGCTCGGGCTGCGGGCGCGAGCCCACCGGCAGCATCGCGATGCAACCGGTGGCGGCCAGGAAGACGAAGCCGATCAGCGGATGCGCGCTGCGATACGCCATGTTCGACAGGCCCAGCACGATCACCGCGATCGTGACGTGCGGCAGCGTGATCGGCCGGCGCAGATGCAGCCCGCGCGCGATGAACAGGCCCGAGATCGAGGCGGCGACGAACCAGCCGCGGTCCACACCCTCACGCGAGGCCCGGTCGGCCGCGTACACCAGCACCACGCCGACCAGCAGCAGCACCACGATCAGCGGCAGCCGCACGGCCCGGGCCGGCTGCAGCGCCACCTGCCGGTAGGTGCGATAGCCGGAGACCGCAGAGTTCAGTTCCGCCACGTCACAACCCCCGCCGCGACGGGAACGGCCGGTGGTGGGCGTGCGGCACGTCCACGAACATCCTCGACATCTTGGTCCCTCCGATGGTCGCGTCCTCACGACACACTATGCGGAACGCAGGTTCCGGGTCGATGGACCCCGGGGAAAGACCGCGCGGTAATTCCGCGTCATCCGGCCGAATCCGGTGCCCCCTCGTCTCGGCATCCACTTCGCCGATCTGCCCAGACTCGGCGCCGCAGTGCATGCGCGTCTGTACTAACCGATATCGCGTGAAACATGTTCCCGCAACGGGTTTATGTGTTGCCCCACACTGCAATCTACTCGAGACATTGAAAAGGCAAACTCGTAGCAACCTTTACGCCAGCAGAGCCCAGCCCGCCGAGCCTCGAGGCGAAGCTCCTCCGAGTACCCAAACCCATCACAGCTATCTCTCAGGCAGCGCCTATTGATACCGAACAGAAACATGAGCGATCCCGCTCCTTCCGCACGCCGGATCCCACCGTCGTCCGGGGACTATCGTTCGGAGACGACACACCGAACTCATCAGGAGAGGCGGGGCATGCATCCCTTCCGAGCCGCCGTCGAGGCACGCGACGAGACCGCCGTCGAGGCACTGCTGGCCGACAACGTGGTCTTTACCAGCCCGGTCGCCTTCAAGCCCTACCCCGGAAAGGCGATCACCGCCGCCATTCTGCGCGCGGTGCTGCGGGTCTTCGAGGACTTCCACTACGTCCGCGAGATAGCCGACGCCGGCGGCCGCGACCACGCCCTCGTCTTCGAGGCGAAGGTGGACGGCAAGCAGATCACCGGCTGCGACTTCCTGCACTTCGACGAGAACGGCAAGATCGACGACTTCATGGTGATGGTTCGCCCCCTCTCCGGGGCTCAGGCGCTCGCGGCGCGCATGGGCGAACAGTTCGAGCGCATCCAGGCCGAGGCCACGGCCCAGCTCCAGCGCGAGGCGGCCGGGGCGTAACCGTCGACCGGGCACCCCCGGCCCTCAGGTCGACGAACTCACTCGCCCATCCGTTCCTGCGCGGCGGCGACGGTGTCCTGCTCGCGCGGCGGAAACTCCGTGCCGATCGTGTGCCACGGGCGCACCGCATTTCTCCCACGCGCGGCGATTCTCAATCCCCGCCGAACACGCGCTCCACCACCGTCTTCGCCCGTCGCGTCACGCGCATGTAGTGGTCGAGGAATTCGCTGCCGTCGTCGTTGGGCCAGCCGGCTACGCGGGCTACGGCGGATAGTAGGCGGCCCGGTCCGGGGAGTTGGTCGGCGGGTTTGCCGCGCACCAGGACCAAGGCGTTGCGGGCCTTGGTCGCGGTCAGCCAGGCGGTGCGGAGGAGATCTACGTCTTCGGGACCGAGGAGGTCGGCCTGCTCTATTGCCTCCAGGGACTGCAGGGTGGAGGTGTTGTGCAGGGACTGGACCTCGTGGGCGTAGCGCAGCTGCATCAGCTGGACCGTCCACTCGATGTCGGCGAGGCCGCCGCGGCCGAGCTTGGTGTGGGTGGCCGGGTTGGCGCCCCGGGGCAGGCGCTCGGAGTCGACCCGGGCCTTGATGCGGCGGATCTCGCGCACCGAGTCGGCCGAGACGCCGCCCGCGGGATAACGGACCTTGTCGATCAGGTGGAGGAATCGGACGCCGAGGTCCTCGGCGCCGGCGACCTGATGGGCGCGCAGCAGTGCCTGCACCTCCCAGGGCTGCGCCCACTGGCGGTAGTACGCGTCGTAGGCCGCGAGCGTTCGCACCAGGGCTCCGTTGCGACCCTCGGGGCGCAACCCCGCGTCGACCTGCAACGGCGGATCGGTACTCGGCGCACCCAGCAGACGCTGTACCTGTTCGGCGATGCCGATGGACCACTTCACCGCGACCGTCTCGTCCTCACCAGCCCGCGGATCGCAGACGAACAGCACGTCCGCATCCGACCCATACCCGAGCTCCAGACCGCCGAGCCGGCCCATCCCGATCACCGCGATATCCGCGGGCGCGCGCCGGCCCAGCTCCGCCTCGCTGGCCCGGACCACCGCCTGCAGCGAGGCCTCGAGCACCGCCACCCACACCGAGGACAGCGCCGAGCACACCTGCGGCACCTCGAGCATGCCCAGCACGTCGGCCGAGGCGACCCGGGCCAGCTCGTGGCGGCGCAGCGACCGGGCCGTGGCGACCGCGCGGCGCGGATCGTCGTACCGCCGGGCGCCGGACATGATGCCCCCGCGCACATCGTCGGCCTTCGGGCTCAGCAGCAGCGGACCACCGGGGCCGTCGGCGAACATGCGGATCGTCTCGGGCGCATTGATCAGCAGATCCGGCAAATAGGCCGAGGAGCCCAGCACGATCATCAACCGCTGCGCGATCGCGCCCTCGTCGCGCAGCTCGCGCAGGAACCACGTCTGATCGTCCAGGCCCTCGGACACCCGGCGATAGGCCAGCAGTCCCTGATCGGGATTCGGTGTCTCGCCGAGCCATTCGAGCAACGTGGGCAGCAGCAGCGCCTGGATGCGGCCCTTGCGGCCCACCTCGCCGGTCAGCGCCTTGAGGTGACCCAGCGCGTTCTCCGGGGCCGCGTAGCCCAGGGCGGCGAGCTGACGCACGGCCGCGGCGGGGCTCAGCCGCAGCGCGTCGGCATCCAGGCGGGCCACCGAATCGAGCAGCGGGCGGTAGAACAGCTTGGCGTGCAGGCGGCGCACCCGCATCGCGTTGCGCTTGATCTCGCTCTGCAGCACGCCCACCGCGTCCTGCCGGCCGTCGGGGCGCATGTGCGCGGCCCGGGCGAGCCAGCGCATCCCCTCCTCGTCGTCGGCAGCGGGCAGGGTGTGGGTGCGCTTGAGCCGCTGCAGCTGCAGCCGGTGCTCGAGCAGGCGCAGGAACTCGTAGGAGGCGGTGAGATTGGCCGAATCGTCGCGACCCACGTAACCGCGGTCGGCCAGCGCCATGAGCGCCTCCACCGTGCCCTGCACGTGCAACGACTCGTCGGCCTTGCCGTGCACCAATTGCAGTAGCTGCACGGCGAATTCGACATCGCGCAGGCTGCCGTGCCCGAGCTTGAGCTCGCGCTCACGCAGATCGGCAGGCACGAGATCCTCCACACGCCGACGCATCGCCTGCACGTCGGCGACGAAATCGGGCCGCTCCGAGGCATTCCAGACCATCGGCATCAACGCCTGGCGGTACTCCTCTCCCAGTTCGAGATCGCCGGTGGCGGGCCGATTCTTCAACAGCGCCTGGAACTCCCAGGTGCGCGCCCACCGTTTGTAGTACGTCACATGGGATTCCAGCGTGCGCACCAGCGCACCGGCCTTGCCCTCGGGCCGCAACGCCGCGTCGACCTCGAAGAAGGCGCTCGAGGCCACCGACATCATCTCCGCGGCCAGCCGGGTGGCGGTGGTGTCGGCCGGTTCGGCGACGAACACCACGTCCACATCGGAGACGTAATTGAGTTCGCGCGCACCGCATTTGCCCATCGCCACCACCGCGAGGCGCACCGGAACGGGCTGGTCCCCGCAGATCCGCGCCACGGCGACAGCCAGCGCGGCGGTCAGCGCGGCATCGGCCATATCGGTCAGCTGCCAGCCGACCGTCTGGTATGGCAGCACCGGCTCGTTCTCCACGGTCGCGGCCAGATCGATCGCGGCCAGCAGCATCAGCTGATCGCGATACCGCTTGCGCAGCAGCGCGACCGCCTCGGGCCCGGAGATCCCGGCCCGGTACAGCATGGGCCCGGCATGCTCGCCGGTCTCGGGGGTGGCATGCACCGCGTCGAGCAGATCGGCGATCAGCTCCTCGCGCGTGGGCAGCGCCGGACGCCGTAGCAGCTGCCAACCGTCGGGATCGGCCACCAGATGATCGGCGAACGCGCTGGAGGAGCCGAGGAGCGCGAAGAGCCGGCCGCGCAGCGAAGTGTCGGTGCGCAGCGCCGAATCCAGTGCCGCCCACCGCGTTCCGAGCTGCTCACGCAGCCGGACCAGGGTCAGCAGCGCCAGATCCGCGTCGGGCGATCGGGACAGCGCCCACAGCAGGGGAACGCTGTCGATGTTGTCCCACGCCAACTCTCGCAATGACTCGGCTGCGGTCGGCTCGAGCAGTCCGAGCCGACCCACACCGGGCACCACGGGACGGGCGGTCGGTGGCCGTACCATGCTGCCAAAATTACACGGTCGGACCGCGCCCCCGGCACCACATACCCCCGTCCCGAGAGATTGTTCCCGGTTCGTGGCGCAGCGGTGCCGCAGGCGTGGCTACAGGCCCAGGTACTCCTTGAGCTCCCACGGCGTCACCTGCGCACGGTAGCCCGCCCATTCCAGGCGCTTGTTGCGCAGGAAGAAGTCGAACACGTGCTCGCCGAGGGTCTCCGCGACCAGCTCCGAGCGCTCCATCGCCTTGAGCGCGTCGTCCAGGCTGGCCGGGAGCTCCTTGAAGCCCATCGCGCGGCGCTCGGCGGGGGTCAGCGACCACACGTCATCCTCGGCCTCCGGCGGCAGCGTGTACCCCTTCTCGATACCGCGCAGGCCCGCGGCCAGCAGCACCGCGAAGGTCAGGTACGGGTTGCAGGCCGAATCGGGGCTGCGGATCTCCACCCGGCGGGAGGAGGACTTGTTCGGGGTGTACATCGGAACCCGAACCAGCGCAGAGCGATTCGACCGGCCCCAGGACGCCGCCGTGGGCGCCTCGCCGCCGTGCACCAGGCGCTTGTAGGAGTTCACCCACTGGTTGGTGACCGCGCTGATCTCCGGGGCGTGCTCGAGAATGCCCGCGATGAATGCCCGCGCGGTCTCGGACAGGTTGTTCGGATCGTCCGGATCGGCGAAGGCGTTGGCCTCCCCCTCGAACAGGCTCATGTGCGTGTGCATCGCCGAGCCCGGGTATTCGGGGAACGGCTTGGGCATGAACGTCGCGCGCACGCCCTCGTCGATCGCCACCTCCTTGATGAGGTAGCGGAAGGTCATCACGTTGTCGGCCATGGACAGCGCGTCGGCGTAGCGCAGATCGATCTCCTGCTGGCCCGGCGCACCCTCGTGATGGCTGAATTCCACCGAGATACCCATGGATTCGAGCGAATCGATGGCATGGCGGCGGAAGTTCGGTGCCGACTCGTGCACGACCTGATCGAAGAAGCCACCGGTATCGGCCGGAATCGGCGGCCTACCGTCCTGCGGGGTGTCCTGCAGCAGGAAGAACTCGATCTCCGGATGCACGTAGCAGCTGAAGCCGAGATCACCGGCCTTGTTCAGCTGGCGGCGCAGCACGTGGCGCGGATCGGCCCACGACGGCGAGCCGTCCGGCATCGCGATATCGCAGAACATGCGCGCCGAGTGCTGATGGCCCTTGCTGGTCGACCACGGCAGCACCTGGAACGTCGACGGGTCCGGCTTGGCGACCATGTCGGCCTCCGAGACCCGGGCGAAGCCCTCGATGGCCGAACCGTCGAAGCCGATGCCCTCCTCGAAGGCGCCCTCCAGCTCCGCCGGAGCGATCGCCACCGACTTCAGATACCCCAGCACATCGGTGAACCAGAGTCGCACGAAACGGATGTCCCGCTCCTCCAGCGTGCGTAGCACGAATTCCTTCTGGCGATCCATACGCGCGAGCGTAAGCATGGCTCGTTAAATCCGTGTTACATCCCGGCTCCCGACGCGCTAGAGATATCGTGCGGTGCCCCAACCGCTATCCGCAGGTGAGCCCCTTCGCCGGTTCCTTCAGGTCGATCAGGTAGCTCATGACCGCGTCGTCGACGCACTGCACCCCCCCGGACAGGAACACGGTGTGCCGGGTGCCGCGGTTGGTGATCAGGTCCGCACCCAGCTGCTGGGCCAGGTCCACACCCGCCTGATACGGCGTCGCCGGATCGTTGGTGGTCGAGATGACGACCGTCTTGGCCAGGCCCGGAATCGAGAGCTTGTGCGGGTTCTCGGTACTGGGCACCGGCCAGAACGCACAGGTGTCCAGCGGCGCGGCGTTGGACCCGTGGCCATCGTCCAGGAACGGCGCGGCCTTGCGGTAGGCGGCGTCCTGCTGAGCGGCCACCGCGCGGTCCTTGATCGCCGGATCGTCGACGCAGTGGATGGCCAGGAACGAGTCCTGGGAGTTGTCGTAGGTGCCGTTCTTGGCGCGGCCGTCGTACAGGTCGGCCAGCTCCAGCAGGATGTTGCCGGTGCCGTGCTGCAACTCGGTCAGGCCCTTGGACAGCACGTCCCAGTTGTCGTTGGCGTACAGCGTGTTCTGCACGCCGGTGATCGCGTCACCGTAGGTCAGCCCGCGGCCGTCCCTAGTGGGCACCGGGCGACCCCACAGCGGGTCGACCAGTTTCTGGAACAGCGCGGTCGCCTGCGCCGGATCCGAGCCCAGCGGGCAGTCCGGCTTGGTGGCGCAGTCCTTGGAGTACATGTCGAAGGCCTTCTGGAAGCCCGCGGCCTGCTCGACGGACTCCTGCCTGGGCTGCTGGTCGGGATCCACCGCGCCGTCCAGCACCATCGCGCGGACCTTGTCCGGGAACTTCTCCGCGTACGTGTAGCCCAGGCGGGTGCCGTAGGAGTAGCCGACGTAGTTCATCTTCGCATCGCCCAGCACCCCCCGGATGACGTCCATGTCCTGCACCACCTCGCGGGTGCCGACGTGGGCCAGGAAGTCGTTGCCGGTGCGGTCGGTGCAGTGACCGGCGAACTGCTTGTCCTCGTTCTCCTGTGCGGCGATGCCGGCGGCGTCGTTGGATTTGGACGGCTCGGCGCGCTCGGCGTCCCATTCCTTGGCGGTCAGGCACTTGATCAGCGGGGTGGAGCTGCCGGTGCCGCGCGGATCGAACCCGATGCGGTCGAAGCGCTGCGCGAGCTGGGTGTCCTGGCCCTGCTGGACCATCCAGACGCCGGACTGCCCCGGGCCGCCGGGGTTGAACAGCAGCGAGCCGATCTTCTGGCCGGTCGCCTTCAGCCGGGACACCGCGATCCGGGCGGTCGGGCCGTCGGGCTTCGCGTAGTCGATCGGCACGGTGATGTGCGTGCACTGCGCGTTCACCGGCAGCTTGCTGTCCGCATCGCCGAAGCCGTCGCACGTACCCCACTGCGGGGTCTGCTTGTAGAACTTGTCCAGCGCGGCGGTGTTCGGCGTGGACGTGGCGGACTGTTCCTTGGACGACGTGGAGCAGGCGGCGGCCACGCACATGAGGGCCACGACGACAGCGACTCGACCGGATCGCAACAGACCGGGGCGGTGGGGCGGGGGTACGCAGGGACACGGCATGCGGAAGATCCTCGCATCCCCGGCGCGTGTGATGAAGTCCATGGTCTAGGGGCGTTCACTCCGGTACCGGGCCGGTGGCATGCTGAAGACGTCATATCAACCCGGGGACCCGGATGGGCCTCGAGGAAACGACGAAAGGGACATCGATGTCCACATCCGATGCGGAAACCCCTGCTTACGGTGCTACGACGCGCACTTCCCGGCGAAAGACGCGAGTGCAGCACCTGCAGCAGATGAAGGCCGCGGGAGAGAAATGGGCGATGCTCACCGCCTATGACTACTCCACGGCGAAACTGTTCGAAGAGGCCGAAATCCCTGTCCTGTTGGTCGGCGATTCGGCCGCCAACGTCGTCTACGGATACGACACCACCGTGCCGATCACCGTCGACGAGCTGATTCCGCTGGTGCGCGGGGTCGTACGCGGCGCACCGCATGCGCTGGTGGTCGCAGACCTGCCGTTCGGCAGCTACGAGGGCTCCCCGCAGCAGGCCCTGGCCAGTGCCATCCGCTTCATGAAGGAGGGCGGCGCACACGCGGTGAAACTCGAAGGCGGCGAACGAGTCTCCGACACCATCGCCACGCTCGTCGCGGCGGGCATCCCGGTGATGGCGCATATCGGGTTCACCCCGCAGAGCGTCAACACCCTCGGCGGATTCCGGGTGCAGGGCCGCGGCGACGGCGCCGATCAGCTGATCGCCGACGCGATCGCGGTGCAGGAGGCCGGGGCGTTCTCGGTCGTGATGGAGATGGTGCCCGCGGAGCTGGCCGGGCAGGTCACCCGCAAGCTCACCATCCCCACCGTCGGCATCGGCGCCGGCGCGGATTGCGATGCGCAGGTGCTGGTCTGGCAGGACATGGCCGCCTATACCAGCGGCAAGACCGCCAAGTTCGTCAAGCATTTCGCGCAGCTGGGCGATCAGTTGCGCAGTGCCGCGGCGAACTACGCCGATGAGGTGCGGCGCGGGGTGTTCCCCGCCCCGGAGCACAGCTTCTGATTCCACGCTCGAATCCGTTGGCGCGGCGCGCGGTCGGCTATTGGGCTGACCGCGACGTCGCGGACGGGTAGGGTTCCTCGTCGTGATCACGGGGGAATGTCGGGCTACCGCACCGGCTTTCACAGCGGTGCGCGGCCGGCGGGCTCCCCGACCGCACCACCCGATGAAGGACACCCATGGCTCAAAGCGGTACCTATCTGTGCGACAACACCGGCGATTCGGCGGCCGGCTTCGGCCTCGGCTCAGCGGATCTCGGCATCCCCTACCAGCGCCCCGACGGTACGTGGGGCTACGTCTTCGGTGACAGCTTCACCGGCCAGGAGGCGACCGATCCGTATATCGGGAGCCCGGTCGTGCTGTACCAGAGCACCTTCGACGCCTCCGGACGGACCCCGATCGCCTTCACCGCGTCCCAGCCGAGCCCCAAGGTCGCGCAGGTGTTCAACTACAAGCACAACGCCGACAACGGATTCGGCACCGAGGTCAGCCGGATCCCCAACGACGCGATCACGCTGAGCCAGAACGGCAGCACCCGGATCTTCATCCAGTACACGTCGGTCAACGCCTGGGTACCACCGGGCAGCGCGAACGACGGATCGCTGATGGGCGGTGTCGCGTACTCCGAGGACGGCGGCGTGACCTGGAAGGATTTCGACCAGCACTGGCCGGGCGACGCGCAGGGCGGCAACGGCAGCCTCGAATTGATGTGGACCTTCGCCGGCGTGGATCCCGACGGCTATCTCTACATCTTCAGCAAGGCCTGGAACGGGAGCCACAACTACACCGGCGACAACGGGCTCATCCAGCTGTTCCGGTATCAGCCCGCGGACTTCTTCGCCGGAAACTTTGCCGCGCGCGAGAACTGGGCATTCCACGAGGGCTCCTGGCAATGGCTGCCCGCCGCGCAGGCCGGCGCGACACCGTTGTTCACGCCGGGCAACAGCATCGGTGAATTCTCGGTCAAGAACATCGGCGGCACCTACGTCATGAGCTATTTCGACGTCACCGACTACAGCATTCGCACCCGCACCGCCCCGCGCCCGGACCGGATCTGGACCGATCCGAAGACCCAGGTGGTGGGCAACCGGGACCTGGTGTTCTCGCGGTGGTTCCGGCCGGTGCTGAAGAACCTCTACGGCGGCTACATCCACCCCGGCAGCCCCGATCCGTCGAATCTGACGTTGATCATCAGCGCCTGGGACGGCAACCACGGCGACCGCCCATACACCGCCACCCAGTGGACGGGATTGTCCGCCTGAGGAGGTGAGCGCCCCCGTCACCGCCGGAGGTGGTGCGGTACTCGCGAACGGTGGCAAACTCGGTGCCAACGGATCAGGATTCGAGCAAAGGGAACAGATGGTACTGGCCCAGGCGAAAACGAAGCGGAGCCGACGGGCGACTCGCGGGGCGATGGGGGTGACGGGGGTCGCGGTGGCCGTCGCGCTGATCGCCGGGTGCGGGAGCGGCGGCTCGCCCGCGGGATCCGGTGGATCGCTGTCGAGCACGGCCACCACGACGGCCGCCGCGGCGCCCACCAAGGGCCAGGTCATCCCCGACCCGTCCGATACGGTCGCCCAGCAACTGTGCGACCAGATCAAACCGCAACTGTCGGACTGGCGGGTGCAGGGGCCGACGCTGGGCGGCACCGCGCTGAACATCACCGTGCACCAGTGGGCGCTGGGCAACGGCGGGCTGGCCATGAGCGCCCGGGTGCTGACCGACAAGGCGATGGTCGACCGCATCACCATCAAGAATTGTCCCGATATCCGCACGCAGGCGATCCAGGCACTGAATCTGCCGGATCTGGCCTCGGGCATCCTGTTCTGATGCGCACCCTGTATCCGCCCCTGGAAGTGAACCGCCACGGCATGCTCGATGTCGGGGACGGCCAGCAGCTGTACTGGGAGGAGAGCGGCAACCCGGACGGCAAGCCCGTGGTCTTCCTGCACGGCGGCCCGGGCGGCGCGACCTCGCCGTTCCACCGGCAGTTCTTCGATCCGAAGGCGTACCGGATCGTGCTGTTCGATCAGCGCGGCTGCGGGCGCTCCACCCCGCACATCGCCGACGGAGCGAGCCTGGAGGTCAACACCACCTGGCATCTGGTCGCCGATATCGAAAGGCTCCGAACGCATCTGGGCATCGAGCGCTGGCAGGTGTTCGGCGGCTCGTGGGGTTCCACGCTGGCGCTGGCCTATGCGCAGACCCACCCCGGCCGCGTCACCGAGCTGGTGCTGCGCGGGATATTCCTGTTGCGCCGCAAGGAGATCGACTGGTACTACAACGGCGCCGCCGGATATGTATACCCTGACGAATGGGAGAAATTCCTGGCGCCGGTGCTGGAGGCCGAGCGTCGAGGAGATCTCGTGAGCGAGCGCAGCATAGAGACAGCGTGGGGCACACACGAAGGCGGCGAGCGCCAGCGAGTCGACCTTGTCAGTGTCTATCACCGGCTGCTGCATTCCCCCGATGAGCAGGTCGCCACGGCGGCCGCCATGGCGTGGTCCACGTGGGAGGCCGCAACCAGCGCACTGCTCCCCCAGCCCGATCGCGTCGCGGAGATGGGCCAGGCGCGTTTCGCGCTGGCCTTCGCCCAGATCGAGAACCACTACTTCGTGCACGGCGGTTTCCTGGACGACGGCCAGCTGCTGCGCGATATCGACCGCATCGCGCACATTCCCGGCGTCATCGTGCAGGGCCGGCACGACATCGTCTGCCCGGCCGTGAGCGCCTGGGATCTGCACCGGGCGTGGCCCGAATCGCAGCTGCACATCGTGCCCGATGCCGGACATTCCGCCAGCGAACCGGGCATCGCCCATCATCTGATCGAGGCAACCGACAAGTTCCGGGACATCTGATGGTCGCGGCAGCCGGTTCGGCGCTCATCGACGCCCTGGGCGACGATGTGGACCGGCTGCTGCGGGCCGAGCCCGAGGTGCGCGAGGATCGCCCCGATTCCGTGCACGCCATGCGCGTGGCGACCCGGCGGCTGCGCAGCCTGCTGCGCTCCTATCGCCGCCTGCTCGAGCCGGGGCCGGTGGGCGAGATTCGCGACGAATTACGCTGGCTCGCAGCACTTCTCGGAACGGCACGCGATGCGGAGGTGCGCGCCGACCGCTTCGAGGCACTGCTCGCGGACGTGCCCGACGCCGAAGGTGCCGCCGCGCAGCGCCGCACGATCCGGCGGCTGGTGCGCACCGAGCGCGCTCATTATTCGGCCGCGCACCGGGTGCTGCTGCGCGAGCTCGACGGCCCCCGCTACGCGCAACTGGTCGAGACGCTGCGGAAGCTGCGCCGCCGCCCCCCACTGCGCCGGCGGCGCGCCGAGGCGGAGGCCACCCGAGCCTTCGGTTCGGTGCTGCGCAACGACTTCCGCGAACTGAGCGGCCTGGTCGGTGACGAGATCGCGCTGCGTGCGAACCCCGCGGTCACCGCGGCTCAGCGGATCGAGCACCTGCACGATATTCGAAAGTCCGCCAAGCGATTACGCTACAGCGCCGAGGCCGCCGCGCGAGTGCTGGGCGATCCGGCGACCGAACTGGCCGAGCGCGCCAAGAACCTGCAGACGGTACTGGGCGATCATCGCGACGCCATCGAGGCGATGGAGACCATCCGCACCACCGCCGCCCGCACCCGCACCACCGACACCTCCCCCTTCGACCGCATCTACCAGTCCGAGGCCGACGCCGCCCGCAAGGCCCTCGAACAATACGCTCCGGCTACGGAATTCATCCGCCTGCGCTACGACTCCCTCTGAGCCGCCCGGCACATACCGACCGCCCGGCGGGCCCGGTTATCATCGGACGCAATGTATGTCGACTTGATGCTCGATTCTCTCGAGGGACTGTCGGTGGGGGATGCGGTGGGCCAGCAATTCCCCGTCATGCGCCGATCCATTCCGGAACTGCTGGCGGGCGAGGTTCCACCCGGCCCGTGGGAATGGACCGACGACACCGAAATGGCCTGTTCGGTGGTCGCCGAACTCGCCGGTCACCGCACGATCGACCAGGACCGGCTCGCGATGTCGTTCGCGAAACGGTTCGATCCGGCCCGTAGCTACGGGTGGGGGGCGCAGCACCTGCTGCGCAAGGTTCGCCTCGGCCATCCCTGGCGCAAGTTGTCGGCCGCCGCCTTCGATCACCGCGGTTCCTGCGGTAACGGCGGGGCCATGCGGGTCGCCCCGCTCGGCGCCTACTTCGCCGGAAAGCCGGAAAAGGCCGCGGCCGAAGCGATCCTGTCCGCACAGGTGACGCACATGCATCCCGAGGGCGTCCTCGGCGCGGCCGCGGTCGCCGTCGCGGCGGCGATCGCCGCGCAGGCCCGGCTGCGCGACACCCGGCCCGGACCGGTCGAATTCCTCACCGCCGTCCTGGAACACCTCGACGGCGGCGAGACGACCGGGCTGATCCGCCACGCCCGCACGCTGCTCGGTGCGCCCCTGGACCGGGCGGTGAGCGAGCTCGGCAACGGCAGCATGGTGACCGCCCAGAACACGGTGCCCCTCACGCTCTGGGTGGCGGCCACCCACCTGCACGACTATCCCGCCGCGATCGCGACCTGCCTTGCCGCGGACGGCGACATCGACACCACCGGCGCCATCACCGGCGGGATCGTCGCCACCTACACCGGCACGGCCGGGATTCCGCCCGGCTGGCTCGCCGCGCGAGAACCGCTGCCCGACTGGTTGACCCGGGATCCCCGCGTGCGGCGCGGCGGAAAGGCCGGGTTCGGTCGCGTCCGGCAGTGGTTCTCGCGCTGACCGCGGCGCTGCGCGGCTGAGCGGGGCACGAAAAAGGCCGACCTCGGACCCGGTCCGGAGTCGGCCTCATTCGGCTCGCACCGCGCAGGAACCGCCGCCCGCGCAGCGGTTCCAGGCGCCGGTGCGAACTACCGCAGCGCCAGCATGGTGCCGCTCAGTTGATCGAACGGCCCGAAGACGGTGAACACGACACGTCCGTCCGGGTAGTGCGACGACAGATCCGCCGCCGAATCGAGCGCCTGCCCGAACGACGCCGCGGACGGGTGCGGGATCACCCCGATGGTCTGGCCGATGTGGGTCTGGTGCACCCATTGGGTGTCACCCGGGCTGAGGTCGATCCGGACCCCACCGTCCAGCGGCGTGACCGCGACCGCGGAGGCCGAGCCGGCCCCCAGCACAGCCAAAACCGAAGCGGCACCGGCGATCAGCGCACCGGCGGCCAACTTGCGAACTGCTCGCATATAGACAGAACCTGCTTTCCGACATTCGTTGACACCCATAGACCTCAGCCGCCACCCCCGGCGACGAAGTCATCCAACGCGCAATACCTTATGACGGCAATCACTGTTCCGGCCACTTCGACGCGAATCGCCGCGCGCGACACGCCGATAACAATCGGATGTCGGCCGAATTGGCCAGATTCCGGTCATGGCGAGTGGCGCATTGGAGACTCCGGAATCCGGCGAGGCATGCGGTGCCTGCGTTTTCGTGTGCCCGTGCGGATCGGACCGCCGGGTCGACCGCGGCCGCCGGGATTGCGGCAATCGGGCGGCGCGCCATGGCGTGCCCGTTGTCATCATCGGCGTGGCGCGACGGTGACCCAGCGCTCCGATCGACATGATTCAGAGCGGGTCAGCATAACTTCCGCCTCCGGTCGCGTCCGGTCCGGTGGGTCCGCGGCGCGCCCCGAAGTGGGACGACGCGGATGCGTATTCAGCAGTTTCTGCGCCACGGCCGGGCCGCTGTTAATGTGGCCGGAAGTTCACCGGGGACGGTCGACCCGCCTCGCTGAACCCGCACGCATCAACAACACCTGAGGGAGTTTCGCACCGAATGTCGTCCATCGTCTACGACTACCTGCTGCCTATTCTGGGACCCGAACAGGCCACGCACTGGGCCCAGATCCTGGTGATCGCCCCCGCGGGCTAACCGACAGCACGGTTTTTCCGCACCGACACAACGGCGGTCCCCATTTTCAGGGGCCGCCGTTTTTCGCGTTTCAGTCCCTGCCGACGTCTTCGGCGCTGTCGGCGTCTTCGACACTGCCGGGTGCCTGGCCGTGAACGACGGTCTCGTCGCCGGCGGCCGCCCCGACATTGTCCGTTGCCTCTTCATGGTCGGCCGCCCAGATACTGAGTGTCGTGTCCTCGGTGCCGACCGCCTCAGGCCCGTATGTCGTCCCGTCGGTGCCGGCCTCGTCGGCACCATCCTGCCCCGCGTTGTTCGCCCCTGGAGTGGACCGCTCCAGAAATCGCAACAGCTCCACGGGGAACGGCAGCACCAGCGTGGAATTCTTTTCCGCCGCCACCTCGACCACCGTCTGCAGCAGGCGCAGTTGCAGCGCGGCCGGTGCGGCCGCCATCGTCGCACCCGCGTCGGCCAGCTTCTGCGAGGCCTGCAGCTCGCCCTCGGCGGTGATGACGCGGGCCCGGCGCTCGCGCTCGGCCTCGGCCTGCCGCGACATCGAGCGCTTCATCGACTCCGGCAGCGCCACATCCTTGATCTCCACCCGGTCGATGTGCACGCCCCAGGACAGCGCCGGGCTGTCGATCATCAGCTCCAGGCTCTGGTTCAGGTGCTCGCGGTTGGACAGCAGATCGTCCAGATCGCTCTTGCCGATGATGTTGCGCAGCGAGGTCTGCGCCACCTGACCGATGGCGAACAGATAGTCCTGCACCTCCACCACGGCCTGCACCGGATCGATCACCCGGAAGTACACGACCGCATCCACCCGCACTGTCACGTTGTCGTGGGTGATGCCCTCCTGCCCGGGCACCGGCATGGTGACGATCCGCATCGGCACCTTGCGCATCCGGTCCACGAACGGGATCAGCATCCGCAGGCCGGGATCGCGCACGTCCCGCACGCGCCCGAACCGGAAAACCAGCCCCCGCTCGTACTGTTCCACGATCCGGAAACCGGCCCCGGCCCCGATCGCTCCGAACACGGCGCCGATCGCCACCACCGTGCCGATGATGCCCAAGATGTCCATATCGCACCGCCACGCGAGTTGCCCGGTACACCAACGAAACCGGGCCCTACATCGATGATGGCACTGAATGCGCTCACCGGCATGGGGACTTGAGACGAGTCGGTCTGTAAGCCGGATCCTGTCCCCGGCCTGCGCCGGGGGGCGACCATCCATCTGGGTGCACCGTCGCCGGGCACCTCGAGCGGTCCACCCGCGGGCTCGGGCGAGCAGCCCTCGAACACCCGCGCAGCCGCACTCGCGAGAATGCGGCCTTCGACCTTGCTCCAGGCGGGGTTTACCTAGCCGCCCCGGTCACCCGGGGCGCTGGTGCGCTCTTACCGCACCGTTTCACCCTTACCGGCGCATCCGCGCCGGCGGTTTCTTTTCTGTGGCACTGTCCCGCGGGTCACCCCGGGTTGCCGTTAACAACCGCCCTGCTCTGTGGAGTCCGGACTTTCCTCGGCACCGGGCGGCGACACATGCGTGCCCGTTCCCGTCGCCGCGGTCGCCCGACCGACTCGTCTGCGGGCATTATGCCGCATCGGACCCACACGTGGCGATTCCGATGCCCGCCTCCGCCCGTTTCAGGCCCATGACCGGGGATCCAGCTCAGCACGTCGGATCGGGAACAAGTACCGTATTCCGCCATGGAGCGTGTCGAGGTGGGGTTCCCGTCGGGAAGCGAGCAATGTGCAGCGTGGCTCTATCGGCCGGACGGCCCGCCGAAACCTCGACCCCTGGTGATCATGGCGCACGGCCTGGGGGCCAACCGGGAGATGGGTCTGGACCGCTATGCACGACGATTCGTGGCGGCCGGGATGGGCGCGCTGGTCTTCGACTATCGCCATTTCGGGGACAGCGAGGGTAACCCGCGCCAGCTGATCAGCATCCGCCGCCAGCGCGAGGACTGGCGCTCGGCGATCAAGTACGCGCGCACCGTCAAGGGGTTCGACGCTACCCGAATCGCCCTGTGGGGCACCTCGTTCGGCGGCGGCCACGTGCTGTCGATCGCGCACGAGGACGACTACCTCGCCGCGGTGGTCGCCCAGTGCCCGTTCACCAGTGGCTGGGCCTCGATGACGGCCAGGGGGCCGATCGGCACCCTGCGCGTGGGCACCATCGCGCTGCTCGATCAACTGCTCGGCCCGATCTTCCGCAGGCCGATCAAGGCGCGACTGGCCGGGCGCAAGCGGTCCGCGGCGCTGATGGGCGCCTCGGACGTGCCGGAGGGGTTCGGCCGCCTGGCCGAGGAGAGTGCGACGTATCAGCCGAAGGTCGCCGCCCGCATCGGATTGCGGGTGCTGTTCGATTCGCCGTGGCGGCGCACCAAGGGCATCAAGGTACCGGTGCTGTACTCGCTATGCGACGAGGATTCGGTGGCACCGATCCGCACCTCGCTCAAGGCCGCGCAGCGCACCAAGCACGCGATCGTCAAGCGGTACGAGATCGGGCATTTCGACATCTACTTCGACGACTGGTTCGAGAAGGCCGTCTACGACCAGACCGATTTCCTCGTCTCGGTGCTGCGCCCCTGATCCGCAATTCCATTGCCCCGTGCCCTGTCCCGGGGGCACTATCGGACCATGATCGTGCGACAGGTCGGGACGCAGGACTGGGAGACCGTGCGGACCGCGCGGCTGGCGGCGCTGGCCGGCTCTCCGCCCGGAACATTCGCCACCCTGCTGGAGGAGGCGCAGGATTGGGACGAGCAGCACTGGCGCGACTGGGCCGCCCGGCGCACCATGTTCGTCGCCGAATCCGACGCGGGCATGATCGGGTGCGTCGCAGGGACTTCCAAGGGCGAGGTGCCGGTCATGGTGTCGATGTTCGTCGCGGCCGAGGCCCGCGGCACCGGCACCTCGGACCTGCTGATCGAGGCGGTCACCAGCTGGGCGCGCGCGGGCGGGCACGCCGAGCTGCGGCTGTGGGTGGTGGAGGGCAATACTCCGGCCGAAAAGCTGTACCGGAGGCTTGGTTTCGTGCCCACCGGCCATTACCGCGAGACCCGGGTCCACGCCCCGGACCGCGAATACGAGATGACGCTCTCGCTTCGCTGAATTATGGATCTCGCGCTGCGCTGAGTGCCGCTACAGATAGGACGTGTCGTTGACCAGGCGGACCGAGGAGCCGCCGTCGGGGTAGAACTCGGCGATCGACAGCGAGGCCAGGTCCAGATGCAGCCGGTACAGCAGCGAGGGGCCCACGGCGAGGGCCAGCTGCAGCAGCGTCTTGATCGGGGTCACGTGACTGACCACGACGACGTTACGGCCCGGGTAGAGCCCGATCAGATCGGCGCGCACGGCCTCGATCCGCTCACGCACCGTGCCGAAGCTCTCCCCGCCCGGGGCGGGCACGGACGGATCGGCGAGCCAGCGCGCGTGCAGCTCCGGATCGCGCTGTGCCGCTTCGGTGAACGTGAGCCCCTCCCACTCACCGAAGTCCGTCTCGATAAGCCGGTCCAGCACCCGCACCGGGGCGTCCAGGGCCTGCGCGACCGCGTCGGCGGTCTCCCGCGCGCGCCCCAGCGGCGAGGTCACCACCGCGGCGATATCCCCCTTGGCCGCAAGGTATTTCGCCGCCCTGGCCGCCTGCTCGCGGCCGAGCGCGGTCAACGGCGGATTACCCCGGCCCGAATACCGCCGCTGCACAGATAGTTCCGTCTGACCGTGCCGCAGCAGCAGCAGCCGGGTGGGACGGCCCTGCGCGCCGGTCCAGCCGGGGCTCGCAAGCTGCTCCGGCTTCGCCTGCGCCGCACCGGCATCGGCCGGCCCCTCGGGCTCGCTGAGCGGGCGTAGCGCGGCGCCGGGAGTCTCCTCGGCCTCACGCACCTCCTCGACGACGGACCCGTCGTCCATCGCCTCGTTGGCGAGCCGATCGGCATGTGCGTTCTGCGCGCGTGGGATCCACGCGAACTCGACCCGGTCGAATCCCGCGACGAGCCGGCGGGCCCGGTCGGCGAGCGGAATCATGGCCGCGTGCTTGACCTTCCAGCGGCCCGACATCTGCTCGACAACCAGTTTGGAGTCCATCCGGACCTCGACCACGCGCGCGCCCAGTTCGCTCGCGGCCTCCAAACCCGCTATCAGCCCGCGGTATTCGGCGACGTTGTTGGTGACGACTCCGAGGAATTCCTTGCGCTCGGCCAGCACCCGCGCGTGATCGGCATCCCACACCACCGCGCCGTACCCCGCCGGTCCGGGATTACCCCGCGAACCGCCGTCGGCCTCGATGATCACGTTGGTCGTCACCGCGGTGCACCTCCACATCGGTCTCGTCGGTCCGGCCCGGCAGCGACTCTCGCATCGGAGCGGGTCGGGACAGTTGCGGCGATCTTCACCGCGGCCGCCTCACAGCCCGGATTGCTTGGTGCGCACCATGATCGCGCCGCACTCGGGGCAGCGGATCACCTCGTCCGGTGCGGCCTTGGCGATCCGGGCGATCTCGCCGCGGTCCAGTTCGATGCGGCACGCACCGCAGCGGCGGGCCTGCAGCAGGGCCGCGCCGACACCGTGCTGAACGCGCTGGCGGTCGTAGACCGACAGCAGTTCGTCCGGGAAGGCGCTGACCAGCTTCTCGCGGTCGGCGGCGCAGCGCTGCGCGGCCACGTCGAGGTCGGCCAGGGCCTCGTCGCGGCGGCGCTGCGCCTCGCCGAGATCCTCCTCGGCCTTGGTCAGGTTGGCGCCGGTGTGCTCGTGGTCGGCGACGGCGGCCTCGCGCCGCTCCATCACCTCGAGCAGGTCGTCCTCGAGTACACCGCGGCGGCGCTCCAGGCTGCCCAGCTCGTGCTGCAGCTCGGAGAGCTGTTTGGCGCCGACGGCGCCGCCCTCGAGCATGCCCCGGTCCCGCTGCTCGCGCTTGCTGACGCCGTCGATCTCGTTCTCCAGCTTGCGGATATCGCGATCGAGGTCGTCGAGCTGGATCTCGACCTTCACCGCCGCGTCCTTGCGGGTGATGCGTTCGGCCTCGAGCCGCTGCACCTCCTGCTCCTCGGGCAGCACCTTGCGGCGATGCTCGATCCGCGTCACTTCGGCGTCGACCGCGGCGAGGTCGAGCAGCTTGGCCTGGATCGATTGTTCGACATTCAACGCGGGAAGTACTCCTCAGCACTGTGGACTGGTGCGGCGCGGGCCCGGGTGGGCCGACACCGAAGGTCCCACGGTACTCCGCGTGCACCCGCACACACCTCCCCGCCACCCGTTTCGCCCGGATGGCAGCAGATAATTCGGCGGAGGCCGAAGCGATCATGTGACACGCTCGACCCGTGAGTGTCCATCATTACGAAGTCGAGGTCCGCTGGAGCGGCGCGACCACCGATTACCGCTCGTACTCCCGCAACCATGAGGCCCGGGTCCCGGGACGACCGCCGATTCCGAGCACCGCCGACCCCAAGTTCCGCGGCGACGAGTCCCGGTGGAATCCGGAACAGCTGCTGGTCGCGTCGCTGTCCGAATGCCACATGCTCTGGTATCTGCATCTGTGCGCCGAGGCCGGCATCGTGGTCACCGACTATCACGATGCCGCCGCGGGCGTGATGGACAACGTCAGCTTCCGATCGGTGACCCTTCGCCCCCGGGTGACGATCACCGACGCCGCGCGCGCTGACGCGGCCCGCGAGCTGCACACCGAGGCGCACAAGCGCTGCTTCGTGGCCAACTCGATGAATTTCCCGGTGACGCACGAGCCGCAGATCGTGACCGGAGCCTGACGCCAGGGCCGGGGCGCCCGTTCAGTCGTCCGCGGCGCCCACGGTCCAGGGGTCGGTGCGCAACGCGCTGACCCGAGTCTCGAGCCCCGGCAGCGCCGCCTTCACCACACCCGCGGCCTGGGCGCACCACGGGTACTCGGTGGCCCAGTGGGCCGCGTCTATCAGCGCCGGGCCGCCCGCACGCAGATGTTCGTCGGCGGGGTGGTGGCGCAGATCCGCGGTCACGTAGGCGTCCACACCGAGCCGGGATACGGCGCCCAGAAAGGAATCTCCCGCGCCGCCGCAGACCGCGACCGAGGCGATCCGCCGGTCGGGATCGCCCGCCGCGCGCACCCCCCAGGCGGTGGCGGGCAGCGCGGCGCGCACGCGAGCGGTGAAGCGGCGCAGCGTTTCCGGCTCCGGCAGCTCGCCGACCCGGCCCAGGCCCAGACCGGTCGGCAGGCTCGCCCGCTCGGTGACGTGATAAGCCGGTTCCTCGAACGGATGCGCGGACCGCAACGCCGCGAGCATCGCGGCCCGGGCCGACGGCGGCGCCACGACCTCAATCCGCTCCTCGCTCACTCGCTCGAGCGCACCGATCGTCCCGATCGCCGGTTCGGCGCCCGGCAGCGGGCGGAACTGCTCGACGCCCGGCATCCGCCAGCCGCATTCGCGATAGTCGCCGCTAGCGCCCGCCCCGGCCGCGAACAGGGCCGCCAGCACCGCGTCCGCGTCCGCGGGCGGCACGTTGACGGACCAGAGATCCACGGCCGCGGCGGATTTCGACTCGAGCGGGCCGGTGACGCGCAGCCCCAGCGCCTGCGCGAGGGCATCGGAGACGCCGGGATCCGCGGAGTCCGCGTTGGTGTGCGCGGTGAACAGCGCGCACCCGTTGCGGACGAGCCGGTGCAGCAGTGCACCCTTCGGCGTATCGGCGGCGACGGTGTCGACCCCGCGCAACAGCAGCGGATGGTGCACCACCAAAGCCTGTGCGCCCCAGTCGATCGCCTCGTCCACGACCGCGGCCGTCGCGTCGACCGCGAACAGCACCCGCGTCACCGTCTCCCCCGGATCGCCGCACACCAGCCCCACCGAATCCCACTTCTCGGCCAGCCGCGGCGGATAGGCGCCGTCCAGCACCCCGATCAGCTCTCCCAACCGCACCTGCGTCACCGCGATACCTCCTCGACTCCGGTCATCCCCGACTCATCGCCCATCCAACACGGCCTCGCCGGGCGCTCATCATCCATCGTCCCGTACCGCCCGAATGCCTGATATCGTCTCGGCATCCACGCCTGCTCGCCCACTGCCGCAAGGGGTTTCGGGCCCACGCCCGGATCACAGCCCGACTTCGCGCAGGGCAGCGATGAGCCGGTCGACCTCGGCTGGGGGGCGGACCGCTAGGCGCAGGTGGCCGGGGCCCAAACCGGGGAAGGTGTCGCCGCGGCGGACCGCGATGCCGGTCTCGGCGAGGCGCTTGCGGAGCAGTTCGGCGTCCGGGACGCGGATCAGGACGAACGGGGCGCGGGCGGGTTCGTGCACCGCGATGCCCAGCGCACGCAGGCGCGGGATCATTTCGGCCCGGTCGGCGGCGATATCCCGTGCGCGAGCGTGTGATTCGGCGACCGCGTCCGGATGCGCCGTCGCCGCGATCGCCTCCAGCTGCAGGGTGCCCAGCGGCCAGTGCGCGCGGCCGTGCCCCAGCCGGGCCAGCAGCGCCGGCGGTCCGAGGAAGTATCCGCAGCGCAGTCCGGCCAGCGCCCAGGTCTTGGTGAGGCTGCGCAGCACCAGCACGTCCTCGAACGGCTGTGCCGCAAGCGATTCGGGCTCGCCGGGCACGGCGTCGGCGAATGCCTCGTCGACCACGACGAGGCGCCCGGGCCGCCGCAGCGCGCGAATCGTCCGCGCGGGGTGCAGCACCGACGTCGGATTCGTCGGATTGCCCAGCACCACCAGGTCCGCCGCCTCGGGAATCAACGCGGGATCGAGTTCGTACGGCTCGGGCAACACCACCCGGGTCACCGCCACCCCGGCCTCGCGAAGCGCCAGCTCCGGTTCGGTGAACGAGGGATGGACGACCGCGGCAAGCCCCGCGGCCAGTCGCGGCAGCATCGCGAACCCCTCGGCGGCCCCGGCCAGCAGCAGCACCTCCTGCGGGGTGCGCCCATGACGCGCCGCGACCGCCGACCGGGCGGCGGCCTCCTGCTCCTGCCCCGGATAGCGCCCCAGCTCCCCCAGCCTCGCCGCCAGCCGCGCGCGCAACCATCCGGGCGGCCCGCTGCCCTGCACGTTGACCGCGAAGTCCAGCATCCCGGGGCGCGCGTCCACGTCTCCGTGATGCCGAAGCTTCGCCGGATCCACCTCACCTGGATCACCCGCACCGCCTAGCGCTCCGTACCCTCCTTCGGCGGTCTCGGCGGCAGCGTCCGATCCGGCGACCGTCGAGCGCGCGGGACCGGCATCGGTTCCCGAGGGCACGTGCGGCCCCTCGCTCCCGGCGTCCCATGCTCCGGCGCGCGCCGACAGAAGCCCTGGTGAGGGGCTCGTCGGCGACTGCGGCTCGGGTGTGGCCATGGTGTCCTCGGGCACAGCCGTCCACCCTACGTGGCCACCGCAGGCAGCGAACCGACACAATGGCTATTGTGGGCGAGCTGCACGTGACATTCATCTGCACCGGGAACATCTGCCGGTCGCCGATGGCCGAGAAGATCTTCGCCGCGTCCGTCGAGCGGGCCGGGCTCTCGGATCGGGTGCGCGTGAGCAGCGCCGGAACCACGCCCTGGCATGCCGGCGAGGATGCGGATCCCCGCACCACCGCGGTCCTGGCGCGGCACGGCTATCCGACCGGGCATGTGGCGGCGGTCGCCGGGCCCGACCACCTCCGGGCCGATATGGTCGTCGGCCTCGATCGCGGGCACGACCGCTACCTGACCCGCAACGGCGTACCGGCCGCGCGCCGCCGCCTGCTGCGCAGCTTCGACCCGGACGCCTCGACCACCGACGTCGAGGATCCGTACTACGGCGACGATCGGGACTTCGAGCGGGTCCGCGAGGAGATCGAGGCCGCCGTCCCGGGACTGCTCGACTGGGTGCACGACCAGCTCGGTGAACCGCGCGAGGCGCCACGGCGACAGGGCGAACCGCAATGAGCGTGCTGCGCCGGCTGACCTTCCTGCTGCGACCCAGCTGGGCGATTCTGGCCATCGTCGTGGCCGCCTTCGCGTACCTCTGCTTCACGGTGCTCGCGCCATGGCAGCTGGGCAAGAACATCTCGACCTCGCACCGCAACAACCTGATCGCCGATTCGGTCCGCGCCGCGCCCGTCGAGGTCACCACGCTGCTGAACACCCCGAACGCCAAGGACACCGAGTGGCGGCGCGTCACCGCCGAGGGCAGCTACGTGCCCGGCTCGACGGTGCTGCAGCGGCTGCAGCGCCTCGACGACAAACCCGCATACGGCGTCCTGACGGAGTTCCGGCTGCCCGACGGCCGCACCCTGCTGGTCGATCGCGGCCTGCTCGGGGCCCCCGACGGCGCACATCTGCCGGTGGTCACCGCTGCGCCGCCGGGCGCGGTGCGGATCGAGGGTCGCGTGCGCAAGTCCGAGGGCACGATTCCCGGCAAGGAGCCGATGACCGAGAACGGCTACCGGCAGGTGTATTCCATCGACACCACCCAGCTCTCGACCGTGCTCGGCACCCCGCTGAGCGGTATTCCGACCGGCGGCCCGGGCGGTTACGTGCAGCTGGGCGACGGCCAGCCGGGCGCGTTCACCCCCGAGGCGCTGCCGCAACTCGACGCCGGACCGTACCTGTCCTATGGCCTGCAGTGGATCGCATTCGGCGTCATGGCCCCGCTCGGCCTCGGCTACTTCGTCTACGCCGAGATTCGCGAGCGCCGACGCGAACGCGGGACGAGCGAGACGCCCTCGACTCCGGTCCCGGCCGAACCCGCCTACGCCGCAACCGATTCCACGGACGGCGTCCCCGAACCGGCCCCCACGGACCAGCCCCCGGAACCCGCCGCGGCGACCCCGACGCCACCGCCTCGGACCAACGCCGACCGCCTCGCCGATCGTTACGGCGGGGCCCGTCGCTGATCCGGCAGAACCTCGGCCGGAACAGCGGCTCCTTCGCCGGCCGACCGGTCGAGCCCGACATCGCATGGCCCGCACCGGCATTCGGAGTCGGCCGGCCGTCGAGCCGATCGGCGCCCTCGCGCCTTGGAGTCGGCGTCGTGGCTCAGGCCGTGCGTGAGGGAGACCCGGGATAACCACTACGCCAGGGCTGTTCAGCGCTAGCAAACACTCGGCATCGAGTCCCCGCCGCTCGTTCCCGAAAAATGATCAGCCAAACGTCAATGAACCGTTAAAGTTGTGCCAGGCGGGTCGGGAAGTCTGGTCGACGATTTCATCGTCCATGTCACGAGGTTTTTCCATGCCCTTATCCCCACCACCTCGATCGATTCCGTTCTCCGCCATCGGATCTCGTTCGGGTCCGGTACCCGCCGCATTGGCGCGGTCGCGATGAGCGCGGTATCGCCGTTCGCCGCCGCCGTCCTCATCGCCGCCCTCGTGGGCCTGGCGGCCGTGCTGTCCAATCGGCTGGGGCGATGGGTTCCGGTACCCGTGTCGGCACTGTTCCTGGTGGGGGCGGCACTGGCCTCCGATATCTGGCCCAGCCTCGAGACCATTCCGTTCGATGCCGTCGAGCAGGTGGTCACGGTCGCGCTGGTGGTGATCCTGTTCGACGGCGGCATGCAGATCGGCTGGCGGCAGTTCCGGGCGAACGCCGGCGCGATCGCGTGGATCGGCGTGGCCGGAACGCTGGCGACGGCCGTGGCGCTGGCGCTGGCCGCGCACACCCTGTTCGGCCTGGGCTGGCGGATCGCGCTGCTGCTGGGCACGGCACTGTCGCCGACGGATCCGGCGGTGGTGTTCTCGGTGCTGGGCCGTCGCGAGATCGGCGGCCGCAGTGGGGTTTTGCTGCAGGGCGAGTCCGGGGCCAACGACCCCGTCGGGATCGCGCTGCTGGTCGTGCTGCTCACCGCGACGCGGGTCGATATGCGGTCGGTCGGGGCGGTGGCCACCGGGTTCGCCGTGCAGATCGTGGTCGGCGCGGTGGTGGGCCTGGTGGGCGGGCTCGGGCTGCTGTGGTTCATGCGGCGGGTACCGCTGCCCGCGGCCGGGATGTATTCGCTCCGAGTTCTGATGTGCGCCATGGCAATCTACGCCGCCACCACGCTGGCGCACGGATCCGGATTTCTCGCCGTGCTGGTCGCGGGCGTGGTGATCGGGGGGCAGCGCGCGCCCTATCGCGCGGAGATCGAGCGATTCCATTCGGCGCTGGCCAATCTGGGCGAGATCGTCGCATTCGTCATGCTGGGCTTCACCATTCAGGTGACCGGACCGCACGGGGTCGTGCAGGGCGGCGCCTGGTGGATCGGGCTGGGCCTGGCGATACTGCTGATCGTGGCGATTCGCCCCCTGCTGGTCGGCGCGCTGACCTGGCGCATCCGGCTCGAGCGCGGCGAGCGGCTGTTCGTCCTGTGGACCGGGCTCAAGGGCGCGGTGCCGATCCTGCTGGGCAGCTTCATCGTGCACGCCGGGGTGCCGGACGCCCAGCGGGCCTACGAGATCATCTTCGTGGTGGTGGCCTTCTCGGTCGTCGTGCAGGGCAGTGCCGTGCCGATCCTCGCGCAGCGGCTCGGGCTGCCGCTGCGGACGGTGAATCCGCGGCCCTGGACCATGAATGCGCGATTCGAGGAGGAGCCCGAGAGCCTGCACCGGTTCACCGTGGCGGCGGGTTCGACCGCCGACGGCGCCACGGTCGCGGGACTGTCCTCGGAGGATCTCTGGGTGAGCGTGATCATCCGGCGCGGCCGGTTGGTGACCGTCACCCCGGAGACCCGGCTGCGCAGCGGCGATGAGGTGCTGGTGCTGGCCGAGCCCGCGGCCACGGCCGTCGTCGCCGCGCTGTTCCGGACCGATCCGCTTGGGCCGCACGCTCTTTCACGCGGTCCGACCGCCACGGGCCGCCGCTACTTCCGCTCGGCATCGCTCTGGTTCGAGCGGCTGGCGCCAGGCGGCTCGCAGTGACTGCGTGTGATTCATCGGCCGTCCCAGGATCGGTCCCCGCCGGTCGGCGCCCCGATCGTGGCGGACATAGGAGTTGTAGAACCCCAGGATCACGATGCCGCCCCACGCGGTGAGAAACACACCCACCCCGGGGGCGCCGATGCACAGCCCGAGGAATATGGCCGCCCACACCACCAGCAGTACCGCATCGAGAACTTTCCCCATCGAATCCCCGCTTTCCCGGCGGCGGATTACCGCCGACAACTGGGAGTTTATGCCGATGTAACACGGCCAGGTTTACATCCGGACGGAATCAATACGCGTATTTGCCGCTCCCCTCGACCACCGAACCGCGGACGCCGACGCAGCGCCGCACGACATTGCGGCGGTGGTCCGGCCAGGTACCTGTCGGGCATGACACCGGCGTACTCGCGTCGGCCGATGCGACGCCGCTGTCAGAAGGCGAGGGCTGCGGCTGCCGCTGTACACGCCGCGGCGCATTGAACGGCCGCGGACAGGCGCACGGCGCGGCGCAGATCGGCGACGTGGGGCGCGGGACCGTCGCCGAGGGTGGGGCGGATCTCGATGCCGTGCCGGTACTCCGTGCGTCCGCCCAGGGTGATGCCGAGCGCACCGGCCATCGCCGACTCCGCCACGCCCGCATTGGGACTCGGATGCTTTCCGGCATCGCGGCGCCAGGCGCGCAGCGAGGCCGCGGGGCTGCCACCGGCGAGCGGGGCCAGCGCCGCGGTCAGTGCGCCACTGAGCCGGGCCGGGAGCATATTGGCCAGGTCGTCGGTCCGGGCGGCGGCCCAGCCGAAGTCGCGGTAGCGCTCGTTGCGGTAGCCGATCATCGCGTCCAGCGTGTTCACCGCGCGGTAGCCCAGCAGGCCAGGAATGCCGGCGATCGCACCCCACACCAGCGGCGCCACGGTCGCGTCGGAGGTGTTCTCGGCGATGGATTCGACTGCGGCACGGGCCAATCCGTCCGCATCGAGTACCTCGGGATCGCGCCCGCACAGCGACGGCAGCAGCGCCCGCGCCCCGTCCACATCGCCCGCCTCGAGCCGATCCGCCATCTCCCGTCCGGTCCGCGCCAGCGTCGTCCCGCCGAGCACCGTCCAGGTGGCCAGCGCGGTCAGCGCGGCCGAGGCGACGAACCGCGCCGCCGCATCGCCACCCCGCGCGGAGCCCGCCCGCTGCGCCACGACGCCGACCAGGACCGTTCCGCCGACAAGCACCGCCTCGTGCATCACTCCCGCACCCCGGCTCGCGCGATACGTCCGCGACTCCAACGCCGCAGCGGCCGAACCGAATCCGGCCACCGGATGCCACCGCCGCGGATCCCCGAGCATCCGGTCCAGCGCAAACCCCAGCACCAGCCCCACTGCCGTCGACCACCGCGTACTCACCGAGCGAGGGTAACCCGGACGACCGACTCCACCGGTACTCCCTGTCCGCCGCAATCACCGCCGGTCCGATCCGGCGGGCCCAGTCCGCCGGACCGGACCCAGCAGGCCATGCCCGACAGGTGCAGCGGGCCCGGCTCGGCGGCCGGGTCCGACAGTCCGGGCCCAGTTGGTCGAATCCAGCGGGCCGAGTCCGGCAGGCCCGTCCCGGCGGGACGGGTCCGGCGGGACGGGTCCGGCGAGACGGGTCCGGCGAGTCGAGTCCGGCGAGTCGAGTCCGCCGGATCCGGCGAGTCGAGCGAGCCGAGTCCGGCGGGTCGAATCCAGCGGGTCGAACGCGCGAGCACCGGCCGCGGTGAGTTCCTGTCGGAGTAGGCCGATAGGCTCACCACAGGTGTGCGACGGACGTTAGGGATGCTGGCAGTGACTACCGATAACCCCGACGATGTCGATGGGATCGACCGCGCGGAGCTGGCGCGCCGGTTCGAGGAGCATCGGCCGTATCTGCGGCGGCTGGCATACAGCACGCTGGGCAGTCTCACCGATGCCGACGACGTGGTGCAGGACGCGTGGCTGCGGCTGCAGCGATGGCACGAAAATCGTTCCCCCGGTGAGCGAATCGACAATCTGCGCGCCTGGCTGTCCACCGTGACGGGCCGGCTGGCCCTGGATCAGCTGGGTTCGGCGCGCGCCCGCCGTGAGCAGTACGTCGGCGAATGGCTGCCCGAGCCGGAGGTCACCACCATCGACGATCCCGCCGACCGCATCACCCAGGACGAGCGGGTGACGACCGCCCTGCTGGTGGTGCTGGAATCGCTGACCCCGGCCGAACGCACGGCCTTCGTCCTGCAGGACGTCTTCGGCATGTCCGGACCCGAGGTGGCCGAGGTGGTGGGCCGCACCCCGGCGGCGGTGCGCCAGCTGGCCTCGCGCGCCCGCAAACACGTCGAGCAGGGCACCCCGCGCTTCCCGGCCAGCCACGACGAGCAGAAGAAGGTGGTCTCGGCGTTCGCGCTGGCGTGGCGCTCGGGCGACCTGAGCGCCCTGCTCGGCGTCCTGGACGAGAACGTCCTGCTCACCGCCGACGGCGGCGGCAAGGTGCCCGCCATCCGCCAGCCGGTGCGCGGCGCCGAGCTCATCGCCAAGATGTTCCTGGGCTGGTACCGCGCCGGTGCGGGCGCGTGGGGCCGCATGGTGGAGGTCAACGGCACCCCCGGGCTGCTGGTCTTCGACGGCACACACACCGGCGTGTTCTCGTTCACCATCGACAACGGCAGCATCACCGCGATCAACGCCGTTCGTAATCCCGACAAGCTGCGCAATCTGCCGACAGAGGGTGAGCCGGACTGGTACCTGTGACGGCTGGGTCGGGCTCCCGGCTTCCTCACGCCCCGGACGGCCCGCCGATCGCGACGAGCCCGTGTGCCTGCGCGACCTCGGCCGACAACAGGTGTCCCGCATCGGCAGTCAGCCCGTGGCCCAGGCCCGGGTGGGAGCGGCACGCCGCGCGCCAGCCGTGATCGGCGATCGCGCGGACGTACGGCAGGGTGGCGTTGGTGAGCGCCACGGTCGCCGTGTACGGCACCGCGCCGGGCATATTGGCCACGCAGTAGAACAGCACGTCGGCCACGCGGAAGGTGGGGTTGTCGTGCGTGGTGGGATGCGAGCTCTGAAAGCATCCGCCCTGGTCGATGGCGATATCGACCAGCACCGAACCGGGCCGCATCCGGGCCACCAGGCTGTCGGGCACCAGTTGCGGCGCCCGTGCGCCCGGCACCAGTACGGATCCGATCACCAGATCCGCGGCGAGCACCGCCCGTTCGACCTCGGCGGTATTGGATCCGACGGTGGTCAGCCGGCCACCGAAGCGGGCATCGAGCTCGCGCAGCCGCACCAGATTCGTGTCGAGCACCGTGACGTGCGCACCCATCCCGACCGCGACGGCCGCGGCGTTGGAGCCCGCGACGCCGCCGCCGAGCACCACCACCTCGGCCGGGCGAACTCCCGGCACACCGCCGAGCAGCACCCCGGAGCCACCGTTCGGGGACATCAGATGATGCGCGCCGGCCTGGACGCCGAGCTTGCCCGCGACCTCGCTCATCGGCGCCAGCAGCGGCAGCGATCCGGCGGGACCGCGCACGGTCTCGTAGGCGACCGCGGTGATCCCCGAGCGCAGGACTGCCTCGGTGCACTCCCGGGACGCGGCCAGGTGCAGATAGGTGAACAGTACCTGTCCTGCCCGCATCCGCGAATATTCCGGTGCGATGGGCTCTTTCACCTTCAGCACCAGTTCGCCCTCGCGCCAGGCCTCGTCGGCCGAGGGCACTATCCGTGCACCGGCGGCGAGATATTCGGCGTCCGGGAATCCGGATCCCTCCCCCGCGCCGGTCTCGACGAGCACCTTGTGCCCGTACCTGCTCAGCTCGCCCGCACCCGCCGGAGTCAGTGCGACCCGGCGCTCCTGTGGTTTGATCTCGCGCGGCACCCCGATTCTCATACCGCCATCGTCGTCCACCACCCACCCACACGCCACGATCCACGCCCGCGATTCGCAGATTGGCTACCAGAAGGCAACTGCGCGACCGCAATCCTCACCACAGTGGACAGCTTCCCGAGGCGTCCGTACGGCGTACGACCGGGGCGCGGGTAGGTTGACGATCATGATGATTCAACTGGGTGAGCACAGTCCGCAGGTCGACGAGTCGGCGTGGATCGCGCCGAACGCGACGGTGATCGGGCGGGTGCGCCTCGGTGAGCAGGTCGGCATCTGGTACTCGGCGGTGCTGCGCGGCGACCTGGAGGACATCACGATCGGCGCGCGGACCAACATTCAGGACGGCTGCGTGCTGCACGCCGACCCCGGCTTCCCGCTCACGGTCGGCGCCGGAGTCTCGGTGGGGCACAACGCGATCCTGCACGGCTGCACGGTCGGCGACGACGTGCTGGTCGGTATGGGCGCCACCGTCCTGAACGGCGCGGTGATCGGTGCCGGCAGCCTGATCGCGGCCAACGCCCTGATCCCCGAGAACGCCCAGATTCCGCCCGGCTCGCTGGTCGCCGGCGTGCCCGGCAAGGTCCGGCGCGAGCTGGGCGAGGCCGAGCTGGACCGGATTCGCCTCAATGCCGCGGTCTATCTGAACAATCTGGCCGTGCACCGCGACGGCATCCCGGTGTGACACATCACACACACGCCGGGACCGTGCGGAGAACTCTTGCTAGCATCGTCCCAGCGTGCCCGTGGTCCGGCCCGCGGAGCCGAGTCGGCAGGCGGGACACGGCAATTCCGTTCCGGGGGCGGCACGCGAGCGTTGGGCAAGGAGGTTTCACGGTGTCGTACGAGCAGAACGGTATGCACCGACCCACGGGGCGAATCAGTGTGGCCGATATTGCCGCACAACCGGGGGGCATCGAGGCGCTGCAGCGCCGTGTTCACGAATTGCGCTCCAGTGGAATAGATTTCGCTGCCAATGCGATCGAGCGAGAGATGGCGGCGCTGAACCTGCGCTGAGTGGGCGGGACGGTCGCCGTGGTGGTGCGCGGCCGGTGAGACAATGACTCTCCATCCATTCCGCCGTCCCCCATCGAACGCAGCCCCCACCGATCGACTGGAGTCCCGATGCCGTCTGTACCCCCCATCCTGGCGCGGATCCTGGAGAAGCCGCGGGCCGACGGCGAGCAGCTGCTCGAGAGCGCCCTGTCCGCATTCCTGGACTTCGGCATCAAACGCACCAGCATGGGCGAGATCGCCCGGCGCGCGGGCATCAGCCCGGCCACCCTGTACCGGCGCTTCGAGTCGAAGAACGAGCTGGTCGAGGCGGTCGGCGTGCGGGAGGCTCAGCAGTTCATCGCCGATATCGACCGGCGCGTACAGGACATCGCCGACAACGAGGATCAGCTGGTCGAGATCTTCGTCGTCTTCATCACCGCGCTGGCGCGCAACGAACTGTTGCAGCGGCTGCTGCGCACCGAACCCGAGCTGATCCTGCCGCGGCTGACCATCGAGGCGGGGCCGGTGCTGGCGGTCGGTCGCGCCTATCTGGCCGACAAGCTGCGCGGCCTGCAGAAGGTCAACGACGAGTTGGACTTCGACGCCGAGCTGGTCGCGGAGGTCATGGCGCGGCTGGCGCAATCCCTGGCGTTGACCCCCGACGGCCTGATCCCACTCGGCGACGAGCACGCCGCGCGCGAATTCGCCCGCAGCACACTGCTACCGATGCTGCGCGGGCACCGGCGCTAGGGCGCCGGCAGGTCCGCGCCGACGCCGAATGCCGCATTCACCCGCTCGTCGAGGACCCGTTGGTCCGGATCGACACCGGCGTCCACGCAGGCACGCACCCACGCCGCCAAGGCGACAGCGGACGAGGACGAAGGATCCGGAACCGGTAGCCGCGCAACGTATTGCGTGATCCACCGCCGCCGCCCCGCATAGAGCCGGTTGCCGCACACCGCATCGTAGAAGCGCAGCCCCAGCGCCGAATTCGCCACCCCCATCAGCAGATAGGCGAGCGCATCGCTGCCGATGTCGGGAAGCGACATCCAATAGCAGTCGCCGTTGACGATCGCTCCGCTCCGATCCAGCGCAAAGCGCGGCGCGACACTGATATCGGGAAAGACCAGCTTGGGATGCCGCCACAGATGCGGTCGCTGCGGCACCCAGATCTCGAACCATTCCCGCCCGCCCATGGTCACGTAGTCGCGGGCGGCCAGCGCGTCCTTGTGCTCGGCGAGATAGGCCGCGGCCGCGGGGAATTCGGCCAGGTCCACCGGGGTGCGCCGCTGCCGGTTCACGTCGTAGGGGTACAGCACCCGGGTCGGATGCGCCCGCGTGATCCGCCACGGCGCGAGGTCGTGGTGGGTCAGCAGATCGAACAGCAGCTCCGATTCCGGCCGCGGCCGCCGCCGCTCCCAGTCGTCGGAGATGAACACCCGGTCCGCGGTCGTCTTGATGCCCACGCGGATTCGCGCCACCTCGCCGAACGTCCGCCAGGTGCCCGCGCGAACCTGGCGCAGCCAGGCGTCGATCCCGGGCCGGGACATCCGCCACGGAGTCGCGGGATCCACCACCGATTCGCCGCCCGGCGCGGAACCCCCCGCGTCACCGGGAGATCCGCCCGGCCCGGGGAACTCACCGGGGTCGAGCAGGCCCGTCTCGATCACGATGTGGCGGCCGTCGTGCCGCACCGAGCAGTCCCGCGCCGCCGACAGCGCCGCGAAAAGATCCGTCCCGCAGCCGGGTTCGCCGTCGGCCTCGTAGGCGGAGACGTAGCGACAGGGGACGCGCAGCGGCGCCCGCACCGCGACGGTGACCGCGGGCAGCACCGCCGCCTCGAACAGCTTGGTGTCACCGAGATCGTAGAGTTCGACCGGGGCCAGCTCGGCGCGCAGCAGGGCGCGCAGATTGGCACCCGCCCTCGTGGTCAGAAAGCGGTTGGCACACAACAGGCCCAGTACGCCGCCCGGCCGCAGCAGCCGGGGAACACTGGCCACGAAGGGGTGGGTCAGATCGATCCGCCCCCGCAGGCCGAACCGGGTGCTGAGCATCCGGGCGGTCGCCGCGCCCAGCTGCTGGGTACGGACATAGGGCGGATTGGTGATGACCGCATCGAAGGAGTGCTCCTCCAGTTCCGATGCCGCACACAGGAAGTCTCCGACGCGCCAGTCGACGGACAGCCCGGCCGAGCGCTCGCGCGCCACGGCCACCGCCTCGGGATCGAGGTCGTATCCGGTCAGGCACAGCGCAATCCCGGGAAATCGCCGCGCGGCGGCCCGATGCACCGCCAGCAGCAGTTCACCGTCGCCACACGCGGGATCCAGGATCCGCAGCCGTCCGTGCGGCACAACGTGTTCCAGCATCCGCTCGGCGAGGAACTCGGCGAGCCGGACCGGGGTGTAATGCCTGCCGTGCCGCTTGCGCACCCCTGCCCCGGCGGCCGCACTCACCCGCCGGTCCGCCGCGCGCCCGCCCCGGCCGTCCATACCGGCACATTCTGCCCGGGACAGCCCGCGAAGTCCGGGTGACGAGCCGATACGCTGCCGAGTGGAGCCACAGATGCTGGCATGTCAGCCGAAAGCGAGCCCGAATTGCCGCCGCCCACCGACCGGATGAGGTTCGTCGTCACGATCGCGCCGCCGGCGTCGTACCGGTACCGGGAGGCATTTCGCGAGGTGGCCGAGACCGTTCATGCCGCGCTGCTGCACCTGGGCCACGTCAGCATCCTGTCCGACGACCTGCGAATCCCCAACCGGCGGCACATCGTATTCGGCAGCAACACGCTGTCGTGGTGGGACCTGGAGGTTCCGGACGACGCCATTCTCTACAACCTCGAGCAGATCGTGCCGGGATCGAAGTGGGCGCAGGACGAATTGCTGGCGCTGTTCCGCCGCCACACCGTCTGGGATTACAGCCGGTACAACGTCGCGGCGCTCGCGGCGGCGGGCGTGCGGAACGTCCAGCACGTGCCGATCGGCAGCGTGCCGGAGTTGGAGCGAATCCCGGCGGCCCCGGTGCAGGACATCGATGTGCTGTTCGTCGGCGAGCCCAACGACAGACGGCGCGCGCCGATCGAGCGACTGCGTAAGGCCGGGGTGAACGCCCGGGCGGTCAGCAACGTCTACGGCGCATCCCGGGACGCGCTGTACGCGCGGGCGAAAATAGTCCTGAACATCCAACTACGACCTGCGGGTCTTCGAAATCGTCCGGGTCTCGTACCTGCTGGCCAATGGCATCTTCGTGGTGTCCGAGGACTGCGTGAACGACGACGAGACCGCGGAATTCTCCGATGCGGTCGTCTTCACCGGGTACGACCGGATCGTCGAGACGTGTCTGCGCTATCTCGCCGATCCCACGGCCCGAGCCGTCCGTGGCGCCGCGGGCCGGGAGATCATGCGGCGCAGGCCGGCCGCGCGGTACCTGCACGACGCCGTCCTGGGGCTCCGCGCCGCACCGGACGGCCCTCGCCTCGACCGGGCCGTCGACCCGGCCGAGGCGCCACGGCTCAGCCGAGGCTGAAGGGCTTGCCCCAGAGCGTCTGCGTGGAGTCCATGACGTTGTCCTGGATGACGATCGTGGTGTACGAGCGGGCCTCGGCGTATCCGGCGCAGCCATCGATCGAGATCGTGTGGTCGACAAACTGATTGGTGCCGGAGGTCCCGGTGAAGTTGTAGACCTGGATCTGCTTGGTGGCCACCTGGCCCGGCTTGAGCGTGATCGACATCGATGGGTCCGTGTACGGCGTCGGGGTCGAACCGTTGAAGGTCACACCGCTGTACCCGGTGCCGACCGTCAGTCCGCCGCCGCCACCACCGCCGCCGCCCCCACCGCCGTTGCCGTTGCCACCCCCGCCTCCGCCGCCCCCACCGCCGTTGCCGTTGCCGACGGCGTCGTTACCGCCGCCCTGATCCCCGCCGCCGTCGCCGTTGCCGTTCTGCGAGTTGTTGTTCTGCCCGGAGGAATCCCCGCTGGCGTTGGCGTGCACACCGGACCCGAGATCGATCTGGCAACCGACGAGGTAGCCGGTCTCGATGTGCCCGCCGGTGACCTTGATGTTCGCCGGCGCCTTGGCATTCACCGTCGACACCGCCGAGACCCACGCGTTGCGCGAGAGCGGGCTCGCGGCCATCGATCCGGAGATCGTCGCGCTCTCCCCGGTTCGGTCGACGTGCACCTGCACCCCGTCGTGGGTGGTGTACCCGGCATGGCCGTCGGGCAGCGGCACGCGCGTGTCCGCGTCGGCCGTCCCCGCGACGAGCAGCAGCGGCACGCACGCGCCCGCCACGATCGCACTCCCCAGCGCACCTCGCACGGCACGGTTCCTCTCCTGCGGGCCGAATATCTTTGCGGCGCCGGCGTTCATAGCAAATCTCGTCCCCATCGCGATCACCCGATACTGAACGGCTGGCCGTAGAGGGTCACCTCGGCGGTGCCGCGGTCGTTGGTGACGGTCAGCGTGCTGTAAGCACGTGCCTGCGCATATCCCGCACACCCGCCGACCTGCACGCCGCGGTCGTGATATTCGACGCCGATCGCGCCCGCCTTGGGGTCGATCTTCTTGGTGTCGAACTTGACCTGTGCCACGGCGCCGGGCACCAGGTTGATGCTGGGCACGATCTCCGGCGTCGCGCTGCTGGGGCTCACATACATATCTCCGCCGAGCGAGAGCCCGCCGGACAGGTCGACCTGGCAGCCCACCAGATATCCGGTGACCAGCTGACCGCCGGTGGCACCCGGGACAGTGGCGAAGACGGTGGCGGACATGCTGGCGGTGCGCGAGAGTCCGTTGAAGGCGATCGACGGGGAGATGACGGCCTGTTCGCCGGTGCGGCTGAAATCGACCGGAATTCCAGTCGCGGTCGTCAGGGCTTGTCTGCCGTTGGGTAGCGGTACCACGGTATCCGCATGCGCTGCGCCACATCCGAGCAGCACCACGGCCAGCCCCGCCCCTCCGCGCGTGAGCCAACGACCGGCTCCGGTAACCAGATTCATATTTCCTTCATCAGTCGGACGACTGGCAAAAATCCATATGCCAGGGCAAACGCAGCCTACGCTCGTTGATCTAGGTAAGCGTCAGCTGTGAATCAGCCGGGAATTCGCGGTGAGCGGGATCGAATCGATGGCTTTCCGGAACAGGATGCCAGGTCATAGCCGTGTACAGAATTGACCGGAGAATACTCCGTTCCATCCGGCGAGAATAGCCGACCCTCCGGTCCGCTATTCGGCGAGAAATGCGCGCGCGGCCGCGATCTGCCCGCCGCGCGCCATCATGATTTCCACGATGCCGCGGCGCGCCTGGCCCGCCTCCACCGAGATTGTCACGTAGCGCCCGGCGACAAGGGTCTTGCCGGCCTCGGCCCCGGCGGCCCGCGCGACGAACTCCTCCGCGTCCACCACCGTTCCCGCGGGCCATTCCAGCACCGCCCCCGGCGCCAGCGCCGCGCGCACGGCCCGGGCATTGCCGCGCGCGGCCTGCTGCAGCAGCTCGGTCGCCTTCCGCCGCCCTGCCGGGCCGACCCGCACGAATCCGCGCGCGAAACCCAGGGCGCCGCCCACTCCCTGATTGCCCAGCAGCTGCGGGGTCAGCTTCGCCCCCGCGGCCAATCCCCGCGGGCCGGCGCCGAGCAGCTGCGCGATCATCGTCGGAAGCTCCCAATGCGCGTGCAAGGTAACGATTTTCAGCTCGCCCCCCACCCGCTCGACGTCGTACCGCAGATGCATCGGCACCCGCAGCGTGACACCGGTGGACATGGTGGTCTCGATATCCAGATCCCGGTAGACGGTCATCCCGCACACCACATCGTTCTCGACGAAGAACGCGATGCCGTTGGGCCCGATGAACGTGTCGTAGAAGCGCTCGATCGCCGCCCGCCCGGTATGCGGGCGCGATCCGACCGGATCCTCGACGGTGGCGCCGGGCGCGAACAATCCCACCCAGGCGGCGCGGTCGTGTGCGGCCACGGCCCGAGGCGACGCCTCGACGGTGGCCAGGAGTTCGGCGGCGGATGCGTTGGCGGACATCATTTCCCTTCGTGACGTGGGGCGACAAGCCCATGAACCAACCTATAACCTGTTCTATTTCGTGTGGGGTGAACGAGTGTAAATTCATTACCTCTCGGGCCCGGCAATCGGGCAGACTGGCGGCCATGGGTCTGCGTACAGCGCCGGCGGGGGCGGGAACTCGCACGAAGTCATGGCTGCGGCCGAGACGACTGCTGAGCATCGCGGCGGTGGCCGCGCTCGCGGCGGTGGTGGTGGCCGGCGCCTCGATCGGATGGATCCGATATCGCGCGCACGGCCTGGAGTACTCCACGGCGACCGTGCCGTCCTCGGACGTGGCACTGGTGCTGGGCGCGGAGATCTACCCGGACGGGCGGCCCTCCCCCTATGTCGCCGCCCGGCTCGACCTTGGTGCGGACCTGCTGCGGGCGGGCAAGGTGAAGGCGCTGCTGCTGTCCGGCGACTACGGCCACCGGGACTACGACGAGCCCGATGCCATGCGCAAGTACCTCGTCGGCAAGGGAGTGCCCGCCGACAAGCTCGCCGTCGACTACGCGGGCTTCGACACCTACGACTCCTGTTCGCGGGCATACCGCATCTTCGGTGTACGCCGGGCGATCGTTGTCACCCAGGACTTCAGCGTCCCGCGCACCGTCGCACTGTGCCGCTCGGTCGGCCTCGAGACCACCGCGGTCGGCGACCACACCCAGGCGCACAACCTGACCTACGACAAATGCTGGGTGCGCGACCAGCTCGCGGCCACCAAGGCGATCTATTCGATTGTGGTGCAACCCGATCCGATCCTGGGCCGCCAGGAGACCACGGTCCGCGACGCGATGGCCGCGAATCGGTAACCCGTCAGCGGAAGGTGCGCCGATAGGCGTGCGGGCTGACGCCGGTGGTGCGCTTGAAGCCGTCGCGGAACGCGGTGGGGGAACCGAATCCCACCACGGCGGCGATACGGTCGACGGTGTGATCGGTCGTCTCCAGCAGATGCTGAGCCCGCCGGACGCGGGCCCGCCGCACCCACTGCAGCGGAGTGGAACCGGTCTGCTCGCGAAAGTGCCGGATGAGGGTGCGCGGGCTGGTCCCGGCCCGGGCGGCGATGATCCCGACGGTCAGCTCCTGCGCCAGATTGTCCTGCAGCCATTGAATTGTCGGCTCCAGCGTCCCGCCCCGCGGGGCCGGCGGATGCGGCTGCACGATGAATTGCGCCTGTCCCCCTTCGCGTTCCAGCGGCATCACCGACAGGCGTGCCGCATCGGCCGCCACCGCGGAACCGTAGTCGCGGCGAATCATGTGCAGGCACAGGTCGAGTCCCGCCGCCGCGCCCGCGGAGGTCAGGATCCGGCCGTTGTCGACGTACAGCACATCAGGATCGACATCGATGTCCGGATGCATCGCCGCCAGCAGATCCGCGGCGGCCCAGTGCGTGGTGGCGCGCAGGCCGTGCAGCAGTCCGGTGGCCGCCAGCGCGAAGGTGCCCGAGCAGATCGAGGCGATCCTCGCACCGTCCGCGGCAGCCTCCAGCAGCGCCGCGCGCACCGACTCGGGCAGCGCGGTCACGGGCTCGGCGGTGCCGGGAACGACGACCGTATCCGCGCCGCGCAGCCCGTCCAGGCCCCACGGCGCGCGCAGGGTGAACAGCCCGGCGTCGACCTCCGGACGCCGCGCGCAGATCCGGATTCGATACCCCGGACGGCCGTCGGCCAGCCGGGTGCGGGAGAACACCTCGATCGGGGTGGACAGGTCGAACGGGATCACCCCGTCGAGCGCGAGGACGGCCACGGTGTGCACGGTCCGAGCCTAGCCCCGGGGTTGGCGTTTTTCCGTTGGGGGTTGTCGAAAATGCCACTGGGCGGTGGCCAGCGGCGCACCTAGCGTCGTCGGTGGGTTCGCACCGGAGCCCGGACACCCACTGCCCGAGGAGATTTCGTCCATGTCCTACGTCGCGCCGATCGTGATCGGCATGCTCTACGCGCTGCTGAACTCCCTCATTCGCGAGCCGCACCGGCGCCGGTTCAATGCCGTCATGGTGGCCGGAGCCGGCGCCGCCTATCTCAGCGGCGGCGGGTTCGGCGTCTGGGAGCTTCCGTTCACCGCCGTCATCACCTACTGCGCCTACCGCGGCCTGGAATCGTGGCGCTGGATCGGCGTCGCCTGGCTACTGCACACTGGGTGGGATCTACTGCACTATCTGAAGGGACATCCGATTCTGCCTTTCGCACACAATTCCTCGCTGGGATGCGCGATCTGCGATCCCGTCATCGCGGTGTGGGCGATCCGCGGCGGACCGGGCCTGCGTGGTGATGGTTTCCCGCGCCGGTGGTCCCGCCGGGCGCAGCCGGAAACCGCCTGATCACCTGGCATCTCTCGGCGACGGCCCGGACCCCACCGCGATCTCACCCGGGCAGGCTCTGCATCACCAGCCACAGCCGGCGGGGCAACTCCCCTTCCTCGAAGCCCTCCACTCGCTGCAGGGTCCACCCGTCGGCGAGGGTGTCGACCAGCTCTCGGGAGAAGAAGTGCACCGCGAATCCGCCGTGCTCGAAAATATCGTCGCCGCGGGCGATTCCGGCCCCGTAGTGCGCGTCGCCGGTGTGCCGCACCGTGTACACCAGCGTCCCGCCGGGCCGCAGCACCCGCCGGACCTCCGCGCCCAGGGCGAGGATTTCCTTGGTGGACAACGCCATACACAGCAGCATGTGGGCGAACACGGCGTCGACCGACGCATCGGCCAGCGGAAGCGGTTCGCGCACGTCTGCGACCGTCGTCTCGACGGACAGCCCGTCGAGACGCGCCCGGTCCTGTAATTGGCCGAGCCCGGTGGAGCTGAAATCGGTTGCCCGCACGTGAAATCCGAGGCGGGCCAGATACAGCGCGTCCCGGCCGTGCCCCGCGCCCAGCTCGAGCACGTCGCGCGCACCGGCGTCCCGGAACACCGCGCCCGCCTCGATCGCGGCCTGCGAGGGCTGGTCGCCGTACATCTCCGGATGTGCCCGATAGGTCTGCTGCCAGTGTTCTCGCTGGGTGTCGGCCAGGTCCCGCTCGGCGTCCCGCATGCCCTCATCCTGACCGACGGGCGCCCGCGGGCCGGACACCGGGTGCCCGCGCCGCAGTCAGCGCCAGCTGGGCAGCCAGAGGTGGGCCTGCCAGTCGCCGACCGTGACAGGCCAGCCCGTCATGATCGGCCACAGCCAGGCGAAGTTCGCCACGACCAGCCCCACGTACAGGCACACCAGCATCAGGCTCAGGGTTTGCCGTTCGCCGCGCGCCAGGAACCGGGACCCGACCGCAGCCGGATACAGGCCGGGCCCGGAGCCGCCCGGATACGCCGCGCCGCGCGCGAACGGGGCGGGGCCGAGGATGTCGCCCAGCACCAGCGCGATGCCGATCACCAGGAACGGAGCCATCGGCACCGCGTAGAAGAAGTACATCTGCCGGTCCAGGTCCATGAACCACGGCAGCAGACCGGCCAGGTACCCCACCAGCATCGCGGCGTACCGCCAGTCGAAACGGGTCACCGTCCGCCAGATCCCCCACCCCAGCATCGGCAGCGACACCCACCACATCGCGGGCGTGCCGATCAGCATCACCGCCGACACGCACGACGCCTGCCCGCAGCCGGTGACCCCGGTGTCGGCGTAGTGGTACAGCATCGGCCGCAACCCCATCGGCCACGACCACGGCTTGGACTCCCACGGATGGTGGTAACCGCCCGAATTGGTCAGGCTCTCATGGAATTTCAGTGATTCGCCCTGGTTGTGCCACAGCGAGCGCAACGCGTCCGGGATCCAGGACCAGGTGCCCCCGGCGCCGATCGCATTGCCCACCGAGTACCGGTCGTAGCCGTCCTCGCTCGCGAACCACAGGCCCCAACTGCCCAGATACACCAGCAGCGGTATCGCGACCAGCGCGTACAACGCCGGGACGATGTCGCGCACGATCGTGCCCAGCCACGGTCGCGGCACCCCGTACGCCCGCCGGGCGGCCACATCGAACAGCACCGACAGCAGCCCGAACGCCACGATGTAGTACAGGCCGGACCACTTCACGCCGGTCGAAAGTCCCAGCAGCACACCGGCACCGAACCGCCACCACCGCACGCCCAGCCGGGGGCCCCACGCGCTCACCGCGATTCGCCCCTGCGCATCCGCGCGGGCCAGCCGTTCGCGCACCACGTCGCGGTCCACGATCAGGCAGCCGAACGCCGCCACCACGAACAGCGCCTGGAAGATGTCGAGCATGCCGATGCGCGAGGTGACGAACGTGACGCCGTCGCAGATCAGCAGAATTCCCGCGATCGCGCCGAGCATCGTCGAGCGGGTCATCCGGCGCGCGATCCGAACGACGAGCAGCACCAGCACGATTCCGACGATCGCCGCGGAAAACCGCCAGCCCCACGGGGTGTAGCCGAAGATCGCCTCCCCCAGTGCGATCATCTGCTTCCCGACGGGCGGGTGCACGATGTAGCCGTAGGCCGCGTTGTCCTCCACCCCACCGCCGTTGAGCATTTCCCAGCCCTGATGGGCGTAGTACTTCTCGTCGAAGGTCGGCGTGCCGCCATCGGTCGGGTACGGCAGATTCAGCAGCCGGGTGATCGCGGCGAACGCGGTGATCACGAGCGTGACCACCCACCCGCGCAACCGATCCGCGGGCCCGAAATCCGGGGACGGGCGTCGCGGCGCCGGACTGGAGGAGCTCGGTCGCACATCGATCACCTGGGCCACAGTAGTGATGGTATGTGGTCGCCCTCACCACCGATCCTCGGCGTTGCGCGCCGAGTCGCGCAGTTTCCGGCGGCCGGCATGTCACCGCCACCGTGCTGGAGGCCCACGGCCTCGTCGAACGCCTTCCCCATCCCGGCGACCGGCGTCGCAAGCTGGTGACGCTGACGGCCGCCGGACACGCGGCCATCGCCACCGCGAACGAAATCATGCTGCGCACGCCCCGGCCATCGGGGCGCTCTCGGCCGCCGAACTCCGGCAACTGACCGCGTTGCCGACCCGCATTCGCGACGCGGACGGCTGACCTAGCCTAGCGCATCCGTTGACAAAGCGGAGCGCTGTTCCATATTGTTCCGGAACAGCGCTCCGTTTTCATTCCGGGCGCGGACACTCCCGCGACGCCGACCGTGCGCGCGGAACTCGATGAAAGAGGCGTTATGAAGACACCGTTTACCGAAGCTGCCGGATTCCCGATCGCTGCCGCATCCACCCCCGTCATCGCCTTCGCGCCGGTGGTCCTGCCGGTGCCGGGCCGGACAGTGGACCTGCGGATCAAGGTCTCCGCACCCGCCACGGGGAGCGATTTGCCGGTGATACTGCTGTCACACGGCCACGGACCGTCGAACTTCGTATCGTCCCTGCACGGCTACGGGCCGGTCGCGGACTTCTGGGCGGCGCACGGCTTCGTCGTCATCCAGCCGACCCACCTGGATGCGATGATGCTGGGCCTGCGCGAAGCCGACGACCCCGATGCCCCGCTGTACTGGCGCTCGCGGGCGCGGGACATGCACCACATCCTCGACCACCTCGATCTGATAGAGGCCGCCGTTCCCGGACTGAGCGGGCGCCTGAACCACGACCGGATCGCGGCGGTCGGGCATTCCATGGGCGGGCACACGGTCGGGCTGCTGTGCGGCCAGCAGGTCACGGTCGAGGGAACTCCGGTGGATCTGGCCGACGCCCGGGTCAAGGCGGGTGTGCTGATGGCACCGGCGGGCGGCGGTCAGGACGTCTCCGCCTTCGCCGCGGAGCACTATCCGGTCCTGCGCGCCACCAGCTTTGCGACGATGACGACTCCCGCCCTGGTGATCGTCGGCGACAACGATTGGAGCCCGCGCTTCTCCGAGCGGAAGGACTGGCGCAGCGACGCGTACTTCCACAGCCCGGGTCCCAAGAGCCTGCTGACGCTGTTCGGCGCGGAGCATGCCCTGGGCGGGGTGTCCGGGTACGACTCGAAGGAGACAACCGATGAGAACCCCGAGCGTGTCGCCGCGCTCCGGGCGCTCACCTGGGCCTACCTGCGCAGCACGCTCTACCCCGGCGATTCCGCCTGGGCCGATGCGATCGCCGCGCTGTGCGATATGCCAGAACCCTTGGGGCGCATCGAATCCAAGTAGAACCCGCGCGGTGGGGCGGGACCGGCCATCACCCTCGGCGCGACAGCAGGGCCGTCCCGACGATCGGGTCGGGCGCATCGTGCACCAGGTGCGCCCCCACACCACGACTCCACCTGCCGGGCAGCCCATTCATCGGCTCACCGCCTGAGACCACCGGCTGCGGCACTCTCGAGAACCGCACTCCGATGACCGAATATTCCGGCCTGCAACGTATTTCGTCCCCAGCCGACCAATCGGCGAAACAGGTGATCCATAGCAAACAGTCCGATCAGGGCGATACCGAATGCCGCAGCGCCCCACGGGCGCAGGCCGTAGGCGAGAGTCAGGGCGAAGACCAGAGTGCCCGGGCACGAATGCAGGGCGCCGTTCAGCAGGTTCTCGGCCGCGGGGAATCCCGCCCTGCGGTGGGTCGTGAGGGCGATGATCCACAGGCCCACGGGTGCGCAGGCCAGCAGGCCCGCCAGATGCGCGCCCAGCACCGGCTCGAATTCGGTGAGGCACACCATAATCGAGGCGATGACCAGCATCCGCACGGGCAGCTCCCAGCGCGCGGGATTCGTCGTCGCGGCGGGCGCTGCCACCGGCGGCCACAGCAGCAGTGCGGCCGCCGTCGCGACGACGACAAGGACCGCCATGACGGGAGCGGATCCGATCGCGGCCACGAGTATCAGTGCGGCGCCGATGATTCCGAGCGTGACCACGACCGCCGCCAGCGGGCTCCGAAGCCGCTGGCCGAGACGGCCGTATCCGACGCCGAACACAACCACCACCAGCAGACCGGAGGCCACGCCCGCGGCGGCCTGCGCGGCGGCGGTTCTGCCGTCGGTGATCAGAATGATCGCGAGAAAGGGGAAGGAGTAGAGGGGCAGACCGGCCACCCGGCCCCCGAGTCGGTGACCGAGCCGTCGCTGGAGCGCAGTTATCACAAGGATCGTCATCACCGGCAAGGCCACGCGCAGAATCAGAACATCCATGCGGTTCACGTTTCCATGACATCTCCCGAATATGGCTCGTAAATCTGTTGATATAGGAGCATCTCACCGATTAAAGCTCGACACTTGCCTCGATAGGCCGAGTTATTCACAATCAATGCATGGACGATATCGACCGCTCACTGGTCCGGCTGCTGATGCGGGACGCCCGACGCACCTACAACGAACTCAGCAAGGATGTGCGGCTCTCGGCGAACACCGTCGCCGACAGGGTGCGCCGCCTGCACGCCTCGGGCGTCATCGGCCGCTTCCGGGCCGAGTTGGATCCCGCCGCCCTGGGGCGCGGTTTGAGCATGGTCGCCGACGTCCGCCTGCGCGACGATATCGACCGCCTGAGCTTCGAGATCGCGGTTCGTTCTGTCCGCCAGGTGGTTTCGGGGGCTCGAATGACCGGGGAGTACGACTACCAGCTGCGCCTGGCCTGCATCGACCCGGCGGAGTACGAGACCGTGGTGGATCAGCTCAAGCGCCAGCACGGCGTCCGGGAGATCCGCAGCCGGCTCGTGTTGCACGACATGGACATCGATGCGGGCAATCTCCTCGATTTGGACTGATCACCCTGCGCCCCATGCACTTTCCGCACTGATGGGTGCCACCGGACCATGCGAATCACGGGAGTGGATGCCGAGCGCTTCCGGCCCGTCGGCGACCGTTCCGGCGGCAGGCACGTGTGGGCCGTGGCGTTACCGGTGTCCGCCCTCGTTCCCGCTCAGCGCGGCGGTAAGGGCGGGCCGATCGAGTTTCCCGCGCGGTGTGCGCGGCAGGCTGTCGAGGCTCAGGATCCGGACGGGCATGCTCGGCCCGGGCAGTGTGCCCCGGAGCAGCCGCCGAATTTCCGGCACGGTCGGAGCATCGGCGCTCGCGACGATCGCGGCGGCGGGCACCTCGCCCATGCGCGCGTCCGGCACCGCGACGCAGGCCGCCTCCGCGACGCCGGGGATCGCGGCCAGGGCGGTCTCCACGGCGGTGAGGTCCACATTGAACCCGGCCCGGATCAGCATGTCCCCGGCGCGGCCGAAGAGCTGTAGTTCGTTGCCGCACACCAGCCCCCGGTCCCCCACCGACATCCAGCCGTCGACCGGACCGCCCACGACGCCCGCGGCGGTGAGGTACCCGTCGAACAGCATGTCGCTGCGGACGAAGACCAGCCCGTCGCGAACCTGCGCCTCGACCCCGGCGAACAGCTGCCCCGCCGAATTCTCCAGTTCGGAGCCGAGCCCGCGGTCGAACGAGACGAAACTCAGCTCCGAGGCGCCGTAGAAGTGCACGAGCGAGGCGTTCGGCAGCAGGGCCCGCAGCGCCTCCCGGCCCGAGCGGGGCCAGCGGGCCGCGGACGAGAGCACCTCGCGCACGCTTCCGATCGGCCCCGGCACCGATCGCACGGCGTCCCAGGCCAGCGTCGGCACCGAATACAGGTGTGTCGCACCGCCGTTCAGCGATATCTCGACCGACCGCAGGTCGACGGTCGCGCCCCGGGTCAGGGCATGCAGGGCGCCGTACAGGAAGTGCGTGTGGTCGAGCACGCCGGGCACCGCGACCCGGTCCCCCACGCCGATGCCGAAGGTGGCGTCGGAGCGATCCAGGGTCGCGGCCCACGATTTCTGGTTGCGCACAAACAATTTCGGTTCACCGGTGGTACCGGAGGTGATGCCGACCAGTAACTCGCCGCCGGGTTGCGCAACGCCGAACCGGCCTTCTGATTCCAGGTCCGCGGCGGTGTGTATCGGTCCCTCGAGCCCCATGCGCCGCAGTCGCGGATGCTGGCGCGCCTGCGCGATCACCACGCCGGCCGCGGTAATCCTGAGCATCCGGGCCAGCTGATCCGGCGGCAGATGCCGATGCAGCAGCACCACGCTCACCCCGGCGCGCATGGCCGCCACCACCGCGACCAGCGAGTCGATATCCGAGGTCGGGAGCACCGCAACACGATTCATGCCCAGCAGTCCGGCGGCGGTGCGGGTGACGCGCCCCCAGAATTCGCGATATCCGATCTCGCCGTGCCGCGACACCACCGCGGCCGCCTCCGGATGCGCGGCGACCCGCCGGGCGATGCGCGCGGCCAGTAGCTCGGTCATCCGCTCGAGCCTACCGACGGCGTCGCTACCGGACAGGACCGGGCCATCGAAGCTCACCCGCGAACGAAGCCATGTTCCACACCGCGCCGACCACCCTCGCACCGAGTCGCCGAGGGCCGGGTAATTCCGGGCTGGAGGCGCGAATTCCTACCCAGGTATGTCGACGACGCTCACATTGGCTGCTAGACGTAGTCCATGCAGACTTCGGGTATGAAACTGAACGGTTCACGGGTGCTGGTCACCGGGGCCACCGGCGGCATCGGCGAGGCGATCGCCGCCGCGTGTGCCGCGGCGGGCGCGAGCGTGATCGTCTCGGGGCGGCGGGCCGAGGCCGTGACGAAGGCGGCCGCGCAGGTCGGCGGGAAGGCGGTCGTCGCGGACCTCGCCGCGGACGGCGCGGTCCAGTCCCTGCTCGCCGAGGCGGGCGAGGTGGATGTCGTGATCGCCAATGCGGCCCTACCGGGCTCGGGCGATCTGTTCGACTACACCCCCGAACAGATCGATCGGGCGATCACGGTGAATCTGCGTGTGCCGATGTTGTTGGCGCGCTTGGCAGGTGAGCAGATGATCGCCCGCGGCCGGGGGCATCTGGTGTTCATCAACTCGCTGTCCGGCAAAACCGCCTCGGGCGGCGCCTCGATCTACAACGCGACGAAGTTCGGCCTCCGCGGATTCACGCTGGCATTGCGCGAGGACCTGCACGACCGGGGCGTCGGAGTGTCCAGCATCTATCCGGGCTTCATCCGGGATGCGGGCATGTTCGCGAAGTCCGGCGCGAGCCTGCCGCGGGGCCTCGGGACCCGCACCCCCAAGGACGTCGCCGATGCGGTGGTGAAAGCGGTGGAAAACAACATCGCCGAACTCGATGTCGCGCCGGCACCCCTGCGGCTGGGCGGCGCCATCGGCCTGGCCCTGCCGAAACTTTCCGTCCGCCTCTCCCGCCGGATGGGCGCGGAGATCATGGGCCAACTCGCCGAGGGCCACCGCGTCCGCGACATGCGGTAAACCGCGCGTCCGGCCACGATGGCGGCCGCGGCCACCGTATGCACTCATCCGCGGCCACACTCGGAGCAGCGGGGACCGGATCGCATGAAGCGGGCGCTACCGCCGACCCGGTAGGCCGCCCGGGCGGAACCCGGGGCGCAGACGCGGATCCCGGACAGGTCGACGTGCACCGGGTACGGGACCGCAGTGGTGAGGGTTTCGGCGTGAACGCCGGCCGGCGCCGGGTCGTACGCACCGGACTCGTCGTCGAGCCAGTACTGGTAGACGATCGGGCGGTCGTCCTGTCCGCGCTCGACGCGCCAGAAGTTGGCGATTCCCGCGGCGGCATAGAGCTGTGGTTTTCGGAACCACTCGTCGCTGTGGGAGATGGTCGACACGATCTCCACCACGAGGGCCACCGACTCGGCGGGCACATACTCCGGCGCGCAGCCGGCCGGTACCCGTGACTCGTCGACGACCACGATATCCGGCCTGGCGACAGTGAATTCATCGGCCAGCAGGCGCCGATCGGCGAATACCGCATACGGCGCGCGGCGCGCCCGCTGCAGCCCGCCTGCCAACGTCTCACGAGTAACCCTGTGCCAGTACCCGATTCGCCCCCGCGCAACGATCCGCCCGGCGATCAACTCCCAGTCGAACGGCAAATCCCGCCTACTGACCTGCTCATAGGTAAACCCTCCGCGAGCACCCCGCACCCGCTCGACCGGCCTGGTACCCATCGACCCCACCTTCCCCACCGCGGAGGCATCCCCAACCCCCGATCCGCCCCCACGCTAGCCCTCCGCGGCCCGAAACCCCAGCTCATCCCGACATCCGCACCCGGACATCCATAGCCATCGCCTGGCGAGGCTTCAGGACTGCTGAGCTTCCTTCTCGGCATGCTGCGCCTGAGCCAGCTGTTCGGGCGTGTACCGCAGCGAGATACCGATCAGGCCGACGACGATCGAACCGAGGCCACACAGGAGCAGCACCAGCGTGTAACCGCTACTGAGGGCGGTGATTTCGTGGGGGGTCATATCGGCTGCCTTACCCGTTCGACCGCCCATGGCCAGGGTGCGCGAGGCCGCGACGGGGCTCAGCAGCCCCACCGCGAGTGGAGTACCGAACGCGAAGATCATCTGGCCGATTGCCGACAGCGGCCCGACCTCGGACACCGGCACACCGACGAGAAGGCATTGTGGCGCAACGACGATAACGATGCCGACGCCGAATCCGGCCACCAGCAACAGGATCAGCAGCGTCGGAAAATAGTGCACCGAGCCGTCCAGAGTCGAACCGTACAGCCCGGCCGCCGCGAGCAGTACCGCCGCGGTGCCCAGCAGCCACCGCGGTTTGACCAACTGCGCGGCCATGGAGGTGACGGCGCTTCCCGCCCCGGCGCCGAGGGTGAACGGAATGGACGCGAGGCCGGCCTCCAGCGGGCTGAACCCGACGACGTTCTGCAGGAACTGGGCCACGAAGTAGGTCATCGCGCCGAGCACACCCGAGCCGAGCAGCAGGGCGACAAAGGTCACCGCGCGCTGGGGGTCGCGGAACAGGCCCAGCGGCAGCACCGGGTTCTCGGCAAATCGTTCCGCGGCGACGAACGCGGCCAGCAGCACGAACCCGGCGATCAGGGAGCCCACGATTGCCGGGCTGGTCCAGCCCATCTCGGGCCCCTCGGTCGCGCCGAAGACCAGGCTCGTGCATCCGAGCGTGCCCAGTACCGAGCCGCGCACGTCGAGCGGAATCCGGTGATGGTCGGTGTCGCGGAGCGCGAAGACGGCGCCGAGCACGATGAGCACGCCGATCGGCACGTTGATCAGGAAGATGAACCGCCAGCTCAACTGGGTCAGCGCCCCGCCGATCACGAGACCACCGACCGACCCGACCGCGACCATCGACCCGAAGATGGCGATCGCCTGGGTTCGCGCCTTCCCGGGCGCATAGGTGCTGACGACCAGCGCCATCGCCGTCGGTGCGGCCATGGCGGCGCCGGCGCCCTGAACGGCGCGCGCGGCAATGAGCATCGCCTCGTCCTGCGCCAGTCCGCAGAACAGCGAGGCCAGCGTGAACACGGAAACACCGATGATCAGCATTCGCTTGCGGCCGAACATGTCCCCGATCCGGCCGCCGAGCAGCATCAGCCCCGCGAAGGTCAGGCCGTACGCCGTGACCGTCCATGCACTGCCGGAGCTCGACAGCCCCATCTGATGCGGATCCTGCAGCCGCGGTAACGCGAGGATCACGATGGTCCCGTCCAGCACCACCATCAGGTTCAAACCGCTGAGCACCAGGATCGGCAGCCCGAAGGCCCGCTGGGTCACCGGATATTCCATCGTCACAGCGGGATCATCGGGCACAGTGTGCCACTGTAACCGATACCTTCCGTACCAAGAATGCGCCCGCTCCCGGCCATACTGTCCATTCTCCTCGGCTGCGCACCGCGTTCGATCCGCATCGCGCGCTGTTGCACTCCGGCCTCGACCTCGGCCGGATCACTGCCCGCCGGACGCAGATTCGAGAGGAGCGGGGGCGCCGGTGGCGAAACCGGCCGTGGGCCCGATCACAATGATCGCCGGGGGACGAATGCCCTCACCGCGCACGCGCTCGGCGACCGTCGCGAGGTCGGCGCGCAGCACGCGCTGGGTGCGCAGGCTGCCCTCCTGTACGACGGTGACGGGGGTGTCGGCGGGACGGCCGCCCTCGAGCAGAGCGGCGGCGAACTTGTCGATTCGCTCGACCGCCATGAGCAGCACCAGCGTGCCGCGCAGGCGGGCCAGCGCGGGCCAATCCACCAGGGAGTCCGGATGATCGGGTGCGATATGGCCGCTGACCACGACGAATTCATGGGTCACGCCGCGATGCGTAACCGGAATCCCGGCCAGCGCGGGCACCGAGATGGCGCTGGTCACGCCGGGCACCACCGTGACCGGAACACCCGCGGCCACGCACGCCTCGAGTTCCTCGTAGCCGCGGCCGAAGACATAGGGGTCACCGCCCTTGAGCCGGACCACGAACTTGCCCGCCTTCGCGCCCTCGATCAGCGCGGTATTGATGGCCTCCTGCGCCATCGCGCGGCCGTACGGAATCTTCGCGGCGTCGACGACCTCCACCTCGGGCGAGAGCTCGGCGAGCAGCTCGGGCGGCGCGAGACGATCGGCGACAACGAGATTCGCGCGCGCCAGCAACCGCCGCCCGCGCACGGTGATCAGATCCGGATCACCGGGCCCGCCGCCGACGAGCGCCACGCCGGGCGCGGCGGGTTCGGAATCGCCGGTGACCATCCCCGACTGCAGCGCCTCGAGCAGAGCGTTGCGCACGGCGGCCGAGCGGCGGTGCCGTCCCCCGGCGAGCACCCCGAGGGTCATGCCGTCGTAGCGCGCGGTCGCCGGGGTGACGGCGGTGCCGCGCCGGGCGTTGTCCGCGCGCACGCAGAAGATGCGGCGGGTTTCGGCCTCGGCCACCACGGCGGCGTTGGTGTCCGGCTCGTCGGTGCACGCGATCGCGTACCAGGCACCGTCGAGGTCGCCGCCGACATACTCGCGCAGTTCGACGGCGATCTGCCCGGATGCCGCCATCGCCTCGACGGCCGGGGTCACGGTGCGGCTGATCACGCGCACGTCGGCACCCGAGGCGATGAGGAGGCCGAGCCGGCGCTGCGCGACCGTGCCCCCGCCGACGACCACGACTCGGCGATGGGCCAGATCGAGCCCGACCAGATAGTTCGGGTCACCTGTTTGCTGATCGTCCTGCGTGTTCGGCACAATTTTCGAGCCTACGGGCTGCGCGGGCCCGATCCGCAACCGCCCACGCTGGAGGAAAGCTACGGGATGGCAAGCCGGCGGAGCTTGCGGAGCCGGCGGGGTGGGTAAGCTCAGAGCAGCCCGCGGACCTTGTCTGGGGTGATCCGCACGATCACCCGGTCGGCATCGTTGACCGAGCTCGGGTTGAACTCGAGATACGGCTTGCCGGTGTACTTCAGCGACAGGCGATCCGGCAGTTCCTTATCCGGATCCGGCGTGATCGTCACGGTGCCGCGGATCTCCGCGTAGGTGAACGGGCTCTCGGGCGGCACGATCATCACCGTGACGCGCGGATCGCGCACGATGTCGCGGTACTGCTGGCGGCCGACGGTGGTGGAGTACACAAGCTCGTCCCCGTCGCGTTCGATCCAGATCACGGTGAGATGCGGCTGCCCGTCGCGGCTCAGCGTGGCGAGTGTCGCGTACACCGGGGTGTTGTCGATGTGCTTCTTCAGGCCATCGGAGAATTCCACTGTCATATCGGATGCGAACCCGGCGTCGCACCGACTCATTCCCGTACCCGCGATACCGCGGAATTTTCGGAGCATCCGATGCTTCGTCCGCCCGGGTTCGGCCGCACCACAGGGGATTTCGTGACCGCTGCCGTGGTCTCGGGGCCTCTGTACTGAATCGGATTCAAATCTACCTTGCCCGGTTCGAGGAGCCGCATTACGCTTCGAATCTGAATCCAATTCAAACAATGGAGGCACGGTGGTCGGCAACCGACGCGGCGGTACCTCGCGCGCCGCGCTGCTGGAAGCGGGCAGAACCGCGTTCAGCAGTGACCGGTACGAGGAGGTGTCGATCGTGGATCTGGCGCGCTCACTCGGGGTGGCGGCGGGCTCCATCAGCTACCACTTCGGCGGTAAGCGCGGCTTCTACCTCGCGGTGCTGGAGCTGGTGGCAGAGGAATTCTGGGGGGAAATGCTGTCGATGCGCGGGCCCGCGCTCGAACGGCTGAACCGAGGCGTGGATCGGCTGCTGGATCATGCTCTGGCACAGCCGGGTTCGTTCGAAGCACTGCTGGCCGACACCGCCGATGCCGAGGTTCGGCAGATCCGGGATCGGCATCGGCAACGCTTCGCCGAGGCGATGGTGACCGAGGTCGCCGGCACCGACGCGAGCGCGGTACTGCGGGCGGCGGTCAACGGCTGGCTGTCGTTCATCGACGGGATCGTGGTGTATTGGCTGCACTCCCGGGAGTTGTCGCGCGAGCAGATCCGCGAGCTCATCGTCACCAACTTCTTCGGCACCGTGCTGGGCGCGGTCCGCACGGATCCGGATATCGAGTTGACCCAGCGGGTCGTCGACGCGGTGCTGTCGGACCCGAAACTCTTGTCCTTCATCGGTTTCCATGCGGCGACCGGCGCCGTCGAGAGCAAGGAGTAGGTCGATGGCCGAATACTTTCCGCAGGGCCCGGCACGGCTGGTGCATCATCCGCTTGCGCGTGCCGCGGCCGGCGTGATCGGACCGCGCGGGCTGCGGCGCGCCGATCGGCTGCGGCACGCGGTCGAGGGCAAGGTGGTCGTGATCACCGGTGCCTCGTACGGCGTCGGCGAAGCCACCGCCGAACTGTTCGCCCGGGCCGGGGCACAGGTGGTGCTGGCGGCGCGATCGCTGGACCGGTTGCAGGAGGTCGCGGATCGGATCGTTGCCGCCGGCGGGCGAGCGAACGCCTATCAACTGGATTTGACCAGCGAGCAGTCGATCACGGAGTTCGCCGCGGCGGTGCTGTACGACTTCGGCGGCGTCGACGTCCTGGTCCACAATGCGGGCAAGTCGCTGCGCCGGTCGATACATCTGTCCTACGACCGGCCGAAGGATGTCACCGCCACGACCGGCGCGAACTACGTCGGCCCGATGCGGCTGACGCTCGCGCTGCTGCCGTCGATGCGCGCCCGCGGCAGCGGCCACATCGTGAATGTGTCGACGGTCGGAATCATGTTTCCGGTCGTGCCCAAGTGGGGCTTCTACCTGTCGTCGAAGGCGGCCTTCGACTGGTGGATGCGCGCGGTCGGCATGGAGGCCCGCGCGGACGGCGTCACGCTGACCACCTTCTACGCGGGCCTGATGCATACCCGCATGAGCGCGCCGAGTGCCTGGATGCGGGTGCTGCCCGGGCAGACCCCACGCGACGCCGCGCGCGTGATCGCCCGGGCCGTGGTGGACAAGCCGCGCACGATGACCCCGCTGTACGGTCACCCGTCGGCGATCATGGTGCCGCTGTTGCGATTACCGCTCGAGATCGTCCTCGGCTTCCTCTACCGCTATCTCGGTGATACGCGGGCATCGCTGGCCGGCGCGGGGATCCGGACCGCGCCGCCGATGGACAGCGCGGACGCCGGGGATCCGGAGGCGCGCCGTGTCGTCCGCTGAATTCGGCCGCCAGATGCGGCAGTGGGCCACGGCCTTGCCCGCGGTCCTGCGTTCGGGAATCCTGGCCCCGGTCGGGCCGGTCGCCGGGGCGAAGCTCGCGGCGAGCATGCACAGGTTCGGACCGACACCGGCAATGCTGCTGGCCGCCAGCGCGATCCGTCACCCCGACCGGGTGGCCATCATCGACGACACCGGCGAGCTGACCTATCGGCAGCTGCAGGAGCGGGCCGAGACGGTCGCGGCCGGGCTCTTCGCGCTCGCGCCGTCCAGGCCGCGGTCGGTCGGCATCCTGTGCCGCAACCACCGCGGCTTCGCGATCGCCATGAGCGCCGGAGCGCAGCTCGGCGCCGAGCTGATCTTCCTCAATACCGAACTGCCCCAGCAGCAGTTGCAGGCCATCCTGCATCGCCACGACCCGGACGTGCTGATCTTCGACGGGGAATACGCTGCCGCGGTCCAGGATTCACGGTACCCGGGCATCCGGGTGCTGGCCTGGCACGATCCGGATGCCGCGCCGCCCGGGGTACCGACCCTGGATCTGCTTGCCCGGCAACGGCACCCCGCACCACCGCCGTCGCGGCGCGCGGTGCGGCTCACGCTACTGACGTCCGGTACAACCGGCGTCGCGAAAGGGGTGCCGCGGGCGGTGCGACCGCGCGCGATAGCGGAGCTGTGCGCGACCGCCATGAGCACGCTGCAGCTGCGCTCCCGCGACGTCGTGTCGGTTGCCCCGCCGTTTTTTCACGCGTACGGACTCGCCGCGCTGCTGGGCCCGCTCACGCTGGGCGCCACGGTTGTGTGCCACCGCCGCTTCGATGCACGACAGGTACTGAACGACATTGCGCGGCACAGGGTCACGGTGCTGAATGTGGTCCCGGTCATGGCGGAGCGACTACTCGCGACGGGGCCGGACACCGCCGATCTGTCGTCGCTGCGGCTGATCCTCACCGGCGCCGCGCCGATCTCACCGACCAGTGTGTCGGCGGTCATCGATGCCTTCGGCCCGATCCTGGTCAACGGCTATGGCTCCACCGAGGCCGGGCTGGTCGCCGTCGCCACCGCCCGCGACCTCGCGGAACAGCCGGCCACGCTCGGCGGGCCCGCACTCGGTGTGTCACTGCGAATTCTGCGGCCGGATCGCTCGCGGGCGACGGCCGGGGAGACCGGAATGATCTTCGTGCGTGGCGGATTGGGCTATGAGGGGTACACCCCCGACGCCGTCTTTCAGCCGCAGGCCAAGGAAGTCGTCGACGGCCACGTCAACACCGGCGACATGGGGTACCTGGATGCGCAGGGGCGGTTGTACATCGACGGCCGCTCCGACGACATGATCGTCTCCGGTGGCGAGAACATCTTCCCCGGCGAAGTCGAGGACCGCCTGGTCGCGCACCCCGATCTGGCCGACGCGGTCGTCATCGGCGTCCCCGACCCCGAATACGGAGAGGTCCTGCACGCGTTCGTCGTCGGGGTCCCGGGCCGTGCGGTGCCCTCCGAGGATCAGCTGAAACGGCACGTGCGGGCCGGGCTGGAGCGGTACAAGGTGCCCAAGCGGTTCATCATGATCGAGCAGATACCGCGCAACCCCAGCGGCAAGGTGCTGCGTTCGGCACTGCGGACTTGGGACGCGTCGTGATCGACACCGGCCACGATCGCGCGCTGACTACCGTTCCTGCGGAGCGTTCTGCACCCAGTGAAATCCACCGTGGCGCACGGGAAACGCGTCGGCATCGAACCGCTGCAGCGCGATGGTCACCGCATGCCCGCCCACCTCGCCGGTCAGCGCCGCGCGGTCCGGCGTGGGCTGGGAGAAGGTCAGCGCCCCCAGCGGCTCGGGCCGCTCGGCGATCGTCGCCAGGACGATCCGCCGGCTGCCAGGAGCGACGGTCGCCCGCGCGTACTCGATCGTGTCGTCCATACGCTGATAGGCCACGACACCCGGATACTCGAACACCATTCGGCGCCAGCGGGTCTGGTCGGTGACCAGCGGCGGCACGACCTGCCCGTCACGGGTGAACTCCGACACCGTCCAGATGCCGTACAGCGGCGGCTTGATGTGATCGGGGCCGATCTCTTGATAATCCCGCAGCCCGACGTGCACCAGCCCGGTTCCCACCCACACGCCGATGATCACCTGCACCAGCGCGGCGATGCGCCGCGCCCGGACCCCGCGGAAGGGGTATGGAGCCCTCGAGGGCCCCGCCGCGCGTCCCAGCAACACCGAGGCCAGCCGGCGCGCCTCGGGCGCCACCAGCAGCAGGCTCAGCAGCATCAGGTGAAACGACAGAGTCTTGACCGGCACGTCGAAGGTCATGTTCAGCACGAAGACCTGCGCCATGTCCACCAGCGCCAGCATCGCCCCGAGCAGGGCGGTGCGGGGAATGAACAGCAGCACACCGGCGGCCACCTCGGCGGCGCCGAGCAGCATCTCGTACGGCTGAGAGGCGCCGACCTGATTCCACAGCACTCCGATCGGGGTGAGATCTCCGTACGGTGTGAGCAGGGTGGTCAGCGCCGGCCTGGGCATCTGGGTCGGAATCAGCTTCGCGAAACCGTAGGACAGCATCTGCCCGGCCAGCAGCAGCCGGACGACCAGCAGAAACCAGCCCGCCAGGCGTCGGTAGGCGATGCGGCGGCGATCCAGGAGCGTCCACACAGCCGTGGCAACCAGCGCGATCACGAGCAGGCAGAACAGCTGCACCCAGAAGATGGCCTGATCGCCGCTGCCGCTGAGATATGCCCGCGCGCCGACGCCGAAGACCACGCGCCCCACCCATCCGAGCGCGGGTTCGAACAGCCGCTGCATCCACACGCCCGACCGGGGCGACAGTGAGCCGAGGAACCATCCCGCACCCATCAGCGTGATCTGCGAGATCGTCAGGCAGAACAGCCCGAAATAGACGAAGCAGAAGCGGAACGCCATACGAGTGAGCGGATTCCACCCCGCCTCCGGCCCCTCTGTGTCCACGCGTACCCCCACCCCACCGCCCCCGTCAGCACTCTCCTGCACCTCGGGCCGATTCTCCTCCGCCGCAGTCGTTGTCATGTGCACCCCCTATCCGATGAAGCCGCTGACGATTTCACAAGACCGCACCGCCTCGGACATCCGGACGATGCCATCCTTGATACACCACGCCACCGACATCACCGCATATCCGCACGAACCGCGTCGACGCCTCGATCCCCGGGCAATCGCGGGTCCCGGTGAGCGGAACTGCGCGAAATCGGCACCGGATTCACCACCGGCCACGACTAGAACGCGTTACATTCCCTCCATCGCGCCCTCCGGTCACGACGGCGCCGCACCCGTCGGCGACCGGTGGCACGCAGGCACTTCTCACGCTCAGGAGGTCCCACATGGCGGCCGAATCCGATCATGATCCCGAACAGGCCTGGCACCTGACCGTCAGCACCCGCGACCTGGATGAAACCGCCGCCCGCCTGGCGAGCTGGCTGGGCACGAAGGTGGACTGCGCGGGGGCGGCGAAGGTCACCGGCCTGACCCGCCCGCAGGCCGGGGGCATGTCGTCCACGACGATATTGTTCGATGCGAGCTGGGAGGCCGGCGGCGAGCCCGGCGGCGGATCGTTCGTCGCCCGGATGGCGCCGGAGCCGCAGTCGTTTCCGGCATTCGAAACCTACGACCTGACACGGCAATTCACCATTATGCAGACGGTCGCCGCGCAGGCCGATGTGCCCATACCGGGACTCTGCTGGCTCGAGGAGGACGAATCCGTCCTGGGCGCACCATTTTTCGTGATGCGCCGGGTGGACGGCAGGATTCCGGAGGACAACCCGCCGTACGTCTTCGTCGGGTGGCTGCACGATGCCACCCCACAGGAGCGAATGCAACTGACCCGCAACACCATCGAGATCATCGCCAAGATCCACGACATCGCCGAGCCGGTCGCGAAGTTCCCGATGCTGACCACGCCCGGCGCCGAGTCGGCGCTGCGCGCGCACGTGGACGCCGCCCGTGCCTGGTACCACTGGGCCCTGGCCGACGACGGCTATCCGATTCTATTGCTGGAGCGGGCATTCGAGTGGCTCGAGCAGCACTGGCCCGAGGATCCCGGTCCCGACGTGCTCAGCTGGGGTGATTCGCGCCCGGGCAACATCATCTACCGCGAGTTCGATCCGATCGCGGTGCTGGACTGGGAGATGGCGGCGCTGGGACCGCGCGAGCTCGACGTCGCGTGGGTCATCTTCATCCACCGCTTCTTCCAGGACATCGCCACCCGATTCGGCCAGCCGGGCCTGCCGGACTACCTGCGCCGCGCGGACGTGGTCGAACACTACGAGGCGATCACCGGATATCGCCTGCGGGACCTGGACTTCTACCTCGTCTACGCCGCACTGCGGCACGGGGTGATCATGGCCCGGGTCAAGCGCCGGATGATCCACTTCGGCGAGGACACCGACACCCCGGACCGCGACGACTACGTCATGCACCGCACCTGTCTCGAGCAGTTGCTCGACGGCACCTACGACTGGGAGTGAGAGATCGTGCCCGAATCCACCGGCCCCGTACCCGTTCCGCTCGACGAGTACCCGATCCACCAGACCCCGCTGTCGCTGGCCCGCGTCGCCAGCAGCGACCGGAACTTCTACGACCGCAGCTATTTCAACGCCCACGACCGGACAGGAGGCACCTTCCTGGTGACGGGCATGGGCGTCTATCCGAATCTCGGCGTCACCGACGCCTACGCCTGTGTTCGCCGCGGCAATATCCAACGCGCCGTGCGCTTTTCGACCGAACTGGGCGATCGCGCGCTGGAGCAGCGAGTCGGCGGCTACCGGGTCGAGGTGGTCGATCCGCTGCGCCGCCTGCGAATCATCTGCGAGCACGACGATCTCGGCTTCGATCTGACCTGGACCGGCTCGTCCCCCGCCGTGATGGAGCAGCCGCATCTGATCCTGGCGCACAATCGCCCGATCATCGACGCCTCCCGCTTCGCCCAGCTGGGTTCGTGGGAGGGCACCCTCAGCGTCGAGGGCGTCGACCTCGCCGTGGACCCGCAGGTCTGGATGGGCAGCCGGGACCGCTCCTGGGGCATCCGGCCGGTCGGCGAGACCGAACCGGCGGGCCGCGCGGCCGCGCAGGGAGCGGGCGGATTCTGGTGGCTGTACGTGCCGCTGCGGTTCGACGACTTCTCGATCATCGTGATCGTGCAGGAGAATCCGGACGGCTTTCGGACACTCAACGACGCCACCCGCATCTGGGCCGACGGACGGGTGGAGCAGCTCGGCTGGCCCCGGGTGCACATCGAATACCGGTCGGGCACCAGGATTCCCGTCGCGGCGCGGCTGGAAATGACCGCGCCGGACGGCAAACCGGTCGAGGTGGAGGTGAGTCCGCAGACCTTCGTGCCGCTGCACGTCGGCTGCGGCTACGGCGGCGATCCCGACTGGCAGCACGGCACCTGGAAAGGAACCGATTGGTCTTCTTCGGTGCGCTACGACCTCACCGACCCCGCTGTCGCGGGGCGCATTCCCTGGGGCGTCATCGACCACGTCGCGCAGGCCCGCTGCGACGACGCCGAGGGCTGGGGCCTGTTCGAGCACGCCAGCCTGGGTCGCCACGATCCGACCGGATTCGCCGACTGGACCTCGGTCGCCCCCTGAGCGCGCGCATCCGCCGCCACCGCGTCCCGCCGCGCCTGCGCCGATGTGACCCGGCTCTCGGGTAGCCTGCCAGCGATTACAAGCCCGGACCGCTCGCGTCCGGGACGGCACAGCGAAAGGCGAAGCACCATGAGAGCATCGGTAATCTCGCGTGTCGCGGCCGGAGCCGTGCTCGCGGCGGCCACGGTGACCGCACCGGCACTGCTGACACCGGCGGCATCCGCCGCACCGGAATCGGCCATCTCGGTGTCGATGGCGGGATCGGCCCTAAGCCCGGTCAACACCGGCACCATCGGGTGTCGGCAGACGGCCGTGGCCACGGTGAAGAATCCGGACGGGAGCCCGGTGTCCCAGGGCAACGTCGACTTCTTCAGCCATCTCGCGGGACTGAGCGGCAACCTGGTCGGCACGGCACGGATATCCAAGGGCACCGCCAGCGTCGTGTGGGCCCCGGACCGCGCGGGCGAGCACGTCATCAGCGCCATCTACTACAACGACGGCGCCGGGGTGCAGCCGGTTGCCGGCTCCGCGGTGATCAGGGTGCTCCCGTTCCCCGGCGTCTGCGTGTAGCCGGCACCCGGTCGCGGGCGGGCGCTCGGTAGCCCGCCCGCGGCACACCTGCCGGCTACCGCCGTGCCCTATCGTCGGGTCCATGCCCAAGCTCCGGACAAGAGTGATCGCGGCCGCGGAAGCGGCACTGGCCCAGCGCAAGTACGTCTCCCCGGTGGATGTGCTGGTCGGATTGGGCTGGTTGCGGTCGGCCCACGTCGAGCAGTGGCGGCAGGGCCGGGCGACATCGCTGCAGCAGCTTGCCGCGGTCGACGCAGGCCGCATGCGCGAGGCGGTGGCACTGCTCGGCGAGTGGGCCCGCGCGGGCGGCCTCACCCCCAGCGACACCGCCTATATCGCCGGAACCCGCGACCAGGCACCGCTGTCCTTCGTCGCCGGCGGGGACGACGCGGAGTTCCGCATCCATTGGCTCTCACCGAATCTGAGCCCGGCCCGGCGCGAGCAGCTCGTCAAGCGCCAGAACAAGGCCCCCGATCTCATGGTGGTGGAGGCGGCCTCGGAGTGGAGCTGCGCCGAATGTTCGGGCACCGGACCGTATCTCATCATGTCCGACGCCGGAGCGTTGTGCCTGACCTGCGCCGACCTCGATCATCTCGAATTCCTGCCCGCCGGGGACGCGGCGCTGAGCCGCCGCGCCAAGAAGGAGAGCACCCTGGCAGCGGTCGTGGTCAGATTCAATCCCCGCCGTAAACGCCACGAGCGCAAGGGAATTCTGGTCGAGGAGCAGGCCCTTTCCCGAGCCGAGGAGCAGTGCCTGGCCGACGAGGAGGCGCGGCTGCGCCGCCGCGAGCGCGATGCGGTGCGGCGGGCCGATCAGGACGTCGAATTCCAGGCGCGGATGACCGCGGAGATCCGGACGCTGTTCCCGCACTGCCCCGCCGAGCGCGCGACCCTGATCGCCGACCATGCGGCCCTGCGCGGCAGCGGCCGGGTAGGGCGCAGCGCCGCGGCGAAGGTACTCGACCGGGAGGCGGTCACGCTGGCGGTGGTCGCCTCGATTCGCCATCTCGACACGGACTACGACCATCTGCTCATGCAGGGCGTCCCGCGCCGCGAGGCGCGCGCGAAGATCCGGCCGACCCTGGATCGGGTACTCGAAGCGTGGCGCGGGTGAGCTAGGCCGAGCCGGGACGCGCGACCGCGATCGTGACGGCATCGATCACGGTCTTCGTAACGACAAGATGCCCTGTGCCATAGCACTTTACGCAGGCCAGCAGTGCGGCTGCCTCGGCGACGCTGGCGGTGGCCAACGCCGCGGCCGTGCGCTGGGCCGGATTCGGCACCTCGACCTCGGCAAGCTCCGCCGGTGAGAAAGCCACTGTCGACGCTCGCAATTCGCGTGCCGCGCGTTGGAACCCTGGCTCGCGCGCGCGCCGATCGACGGTGGCAAGACATCGAACGCCGCTGTCCCCCACGATTTCCCGCACGGCGTGCACGATTGTCTCCCCCGCCGTGCCCGGGCGGCATCCGACGCCCACCACCGGACCCGATATGGCGGACCGATCCCCTGCAAGCCCGGCCCGCACACTCTCGGCCCACGTACCGCCGTCCGGCCCCTCGCCGGTCCGGCCGTCACCGCCGCTGCCCGGCCCGCATTCCTCGGCAGCGACACCGTCGTCCGGGCGAAGTTCGCCGCCGGAACCCACCGGAGTGCGCTCGTCGATCACCGCGGGCCGGGTGGGCGCTACCCGTCGGTTCACGAGACCGGGCCCGAGCACCACAACCCGTGTCCGGGCATGGTCTGCAACGGGGCCCAGGAGCGCCGACTCCGGCCCGGGCGGCTCATACATCGGTCCACGAGACCAGGCCAGAGCACCACAACCCGGGTCCAGGCATGGTCTGCAACGGGGCCCAGGAGCGCCGACTCCGGCCCGGGCGGCTCATACATCGGTCGGGTCCGCGGCGAACTCGGCGGCCGCAGCGACGAATCGTGCGACCGCCGAGGGATTCCCGGCGGGGTGAGTATGCAGGTAGGACGCGTGCACCCGGCGGACCACAGCCCCCTCGCGGATCGTCTCACCGATGGGTGCACGCCAGGCCCATGCGGGGGTTTCGGGACCGGCGGCGGTCAGGCGGGTGCGGTGGAATTCGTGGCCGCGCACGCGTTCTCCGGACGTCCACAGCGGAGAATTGCTCAGCGCCACCGCATCCCGGTAGCCGAGGGTCAGGCGGGGACCGAATTCTGCCGTGGCGTCCACGACTCCGGCCATCCGATGACCGTCGAGGCTCTTGGCCAGGTACAGCAGCCCCGCGCATTCGGCGTGCACCGGCATACCGGCCAGGCACGCCCGGCGCACGGCGTCGAGCAGTCGCTCGTTCGCGGCCAATTCGGCCGCGTGCTCCTCCGGGAAGCCGCCCGGCAACACCAGACCGGCGGTGCCGGTGGGCAACTCGTCACGGAGCGGATCGAAGACCACCACCCGAGCGCCCGCCGCCGCCAGCAGTTCGCGGTGCTCGGCATAACCGAACGTGAACGCCGCCCCACCCGCCATCGCGATCGCGGGCGCGGGATCAACGACCCGAACCGCGCCGGCGGTCGCAGGCACGACGCTCCCAGCGGCAATCGACCGGCCGAACCGGGCACCGAATGTTCCTGCGCCGGAACGGCCTCCAGCGGTACGACCGGATGTAGCCGCCGCTTCGAGGGCAGGCTTTCTTGCGGCTGAGGGATCGACGCTCGAAAGCTCATGGGCCGCCGTCAGCTCCGCGACCGGATCCCAGATCGGGCCGCTGTCCCGGGCATCGGCCAGGCGCGCTATCCCCGCCAGATCCACGTGCGCGGCAACGAGTTCGATCATCGCCTCCACCGCCGAACTGGCCGCCGACCCGTGCTCGACAGCCGGTATCAGCCCCAGATGCCGTGAGGGGACTGCCAATTCGCTCATGCGCGGCAGCGCACCCAGCACCGGCAGGCCCACCCGGTCGCAGGCCGCGCGCAGCACCTGCTCGTGCCGTTCGCTGCCGACCCGATTGAGAATCACCCCGCCCAGGCGGATCTCGCTGTCGTAGGTGGCGAATCCGTGCAGCAGGGCGGCCAGGCTCTGGCTGTGCCCGCGGGCGTCCACGACCAGGACGACGGGCGCGCCCAGCAGCGCGGCGATCTGCGCGGTCGAGCCCTCCGCCACGGGTGCGGCCTGGTGCTCGTCGATGCGGCCGTCGAACAGGCCCATCACGCCCTCGACCACCGCCAGATCGCAGCCCTGTGTCCCGTACCGGTACAGCGGCAGTATCCGTTCGGCACCCACCAGGACCGGATCCAGGTTCCGGCCCGGTCGCCCGGCCGCCAGGCCGTGGTATCCGGGATCGATGTAGTCCGGACCCACCTTGAAGGGGGCCACCGCGTGCCCTGCCCGACGCAGCGCTCCGATCAAACCCGTTGCGAGCGTGGTCTTTCCGCTGCCCGATGCGGGGGCCGCGATCACCACCGCGGGGGTGTTCACCACGCGCTCGATTCGCGCGGCTCACACGACCGCCGCTCGGCGACTCCGGCCGGGGACCGCCGCGTCCTGGCGATCACGGCGAGTCCGGTGCGGACGTTCGCGCGGGAGTGGTTCGTGCGGTTCACCATTCGATACCGCGCTGCCCCTTGCGGCCCGCGTCCATCGGATGCTTGGTCTTGGTCATCTCGGTGACCAGGTCGGCGGCGTCGATCAGCGCCTGCGGCGCGTCGCGGCCGGTGATCACCACGTGCTGATTGCCGGGGCGGGTGCGCAGTGTCTCGACCACCTCGTCCAGATCGACCCAGCCCCACTTCAGCGGATAGGTGAATTCGTCGAGCACGTAGAAGCGGTGCTGCTCCGCGGCCAGGCGTCGCGCGATCTCGCGCCAGCCGGACAGCGCCGCGGCCGCGTGGTCCTCCTCGCTGCCCTGCTTGCGCGTCCAGGACCAGCCCTCCCCCATCTTGTGCCATTCGACGGCGCCGCCCTCGCCGGTCTCGGCGTGCAGCCGCCCGAGCGCGCGAAAGGCCGCCTCCTCCCCCACCTTCCACTTGGCGCTCTTCACGAATTGGAACACCGCGACGTCGAACCCCTGATTCCAAGCCCGCAGCGCCATCCCGAACGCCGCGGTCGACTTGCCCTTGCCCGGCCCGGTGTGCACCGCGAGCACCGGCTGATTGCGCCGCTGCCGGGTGGTCAGCCCGTCCTCGGGAACCGTCTCGGGAACACCCTTGGGCATCGATTCCGCTCCTTCCGCATATGAACTGCCGACCCACGTTGCCACATCACCGCCGGACCACCATCCCCGCCCCGCGTGGGCACGGCGTCGACCGGTCACGAGGGCCCGCGTCATGGCCGATGACAGGGCCCAGCTCGACATCCGGCATGCCGAGCCCTCGGAACGACCGGCCGGATCAATACCGGCGTCCGTAGGCTGCCGACCGAGATCACAACCTCCGCGGCACGGCGCGCGGGTCCTAGTGGCGCTGCCCGACCGGCGGCGGCCTGGTGCCTGACCACACGCCTGATTGCCGTTGCACGAAACCCTGCAGCTGCGGACAGTAATGAGATCGGTCGGAATCCGATGCGATCGGCCTCGGAGGCGCCGTCTACGGCGGCATGAGTGGACGCTGTTGCGCGGCGGAAGGCGGACTATGTACCGCGCCGGGCGTACATGATGATCGCGACGCCGATCAGGAGCGCGTACCAGCACCGCGCCGAGCCCGATCGGTGCCCACCGTCGTCGAGTCGTGTCCGGGTTCACAGCCACAGTCGATGCCCTTCGCGGGCGCGGGGTGATGTCTGCAGCGAACGGCAGTGGGCAACAGGGGCTTTCGCTGCACGCGAGCAGGTCATCGCAGCCCGCGGCCAGTGCTGCCCGCAAGGTGTCACGCACGGCCGTCAGCTCCGCGAGCTCGGCGTCGACCTCGGCGAGTTCGGTGAGCGCCCGCGCGTGCAGGCCCGCGTCGGGGCGACGGTGGGCCGCAGTGGCTTCCAGCAGGTCGGCGACTTCCTCCAGGGTGAACCCGAGTCGCTGGGCGGCCTTGATGATCCGCAACGTCATCACCGCTTGCTCGGGATAGAGCCGGTGCCCGCCCAGGGACCGGTTCGGTTCGGCGAGCAGCCTACGACGCTCGCAATAGCGCAGGGTCTGGATGTTCACCCCCGCCGCCGCGGCGACCTCACCGGTACGCCCGAACGTAGTCGCGTGCGTTCATCCGGCCTCGGATCGTCTCTGCCCGTTGATCTTCGGCTCGTCGCGCCGGCCGGTTCGGCCAGACGGGGGAAGCGACAGTTCTGTACGTTCGTTTCTGGTTAGTGATCGCCGAGGAAGGTCTCTCTCACTTCGCGCAGCGCATAGATAACAAGCACGTACCCGGCCAGCGGATCGGCCCACCACCAGCCGGCCAAGCTGTTGAGCACGAGTCCGAGCAGCACCGCCGCAGCGAGCAGACCGTCGATCAGGGTGACCCGGCCTTCGGTGGTCAGGACCGGATTTCCCAGCGCGATCCCCGTGCGCGCTTTGCCTGCGGCCAGACCGAACATGACCAGCGCCGTGATCGCTGTCCAGGTGATCCCCAGCGGGGAATGCCGAGGATGAAACCCGGTAGCCAAGACCACGGTCGACTGGACCAGGAGATAAACCGCCAACGCGGCGAAGCCGCCGCCGATCAGCCGCAACGCAAGCCGTTGACGTGCCTCGCCGGTGCCCGACAACTCCCAGATCACGACAGCGGAGGCTCCGATCTCGATCAGAGAGTCCAGCCCGAATCCGGCCAGCGCCACCGACTTCGCGGAGATCGCAGCGACGGCGAGAATCACGATGCCGACCACGTTCCAGGCCAGAGTGATGTACTCGAGGAAGAACCCTCGCCGAAGGAGGCTCCCACGAGTCGCGCCATCAATCTCAGTCACCACGGCAGTCTCACACGAACGCACCACATTGCTCATATTTCGTTAAGCTGACCAATGGAAAATTTCCCTGAGCTGCGCTAATCCCAGTGTGGCCGTGTCACCATCGGCGACACGGCCATTTCTGTGGATGTTGCGAGAGTGCTACAGCTCCTGGTACGTGGTGAGTATTTGACGCACGGCATCGGTGACCGGCGTTTCCTCGGTCAGTGCCGTCCAGGTGTAGGCGTCGTGCTCTTGGAGCGTGACTGGTTCCGGGCTCTGCACGTCGACGGCGAAGTTGAACTGGCGGCTGTTCTTGCCGCTGCCGGATTGGTAGTCGAAGCTGCCGAGGTAGGTGCTGGCGGCGGTGACGCCGAGTCCGGTTTCCTCCTTGACTTCTCGGATGAGGGCTTGATCGAGTGTTTCGCCGGGTTCGACCTTGCCGCTGGGCAGTTCCCAGATGCCGCCCATGAAGTCGTCCGGGGGTCGCTGAAGTAGCAGTACCTTGCCGTTGTGCTGGACGACGGCACCGACGACAAGTTGTTGTACGCCATCACTTTCGGCTTGGGCGGTCAGTTGTTCGATCAGGGCGGAATCCATGAATTTATCCCTTCAGATCATCGACGTGGTGGATCACTTTGCGGATGGCGTTGACGTACCGCATGGCGATCGGGAGGTCTTCCCCCGGTGTCAGACCGGCAGCTTGAGCGTGTTTCGGTGGATGTGTTCGGCCTGCGGGAAGTCGCCGGGCTGGTAGGCCAGCTTGCCGTCGTACTGGGGGAACAGCGGCCCCGGTTCCTGGAACAGCGGTAGCAGGTTGAGCGGGCAGGTTGAGCCCGGTCGGTCCAGCTCAACGCAGCCCTCTGCCTTGAGGGCTCCATAGAATCGTTCGATGGGCAGCCCGTCGAATTGCTGTTCCTCATATTCGAGGGCCAGGCCGTACCAGGAGGAACGCACGTCGGAATCGTGCCAGGGTACAACTAGGCCGTCGGCATCCTCCAGCGCTTCGCAGATCTGCTCGGCGACACTTGCCCGCCCGTCGAGGTATTTGTCCAGTTGGCCGAGCTGCTCCAGGGCGATGGCCGCGGCCATCGGGTGGATGCGGTGCTCGAGGCCCATCCCGGTGACGCTGTAGCGGCTCAGGCCGAAGCTGGCTGGTATTTCGTTGCGGCACCGTTTGTTGTACTGACCGTGCAGCAGCACTCGGTAGTAGACGTGTTCGTCGTCGGTGAGGATGAATCCGCCCTCGCCCGCGGACAATGGTTTGGGGCCGTTCATGCTGAAGGCGCTGGCACGGTCGAAGGTACCGACCTTCTGTCCACCGACCATCGCGCCGTGGGCGTGCGAAGCATCTTCCAGGAGTTGCAGGCCGTACACGTCCGCCAGGCTCTTCAGGCTGCGGATTTGCGCGGGCATTCCCCACATGTGCTGTACAACAATGGCTTTGGTGTGTTCGGTGATGCGCCGGGGGATGTCGCGGGGGTCCAGGTTGCCGCTGCTGTCGCAGTCCGCGAGCACCGGAATCGCGCCGAGGTGCAGCAGCGGCGTTACCGTGGCAAAGAAGGTATAGGCGGGCACGATGACTTCGTCGCCAGGGCCGATCCCGCAGGAGGCGTACATCGAGTACAGCGCTGCGGTGCCCGAACTGGTCAAGACCGCGTAGCGCACACCGAAGTAGCTGCGCAGCGCATCCTCCAGTCGAGCGATGACGCCCGAGCGGTCGTAGATCGAGATACCTTCCTCCAGCTGGTCGAGCACCGCGTGAGCGGTGCTATCGGTGATCGGGGGCCAGGCGAAATGTGGCCCTGCGTCGGTGATGGCCGGGGTTCCGCCGAGCAGGGCCAGAGGCGAGGTCACAACAACTCCTTGGGGTTAACCGATGCGTGGGTGCGGGCGGACTCGTAACAAGCGGCAACGAAGCTCATATGCGCCAGGTTCTCCTGCGGCCCACTGAGATTCGGCCTGTCTCCCTCGATGACATGACGGAAGTAGTCGATCTGACTGGCAGCGGCCGAAGGCCATCCCTGTTCGCGGACCAGTGACTCGATGACCTCGCCGCCATTGGTGAGGCGGCGCAGCCGGCCACGCTCCAGATGCACGATGCCTCTGCTTCCGACCAGGCGGATTTCTTCAGCCTTCGGGCCAATGAATCGTGAAAGCAACAGCGAGCCGTACAGGCCGCCGTCGTAGGCGAAGTGGATCAGCGCGGTGTCTTCGGCGTCGTAAGTTCGATCGGGCCTGGCACTGACCGACAGATCCGCCGTGATGCGATCCGGCAGGCCGAAGTACCAGAGGATCAGGTCGATGAGGTGGTAGCCCATGTCGATGACGCAGCCACCACCGGCGGTTGCCGTACTGCCGCGCCACCCTTCGGACGGGTCGTCCACGTGCAGTGTGTAGCGGGCGTCGATGGCGAACGGTGTGCCGATCTGGTCGGCCAGTCGGGTGAAGCTGGTGTAGATCGGATTGAACCGCCGTTGCAGGGTCACCATGAGCCGAATGCCGGACCGCTGGCAGATCTCGGCCAGTTCTTTCGCCTCGCCCATCGTGGTGGCGAAAGGCTTCTCCTTGAGCACATGGACGTGACGTTCGGCAGCGGCTTCGATGACTGCCCGGCCGACATCGTGCGGCACGCATCCACGACGAGATCGAGCTGTTCGTGAGCGAACATCTGCCGAAAGTCCGTGTAACCCGGAACGTTATGGCGAGTTTGCTGTTCCCGGACAACCTCGGCGTTCTCGTCGCAGATCGCGACCAGTTCGGCGCTGTCAGTTGCGTCGAGTCCTGGAAGATGGTCATCGAGCGCTTGGTGACCGAGCCCGACAACGCCCGCGCGGAGTAGTGGCCTCGGCTCGTGTGTCAAAGATATTGTGCGCCAGGATGGTTCGGCAGTTGTCTTGGGCGCTACGCACGTCTTGGTGCTACCGAGCGATCTCATTCGATCCCCCGTAGCCGTTCGATGGTGTTAGCTGGAATGCCCAGTTCGCACCAGGTGACGAGCCCGCCCTGCTCCGGGACAAATCGGCCGTAGCGATGGCTCAGCCTGACAATCTGATCGCTCAGCGGCAGGTCACTGAGAGGATGCGAACCAACCTGCCGGGCATCCCACACCTCGATCACCACTCGCTGATCTGTCCGGGCTACGCGCACCGTCAGCTGTTTCAGGTCGGTGATCTCGCTCCACTTGGGCTGTCCGCCCTTCTGCAACGAGCTGCACACTCGCACGTACTGTCTAGGCCTTTAGAGTGACCACCGCTAGGCAGATCTGGCGCACTCCGGCTGGCCTTGTAGTCCCGAACCGGCCGGACCACACTCGACCTGGGGAGGGGGTGTTCCTAACGACTTGCAACCTTCGGTATGAGGGCGCGTGTGTTTGCCGGGGGCGGCCCCCACTCAGCCATCGCGGCCTGCCCGGTCACGGGTCCGCTGCTGATGTGCAGACACGGGGCGTCACCACACTTCACCGACGGTTCGACTTGCTTTATTCAGAGAAGGCACCCATCCCGCTGACCGTCCGCGCTCGAGGTTTCGTGTGCACAGCGCCCACCGCTCGCGTAGATCTCGAGTCGGCACCCGAGGCGATCGCGGACCCGTCGAGCGGCGCTGCCGAACAGCACCGCCTCCGAGACCGATCGCAGGCAAAGACGTTCGCGCACGGCGATCGGACCGGACCCGGCGGGGGTCGTACGCTGGAATCATGCCGGAAGCGACCACTGTGAGCACCGATGTCGAGCGGGTGCTCGAGCTGATCGCGGGGCGCCGGATGGCGGTGCTCACCGGCGCGGGGATATCCACCGACAGCGGCATACCCGACTATCGCGGGCCGAGTTCGCCGCCGCGCAATCCCATGACGTATCAGCAGTTCGTGGGCGACGCGGAGTTCCGGCAGCGATATTGGGCGCGCAATCACCTCGGCTGGCGGCGGATGGACGCGGCGCGGCCGAATCCCGGGCACCGGGCGCTGGCCCGGCTGGAGCGGACGGGCATGGTCGGCGGGGTGATCACCCAGAACGTCGACCTGCTGCACACCAAGGCGGGCAGTCACCGGGTGATCGATCTGCACGGCACCTATGCGCGGGTGCGGTGCCTCGGCTGCGAATTCCTCATCTCCCGCATGGCCCTGGCCGATCGACTCGAGGCCGTCAATCCGGGATTCGCCGAGTCGGTCACCGACGGGCTCGAGGTCGCGCCCGACGCCGATGCCGTCGTGGCCGACACGGCCGGCTTCCGGATGGTCGACTGCGAACGCTGCGGCGGGATGCTCAAGCCCGACATCGTCTACTTCGGCGAGAACGTGCCCAAGGCCCGCGTCGCGGAGTCGTTCGACCTGGTCGACTCGGCCGAGGCGCTGCTCGCGGCCGGATCCTCGCTGACGGTGATGTCCGGCCTGCGCTTCGTCCGGCACGCGGCCAAGTCGGGACGACCCGTTGTCATCCTCAACCGCGGCCGCACCCGAGGCGATGATCTGGCCGACCTCACCGTCGACGCGGGCTGCTCGGAAATGCTCACGGCGCTCGCGGACGCCCTCACCCCGTAACGTCCTGAGCGCGGTCATCTCGACGCACGGAACGCTGCCCGGTCCGAGGCTGCATCGTCGATCGTTGCCGCCTCGAATGCGTTCCGGCACAGGCTCATACACCCACCGGCCTAGGTGCCCGGCGACCATTGCCGCCGGGATCGCGGATGCGCCGCGGCAACAACAATCGGCCGCGGCGAACTGCGGAGCGCTGGAACCGGTGCGGAGGGTCGGCACCACCGGCCCGGCAGTCCGGGCCGTATCGGCAACCCGACTCGGAGACGAGAGCTACGCCGCGCGGGAGCCGGGCCCGCCCCGCGACGAGACTCCCGCTCGCACCACACCGGCGACGGAATCACCCGTGATCTCGGCCAATTGGATGTGGGTGGCGCGCAGGTCGCGGGCGAGGTCCGCGGCTAAGCCCAGGCGGATCATGCCGCGTTCGCAGTCCACCACGACTCCCGCGACGCCCTCGCGGGCCAGGGTGCGGGCCGCGGCGCGGGCGCGCGGGACGGGATCGACGCCGCCGGTCGCGCGCCCGTCGGTGAGCAGCACCACCATGGCGCGGCGCTGCGGGTCGCGCACGCGCTCGCGGTGCACGACCTCGCGTGCGGCGTGAAGTCCCTGTGCCAGTGGCGTTTTGCCGCCGGTGCGCAGGCCTGCCAGGCGGCGCACGGCGATATCGACCGAGGATGTGGGCGGCAGCACCAGTTCGGCCTCGCTGCCGCGCACCGTGATCACCGCGACCTTGTCCCGGCGCTGGTAGGCGTCGCGCAACAGGGCCACGATCGCGCCGGTCACCGCGGAGAGGCGATCGCGCGCGGCCATCGAACCCGACGCGTCGACCACGAATATCACCAGATTGCCCTCGCGCCCTTCGCGATACGCGCCGCGCAGGTCGACGCTCTCGAGGGCGAGCGGCCCGGAGAACCGGCCGCGGGCGCGCTGGTGGGGCGCGGCGGCGAAGACCGTGCCGAGCAGATGCAGTCCGGCGGTCGCATCGGGCGTCGCCCGGACGACGCGGCCGTGCCGGGTGTGCGCGCGGGAACGGCGGCCGGGTGCGCCCTCGCCGACCCCCTGGATCTCCCAGCGCGGCGGGCGGGCAACGGAATTCGCGGGCGTGCCGGTGGTCCGCTCTGGCGCGCGTCCACCGCCGGGGTGGTCGGGCCCGCCGTCGGGGTCGTCGTCGGGACGGTCGGGTCCGGGACCGTGGTCGTGCGGGCCGTGTTCGTCGGGCCCGTCCTCGCCGGGGCTCGAATCCGGGTCGTCGCGCCTCGCGGAATCCTGTTCGGCGTCACCGAAGCCGCGGTCGTCAGCCGGGTCGCGCGGATCGGGCTGCTCCGATTCGCCCTCCCCCCTGTCGGATTCGCGCTCGGCCCGCGCGGCCTCCTGCTCGGCCTGCCGCATCGCCTCCTCGAGCTGCTCCTCGCTGATCCCGGGCTCATCGAACGGATCGCGCCGACGCCGGTGCGGCAGCGCCAGTTCCGCGGCGATCCGCACGTCGTCGGCGGTGACGCGGCGGCTTCCACGCCAGGCCGCGTGCGCGGTGGCGGTGCGCGCGACGACCAGGTCCGCGCGCATGCCGTCGACGTCGAAACTCGCGCACAGCGCGGCGATCCGCCGCAGCTCGACATTGTCCAGGAGCACCTCGCCGACCACATCGCGGGCAATCAGGATGCGATCGGCGATCTCGCGGTCGGAGCCGGAGTAGCGGGCGGCGAATCCGTCCGGATCGGCCTCGTAGTCGAGGCGGCGGCGCACCACCGCCATGCGCACGTCCACGTCGCGGGATGCGGCCACATCCACCGTGAGCCCGAACCGGTCCAGCAGCTGCGGGCGCAGCTCACCCTCCTCCGGGTTCATCGTTCCGACGAGCACGAACCGGGCCGGATGCGAGTGCGACACCCCGTCGCGCTCGATGTGCACCCGTCCCATGGCCGCGGCGTCGAGCAGCACGTCGACCAGATGATCGTGCAGCAGGTTCACCTCGTCGACGTAGAGCACGCCGTGATGCGCGGCCGCCAGCAGCCCGGGCCGGAACGCCTGCTCCCCGTCTCGCAGCACGCGCTGCAGATCCAGCGAGCCGACCACCCGGTCCTCGGTCGCGCCGACCGGCAGCTCCACCAGCCGCGCGGGCCGCGCACCGCGCTCATCGGCCACCGGCGGCAGCAGCTGGGCCAGCGCCCGCACCACGGTCGACTTCGCCGTCCCCTTCTCCCCGCGGACCAGCACGCCGCCGATCCCGGGATGCACCGCGCACAGGATCAGCGCCAGCTGCAACTGCTCCTGCCCGACCACCGCCGAGAACGGAAACCCGGCCTCACCGGAACTCACGGAGATATCAGCCAACGACTCGGACACTCCCCAACTCTATTGCGCGCGACGCGCCCCACCCTCGCCGCCCTCACGTGAGCAATCGCACGCACACAATCCTTCGCACCCTCGATACCACGATCAGCACTCGCGATAGGGCCCGACGTGACTCCCCGCGCCGAACGGGCTCCGCCGAGGAAACCTACCGACACGGGCCCTGATCTGCTCCGCAGGATCACCGAGCACTGAGCCACCCTGGTGATCCTGATCCCCGGCCACCGCGAGGCCGTCGAAATCCTCGGCCCCGGGGGAACTCCCGCTACAGCAATCGCTTTCGGCTTGCACACCACATATGCTCCGCGCGTGCGTGATATGGCAACCGGATTCGGATATCTGCTGCAGGGGCAGCGTTGGGTGGGGGCGCATCGGCGTCAGCTGGGGTTCGGGCTGATTCCCGGGCTCATCGCGCTGGCACTGTATCTGGCCGCGATCGTGGCGCTGGGATTGTTCGTCGGCGACCTCGTGACGTGGGCGACGCCCTTCGCCGATCATTGGGCCGCGCCGTGGCCGGGGGTGCTGCGCGGTTTCCTGGACGTGCTGCTGATGGTGTTGTGCCTGTTCCTGGCGGTGATCATGTTCACGGCGCTGACCCTCGCGCTGGGGCAGCCGTTCTACGAGGCGCTGTCCGGACACGTCGAGCAGTCGTTGTCGCCCGGAATTCCGGTGCCCGAGTCGGGGCTGTCGGTGGGACAGATGATCGGGGACGGAATCCTGCTGGTGCTGCGGGCCGCGGTCTGGGGCGCGGCGCTGTTCGTGGCCGGATTCCTGCCGGTGATCGGGCAGACGGTGATCCCGGTGATCGGCATCGGCGTCACCGGATTCTTTCTGGTCCAGGAGCTGACCACGGTGGCGATGCAGCGGCGCGGCATCGATCTGCGGCAGCAGCTGCGATCGCTGCGCTCGCGCCGGATGCTGGTGTGGGGCTTCGGAATTCCGCTCGCGGTGGCATTTCTGGTGCCGTTCGTCGCGGTATTCCTGATGCCGGGGGCGGTCGCGGGCGCGACCATGCTCACCCGCGAGGTGTGCCGCACGGCGCCGGCTCCCGCTCGGCACTGAGGATCCGAACAGGCGGTCCCGCAATCGTTCTCGATTGCGGGACCTGAGCATCAACCCCGTCGCATCGGAATGTGCGGGATGCCGTCCTCGATGTACTCCTCGCCGTCGACGGCGAAGCCGTGCTTGATGTACATATCCTTCAGATAGGTCTGCGCGTTCAGACGCACGGTGGCCGAACCGGTTTCGGCCAGCGCCGCCTGCAACAGCCGCGTGGTGTACCCGTGTCCGCGGGCCGCGGGCGCGGTGCACAGGCGGCCGATGCGGAACGATTTCACCCCGTCCGCGTGTTCCTCGAGCAGTCGCAGGGTGCTGATTGCCTCACCCTCGTCGTCGAGCCACAGGTGCCGGGTCTCCGGCAGTAGATCGAACCCGTCCAGCTCGGGATATGCGCACTTCTGCTCGACGACGAACACTTCGACACGAAGCTTCAACAGCTTGTACAGGGTGGCGGTGTCGAGATCCGCGGCCCAGGACCGTTTGAGAGCAACCGTTGACATCATCGCGCCTTGCTATCACATAGTTCAGTTTTGCGCGAGTTCTGCCTGCGGAGTGTTGCCGACCAGGCCCAGCGCCCGGGACGACCAGTCCCAGATCTCCTGGTACAGACCCTGGTTCTCCGATAGCTTGACGCCCAGCGACGGCACCATGGCCTTGAGTTGCGGTGTCCAATCGGCGTATTCGCGCGGGAAGCACCGCTGCAGCACGTCGAGCATGGCGCTGACGCAGGTGGAGGCACCCGGCGAGGCGCCGAGCAGACCCGCGATCGAACCGTCGGCCGCGGTGATGACGGCGGTGCCGAGCTCGAGCACGCCGCCGGCGCCCTTGCGGCGGATGATCTGCACGCGCTGCCCGGCGGTGATCAGCTCCCAATCGTGCCCGTCGGCGCGCGGGACGAACTCCTCCATGGCGTTCACCTTGCCCGCCGGGGACTTGAGCAGCTCGCTGACCAGGTACTTGACCAGGCCCATCTCGGTGAGGCCGACGCCGAGCATGGGGGTGAGATTGCCGGGACGGATCGACTTGAACAGGTCGCCGTACTTGCCGTCCTTGAGGAACTTCGGCGTCCAGCCCGCGTAGGGGCCGAACAGCAGGCCGCGCTTGCCGCCGATCACGCGAGTGTCCAGGTGCGGCACCGACATCGGCGGCGCGCCCACCGCGGCCGCGCCGTACACCTTGGCCTCGTGCTGGGTGATCAGCTCCGGGTTGGTGCACCGGAAGAACTGGCCGCTGACCGGGAATCCGGCGAAGCCCGCGATCTCCTTGATCCCGGAGTGCTGCAGCAGCGGCAGCGCGTAGCCACCGGCGCCGACGAAGACGAACTTCGCGTTCACCGTGCGGACCGCGCCGGTACGGGTGTTGCGCACCTTGACGTTCCAGCTGCCGTCGGACTGCTTGTTCAGGTTGCGCACCTCGGTGCCGAACGCGATATCGGCACCCGAGCGGCCCAGGTAGGCCAGCAGCTGCTTGGTGAGCGAACCGAAGTCGATGTCGGTGCCCTTGGAGCTCCAGTTCAGCGCGACCGGATCGGAGAAGTCGCGGCCCTTGGCCATCAGCGGCAGGCGCGCGGCGAACTCGTCGGGCGAGTCGATGAACTCCATGCCCTCGAACAGCGGGTGCCGGGCCAGCGCCTCGTAGCGCTTGCGCAGGTAGTCCACGCCGTCGGCGCCGTGGGTGAAGCTGACGTGCGGAACCGGGTTGATGAACTCGGACGGGCTGCCCAGCACGCCATTCTCCACGGCGTAGGACCAGAACTGCCGCGAGACCTGGAAGCGCTCGTTGATGTCGACGGCCTTGGAGACATCGACCGAGCCGTCGGCCTTCTGCGGTGTGTAGTTCAGCTCGCACAGGGCGGAATGGCCGGTGCCCGCGTTGTTCCACGGGTCACTGCTCTCCGGAGCGGCGGCGTCGAGGCGCTCGAACATCGTGATGGACCAATCGGGCTGCAGCTGGCGAAGCAGCGCGCCCAGGGTGGCACTCATGATGCCGGCACCGATGAGGACTACATCGGTCTTTTCAGTCATCGCAGCGTTCGGCACGGGTACTCCGACTTCCTTGTCCTTGTGCGCGGTCGCCTCCGGGCGGACCAACTCTGGCCATTGTGTTGTGCGTCACCGGAATTCCGGCAAGTAGGGCGGGCCTGAGGTTACCCGCCGTTCACTTCAACCTAATTCTGCCCCTGTCCATGCCCCATTCTCCAAACTCCTACACCCGCTCCGACCGGGCATTCGGCGCCGCTCACGTCGCTGAGCGGGTCGAATGCGGGTCGAATATCGTGGAGTTGTGACCAAACGAACGCCGCTAGCACAACCACGGACCGACCCCTGGCAGCCCGATGTGCTGGGCGTGGGGTACGAACAGCGCCGCATCCCGCTGGGCGACGACCCGGACGGCGAGGGCACGGTGGAGGCCACCCTGGTCCGGTACACCGGCTCCCCGGCCGGCGATGCCGGCTCCGACGACCCCACCCCGGCCACCTCCGGGACCGCGGACGCCGCATCCGACCCCGGCGACGCGGCATCCCGAGCCACCGTGCCCGGCACCGACGCGCCCACCGCGGCGGTGCTCTACGTGCACGGCTTCACCGACTACTTCTTCCAGCAGCACCTGGCCGAGCACATGGCCGGGCAGTCGCACCGCTTCTACGCACTGGATCTGCGCAAGTGCGGACGCTCGCGGCTGCCCGGCCAGACTCCCCACTACGTGAGCGATCTGGCGCTCTACGACGCGGAGCTGAACGAGGCGCTGCGCATCGTGCGCGAGGAGACCGGCCTGCCCGTGCTGGTGATGGCCCACTCGACCGGCGGCCTGGTCGCCTCGCTGTGGCTGGACCGGCTGCGCCACGCCGAGGGCACCGCCGGGGTGACCGGCCTGGTCCTGAACAGCCCGTGGTTCGACCTGCAGGGGCCGTCCTATTACCGGACCATCGGCACGCCCCTGATCGACGGGCTGGGCCGGCTGCGGGCGATGACCCGCATGCCCGGCGCGGAGCTGACCACCTACGGCGACAGCCTGCATCAGAGTGTGGCGGGCGAATGGGACTACAACCTGGATTGGAAGCCGCTGACCGGTTTCCCGGTGCACTTCGGCTGGCTGCGCGCGATCCGGCGCGGGCACGCGCGGCTGCAGCGCGGTCTGGACATCGGAGTGCCCGCGCTCATCCTGCGCTCCAAGGTCACCCGGTTCATGCGCGCCTACGGGCCGGCGGCCGACGTGGCCGACGTGGTGCTGGACGTGCGACAGATCCAGCGCTGGTCGGGCTGCCTGGGCGGGCGGACGAACATCGTGCCGATCGAGGGCGCGCGCCATGACGTGTTCCTGTCCTCGGCACCGGTTCGCACGCAGGCGTTCGGGGAGCTGGACTCCTGGCTGCGCTGGCTGGCGCAGCGACAGGACTAACTCACCACTGCCCGCTGCGCAGCACGATCTCGGTCGCCAATTCCTGCGCGGCCTCGGTGGCGGGTTCGGCGACGTCGACCTGCGCCACCCGGAATTCGCCCCAGACGTGCCGTCCGGCGGTCTCGGCGACCGTGCGCGGCAGCCGTTTGGTGGCGATGACGGTCGTCGGGATCTCCACCGCGGGACAGGTGGAGTCCGCGACGACGCCGTCCGCGCCCGGGGCCGCGGGATGCCCGCGCCCGGCGACGACCAGGCCCATCACCCGGCCGAAGCCGCGCGCGGCCAGCTGCCAGGCCAGGTCCGCGCCGGCGCCGCAACCGGCGAGGTTCGCCCACGGCACACCCAGCTCGTCGAGAATGCTGTAGACCGTCGGCGCATCCAGCCCGTCGATGCTTTCGAACGCGATCGTGCGCAGGTCGGAGTTGTGCAGCCGGGAACACACCTGGTCGTAGACATCGGCCGCCGCCTGGGCGTCCGGCAGCAGTACAACGGTGTGCCGGAACTGCTCGCCGCCGATTCGGACGGTCCACGCGCGGTCACCGACCGCGATCCGCCGAGTTTCCATGACGCTCCACGCTACACGGCGCCCGCCGGTCGGACCGCGTGTCGTCGGCCACGGCAACCGCCGTCGGTCAGCGGCGCACGGTGAGGGTGGGTACGCCGGGCGTGGCGCCCGCGGTGATCAACTGCTCGAGGGCGGCGGTGTCGAGATGCTTCTCGATCAGGTCGGCGAGCAGATCCAGTTGGGACTCACGCTCGACGGCGACCGAAATATCCTCTGCCACGCGGAATCCCGGGCGTCCCGCCCGGGCGGCGACCTCGCACAGCCAGGCACGGCGGAAATCGTCGGACTCCAGCAGCCCGTGCAGATGGGTCCCCCAGATCGCCCCGCGCACACTGCCTTCGGTGCTCCCGTCGGCGAGCTCGAGCCACGCCCGGTCACCGCTGCGCCGCGCCCGGCCGTAATGAATCTCGTAGCCGTGCATCGGGACTCCCGCCGTACCGGCCGGCGCCGGGGCGGGCGCGTCATCGGAGGCATCGAGGGCCTGGCTCGCACCTCGACCGGTGGTGTGCCGCAGCACCTTCGGCTCGGCGAACTCGATGTCCAGCTCCAGCAGGCCCAGGCCCGCGACCGCGCCGGAGGCAGATTCGACCTCGTCGAATATGCGTTCCGCCAGCATCTGGTATCCGCCACAGATGCCCAGGATCGGGCAGCCCGCGGCGGCCCGCGCGACCACGGCCTCGGCGATTCCGGTGCGGCGCAACCATTCCAGATCGCCGACCGTGGACTTGCTGCCGGGCAGGACCACCAGGTCGGCATCGGCGAGGCGGGAGGGGTCGTCCACCCAGCGCACGCTGACCCCGGGCTCGCAGGCCAGCGCCTCGATATCGGTGGAGTTGGAGATGCGTGGCAGCCGGATCGCGGCGACGGTCAGCCACTGCGAACCCAGCGGCGGGCGCGAGCGGCCGACCGGGGCGTCGGCGAGCGTGCCGAGCGAGTCCTCCGCGTCGATCCACAGTCCCTCGGCGAAGGGCAACACGCCGAGGGTGGGCCGGCCGGTGAGCGCGGTCAATCGGTCGAGCCCGGGGCGCAGCAGGTCCACATCGCCGCGGAACTTGTTGACGATGAATCCCGAAATGAGCCGCTGGTCATCGGGTTCCAGGATCGCCACGGTGCCGAACAGATGCGCGAGCACCCCGCCGCGATCGATGTCGCCGACCAGCACGACCGGAAGATCGGCCGCCCGGGCCAGCCCCATGTTCGCCAGATCCGTTGCACGCAGGTTGATCTCGGCGGGCGATCCCGCGCCCTCGCAGATCACCACGTCGAATTCGGTACGCAGCGCGGCCAATTCGTCGGCAACGACGCCCAGCAGGTGCTGCCGGTGCCGGAAGTAGTCCTTCGCGCCGACCGTGTCCACCGCTCGACCGCGCACCACCAGCTGCGAGCGCCGGTCGCTGCCGGGCTTGAGCAGCACCGGATTGAACCGCACGCTCGGTTCGAGCCCGCACGCCCGCGCCTGCAACGCCTGCGCCCGCCCGATCTCCCCGCCGTCGAGGGCGACCACGGAGTTGTTGGACATGTTCTGGGCCTTGAACGGGGCGACCCGGACTCCCCGCCGGGCCAGCATGCGGCAGATCCCAGCCACGACAACGCTTTTGCCCGCGTCGGAGGTCGTTCCGGCGACCAGCAGCGCGCCCTTCACAACTGCCGTTCCCGGTCGCCGGAGCCGCGCCTCGAACCATTTCGGCGCTGCCACACGGCATTCCGGCGTGCGGGGCTGTTCACGGCAGGGTCAGGATTTCCGCGCCGTCTTCGGTCACGACCAGGGTGTGTTCGAACTGGGCGGTCCACTTGCGGTCCTTCGTGACGACCGTCCAGCCGTCTTTCCAGATCTCGTAGTCGATGCCGCCGAGGTTGATCATCGGCTCGATGGTGAACGTCATGCCGGGTTCGATGACCGACTCGACCGACGGCTGGTCGTAGTGCAGGATCACCAGGCCGCTGTGGAAGGTCGGGCCGACGCCGTGCCCCGTGAAGTCACGCACCACGCCGTAGCCGAAGCGGTTGGCGTACGACTCGATGACGCGGCCGATCACGTTCAGCGCCCGGCCCGGCCGCACCGCCTTGATGGCGCGCGTGGTGGCCTCGCGGGTGCGCTCGACCAGCTGCCGCACCTCCTCGTCGACGTCTCCGGCCAGGAACGTGGCGTTGGTGTCGCCGTGCACGCCGTCGATGTACGCGGTCACGTCGATGTTGACGATGTCGCCGTCCTCGATCACGGTCGAGTCCGGGATGCCGTGGCAGATCACCTCGTTCAGCGAGGTGCAGCAGGACTTGGGAAATCCCTTGTAGCCCAGGGTCGACGGGTAGGCGCCATGATCGCACATGTACTCGTGCGCGATCCGGTCGAGCTCGTCGGTGGTGACCCCGGGCGCGACGGCCTTGCCGGCCTCCTCGAGCGCCTGAGCGGCAATCTTGCCTGCGACGCGCATCTTCTCGATCGTCTCGGGCGTCTGCACCCAGGGCTCGTGGCCCTCGTTCGCGGTCTTCTTCCACGCGTACTCCGGGCGCGCGATCGAACGCGGCACCTCACGGATCGGGGACTGGACGCCGGGTACGAGCGCCTTACGGGTACGGACTGCCATGCGAACAGATTATCCGCACACCAACCCCGTTCTCTCGGCTAGTCCCGGCCCTCGCGCTGGTCCGGCGGCGCCCTCCCACACCGGGGAATTTATCCGGACCACGGTCCGTTTAGGATGTCGATATCAGCGGCACCAATCAGAAGGACTGGGCAATGGAACTTGGATTGACAACCTTCGCCGAGCGGCACGCGGTGGGCGGCCGTCCGGCGCCGAGCGCGGGCGAGCGGTTGCGCCAGGTGGTCGAGGAGGCGGTGGCCGCCGAGCGCGCCGGACTGGACATCTACGCCGTGGGCGAGCATCACCGGCAAGACTTCGCGGCGTCCGCCCCCGCAGTCGTGCTGGCCGGCATCGCCGGGCGCACCGAGCGCATCCAGCTCTCCAGCGCCGTGAGCGTCCTCAGCTCCGCCGATCCGGTGCGGCTGTACCAGGAGTTCGCGACGCTGGACCTGCTCTCGAACGGCCGCGCCGAGCTGATGGCCGGGCGCGGATCGTTCACCGAATCGTTCCCGCTGTTCGGCTACGACCTCGCCGACTACGACGATCTCTTCGAGGAGAAGCTGGGCCTGTTGCTGCGCCTGCGCGACGAGGAGCCGGTCACCTGGTCCGGACGATTCCGCCCGGCACTGCACGAGACGACCGTGTACCCGCGCACCGACCGCCCGCTGCCGGTGTGGATCGCCGTCGGCGGCAGCCCCGAATCGGTGGTGCGCGCCGGACTGCTCGGCCTCCCGCTGGCGATCGCCATCATCGGCGGTCAGCCCGCGCGCTTCCGCCCGCTGGTCGACCTGTATCACCGCGCGCTCGAGCAGGGCGGGCACGAGCCGCAGCCGGTCGCGGTGCACGCGCACGGCTATCTCGCCGACAGCGACGAGCAGGCCGTGGCCGACTTCTACGAGCCCTACGCCGCGGCCATGTCCGGACTTGGCCGCGAACGTGGCTGGGGCCCAATGACTCGCACCCAGTTCGAGGCGCTGCGCTCCCCCGAGGGGTCGCTGTTCGTGGGCACGCCCGACCGCGTCGCGGAGAAGATCGCCGACGTGCGCGACACTCTCGGACTCTCCCGCTTCATGCTGCACCCGAGCGTCGGCACGCTCCCGCACGACCGGGTGCTGCACGCGATCGATCTGCTCGGCGAGAAGGTCGCCCCGCAGGTGCGTTGAGCGAGTTCAAATCTACTCGCGCAGATGGGTTTCGAAGGCCATGCGGTCGCCACGGTAGAGCGACCGGACGCGCTCGATGGGTTCCTCATCGACATCGACGGTGCGACGATGCAGCAGGATCATCGGCAGGGCCGTGGTGCATTCCAGCAGCGCGGCCTCCCGCGGGGTGGGCAGCACCGTCTCGATGCGTTCGGTCGCGGACCCGAATTTCACGCCCGAGGCGCGGACTGCCGCGTAGAGCGAGGTCGTGGGGTCGTAGCTCGCGCGTAGCGACCCGAAGCGGTCCAGGGGCATGAATGTGCTTTCCAGTCCGACCTTTTCGCCGTCGGCGAGTAGCACGCGCTCGAGATGCATGACCGGGACACCGGGACCCACACCGAGCGCGCGGGCGGTCGCCTCGTCCGCGGGAACGTCCGCCCAGGTGACCAGGATCCGTCCAGGCTTGCGACCCAGGCTGATCGCGCCCTCGGTGTAGGAGCGCAACGACAGCGGCTGCACCATTTTCGGGCGCGATACCACCGTGCCGCGACCCTGGCGCCGAATCCTGCCCTGCACCAGCAGCTCTCGCAGCGCCTGGCGCACCGTCTCGCGGGCCACCTCGAACCGCGCCGCGAGATCGCGTTCGGAGGGGACCGGATCGCCCTCGTCGAGCCGGTCGAGAATCGCCTCCACCTCGGTGCGTACCCGATAGGTCTTCGACATCGGCTCGAAAGCGTCGCCCACACGGGCATTTTCGAGCACGACGCCGCCGCGCCGCGCATCGCCCCCGGCCGCGGCGCTCTCCGAGTCATAACGAGCGGACATCGCACCTCCTCGGCCGCACTCTCCGGAATCCCACCCGCGTCGCATTCACGTCGCCAGCGTACCAATAATTGGTCTATACCAATTGTTAACCCAGCGTTCTCACGGGCCACACCCAAAGGTCTAGACCATTGCGCATCATGCTTGGCATGCGATTGGTCATCATCGGCGGCGGGATCCTCGGCACCGCGCACGCCCTGGCCGCGGTCGGCCGCGGGCACACGGTCGTGCAGGTGGAACGAGAGGGCGAGGCCCGCGGCGCCACGGTCCGCAACTTCGGTCTGGTCTGGGTATCGGGCCGCAGCGAGCGCGAATTGGAGATCACCCTCCGCTCGCGCCGCCTGTGGGAGGAGATCGGCGGACGGATCGCGGGCGTCGGATTCCGCCCGGCCGGATCCATCACACTGGTGCGCACCGAGGCCGAACTGGCCGTCGCCGCGGCGGCCGCGGCGGCACCGAGCGCCGCCGAACGCGGTTTCGAGCTGCTCGAACCGGCCCAGGTGCGCGAGATCAACCCCGCGCTGCGGGGCAAATATCTTGCCGGACTGCACTGCTCGACCGACGCCGCGGTGGAATCGCGGCAGGCCATGCCCGCCCTGCGCGCCTACATGCAGGCCACCGGCCGCTACACCTTCTACGCCGGCACCGAGGCCCGCGCGATCAGCGGCGGCACCGTCACCGACGACCGCGGCCGCCGCTTCGATGCCGATCTGGTGCTGGTCTGCCCCGGCGCGGCGCATTCGGGCCTGACGCGGGAACTGGTGGGAGACATCCCCGTTCGGCGCGTGCGACTGCAGATGATGCAGACCGCGCCGCTGGGCGAGCCGCTGACCACCGCCATCGCCGACGGCGACAGCTTCCGCTACTACCCCGGCTTCGCGGGTCCCGAGCTGGACCACCTGAACCGCGAGGAATCCCAGGCGTTCACCGCGGCCCAGCACAAGATGCAGCTGCTGTGCGTGCAACGCCTGCACGGCGGGCTCACCATCGGAGACACCCACGAATACGACGAGCCGTTCGCGTTCGACGTCGACGAGGCGCCCTACGAGCACCTCACCGCCGTCACCGAGGAACTGCTGGGCCGCAAGCTGCCCCAGGTCGTGCGCCGCTGGGCGGGCGTCTACAGCCAGAGCATCGACCCGGGCGCCATCGTCACCCGCGCGCAGGCCGCCGACAACGTCTGGGTGATCACCGGCCCCGGCGGGCGCGGCATGACCCTGGGCCCCGCGCTCGGCGAAGAGACCGCCGACCTGCTCAACCTGTGAAAGGAATCACGTTGTCCGAGAAGCAGATCGAACTGGCCGTGCTGGACATGGCCGGAACCACGGTGGCCGACGGCGGACTGGTGCTGCGCGCCTTCGATGCCGCCGCCACCGCCGCGGGCATTCCCGCCGACGGACCGGAGCGGGCCGCCGCCACCGAGTACGTGCTGGAAACCATGGGCCAGTCCAAGATCACGGTCTTCCGCGCCCTGCTCGGCGACGAGGACCGCGCCCAGCTGGCCAACCGCAGCTTCGAGGCCGCCTACGACGAGTTCGCCGCCGATGCCACGCCGATTCCCGGTGCGGCCGAGGCGATCTCGCGGCTGCGCGCGGGCGGGGTCAAGGTCGCGCTCACCACCGGATTCAGCCGCGGCACCCAGAACCGGCTCCTGGACGCGCTGGGCTGGGGCGAGATCGCTGATCTGACGCTCTGCCCGGCCGAGGCCGGACGCGGGCGGCCGTATCCGGACATGGTCCTCACCGCGCTGCTACGCCTGGAGATCGACGCCGTGGATCGCGTTGCGGTCCTGGGCGATACGAGTAGCGACATCGCCACCGGACGGGCCGCCGGCGCCCGGATCGTAGCGGGCACGCTGACCGGCGCGCACAACGAGGACCAGTTGCACGGCGCGGGCGCCACGCACGTCGTGCCGTCGGTGGTCGAATTCGCCGATCTGCTGCTGGCCGAACGGTCCTGACCCGAGCCCACCCCTTGATTCCCCGCCCCTGCGACTCCCACTCGACCCACCCACCCCATCGGTTCCGCAAGCTCGAACCGACTCACCATCCCCGTTTCCCCTGAACGAAAGTTGCAGTCATCGTGCGTATTCCGACTCCCCGCCTCGCACGCACCGCGCTCATCCTCGGCACCGCCGCGGCCGTCACCCTCACCGCCGCGGCCTGCGGCGGCACCGGCACGAATGCCGGCGGCGGCAAGACCGTCACCGTGTACTCCGCCGACGGCATGGCCGACTGGTACAAGCCCGAGTTCGCCAAGTTCACCCAGCAGACCGGCATCGCGGTCAACTACGTGGAGGCCGGTTCCGGAGAGGTGGTGAACCGGGTCGACAAGGAGCAGTCCAACCCCCAGGCCGATATCGTGGTGACGCTGCCGCCCTTCATCCAGAAGGCCGACCGGAAGGGCCTGCTGCAGGACAGTGGCGTGGACACCAGCATGGTCGCCGCCACCGACAAGGCCGCCGACGGCAAGTACGTGAATCTGGCCGACAACTACCTGACGTTCATCGCCAACCCGTCGGTGGACACCTCGAAGATCACCTGGAACGACCTGCTCGACCCCAAGTACAAGGGCAAGGTCCAGTACTCCACCCCCGGACAGGCCGGTGACGGCACCGCCGTGCTGGTGCTGCTGCAGCAGCTGATGGGCAAGCAGGGCGCGCTGGACTACCTGGCCAAGCTGCAGGCCAACAACGTCGGTCCGTCGTCCTCGACCGGTAAGCTGCAGGCCAAGGTCGACAAGGGTGAGCTGCAGGTCGCCAACGGCGACGTGCAGATGAACCTGCAGGACATCAAGGACAGCGGCGTCAAGTTCAACCTGTTCTTCCCCGCCACCGACGACGGCAAGCGCAGCACGGTCTCGCTGCCCTACGTGATGGGCCTGGCCAAGGGCGCACCGCACAAGGACAGTGCGGCCAAGCTGATGAACTTCCTGCTCACCGCCGACGTGCAGAAGACCCTCGGCCCGGATGCCTACGCGGTGCCGGTCCGTACGGATCTGGCGAACCAGGCCGCGGCGGGCACCGGCCCGTCCGCGAGCGCGACCATCGCGGGAGTGACCGTGGTGCAGCCGGATTGGAACGCAGTCAACGACACCCTCGAAGCCGACGTCGCCGCCTACAACAAGGCCACCGGCCAGCAGTGATGTCGAACCCCAGGAGCGCATCCATGTCCGCACCGACGCCCGGCGTGAAAACCGCGGCGCACAGCGTGAATTCGGCGGCCGCCGACACCCAGCCCGCGATCGTGTTCGACCGCGTGGGTGTCAGCTACGGGCGCGGCCGCAAGTCCACGGTCGCACTGGCCGACTTCTCGCTGCGGGTGGCCGCGGGCGAGACCGTTGCGCTCCTGGGGCCCAGCGGTTCCGGGAAATCGACCGCACTCGAGGCCCTGGCGGGATTCGTCCGGCCCACCTCCGGCTCGGTTCGCCTCGCCGGACGCGACGTCACCGATCTCTCGCCCGCCAAGCGGGGCATCGGCGTCGTCGTGCAGTCCTACGCCCTGTTCCCGCACATGCGGGTCGCCGACAACGTCGCCTTCGGCCTCCGGTCACATCGGGTGCCGCACAAGGAGATCGGCGATCGGGTCCGCGAGGCGCTGGAGATGGTCGGGATGGGCGACTACGGCCGGCGGCTCCCGCGCGAGTTGTCCGGCGGGCAGCAGCAGCGGGTAGCCATCGCCCGCGCCCTGGCGATCCGGCCCGCGGTGCTGCTGCTCGACGAGCCGCTGGCCGCGCTGGACGCCCAGCTGCGCCAGTCCATGCTCACCGAGCTGCAGCAGCTGCGGAAGGCCCTGCCGGACACCGCGATGCTGTACGTCACCCACGATCAGTCCGAGGCGCTGGCGCTGGCCGACCGGATCGCGGTGATGCGCGACGCACGACTGGTCGACATCGATACCGCCGAGAACCTGTGGCGCCGTCCGCCCAGCTCGTTCACCGCGGCCTTCCTGGGCGGCGCGAACCTGCTGTCGTGCACGGTGAAACACATCTCCGGCACCGTCGCGCTGGTGCAGACCGGCGAGCAGACGCTGCGGGCCGAGGCTCCGAAACCTGGTGTGGGCCAGCTCGACTGGACACCGGACGACGACGGCCTGCTGTGTGTGCGCCCGCACACCGTGCAGATCTGCAACACCAACGAGCGGGACGCGGTGCTCGCCACCATCGTGTCCAGCGTCTGGCGCGGGTCCACGACCCGGCTGAGCCTGGACGTCACGGGTCTGCCCGCCGAGCTGACCGCCGACGTCCCGGGCCACGTGGATACCGCCGTCGGCGCGGTCGTCGGGGTGAGGCTGCCGGACCCGGCGGGCGTGCTCATTCCCGCCGCGGTCGGATCGGCCTCCGCCACACCGGTGACGGAGGGGCGAGCATGATCACCGTCCGTCGTCCCGGCGCACGGCCCGCCGCACACCTGGTCCGTGAGGGGGATCAGGTGTGCCGCACGCGCCCGAGCGCCGGCGAGGAGCGGAGCGAGTCATCGACACAGGGCGCACCGCGCATGCCGGAGCCGAGCGCCAGCGAGGCGCAGGCATGAGCGCACCCACAGTTCTCGAGCCCACCAGGGTGGCCAACCCCGCCACCCCTGCCCCGCAACGCAACTGGCGTCCGATCGTGTGGTCGATTCCCCCGATCGCGGTCGTCCTGGTGATCGCCGTCTATCCGATCGCGCGGGTGCTGACCGAATCGGCCTCGTCCCCCGGCGCGTGGTCGCAGGTGCTGGGGTCCACGGCGTTCCGGAATGCGCTGTGGCGCACCGTGTTCATCGCGGTCTGCTCCACGGCCGGATGCCTGGTGCTGGGGACGTTCCTGGCCGTCGTGCTGGCGTTCGTGCCGTTTCCGGGCTCGGGCGTGGTCGGGCGGCTCATCGATACGGTGCTCACACTGCCGTCCTTCCTGATCACGCTGGCGTTCACCTTCCTGTACGGCACCGTCGGCGCGCTCAACGCACTGATCACCCAGCTGACCGGAAAACACGCTCCCGCACTGAACTTCCTGTCCACCCCGACCGGCGTCGTGCTCGCCGAGATCACCTACTTCACCCCGTTCGTGGTGCGGCCGCTGCTGGCGGCATTCGCGCAGCTGCCGCGCGAGCAGCTGGATGTGGCGGCGAGCCTGGGCGCCTCGCCGTGGCGGGTGCTGCGGCAGGTGGTGCTACCCGAGGCATGGCCGGCCCTCGCCGCGGGCGGCAGCCTGGTCTTGCTGCTGACGCTCAACGAATTCGGCATTGTGCTGTTCACCGGCGCCAAGGGCGTCATCACCCTGCCCGCGCTGATCTACACCCGCGGCATTGTCACCTTCGATCTGCCGGGGGCGGCGGTGCTGGCCACCGTGCAGGTGCTGCTGTCGCTCACGCTGTACATCGGCTATCGGCTGGTCTTCGCCCGGTTCAGCACATCTCGAACCAGCCAGGAGGGCTGATCATGCTGGTGTGGACCCGCCGCGGCCGGGCCGTCGTGCTCGCGGTCTTCGCGTTGCTGGTGCTGGTGGTCTTCGCCGCCCCGATCGCCACGGTGGTCGCGGCCGCCCTGGCCGGCCGGTGGTCCGGCGCGCTGCCCTCGCACCTGGGTTTCGCGAACTTCTCGCGCGCACTGTCCGGCGAGCAGGCCGCGAGTCTGCCGGTGAGCCTGCAGACGGCGCTGCTGGCGGGCGCGATCTCGCTGGTGCTGGGCACCTGGGCGGCGCTGTCGGCGCGCGAGGCCCCGCGCTGGTGGCGGCGCATCACCGACGCGGTGTTCCATCTGCCGGTGGCCGTGCCGTCGGTGGCGATCGGGCTGGGCGTGCTGATCGCGTTCAATCAGCGGCCGTTGCTGCTGGGTGGCACGAAATGGATTGTGATCGTGGCGCATTCGGTGCTGGTGCTGGCATATGCGTTCAGCGCGGTGGCCGCGGCGCTGGACCGGCTCGACCCGGCATACCGCCAGGCCGCCGAATCCCTCGGCGCGGGCGGCGCGCGCGTGCTGACGCGAATCACGTTGCCGCTGTTGCTGCCCGCGCTCGGGGCGGCGGCGGGCTTGGCGGTCGCGCTGTCGATGGGTGAGCTGGGCGCCACCATCATGGTCTACCCCGCGACCTGGAAGACGTTGCCGATCACCATCTTCGCCGCGACCGACCGCGGTCAGGTCTTCGATGCGGCCGCGAGCACCACGCTGCTGGTCGCGGTGACGCTGGTGGTGCTGTTGATCCTGGGGCGGGTGCGCGGGCGGGCCGCGCTGCGATGAGAGCCCGGCGTGCCGCGCCAGTCGACCACGCGGCACGCCGGGCGGGGCGCCCCGTTGCGCCCGCCGTCACAGGCGGGCAATGACCTTGTCTACCATCGAATCCGGACGGTCACTGCTCGGGCAAACGACGACGGCCACCGGCCACGTCGATTACGAGATCAGTGTAACCGTCGACAAGTTCGGCAAGGTGATACCAGCGTTTGTGGGTGTTGTCACTGCGCGGACCGTCGCGATCGATGGCCTGATTCGCATCGACCCAGCTGCGGGCCATGCGATCGACCACCGCGCCGAGGCTTTCGGTGTGCAGTGAGGCGCCGTTGCGGTGCTGCGGCATCTCCTGTCCCACCCAGTCGTTGATGTCGTCGACGAGTTCGCTGCGGCGGCAGTCGATCTCGGCGATCATGGCCGGGTCGTGCAGCTGGACGCGCCGGGAGTGCATCTCGGCCAGCGCGTGGGCAGAGCGCAGCAGCGTCTGGTCGTCGAAGCGGCGGCCCTGAAATGCACACAGCAATTGCGGCGCCGTCGGCAGCACGCCAGCTATCGACATGGTCATCGACGCACCCCGAAAACTGTGGACTGCACCACTGTTTGCACCAACATAATCGGTCTCCGGATTCAGTTGTACCGTCATCGGATCGGTGGTTCAGAACTAGGCTAGCTCGGATCATGCTCTTACAGATGCAAGAACGCAAGATTGCGTCCGCCCGCTTTTTGTCAACCTCCGTTACCCCCTACCTGGGCGCGGATCATTCTGAGCGACAGTCGCTTCCGATCGAATAAGCACACTGGACGTCCGGTTTTCCCATGTCGGGAATGCACGCCGCGGGGCTCGCAATTTCGGCCATATCGATCCGCTACCGGAGAATCGCGCGCCGGGGCCGCGACAGAACCATCCGTGGTGAGGTCGCAGGCGGTATGCTCGGACGCCTTATCACCGCAAGCCGGTTGCGGGGGCGCGGCGGCAGGCGAAGGCTGAATTCGAGCGGTGGGCTCCGAATGCGCAAAGGAGATGGCGCGCGATGGCAGGTAAGCGCACTGTGCTGACGGTCCAGCTCAGGCGGCTGGCGGTACTACTGCACGAGATGCGGGAAGAGGCCGAGGTCAGCAAGGAGACGGTCAGCGCCCGCACCGGGATCAACGTCACCACGCTCTACCGGATCGAGACCGCCCAGGCCCGCCCGCAGCGACGCACCCTGATGGCGATGCTCGAGCTGTACGGCGCCACCGAGGAGCGCCGGTCCGATGTGATGAAGCTGCTGCAGGAGGCGCAGAAGCCCGGCATGTCGCGGCCGTTCGAGGCGGCGGTCTCGGAGGTGTACGCCGCGTACATCAACTTCGAGACCGAGGCGCTCTCGGCGCGGCTGTTCCAGACCTCGTTCATTCCGGGCCTGCTGCAGACCGAACGGTATGCGTGGGCGGTGCTGGACACTGCGATGCCGAAGGTCGAATCGTCGGTGATCGAGCAGCGCCTGCGCGCCCGCGTCGAACGCGCGAAGATCCTCGCACGCGCCAACGACCCGCTCGAGCTGTGGGTGGTGCTGGACGAGGCCGCGATCCGGCGGGTGGTCGGCGGTCCCGACGTGATGCGCGAGCAACTCGAGCGCCTCACCGCCGACTGCGAGAAGCGCAACGTGATCCTGCAGGTGCTGCCGTTCGACTCCGGCGCGCATCCGGCGATGGTCGGATCCTTCGTGGTGCTGGACTTCCCGAATCCGGCCGATCCGGAGCTGGTCTACGTCGAGGGCATCGCGGGCGACGATATCGTCGAGGGCCACAACGAGATCCGGCGCTTCGGCGTGATGTTCGACCAGCTGCGCGCCATGGCCCTGAGCCCGCGCGATTCGGCCGCACTGATCGCCGACGCGGCGCACAAGCTGCGCTGAATCAGGCCCTGCTCGCGCGGGTATAACCGACGGCGGCGGGCACGGCGAACACCACCAGCGCACCCAGTGACCAGGCCAGCGTCGCAAGCAGCGGCCCGCGGACCGGGCCACCGAGCGACAGGCCGCGCATCGCATCGATCGCGTACGACATGGGCTGATGCGCCGCGATCGGCTCGGCCCATGCCGGATATGCGGCCAACGGCACGAATCCCGTCGAGAAGAACATCAGCAGCGACGACCCCAGCGAAATCGCCTCCACCAGTGCGGTTCTGGCGGTGAACACCGCGGCCGCGGTCACCAGGGCGGCGAATCCCAGGCCGTACACCATCGGCACCCCCAGCAGCGCGATCGCGGCCGGGATTCCCTGGCGGAAACGGAATCCCAGCGCCACCCCCACCCCGAACAGCACCAGCGTGCAGACCACGATCCGGACCCCCTCGGCCAGAATCCGCGCCAGCAGCCCCGAGGCGCGATGCACCGGCAGCACCCAGAATCGGGCCAGCAGTCCCGCATCCCGTTCGCGCCCGAGGGTGATCGCCCCCGCCACCGACCCGGACATCACCGCCACCAGGGTCACCATCGGCACCGACCCGTAGAGCGCGCTCGCCCCCGAGAAGGCCGAAATCTGACGCCCAAGCACGGTATTGAGCATCACCAGCAGCAGCGCCGGGAGCCCCAGGGACCCCACCACCGTCAACGGGTCACGGCGCCATCGGATCAGCAGCCGCCGGGTCTGAAGAAGAGTCTGCGGCAGCAACTTCCGCCAGGTTTCGGTGGGGCCGGTGACCTCCGGCAGCACCGCGGTCACCGATGCCTCCGCGCGGCGACGACCCCCGAGCCCGCACCGAACGCCACGAGCGCGACCAGCAGCCAGGCGATCCCCGGGCCCAGGGCCGACCAGCTCACCGCGCCCGCGCCGCCCGCGCCGCCCGCGCGATCCCCCGCCAGCACCCGCATCACGTCGACGAACTGCGAGACGGGCTGATTGCGCGCGAAACCCCGGATCCAGCTCGGGAACTGGGCCGCCGGGGCGAATCCGGTGGAGACCATGCCCAGGATCAGCTGGGGCAGTACCAGCGCCTGCGTGGTCGCCTCGGGGCTGCGCGACAGCGCTCCGATCAGATCGCCGGCCAGGCCCAGCATCAAGCCGAGCAGCAGCGTGTAGACGAGGAAACCGACCGTGTCCCACCAGCTTCCATAGAAGCGGAAGCCGATGATGTGACCGCAGACCAGGCCCGCGCACAGCGCGATGACCACCCGGTACAGCGTGGCCGCGATGCGCGCGGCCAACGGCGCGGCGGTGGGCATCGGCATGGCGGCGAATCGTTCGTCGAGTCCGTCACGGCTATCGGTGGCGGCCCGCAGCGCCGCCGTGGTCGCGCAGAACGAGACCGCCTGCATGACGATCATCGGCATCAGGAACTGCGCGTAGCTGCTCATGCCGAAGCCGAAGAGCGTCATCACCCGGTTCAGCGGCACGAAGAATCCGATGGTGAACACGCTCGGCGTGAGCAGCGCGGTCAGCACCTCGCCGTTGCGCAGCGAGGGCCGCACGATGCGCAGCGTCAGCACCCACCACTGCCGGATCGGCAGCACGAGCACTGCGGCAGTGCTCACCCCCGCCTCCGCAAGCTCCGCCGGCTCACCGTCCCCACGGTCGGCAATCGCGGTATGCCCGTCCATCCGTCCACGCTCCGTCCCGCGTCAGCCAACCGGTCGTCTCCATCTCACCAGATGAGGCGGGCGAAGTGACGGATTTGCGGACGTCAATCACCCCAGGGTGCACCGCGACCACCCCCTGCGGGGCCAGCGACCACTACTGGGGATGCTGTCGAATCGCCCGCCGGCCGACCAGATTGGAATCACCGCGACCGCGAGCGAACCCGAACTTAGAAGGGGCCTGTAGCAATGCCGAAGATCATCGACCCTACTGCCGAGATGCACAACATCTCCGCAGCTCCGTCCACATATGACGGCCCCCGCCGCGTGCGGTCCGCGGCCACCACCGAGATCGGAACACTCGATCAGCACAAGCTGGACTGCTGGGCCAACCGCATCGCCAGAATGTTGCTGCGCCGCGGCGCCCACCCCGGCGCGCACATCGCCACGGCCGAGCTGCCGGTGCTGGAGGGCGCGGTGACCCGCTGGGCGATCACCAAGATCGGGGCAATCCCCGTGTCGGCGGCCTCCGGCCCGCTGCGCGACCGAGCGGGCATCGGCGTGACGACCCGGGCCCGGCGGCCCGAGCCGGACACCGTCTCCTGGCTGGTCCTCGATGACCACAGCACCCTCGTCGAGTACCTGACCGGCTCGGACGCCCCGATCACCGACGCCGAACTGGGCGTGACCCGCCAGGCGTGCTGACCGACCCCACCCCAACCACCCGCAACCACGAGCCGAAGGCCCACAGAAATAGATGACCCAGCAGCTCACCGCTTCCGATCCCGGCTTCGAACAGTCCCCGTCAGCCCCGGCTCAGCCGCACGCCACCCACGCCTCGCCGCGCCCGGTGAACGGCGCGCTGCCGCATGCCACCGCCCTGCGGACCCACGCCTGCGACACGTCCGGCTCAGCCGGCGACACCGGCGCCCCGTCCTGCGGCACCGCAGTCCCCAACACTCGCCTGCCACTCGATGCCGCTCCCCTCCCCCCGGGTGCGTTCCCGCTTTCGGCGGCGCAGCGCGGAATCTGGTTCGCCCAGCAATTCGGGGGCGAAACACCGATCTCCATCGCGCAATACGTCGATATCGCGGGACCGGTTGACATCGAGGCGCTTTCGCGCGCCCAGCGCCGGGCCGGGCGGGAATTCGGCACCGGATATCTGCGGCTGATCGACGTCGGCGGGCTGCCCGCGCAAATCATCGACCCCGGCCTCGACGATACGATCCGGACCATCGACCTGCGCGGGGAGGCCGATCCGGAGGCGGCGGCGCACGCCTGGATGCGCGCGGAGTATGCCGCGCCGCTGGATTTGCTGGCCGACCGGCTGGTCGAGGTCGCGATGCTGCGGCTGGCCGACGAGCGCTGGTTCTGGTATGCGCGGCTGCACCACATCGTGCTCGACGGCATGGGCCTGCTGGCGCTGGTGCGGCGCACCACCGAGATCTACGACGCCGAGATCGCCGGCGCGCCGGTCCCGCCCGGCCGGGCCGACGAACTGCGCCGGGTCGTCGAAGATGATGTGGCATACCGCAATTCGCCGCGTCTGAGCACCGATCGCGACTACTGGCGCAATCATCTGCGGGGACTGGCCGCGCCGGTGACACTCGCGGGCCGGACCGCAGCGGTGGACGCGCAGCCGAGTGTGGTCAGCGCCGAATTGCCCGCCGGGACCGCGCGACTGATCGACGACATCGCCGCCGAGCGCGCGTCCAGCACCGCCCCGATCGTGGTGGCTGCCTTCGGCGCCTACCTCGGGGCGATGACCGGATCCGCGGAAATCACTCTCGGACTGCCCATTTCGGGCCGCACCACCGCGACGCTGCGACGGTCGGGCGGCATGGTCGCCAATGTGGTGCCGCTGCGCCTGGGGCTGCGACCGGACCTGACCGTCGGCGAGCTCATCGGGGCGACCCAGGCCGAACTCACCGGGGCGCTGCGCCGCCAGCGCTACCGCCAGGAGGACATCATTCGCGACCTGGGCTGGGCCGCGGACGACATCACCTCCTTCGGCCCGACGGTGAACCTGATCCTGGCCGACACCGCGATCACCCTGGGCGAGGTGACCGGGCGGCTGCACGTGCTGACCTCCGGGCTGATCGACGACCTCTTCGTCAACGTCTATCCGGGCGTGGGAGGGCAGGCCACCCACATCGACTTCCAGGCCAATCCGAACCTGTACGACGAGACCGAATTGGCCGGCCAGCATCGGCGTTTCCTGTCATACCTGTCCCGGTTCGCGGCCGCGGGCGCCGATACCGCGCTGTCGGCCCTGCCGGTGACCGAACCGGACGAGCGTGCCGCGCTCGCCCCCGTCCGCGGGCGCGAAGGTGTTGCGGCACGGCCCCTTCCGGAGCTGCTCGCGGCGGGAGCCGTCGATCCGGACGCGCCCGCGCTGCGCTGTGACGACACCGAGCTGACCTATCGCGAGCTGACCGATTCCGCCCAGTGCCTGGCCCGGCTGCTGATTTCCGCCGGTGCGGGACCCGAACGCATGGTGGCCCTGGCCACCCCGCGGTCGGCGGAATCCGTCCTGGCCTGGTACGCCACCGCCCTGTCGGGCGCGGCCTTCGTGCCGATCGACCCGGGCTATCCCGCCGATCGCATCGAGCACATGATCTCCGACAGCGGTGCCCGGCTGGGCATCACCGTCTCCGGCGTGCGAAATATGCTGCCGGACAACGTGACCTGGCTGGTGCTCGACGATCCCGCCCTGCGCGATCAGCTGGCCGAGCAGGATCCCGGTCCCGTGTCCGACGCCGATCGCCAGAGGCCCATACATCCGGACCACACGGCCTACATCATTTACACCTCGGGCTCGACCGGCCTGCCCAAGGGCGTCACCGTATCTCACCGCGGGCTTGCCGATCTCGTCGCCAGCACCGGTGCTGCGCTGGGCATTGCGGCGGATTCGGTGGTGGCGCACGCGGTCTCGCCGAGCTTCGACATCTCGGTGGAGGAGCTGCTGGTGCCCCTCGCCTCGGGCGGGTGCGTCGCGGTCGTCCCGCCGCGGGCGTATGCGGGAGCCGAACTGGCCGACGTCCTGCGCAGCACCCGGGTCACGCATCTCAACGTCACCCCGGTGGTCGCGGGCTCGCTGGATCCGGCCGGGCTGCCGGACCTGGGCACGCTGGGCGTCGGCGGCGAGGCCGTGCCGCCGGAGCTGGTCGAGGCCTGGCGCGGGCGCACGATCCGGAACGGTTACGGCCCCACCGAAACAACCGTCACCGCGACGTGGTCCGGTCCGCTGACACCGGGCGAACCGGTGACGATCGGGACGCCCGTGCGCGCCGCGAGCGCCGTCGTCCTCGACCCGTGGCTGCGCCCGGTGCCGCCCGGGGTGACCGGCGAGCTCTACCTCGGGGGCACCGGCCTGGCCCGCGGCTATCACGGCCGCGCCGCGCTGACCTCGGAGCGGTTCGTCGCCGATCCGTACACGCCCGGCCGACGCCTCTACCGCACCGGGGATCTCGTCCGGTGGATGCCGCGCGGCGACCGGACGGAGCTGGACTATGTGGGCCGCAGCGACATTCAGGTGAAGATCCGCGGATTCCGGGTCGAGCTCGGCGAGATCGACGCGGCCCTGCGGGCCGCGGGGGCCGAGGCGGCGGTCACCGTCGGCGCCCGGACCCCTTCGGGCGCTACCGCGCTCGTCGCCTATGTCGTCGCGCCGCACAGTGATTCGCACGCCTTGACCGCCGCGCTGATTCGGACGCTGCCCGCGCACATGGTCCCCGCCCGCATCGTGCCGCTCGCTCGGCTACCACTCACGCCCGCGGGCAAGCTCGACCGACGCGCGCTACCCGACCCCGACTTCGGCGCCGTGACCGGTGCCGGGCGGCCGCCGACCACGGACCGGGAGCGGCTGCTGTCCGAGCTGTTCGCCGAGGTGCTGGGCCTGGAGTCGCTCGGCGTCGAGGACAACTTCTTCGCCCTGGGTGGCGACAGCATCATTGCCCTGCAGCTGGTCTCCCGAGCGCGGGCGGCCGGACTCGGATTCGGCGCGCGAGAGGTGTTCGAGTACAAGACGGTCGCGGCCCTCGCCGCGATCGCCACCGATACCGAGACGCCGGCGGTGCCGGAACTGCCCGGCGGCGGGCTGGGTCCGATCGAGCTCACTCCGATCGTGCAGGCCATGCTGGAATCCGGCTCGGCCGAATCCGGCTTCAGCTGGCGACGTTTTGCTCAGGCCGCGCTGATCGGGCTGCCACACGATCTCGATCCCGTCGAGGTGGTCGCCGCCCTGCAGAAGCTCGTGGACCACCACGACATCCTGCGGAGCACGTTGCGCAACGACGGCAAAGGCTGGGAATGGGTTGTCGGCGAACGCGGTTCGATCAATTCGGCAAATCTGCTCGAGGTCGTATCCGGAACAGACCCCGACAACGTCGAGACCGCGCTCCATCGCGCCGCCGACGGCCTCGATCCGACCATCGGTGTCGTTGCGCGTTTCGTGCTGATCGCCGGGTCCATAGACGCGAAGTCCGAGACAGCGCCGCAGTTGTGGCTGGTGCTGCACCACCTGGTGGTCGACGGCGTCTCTTGGCGCATCCTGCTGCCCGATCTCGCCACGGCGGCCGCCGGTGCGGAGCTGCGGCCGGTCGGCACCTCGTTCCGCCGGTGGGCGCACGGCCAGCGCGCCGAGGCGCGGGCGCGAGTCAGCGAAATGCCCTACTGGCGTGAGGTTCTCGCAACGGCCGATGCGTTGCCCGGCACGCTGGACCCGGCGCTGGACGTTGCCGCCACGATGCGGCGAGTACGGACGACCATCGCGCCCGACGTCGCCGCCACGGCATTGGAGGTGATTCCGGACCGGTTCCACTGCGGCCCCGAGGTGGCATTGCTCACCGCTCTGGCTCTCGCGGTAGCGCGCTGGCGCGAGACCACCACCACGTTGCTCACGCTCGAGGGGCACGGCCGCGAGGAGTCGCTGCTGCCCGGCGCCGACATCGCCCGCACCGTCGGGTGGTTCACCAGTGTCCATCCGGTGGCGCTGGACGTGACCGGCATCGATCTCGACGACGCCTACGCGGGTGGCCCGGCCGCCGGGGCCGCGATCGAAGCGGTCAAGGAACAGCTGCGCGCCGTGCCGGACAAGGGCATCGGATTCGGGCTGCTGCGCCAACTGAACCCGGACACCGCCCCGGAGCTCGCGAGTCGTCCCGATCCGCTGCTGAGCTTCAACTATCTCGGCCGCGCCGCAACCGGCGACATGCCCTGGTTGCCACGCCGTTTCGAGGCCACCCAGGACGACCGTGCACCGCTAGCCGCCGCCCTCGACGGGAACGCGCTCATGGGCGACTCCGGCCTCGAGGTGACGTGGGCCTACGCCTCGCGGATCCTGTGTGAAGACGAGGTCGACGCCCTCGCGAAGTTGTGGGCGGGCGCGCTGGATTCCCTTGCCGCACACGCGCTCAGCGACGGCGCCGGGGCGCACACCCCGTCGGATTTCGATCTGGTCCGGCTCACCCGGCCCGAACTGGACCGGTGGGCCCGGGAATATCCCGACCTCGTCGACGTCCGCCCACTCTCACCGCTGCAGCAGGGCATGCTCTTCCACGCCCGCTACGACGCCGCCTCGGAATCGGCGGCCGACGACTACGTCGTGCAGACCCGCCTCGACCTCGGCGGCGGCATCGATTCCGCCCGGCTGCGGGCGGCAGCGCAGGCGCTCGTCGACCGCCACGACATCCTCAGATCCGCCTTCGCCGACGGCGCGGACGGCCCGCGCCAGCTGGTCGTCGCGACCGCCGAACTCCCCTGGCGGGAATTGGATCTCACCGAGCCCGGCGCGGAATCACTCGACCGGGTGGTGGCCCGCGATGCGGCGACCGCCTTCGACACGACCCGCGCGCCGCTGCTGCGCCTCACCCTCCTGCGCACCGCCCACGACACGGTCACAGTGCTGATGACAAACCATCACCTGGTGCTCGACGGCTGGTCGACCCCGGTGCTGGTGCGCGAACTGCTCGCCGGTTACGTGGGCGCCGCGCTGCCACCCGCCGCGTCCTATCGCGGCTACCTGTCCTGGCTGGCCGAGCGGGACGAAGCCGGATCGCTTGCCGCGTGGAGCGATTCGCTCGCGGGCATCGACGCACCGACCCGGGCGCTGCCCGCCGGCGCCGGGCGCGCGCCCGGCGCCGCGGAAACGGTGTCGGTGGATCTGCCCGCCACCGCGGTCGCCGCGCTCGGGGACGCCGTGCGCACCGCCGAGTCGACCGTCAACACGGCGATCCAGGCGGCCTGGGCGCTGGTGCTGGCCATGGTCACCGGCCGCACCGATGTGGTCTTCGGCGGCACCGTGTCCGGGCGGCCGCCGCAGCTGGCCGGCGTTCAGGACATGGTGGGGTTGTTCATCAACACGGTGCCCGTGCGCGTGCGCCTCGACCCCGGCGAACGGGTCGGTGCGCTGCTCACCCGCATGCACGCCGAACAGGCGCGGCTGCTGGACCATCAGCACATCGGCCTGTCCGCGATCCACCGCGCGGTCGGGATGCCCGAATTATTCGACACCCTGGTCGTTTTCGAGTCGTATCCGCTCGATCGTGCGGCCCTCTCACAGGCGTTCGACCTGGCGGGGTTGCGCATCATGGACGTGTCCGGCACCGACGCGACACCGTACCCACTGAATCTCATGGTGCTCCCGCTGCGCGACGATGACGGCGATCGGCTGCGGATCTGCGTGAAATACCTTTCGGGCCACCTGGATACCACGACGGCCCGGTCGCTGCTGGAACGCTTCGTCTCGCTGCTGGGGCAGATCGCCGCGGACCCGCACCGCCGGGTTGCGGCGCTGCAGCACTGCACCGAGTCCGAACGCGCCACCCTGCTGCCGGTTCGCGGTGCCTCGCCCTCCGCCAACGGCGCCCGGCGCCCGGCCCCCGTGGCAGCAATTCCGGATTCCGCTGTGCCGCAGTCGTTGCCGGACATTCTCGCGGCCGGCGCGGCCATCGCCCCGGACGCGATCGCGGTCGCCGCCGACGGCCGCTCCATGACGTACCGCGAGCTCGACGCGTGGTCCAACCGTTTCGCCCGGGTACTGCTGGGCCGCGGCGTGGGGCCGGAGGTCTTCGTCGTCGTCGCGCTCACGCGATCGGTGGAATCGGTGGTCGCGGTGTGGGCGCTGGCGAAGACCGGCGCGGCGTTCCTGCCGCTGGATCCCAGCTATCCGGTCGAGCGCATCGAGCACATTCTCACCGATTCCCGCGCCCCGATCGGCCTGACGGTGTGTGCGGTGGGCGAAACGCTGCCCGGCAGCATCGACTGGCTGCTCCTGGACGACCTCAACACGCTGCGCCACGCACTGACCGTGTCACAGGAGCCGATCACCGATGCCGAACGCGGCCTACCGGTCGCCATGGACCAGACCGCCTACCTGATCTACACCTCCGGCTCCACCGGAAAGCCCAAGGCGGTGCAGGTAACCCATCGCGGCCTGGCGAATCTCGTGGTCGCCCAGCGCGATTCGATGGGCGTCGGGCCCGGAGCCCGGGTCCTGCAGGTCGCCTCGCCGAGTTTCGACGCCTCGGTCTTCGAGCTGCTCGCCGCGCACGCGGCGGGCGCGTGCCTGGTGCTGTCCCCCGCGCAGGTGTACGGGGGCGGCGAGCTCGAGGACCTGCTGCGCGCCGAGCGGGTGACCCATGCGGTGATCACGCCGTCCGTGCTCGCGACCATGGATCCGCACGACCTGGGCGAGCTGGACGTGCTGGCCGTCGCGGGCGAACCGGTCGGCCCCGAGGTCGTCGCCGCCTGGGCGCCGGGACGACGGATGTTGAACCTGTACGGCCCCACCGAATTCAGCATCTGGGCCACGGGCCCCGCGCGGCTCACGCCCGGGAGCCCGATCACGATCGGCACACCGATCCGGGGTGCGCGGGCCGTGGTGCTGGACACCTGGCTGCGTCCCGTCCCGCCCGGCGTCGCCGGGGAGCTGTACCTGGCGGGACCGGCGTTGGCGCGCGGTTACTTCCACCGGTTCGCGCTCACCGCGGAACGTTTCGTCGCCGATCCGTTCGGCGAACCCGGCGCCCGCATGTACCGCACCGGAGACCTGGTGCACTGGGTCGAGGACCGGCGGCCACACGGGACCGGCCTCGCACTGGAATACCTGGGGCGCAGCGACTTCCAGGTGAAGGTGCGCGGCCTGCGCATCGAGCTGGGCGAGATCGACGCGGTGCTGATGCGCGAGCCGGAGGTCGGCTACGCGGCCACCATCGGTGCGCCCGGCCCGGCCGGCGCAACGGTGCTGGTGTCGTATGTCGTTGCCGCCCCGGGACATCGGATCGACGTCGAGGGGCTGCGCGCCCGGGCCGCGGCGGCGTTGCCGGGCCACATGGTGCCCGCCGCGGTCGTGGCGCTGGACGAGGTGCCGCTCACCCCGGTCGGCAAGCTCGACCGCAATGCCCTGCCCGCACCGGATTTCACGGACTCGGAACGCCCGTACCTGGCGCCTCGGACCGAGGCCGAGCGCACCCTCGCCGAGGTGTTCGCCGCGGTGCTCGAGCTCGACCGGATCGGCATCGACCGCTCGTTCTTCGAACTCGGCGGGGACTCGCTCAGCGCCACCAGGGTGGTCGCCCGGGCGAATTCGACCCTGGGCACGGCGATCACACTGCGTGATCTGTTCGAGGCGCCGACCGTGGCGCTGCTGGCGGCGCGGCTCGAACCGGCATCGACGCGGGCCATCGCCCTGACCCCGCGCCCACGCCCGGATCGTATTCCGCTCGCACCGGCGCAGCAGCGCATGTGGGTGCTCAATCGGCTCGATACCGCCTCGGACGCCTACAACATTGTTGCCGCGCTGCGGATCACCGGCGACCTCGACGTCGTCGCGCTGCGAGCGGCCGTCGGCGATGTGGTTGCGCGGCACGAGATCCTGCGCACGATGTACCCGGACGACGAGCAGGGGCCGCGTCAGGTGGTGCTGGATGCCGAGGGATCGACGCCGCCCGTCCGGATCACACCCGCCGAAACGGGGGTGGCGCTGGGGGATCTGATCTCCGAGACGGCGTCCGGCGGATTCGATCTGACCACCGAGATACCGCTGCGGATCGCGCTGTTCCGGCTGGCGTCCGGCGTCCACATGGTGGTCCTGGTCGTGCATCACATCGCCGCCGACGGAACGTCGATGGCGCCGCTGGCCGCCGACCTGGTGACCGCCTACGCCGCACGCGCACACGGCGGCACCACCGAGACGGCCCTTCCCGCGCTTCCGGTGCAGTATGCCGACTACGCGCTGTGGCATCGCGATGCACTCGGCGCGGAATCCGATCCGGAATCCCTGGTGGCCAGGCAGATTCGCTTCTGGCACGAGCGACTGAGCGCGGCTCCCGCCGTGCTCGACCTGCCGATGGACCGGCCCCGCCCCGCACGGCAGTCCTTTCGCAGCGCGGAACTGGAATTCCTCATCGATCCCGAGCTGCACACCGGGCTCCTCGACCTCGCCGCCGCGACGGGCGCGAGCCTGTTCATGGTGCTGCACGCCGCACTGGCCACGCTCCTGGCCCGTCTCTCGGGCACGGATGATGTGGTCATCGGCACCGTCGTCGCGGGGCGCGGCGACCCGGAGCTCGACGGCCTGGTCGGTATGTTCGTCAACACCCTCGCACTGCGCACCACCATCGATCCGAATTCTGGTTTCGCACAGCTGGTTTCCGAGGTCCGCGAGGGCGACCTGGATGCCTTCGCCCACGCGGACGTGCCGTTCGAACGCCTGGTGCAGGTGCTGGACCCACCGCGGTCGGCCGCACACCATCCGATGTTCCAGGTCATGCTGTCGCTGCAGAACTTCACCGAACCGGCGCTGGAGCTGCCGGGGCTGCGGGTCGAGCCGGAGCCGTTCGAGCGCGCGGCCGCGCAGTTCGACCTGAGTTTCGATCTGCGCGAACGCCTCTCGGGCACAACACCCGCGGGCATTCACGCCACGCTGACCTACGCCACCGATCTCTTCGACCCGGATTCCGCGGCCGACCTCGCGACCCGCCTGCGGCGCCTGCTCGATGCGGCACTGGCCACCCCCGATCGGCCCGTCGCCGAGCTCGATGTGCTCGCGGAATCCGAGTGGGCGGCACTGGTTCCCGTGCGCGGCATGCCGACCACTGCCCCGGCACGCCGCGAGATCACGCTCGCCGAACTGTTCGAGGCGACCGCGGCGTCCCATCCCGACCGCCCGGCGATCGTCTCCGGCGACCGCACCCTCACCTACCGGGAGCTGGACCGCAGCTCCGCGAACCTGGCCCGGGAATTCGTCCGGGCCGGTGCGGGACCGGAAACCATCATCGCCCTGGCACTCCCGCGCGGCATCGAACTGCTGACCGCCGTCTGGGCGGCCGCCAGGTCCGGAGCCGCCTTCGTGCCGGTCGACCCGAACTATCCGCGCGAGCGCATCGACCAGATGCTGACCGACTCGGGGGCGGCGCTCGGAGTCACGACCCACGCTTTTCGAAACCGGCTGCCGGACACCACATCCTGGATGGTCCCGAACGAATCCGCAGCGCCCGGAACCGAGGTGGCCACCGACGCCACCGCCGTCCACCCGGACAATCCGGCATGGGTCATTTACACCTCGGGCTCGACCGGACGTCCCAAGGGCGTCGTCGTCACCCATCGTGGCATCGGCGATCTCGTTGCGGCACTGTCTGATCGGCTGAGCCTGGACCGCATCTCACGGGTGCTGCTCGCCGCCTCGCCCAGCTTCGACGCCTCGGTGTTCGAGGCGCTGATGGCGTTCGCGGCCGGCGCGGTCGCCGTGGTCGCGCCGCCGGAGGTCTACGGCGGGTCCCCCCTGACCGATCTCATCACCGCCGAGCGCGTCACCCATGCCGCCCTGACGCCCTCGGTCCTGGGCACGATGGACCCCGCGGCCGTGCCGAGTCTGCGCAGGCTCGGCACCGGCGGCGAGGCCCCCGGGGTCGAACTCGTGCGAGCCTGGGCTCCCGGGCGCACGATGACCAATGTCTACGGCCCGACCGAATTCACCACCTGGGCAACGAGTTCGCCGTTGGTCCCGGGCGAGCCGATCACCATCGGCGGTCCCCGCGACGGCACCGCGACGCTGGTCCTGGATGCACGCCTGCGCCCGGTTCCCCCGGGCGTCGCGGGCGAGCTCTATCTCGGCGGATCCGGCCTGGCCCGGGGATACCACCGCCGCCCGGACCTGACCGCGGCCCGCTTCGTGCCCGATCCGTACGGGGCGCCCGGCGATCGCCTGTACCGCACCGGAGACCTGGTGCGGTGGACCGGAAGTCCGGATACACCCCGGCTGGAATACCTGGGACGCACCGATTTCCAGGTGAAGGTGCGCGGCCAGCGCATCGAACTGGGCGAGGTCGACGCGGCCCTGTCGCGTTTTCCGGGCGTCGGCCAGGCCGTCACCATCGGCATCCGCGCACCCGGTGGAACGACCTCCCTCGCGGCGTACGTGACGCCCGCTCGCGGCGCCGACAGTACGGAACACGCCATCTCCACGCTGGACGCGGATGCGCTGCGCACGCATGCCGAGAGCGTCCTGCCTGCCTCGGCGGTCCCCTCCGCATTCGTCATCCTGGATCGACTGCCGGTGAACGCGGTCGGCAAGCTCGACCGCGCGGCCCTGCCGGAACCGGAATTCGCTGATGCGGCAACCGAATACCAGGCCCCGGCGACCCCCGCCGAGCACCTGCTCTGCGAGATCGTGGCCGACCTGCTCGGCCGCGACAGGGTCGGGGTCCGGGATTCGTTCTTCGCGCTGGGTGGTGACAGCATTGCCGCGGTCCATCTGGTGTCCCGGGCACGGGAGCGGGGCCTGGCCCTGACCCCGCTGCAGGTCTTCGAGCACCGCACGGTCGCCGCGCTGGCCGCCGCCGCGGATTCGCCCGGCGCCACGGCCGCACCGGATCTCACGGCCGCCGCCCTGGGGCTGGAGGTGGTGCTGCCGATTCGCACGACTGGCGAACGCCCGGCGTTGTTCTGCATCCATCCCGCCTCCGGAATCGCCTGGCCCTACCTGGGTCTCGCGGAACTGCTGCGCCCCGGACGGCCCGTCTACGGCCTGCAGGCGCCCGAGCTGAGCGGGCAGGCGGCCCCGGCGAGCGTGGACGAGCTCGCCGACCGCTATCTGCGCGAGATCCGGCGGATCCAGCCCGAGGGGCCGTACCACCTGCTGGGCTGGTCACTGGGCGGCGTCATCGCCCACGCCCTCGCGGCCCGATTGGAAAGCGAGGGCGACGCAGTGGGTCTGGTGGCCCTGCTCGACTCCGATACCGCGGATCTCGGGGACGAGGCGGTCGAGCAATTCGGCGTCGGCGCGCTCGTGAACACCTTCGGCGCGCCGTTCGGCCTGCCCGCGATGCCGCCCGAGGCGAGCGCCGAGGAGGTGGCGCGGCTGCTGGCCGAGCGGTTCGGCACCGCGGTGCTCGATGCACTGACGCTGGAGCGAATCACCGCCTCCTACAACGCATCGGCTCGCATGCGCCGCGGCTATCGCCGCCCGGTATTCGGCGGTGACCTGCTGTATTTCACCGCGACCGTGGGTCGATCGGACCTGACCGGCCCCGAGGGCTGGCGCCCCTACGTGCGCGGCGCCATCGCCGCCCACGACATCGACGCGGCCCACGACGCGATGACCGCGCCACACGTATTACCCCGAATTGCCCGAGTAGTGGACGAGTACCTGGAGGCACCGTAGTGAATTCCGTTGACGGAGTGGTCGTAGAGGGAGTGGCGAAGTCCTTCGGCGCGGTGAACGCGCTGCGCGGCATCGACTTCCGGGCAGCGCCGGGCGAGGTGCTGGGCATCCTCGGTCCCAACGGCGCGGGCAAGACGACCATCGTGAACATCCTGTCCACCCTGATCGCGCCCGACCGCGGCCGGGCGACGGTGGCCGGGCACGATGTCGTCGCCGACCCGGCCGCCGTGCGCCGGTGCATCATGCTGACGGGCCAATTCGCCGCGCTCGACGAGATGCTCACCGGCCTGGAGAATCTCGTGCTGTTCGGCCGCCTGATGGGTCTGCGCAAGCGCGAGGCCCGCGCCCGCGCCGACGAGCTGATCGCCGAATTCGGGCTGGAGGCCGCGGCCCGCCGCCGGGTCGGCACGTATTCGGGCGGGATGCGCCGCCGCATCGACATAGCCTGCGGCCTGGTGGTGCGACCCCGGGTGGTCTTCCTGGACGAGCCCACCACGGGCCTGGATCCCCGCAGCCGGCAGGGGGTGTGGGAACTGGTCTCGGAATTCCGCGCGCACCACATCACCACGCTGCTCACCACGCAATATCTCGAGGAGGCCGACGCGCTGTGTGATCGGATCATCGTCGTCGACCACGGCAGGGTCATCGCCGAGGGCACCCCCGACGAGCTGAAATCCCGGACGGGCGGCAGCTACTGCGAGGTGGTGCCGCTGAACGCGCAGGACCTGCCGGCGATGGCCCGGCTCCTGGGCGACCTGATCCCGAATCACTGTGCGCTGCTGCCCACCGCGGGTCGCATCTCGATACCCGCGCCCGACGGCGCCCGAACGCTGACCCGGGTACTGCACCGGCTGGCAGGCTCCGAGATCGAGCTGCTGGACATCGCGCTGCGCCGCCCCTCGCTCGACGAGGTCTTCCTGCGCCTCACCGCGGCCACCGCGAACACCCGGCCGGCCTCGGTCCGCGACGCCGCCGAGGTGCCCGCATGACTACCGCCACAACGGTTCTCGACCACCGGAGAACCGCCGACCAGACCACGCCCAGGCATACGACCGCGACGACGCTGCGGCAATGGTGGGTGCTCACCGCGCGCCTGGTCGTGCCCGCCCTGTGGTCGGGCGAGGTCTTGGGTTCGGTGTTCGCGCCCGCCGCGTTCACCGCCGGGTTCTATGTGCCGCTCAACCGCGTGATGTCCTTCGCCGGTATGGGATTCAGCAGCTACGCGCAATTCGTCATGCCGCTGGTGATCCTGCAGGGCGCGCAGTTCACCGCGATCTCCGCGGCCTTCCGCTCGGCCACCGACGCGGTGTCCGGCCTGGACCGGCGCTTCGGGGCGATGCCGATCGCGCCGCTGGTCCCGCTCGGATCGCGCATGTCCGGCAACATCGTCCGGCTGCTCATCGCCGAGACCGCGGCGGTCGCCTGCGGTTACCTCATCGGATTCCGCTTTCGCCTCGACGCCGCCCACACCGTCGGATTCCTGCTGCTGTCACTGGCACTCGGGATCATGCTGACCCTGGGCGCGGACGCGATCGGCACCGCCGCCGGCAGTCCGGAGGCGACCACCCAGGCCCTGGTGCTGCCGCCGTTGATCTTCGGCATGCTCTCCACGGGGCTGGCCCCGGCATACCAGTTCCCGCACTGGATTCAGCCCTTCGTGCGGAATCAACCGGTCTCGCAGTTCGCCGTCGCGCTGCGCGCCCTCGCCGGGGACACCGGCGGCAATGCGGGCACGATCAGCTGGTCACTGCTGGCCCCCACCCTCGGATGGCTGATGGCCGGTCTGGCGCTGGGCGCGTATTTCGCTGTGCGGCTGAATAGTCGGAGGGCGTGAGACATGAGCGTGCCACCGATGGAGACAGCCGGGATGATCCGGTACCCCGAGGGCTCGGCCGCCGCGCTGCTGCGGCACACCGTCGTTCAGACCCAGCGGCTGCTGCTGCGCTGGTCCCGCAGCCCGGTCACGCTGGTGGAGACGCTGGTCTTCCCGGTGCTGCTGCTGGTCATGCTCGACATCGTGGTCGGCAGCCAGATCGAGCGCTTCTCCGGCACCAGCGCCCTGTACGGGTCGGTGCCTATGGTCGCGATCATCGGCGCCCTGTCCGGGGCGGCGGCGAGCGGGGTGATCCTGGGCCGCGAGCGCGAATCCGGCCTGCTGGCCCGCCTCTGGGTGCTGCCGGTGCATCGGGCCTCGGGCCTGGCCGCCCGGGTGCTCGCCGAGGGGTGCCGCATCCTGGCCGGAACCGCGGTGGTCGTGGTGGTCGGCCTGCTGCTCGGATTCCGGTTCCAGCAGGGTCCGGCCGCCGCGGCCGCCTTCGTCCTGATCCCGGTGCTGCTCGGGCTGGCGGTGGCCACGATGGTGACCGCGGTGGCCGTGTTCACCGCCAAGGCGACCCTGGTGGAGGGCATCGCGGTGCTGAGCTCGCTGCTGATGTTCTTCTCCACCGGATTCGTCCCCCTGGCCGCCTATCCGCGGTGGATTCAGCCGGTGGTGCGCGAGCAGCCGCTGTCGGTGGCGGTGGACACGATGAAGGCGTTGTCGCTGGGCGGTCCCCTCGCCCGCCCGCTCGCTCTCACCGTCGCGTGGTCGCTGGGCCTGATCCTGGTCTTCGCGGTCCCGGCGGCCTTCGGCTACCGCCGGGCCAGCCGCCGGTGAGCCCGGGACGATCCGCCGTTGTCAAGGCCCCCTTCGCATCTTGTCGCGAATCGGCGCATCGACTAGGCACCGGGCACTCTCGGGCGCACTATGCTGACCGCCGTGCTCGAACCGCAATCTCCCGTCACGCCCCACCCCGACATCGCCCATCTGGCCCCGCTGCTGGGCACCTGGCGCGGCTCCGGCCACGGCGAGTATCCGACCATCGAATCCTTCGACTACGACGAGGAGATTCACTTCGGTCATGTCGGCCGCCCGTTCCTGACCTACCGACAGCGCACCCGCCACGCCGGCGACGGCCGCTCGCTGCACGCCGAGACCGGCTACCTGCGCTGCGCCGGCCCGGACCGGATCGAGCTGATCCTCGCGCACCCGACCGGCATCACCGAGATCTGCGAGGGCACCATCGAGCTGGCCGAGGACGGGCTGCGCCTGGAGATGGGCTCCACCCACATCGGCCGCAGCAGCACCGCGAAGCTGGTCACCGCGCTGGGCCGCAGCTTCCGGCTGGTCGGCGACACGATCGACTACTCGCTGCGGATGGCCGCGGTGGGGCAGCCCGAACAGCACCACCTCGCCGCCACCCTGCGACGCGCGGAGTAGTAACCCAACCGAGACGACATTGTGACCCATCCGCTGACCTGCACGATTGTGCGGTTTTGCCGGTATCCGGCCGCGGATGGGGGTTGTCCCTGCATGGCGTGCCGTCTTACCGTTTTTGGATCAGCTAACACCTGGCGACCACGATTCGAACCCTTCGCCTTTCCCTCACCCACACGGGAGAACGCCCACCCATAGGGAGAAGACTATGAAGCGGTCGGCTCTAGTAGTTTTCACCGCGGGAATGATCCTCGCCGGCGCTGGCGCCGTGGAGATACTCGGCGACAATTCGGACGGCGGCAACTCGCCGGCGCACACGAATGCCCCCGCCGGCGCACACGACGACCTGAAACCTCTTCACGAACGCTGAACCGAAGCAAAACCCCACTGCCGCAAAAATTCTCACGCTCCCGATGGCACCGCGAGCAGCATATCGCGGGTCACCGCCACCGCATTGTCGGAGCTACCGCCCTCGACCAGCAAGGTCGCCCACGCCATATCGCCGCGGTATCCGATGAACCACGAGTGCGATCCGCCCTCCACCTCCGCCTCGCCGGTCTTGCCGTAGACCTCGCCCTGATCGGCGATCCGGTCGGCAGTCCCGTCGAGCACCACCTTGCGCATCATCTGCCGCAGCCCGACGATGATCTTCGGCGCGGGTGCGGATCCGGCACCGGCCACCGTCGTCGGGTGCCCCGACAGCAGGTAGGGCACCGGCGTGGAGCCGTGCGCCACGGTGGCCGCGACCAGCGCCATCGCGAACGGGCTCGCCAGCACCCGGCCCTGCCCGATCCCGTTCTCGGTGCGCAGGGTCTGATCGCCGGTCGGCGGGACCGACCCCGAGGCGGTCGGCAGCCCGGCGATCGTATAGTCCGGGCCCACACCGAATTTCGCGGCCGCGGTGGTCAGCGCATCCCCCGGCAGCCGGCTGGCGATCTTGGCGAAGGCGGTGTTGCAGGACCGGGCGTAGGCCACCGCCATCGAGGTGTCGCCGAGGCTGAATTCGTCGTAGTTGGGGATCGTGCGCTGTCCGATCACGATCCGGCTCGGGCACGGCACCGTGCTGTCGGGCTCGGCGATACCCGCCGACATCGCCGCGGCCGCGGTCACGGTCTTGAAGGTCGAACCCGGCGGATACAGGCCCGAGGTCGCCACCGGGCCGTCGCTGTCGGCCTGTTTGTTCTGCGCCACGGCCAGCACCGCGCCGGTCGAGGGCTGGACGACCACCATCATCGCCTTCTCGGTGCGGCCGTCCACCGCGCGCTGCGCCGCGTTCTGCACGTCGCGGTCCAGGCTCAGCGCGAAGGACGGGGCCGGTTGCGGCGCAACCTCTTTCAGGATGTCGGTGTCCACGCCGTTGGCATTGACGGTGACGACGTCCCAGCCGGATTTGCCATCGACCTCGTCGATGACGGTCTTGCGCACCTGGGTGATCAGGTCCGGCGCGAAGTTCCGGTCGGTGGGCACCATGTCCCACTCCTTGGCCATGGTGACCCCGGGCAGTCCGAGCAGCGCGTCGCCGATCTGGTCGAACTCCCAATCGGTCAGCTGCGCAACGGTATCCGTGCCACCGGCCTGGCGGGCGGCAGCCAGGATAGCGGCCGGGGTGAGGGTGTCGTCGAACCGCGTCAGCACCGAGCTCAGCGTGTTCACGGTGTATTGCTGATCGGTGGCATCGGCCAGGGTGAGCGTGATCCGGTGCACCACACCGGGTATCAACACATCGGTGCCCGAGCGCTCGTTGACCCTGGCGCGCGGAGCAGGGGTCTCGCGCAGCGCCATCGTCTGGGTGTCCCCGAGCCGGGGATGAATGTCCGAGGCCATCCAGCGCACCTGCCAGCGGCCGTCGGTGCGGCCCATCGGCAGTTCCCCGGAGTAGGTCCAGACGCGTCCCCGGGCCAGATGCCATTCGTAGGTGTAGTTCACCGTGGCGGTATCACCGCTGATGTGGGCCGAGCCGGTGTGCGCCGACATCTGCTGTGCACCCAGGTTGTCCCAGGCCGCCGCGAGCGCGGCCCGTGCCCTGTCGGGCTGATTGGTCATACCTGCCGCGGACCCCACGTCGTGGCGGGCGAGTGCGGTGACGAAATCGTCGGCGGCCACGACCGGCCCCTGCGGCCCGCCACCGCACGCACCGGTCGCCGCCCCGACCACGGCGGCGGCCAGCACGATCAGCATCCGGTGCCGCACTCGCCCATTCGTGCGGTACCAGCAGGGATTTCGCAGCGTCGCCATCGCATCGAATGGTATCCAGGCAATGTGCCCGCTAACCGGTCGACACACGGGAGAACGCGCTCGCCGTCACCTCACACCAGGCAGGCCAGGTACATCGCGACCGCGATCTTGGGGTCGCGGGGATTGCGGCCGGTCAATGCGGCGATCTTGTCGAGCCGGTAGACGACGGTATTGCGGTGGATCGACAGGCGCGCGGCCGTCCCGACGAGATTGAATCCGCTTTCACACCAGGCAATCAGCGAATCCCGCAGGGCCGCATAGTCGGGCTCGATCACCAGACGCGCGAGCTGCGCGTCGGCGAAACGGGCGCGGGCGCCGTGACCCGCGGCGTCCAGCAACTGCAGGACGCGAAGATCCGCGATGTCGGCTATCGCGATGTCGGCGCCGGATCTCGGCGAACCCAGCCGGAGCGCGGCGGACGCGTCCGCCAGCGAATCCCTCGATTACCGTGTGGTTGCGCTTGCGTGGGATACGCTGAGGATTGTCCGACAGCGAGCGCCTTTTTCAGTTGCTGTGGATTTGGTGGTGGACTGTTGATGAGCGAGGATGATCCGTTCCGGACGTTTCGCGATGAGTCTGCGCCGGTCACGGACGAACTGAGCGCAGCCGGTTTCGAGAACGCCGAAGAGGTCGGGCGGGGTGGGTTCGGGGTGGTGTACCGCTGCACCCAGCCCTCGTTGGATCGGACGGTGGCGGTGAAGATCCTGACCGCCGAGCTGGATCAGGAGAATCAGGCGCGGTTCTTCCGGGAGCAGCGGGTTATGGGTCGGCTGACCGGCCACCCGAACATCGTCACGGTGCTGCAGGCCGGTACCACTGCCGGCGGGCGCCCCTATCTGGTGATGCCGTATCACCCGTTGGACTCCCTGGATGTGCAGATCCGTCGCCAGGGGCCGCTGCCGGTGGAGTCCGTGCTGTGGGTCGGGGTGAAGATCGCCGGGGCGCTGGAGTACGCGCATCGGTTGCACATCGTGCATCGGGACGTGAAGCCGGGAAATATTCTGCTCACCAATTACGGTGAGCCGGCGTTGTCGGATTTCGGTACCGCGCGCATCGCCGGCGGGTTCCAGACCGGGGCGGAAACCGTGACCGGATCTCCGGCGTTCACCGCACCGGAGGTGCTGGAGGGGCAGGTTCCGACTCCGGCGGCGGACGTCTATGGGCTGGGTGCCACTTTGTTCTGTGCGTGGACCGGGCATGCGGCGTTCGAGCGGCGCAGCGGGGAGAACGTGGTCACCCAGTTTCTGCGGATCACCACACAACCGGTGCCGGATCTGCGCGAGCACGGCATCGCCCACGACGTCTCGGCGGTGGTGGCGGCGGCGATGAGCCGCGATCCCGGCGAGCGGCCGTCGGCGGTGGCGCTGGGCGAGGCGATCCGGCAGGCGCAACGCCACCACGGGTTCTGTGTCGATGAGATGGCGCTGCAGGGCGAGCCGGTCCCGCAGCGCCGCGACCGCGAGCCGCCGACACGGGGATGGCATCCGCCACCGGCGATGGTGGTGGGTCATGGTGGAGCAGGTAGCCCGCCGCTGGAGCTGACCAGTTTCGTGGACCGGCGCACCGAAGTGGCGGAGGTGAAGAATCTGCTGGCCTCGTCGCGGCTGGTGACGCTGACCGGGGTCGGTGGGGTCGGCAAGACACGGTTGGCGCTACGGGCCTCCTCGGCTGTGCGACGCGATTTCGCCGACGAGATGTGGTTTGTCGGCCTGGCCAACGTGTCGGATCCGTCGCTGCTGGTGGATGTGGTTGCGGGCGCGCTGGGTCTGCGTGATCAGTCGGCACGGCCGTTGCGCGAGGTCGTGGTCGAGTACCTGTCGGCTCGGCGGGCGCTGCTGATCTTGGACAACTGCGAGCAGGTGGTGGCGGCCGCAGCGGAGTTGGTCGAAACGCTGTTGCGGGCATGTCCGAACCTCCGGATCCTGATCACCAGTCGGGAAGCGTTGAATATCGCCGGGGAGGCGTTGCTGCAGGTGCTGCCGCTGACGGTTCCGGATCCGGGCCGGGCACCATCGTTGCGGGGACTGCCGCGGTATGACGCGGTGACATTGTTCGCCGACCGCGCCGCCGCCGCGGTGAACGGCTTCAAGCTCGGCGACAATAACGTAGTCACCGTCGCCCGCATCTGCGCCCGCCTGGATGGATTGCCGCTGGCCATCGAGCTGGCGGCGGCGCGGATGCGGATGATGTCGCCGGAGCAGATCCTGGGGCGGCTCGACGATCGGTTCGCGCTGCTGACTCGAGGCAGCCGCACCGCGCCGACGCGGCAGCAAACGCTGTGGTTGTGTATCGACTGGAGCTATGAGTTGTGCACTCCGGACGAGCAGCGGTTGTGGGCCCGTTTGTCGGTGTTCGTGGGCGGTTTCGAACTCGAGGCCGCGGAGCAGGTGTGCGGATACGATATGGCGCCGGGCAGCGCGCTCGATGTGCTGTTCTCGCTGGTGGACAAGTCGGTCCTGATCCGGGAGGAATCCAATGCCGTCGTGCGGTTCCGGATGCTCGACACCGTGTGGGACTACGGTCGGCACAAGCTGCAGGAGTCCGGCGAAGCCGATCTGCTACGGCGTCGGTACCGCCACTGGTATCAGCGGTTGGCGCTGGACGCCGAGGCCGAGTGGGTCAGCGATCGCCAGATCGACTGGGTCGCGCGCCTGGAACGCGAAGAACCCAATCTGCGGGAGGCGCTCGAATACAGCCAGGCAGACAACACTGAGGAGGCGGCCCAAACCGGACTGCGCACAGCCGGCGCACTGTGGCTGTTCTGGACGTACTTTGGCCTGCTCGGAGAAGGCCGGCGTTGGATCGACCGCATCCTGGCCCACCCGAAGGTCTACTCGATACCCGACCGTGTCAAGGCGCTGCACACTGGCGCCGTGATGGCTGCAATCCAGGGTGACCTCGAAGCGGCAGCCGCCTTGGTGCAGCAGGCACGCGCGCTCGCCGAGCAAGCTCCCACTCCGGAAATCCGAGCGCTGGTCGACTATGCCCAAGGCTATCTGGCGTTCTACGGGGGTGACCTCGCTTCGGCCTCGGCCGCCCTCGAACGCGTCATCGAGGTGTTCGGCGCGAATCCGCGAGAGCCTCGGTACGTCGGCGCTTTGATCACTCTCGGTTTGAACCATGCCATGCACGGCGACCCCGCGCGAGCGATCGAATATCACGGGAAAGTACTGGCGATCACCGAGAAATACGGCGAAACGGTGTTCCGGTCCACCGCGCTGTGGGCCCTGGGCACCGCGGTATGGAAGCAGGGCGACCGGCGACGGTCACAAGAACTGCTCCTGGAAGCGCTGCGCATCAACCGGCAGGTGGGCAGCGCTATGCTTGCCGCGCAGAGTCTCGAGGCGCTTGCCTGGATCGCCGCTGCCGATGGGGCTGCCGAGCACGCCGCCGTTCTGTTGGGAGCCGCGGGCGAACTGTGGCAGTCCATAGGGAACATCCTGTTCGGCGTCCCGGGGCTGTTGGCCTACCATGAGGAATGCGACCGGACGGTGCGTGCCGCCCTCGGCCCACGCGGATTCGCAGCGGCCTTTCGGCGCGGCCAGGTGAAGGGCATGGACGCCGCGGTGGCCTACGCACTCGGGGAACAAACCACGGACGCCGCGCGCCCGTCGAGTCCGTCCGTGGAGCTGACCAAACGTGAGCGGCAGGTCGCAGCACTGATCGCCCAAGGCCTGACCAACAAGCAGATCGCCGCAAAACTGGTCATCGCGCAACGTACCGCCGAGGGGCATGCCGAACATATCCTGACCAAGCTCGGATTCACCTCCCGCGCCCAGATCATGGCCTGGGTCCTGGAAAATACTGAGCGATTGAACGGTGCTTAGGAGGCCGCTGACAGACGAGCCGGGAGGGAGTTGGGGCGGGGGACTATTGGCATGGGGTCCGCTGCGCGGCCTGTGAGGACCCGGGCCCCACAGGCCTTCGGCGCTGGTGAGCCCCGCCGGATGAGACTGCGCAGGTTGAGCCCGGCGGTGCGGCGCGAGAGCTACAACGTGAGCACCCCGAGCATGCGCGCCCGGAACGGTCACGAGGAGCGGAGGCACGCTCCTTCATGCCATCAGGGACTGTACTGAGCCCCCGTTCGGATCTCGGGACAGGGACCCGGCCGGGTTCAGATGCACCGCTGGTCGGACTGCCCGACGCCGCGCCCGGCGGCCCTACCCGACCCAGGGATGAGATCGCCCTGGACCACGACTTTAGTCTAGGCCGGGGTCACGCATTACCAACTCTGGGCCCGGTCGGCTGAAGGAGTACGAGACCTTCTCGAGTTCCGTGGCTTCTACGGTGAGTCGAAGTTCGAACCGATCGGGTAGCAGGTAGTACGTGGCGTGCTCCAGAAGCCGGTCGTCCGCATCCATCGTTTCTCGTTGCATGACCAGCAGCGGGTGCCCGGTTGCGACGCCTAGCGGGTGCGCCAGGTCTTCCGGCGCACTTTGACTGGTCAGCGTTATTCGTGCATAGCTGAGAGCTAGCCCCAAGTTGTCCTGGAGCACCTGGTAGATGGGGTGTTCCTCGATCTCGGCGCGGGAGATCCGCTGACCGAACGGATCGGGCACTGCGAGGTCAGCTACGGCTTGAGGTGCCCCGTCGATCGTATAGAGCCGGCGTATCATCAGCGCTCCGTCCATTGGGTGAGTCATTTGTGGCGGTAGCTGAGGTTCGCTAACCCATTCGAAGCGCAGTATCTGTCCTTCAGGAAGCTTCCCGACGCTGGCGAAGATCGAAATGAACGGCCTGAGCTGATCCAGCGGATGCACGATACGCCGAGGTGCCACGAATGTCCCGGCTCCCTGCCGGCTTACCAGTAGTCCCTCCTCGACGAGCCCGCTCAGCGCCCGGCGCACCGTCGTCCGGCTGACCCCGTAGCGGTTGACCAGTTCTTTCTCGGTCGGCATCTGGCTGTCCGGTGCCATCTGCGACACCTGCGCGCGCAACCGCTCGGCCAGTTGCTTATGTATGCTCGCGCTACCCCTGGTCAGGCCAGAGTTGTCTTCGATTGACATCAAACCTGCTCTCGACTTGTATCCTGTTGTATGTTAGGCTCTGGGATATCAGCATACCAGTCAATGTGGAGGGGTAATGCAGCTAACTTCGTTGGAACGCGACATGTTGGATGGCCGTCACGGTGACGCGCTCGCCGACATCCTGCGTGAGCAGGTCAGTGTCGGAGAGTTCTTCGGCGCAGAGCGATTTGTGGAGATCACCAACGCCCACTTCATGGGTGACCGTGAGGTGTTCGGCCAGGCAGGCACCAACTATCTGCAGCGGTTGGCCTCGGCAGAGGTCTCGGTCAGGGTTCCTACCACGCGCAATGCGCAGTCGGTCGACTTCGAGCAGGCGCACCTGTTCGCCCAGTCTCCCGAGTTGGTCGACGGAGAGAAGGAGACTCGGGTTTTGCTGCGGCGCCTCGGGGTCTCCACGGTGAACACCTGCATCGGCTACCAGAGCGTGTACCAGCCGAGGCTCGGTGAGCACGTGGCGTGGGGTGACACTGGCACGGTCGCGTACGCGAACGCGGTGCTGGGTGCCCGCACGAACTACGAGTCTGGCGCGGCCGGCCTCGCGGCGGCCTTGACCGGACGTACCCCGGAGTACGGGTTCCACCTGGACGTTCACCGGCGAGCCAACGTCCGGGTGCGAGTCACCGCCGCGCTCCCTGACCTGGCGGACTGGGGCGCGCTCGGCGCTGTAATCGGCGAGCGGTGCCGCGGCTATTGGAATGTTCCGGCCGTGGAGCTTGTGAACCGGGAAGGACCGGTGTCAGACGAGCTCAAGCACTTCGGCGCGAGCCTGGCCAGCTTCGGCTCGATGGCGATGTACCACATCGTAGGCACCACTCCGGAGGCCCCGACCTTCGCCGAGGCCAACAGCGGCCGCGAACTGATCGACGAGTTCGAGGTGACGCAGGACGACATCGACGCCGTGTTCGCCCGGGACCTCGCCGACGGGGGCAATGTCGATCTGGTGGTGTTCACCGCGCCACAGCTGTCCTTCTTCGAGGTGAAGCGGATCGCCGAGCGACTCGAGGGACGCAAGGTTGCCGACTCCGTCCGTCTGATCATCACGACCAACAGCATGACCTGCGAGGCGTTGCGCGAGGGGGGACACCTGGACGCCATCGTCGCGGCCGGCGGCATCGTGCTGCGCGGAACCTGCTGGTACGTGATGGACCCGGCGGCGCAGCGTGAGCACTTCGGCTGGCGCAGTCTGGCCACCAATTCGGCCAAGCTGGTGAACATCATCCGGGCCCATGGCTATCGACCGGCTTTGCGCCGCACCGACGAATGTATCGACGCCGCACTGACCGGAAAGGTGGCCGGGCGATGAGTGATCTGGTCTTCCATGTCGCGCAGGCGACCGGCCCGCTGGTCGAGGCCCCGGCCGTCGTCAGTCCGGTGCCGTTCAGTGCTCGCTACGACCTCGATCGAACCACCGGCGTGATCTCCCGCGAGGACCACCCGCTGCGCGGAGAGTCGGTCAAGGGCAAGATCTTGATCGCCCGCGGGGTGCAGGGGGGAGTCGCGGCGGGCTGGGCCTTTTTGGCCATGCGCGGTCTCGGTGTCGGGCCGCGTGGGATGCTCTTCGGCGCGACGAACCCGGTCATGGTTCAAGGCGCGGTCACCGCCGGCCTCACGATCGCTGCCGGCGTCGACCCCGCGTTCTTCGACAACGTGTCACACGGTGACACGATCCGGCTCGATCCAGCGGCTCACGAGGTCACCATCCTTCGGAACTAGCAGGCGCCCGAACTCGGCCTGCCGGGGGGACCTGGCGGTCGAGTGCCGTGGTGGATGTCGTTGCGGGCCATGCGTTCGGGTCAATGGCATCTGTGCAGTGTTGGCTGACGACGTCGCCAAAGTCTGTTCGTCAACGCGGTCGGTCGACAGCTCCCAGCTGTCGACGTCTGCACCCCTCTCACCCGGACGCCTGCCTGACTCACAACACCGCGATTAGGGACAAGATGTCGCTACTCCAAGTATTCTCCCTCGTCCTTCTTATCGCTGCTTTCGCCTTCGCGATCTGGCGGCATATCAATGTTGGCCTGGTGACCATTTCGGCGGGCTTTATTCTCACCACTGTGGCAGGTGTTCCTGTCGGGACATATTTCAAATATTTCCCCGGCAGCCTGGTGATCCTCATTGTCGGAGTTACGTATCTGTTCGGGCATGTTCTGCGAAACGGTGCCATCGACCGACTGATCGGCATCACCGAACGCGCCACCGGGAGGCGGGACTGGCTCCTGCCGTGGATTATGTTCGCGGTCGCCGCGCTGCTCAGCGGGATCGGAGCCCTTCCGACGGCTTCGCTCGCAATTGTCATCCCCATCGCCATTCGTACCGCCCTGCTGCGTGACATCAATTTGATGCTGATGGGCGTTGTGACCGTTATGGGCGGTCTGGCCGGCGGTTTCTCGCCAATCAGCGTCTGGGGTCAGCTGGTCGGCACTCTCGTTACCCATGCCGGCCGTTCGGAGTCCTCGATTGGACTGTTCGTCATCGAATTCGGTCTCAATCTACTGGTGGCGGTAGCCGCATTCATCATCTACGGCGGCGTTGGCCTGATGCGGCGCAAAACCACGACTGAGCTGGGGCCGTCAGAGGGACCGTCCGCCTCATCCGAGCAGGGGGGCAGGTTCACGCGCTCCCAGATCGGTTCGCTAGTCGGGCTCGTCGTCTTTGCCGGTGCGGTCCTGGTGCTCCCCGTCGACGTCGGGCTGACGGCATTCGTCGTCGGGCTGATCCTGCAGCTGGTGTTCCGGCCGGCCGAGAGGGAGATCATCCGTGACCTACCCTGGTCGGTGGTGCTGATCGTCAGCGGCGTCCTGCTCTACGTCGGGCTGCTCGACAAGCTCGGCACGTTCGACGCCATCGCGCATCACCTCCAGGGCATCAACAGTCTGAGCCTGACCATCCTGGCGCTGGCTTTCGTCGGTTCACTCTTTGCGTCCTTCGAGTCATCGTCGGTCGCTGTCCTGGGCATCGTGATCCCGGTAGCGCTGCAGGTCACACACGGCGCGACCGATGCGGGATTGCTGCTCATCCTGTGTGCGGTGTGCTGGGCGATCGTGACGATCAGCACCAGTCCGTACCACCTCTGCGGCGGCCTCGTGCTGGTCAGCAGCCCCGAGGGCGTACAACCGCGGCTGTTCCGGCAGCTGCTGATGTGGTCGTTCGGCGTAGCAGTGGTCATCCCACTGATCGGCTGGACAATCCCCTTCGTCGTCTCCGGGTGAACCCGGAGGTCACGCATCACTACGAGGAAGCTCCGCATGGTAATTGACCGAGGGACGACCGGCGACGAGCCGGACACCGCTGTCGAGGAGTTCGAGCCCGACTACCGCTTCACGCTGGCCAACGAGCGCACCTTCCTGGCGTGGCTGCGGACATCGCTTGCCCTGTTGGCCGCCGCAGTCGCCATCGTGCACGTCGCGCCGGAGCTGTTCGCTCCCGTCGCACGGCATCTCGTCGGAGGCGTACTGGTCGCGCTCGCCATCTTCACGACCGGGGCCGGGCTGTACCGGTGGGGAAAGGTCGACGCCGCCATGCGGCGAGGCCTGCCGTTGCCCCGGCATCGGATGCCGATGTTGCTCGCGGCCGGGCTGCTACTTGTCTCGGTGCTCGGGTTCGCGTTGGTGATGAGCGGCGTGGTGTCGGGGTGAGCGAACTGATCCCGCGTAAGCCCCCGGACGACGGCCTGCAGGCTGAACGCACGTCGCTGGCGTGGAGCCGCACGGCGTTCGCTGTGCTCGCGAACGGTGTTCTACTTCTTCTCCGGGACCTGTACCCGTTCACCGGGCCGCTACGGCTGCTGCCCGCCCTGATGGCCGTCGTCGTCGCCCTGGTTACGTATGCCGTCGGTAGGCAGCGGCAACGAACGTTGCGCCAACGACCGCTGCCCGCGGTCATCACCGCACGTCGCCACATCCAGGGGATCGGAGTCGCCATACTCGTCTTGATTTTCGCGACGGCCGTCGCCCTGCCGGTTTGATGGCTCCTCATTATGAAGCGTTGAGGCGTCCTCTCACGTGGTGCTCGTCCCTGTCGGGCAGGTGCCGCCCGTGTACGGATGACAACTTGCATACCTTTGGGAGTGAAGTGGAGGCCGTCCGGACCGTTACCGCCGTGCGGGCCCACTTGACCGGCACGGTGCTTGCCTTAGGGCTCGCGCCGGAGTCGGTCACTTCCCTCACCTGGCCCTCGGAACCCTGACGTGCCTGACGGCGGCCCGCAGCACGGCGGCGCGTGCAGGTGGCGCAGCTGTGTGACGGCATCGACCGCGCTGCGTCCTGAGGGGTGGGGGGATGGGTGGCCAGCACTGGCCCGCCGCGGGCTGGCGCGACCGCCTTCTTCACCCGTCGGGGCGCAGCGGCAGAACGCCTCCGGGTGGACGATCCGGCACGCGACCCGTTCCAGGCACTGCAGCACCGCCTGCGAGCAGCTGGGCGTACCTCCTCGGCCAGCGACTCGGCCTTCAGCCCGCGTAGTCCACCGCTGCCAGCTCACGCGACACCGAGCTCGATGAGAAGGGTCGCTGGCCGGTCTTGACCGAGCCGGGACCTTCGAGCTAAGGTGCCGATGGCCGATGAGTTGTATTCTAGTTGTATATGGTTCAGCATCTGAGTTGTATTCAGTTGACCAAGGCGGCCGACGACCGAGGAGGTGGGCGATGACGCCCTTGCGGCTACGTACTGAGTTCATCAAGGCAGTGGGAGCCAACGGCGTGGTGGACGACCCCCTGGAGCTTCGCACCTACGAATGTGACGGGCTGACGGGTTACCGGGTCATTCCCTCTCTGGTTTTGCTGCCGCGCGACGCGGCGGCTGTCGCGGCAGCAGTGCGGATCTGTGCTCGGGAGGGGGTGCCGTTCGTCGCTAGAGGGGCCGGAACCGGCCTGTCGGGTGGTGCCCTTCCGGCCGCTGACGGAATCGTGATCTCGTTGCAGCGATTGAGGTCGATCATCGAGGTCGACCCGGTGAACCGGCGGGCGATCGTCGAGCCCGGCGTCACCAACCTCGACATCACTCGAGCCGCCGCACCGCACGGCCTTTACTTCGCGCCGGATCCGTCGAGCCAGCAGGTCTGCACGATCGGTGGCAACGTCGCCGAGAACTCCGGGGGCGCGCACTGCCTGAAGTACGGGTTCACGGTGCACCACATCCACGAGATCGAGGTGGTACTGCCCGATGGGTCGATCACCACGCTCGGCGGAGACTCGCCGCACCAGCCGGGTTACGATCTGCTCGGAGCGTTCATCGGCTCCGAGGGCACCCTTGGCGTGGTCACCCGGATCACGGTCAAGCTGCTGCCCCGTCCGGCATCGGTGCAGACCCTGGTCGCCGACTTCCCGTCGGTCGAGCAGGCCGGTGACACCGTCACCGCCATCATCGCAGCGGGCATTATCCCGGCGGCGGTGGAGATGATGGACACCTTGGCCATCGAGGCCGTCGAGGAGGCGGTGAGCGCGGGCTACACGCTCGGCGCCGCTGCGGCGCTGATCGTCGAGCTCGACGGCCCGGCCGACGAGGTCGCGGTCCATCTCGAAGAGGTGCAGAAGTTGTGCCGCGACAATGGCACCACCGCCCTGAATCTGGCGGCCTCTGCCGACGAGCGGGCCAAGATATGGAAGGGCCGGAAGGCGGCGTTCGCCGCCGTCGGCCGGATCAGCCCGAACTACTTCGTCCAGGACGGCGTGGTCCCGCGAACCCGGCTGGCCGAGGCTCTGACCCGGATCGGCACCCTTGCCGACGAGGCGGGCCTGCGGGTCGCGAACGTGTTCCACGCCGGGGACGGGAACCTGCATCCGCTGGTTCTCTACAGCGAGGCCAACGGCGAGCACGAGCGGGCGGAGCACCTGTCGACGTCGATCGCCGAGCTGTGCGTCGACCTCGGCGGGTCGCTGTCCGGCGAGCACGGGATCGGCATGGACAAGGCGTGCTCCATGCCGCGCCAGTTCACCGAGTCCGATCTGGCCACGATGGCGCTGCTGCGAACCGCCTATGACCCGGCCGGTATCTGCAATCCCGGAAAGCTCCTGCCCACACCACGGCTGTGCGGCGAACGCCCCGGGCCACACCACCCGCACCCGCTTGAATCCGCGGGTCTGATCGAACGGATGTGACTGTGCAGGCGACCCCAATCGGGGCGGGCGCTGGTTCGCTGAACGCGACACCTGGAATGACGCTTCGCCCGACTTCACTAGACGAGCTGCATACGGCCCTCGCCGACACGGCTCGCACACACCCCAGGCTGTTGATCGCCGCCAATGGCACCGCGGCCGACTGGGGCGGACGCCCCGAGCCGGCGGACGCGTCGGTCGATGTCACCGGGCTGTCGGGCGTGCTCGTCTACAATCCCGCCGACATGACGATGGCGGTCCGTGCCGGGACACCGCTCGCCGTCGTCCAGGAAGAGCTGTCGAAGAGCGGACAACGAGTGGCCTTCGACGCCGCGCGCGTCGCCAGGGGCGCGACCCTCGGAGGGCTGTTCGCCACGGCCGACGGGGGGCCCTCCCGCCAGTGCTTCGGAATCCTGCGCGACCTGGTCATCGGCGTGACCGTGGTGCTCGCGGACGGTACCGTCGCGCGGTCCGGCGGGCATGTCATCAAGAACGTCGCCGGCTACGACCTGGCCAAGCTCTTCCACGGGTCGTTCGGGACGCTCGGCGTCGTCGCCGAGGTCGTCCTGCGCCTGCATCCGCAGCCCCGTGCCGAGGCGACCGTCGAGGTCGCGGGCACCGCCGAGGAGGCTTTCGCCTCCGCTGGGCGGATCATCGGATCGGCGCTGGATGCCGCGGCCCTGGAGTGGGTGCACGACGATGACGCCGGTGGCCGGATGCTGGTCCGGTTGGAAGGCACTCCTGACGGTGTGACCGAGCGTGTCGCAACCGCTACCGCGCTCTCCGATGGCCGCGCGCGGACGCTCGAGGCGGACGCGGCGGACGCCGCTTGGCGGGCGGCCGCAGCTGTGGCCGACGGCACCGATGGCGACACCGTGCTGCGGGTCGGCTCGCTTCCGTCGGAGGGGCCCAGGCTGGTCGGCCTGATCGCGGCCGTCGCCGCGGAGTCGAAGGTAGACGTCGCTCTGAGCAGCACGATCGCTGCCGGCGTGCACACGGTGCGGCTGCGCGGAGGCGATCGGGGAGCACATGACCAGGTGCTCGCAGCGCTGGGCCCCGTGGTCGGTGCCGCGTGCACCGTGCATCGGCGGGACGGGCTCGGCCCGGACACCTCGTCGTGGGTTGCCCCGCCGCCCACTGCCCCGCTGATGCGTGCGATCAAGCAACAGTTCGACCCGCAGGGGCGCTTTGGCAACGGACGCTTCGCACCCTGGCTCACCACCCCCGGACCTCGAGAGAAGAAGACGTCATGACCGAGATCGCAGATGCCGGTACCTCAGGCTCGTTCGACGAGCACCACCCTCCCCGACGTGAGCTGCTCGATGACTGCGTGCATTGCGGCTTCTGTCTGCCGACCTGTCCCACCTACGCGGTAACCGGCGAAGAGATGGAATCTCCCCGCGGCCGGATCTACCTGATGGACCTCGCCGCCCGTGGCGAGGTGAGCCTGGACGAGGCGTTCGGGAACCGGATCGACTCATGCCTGGGCTGCCTGGCCTGCGTCACCACCTGTCCCTCCGGCGTGCAGTACGACAAGTTGATCGAGGCTGTGCGGCCTCAGGTCGAGCGGCACGTGCCCCGCACGTTCGCCGACAAGCTGTTCCGCAAGTTGATCTTCATGGTGTTCCCGTACCCACGCCGGCTTCGGCTCGCCGCGCTGGGCGGGATCGCCTATCAGCGCCTCGGCATCCGCGCACTGCTGCACCGACTCGGTGTGATCGCCGCGTTGCCACCCCGGCTGCGCGCGATGGAGGCGCTGCTGCCCAGGACCACCGTGCGGAAGCTCTTCACCCGCACCGCCCCGTTCACGCCTTCGGCCGGCAAGTCCCGCCTGCGCGTGGGCCTGCTGGCCGGCTGCGCCAACCGAGTCTTCTTCGGCGACGTCAACGCGGCGACCGTCCGCGTGCTCGCCGCCGAGGGCTGCGACGTGTACGTGCCGCAGGAGCGCCAATGCTGCGGCGCGCTTTCGGTCCACGCGGGCCAGGAGGAAGACGGCTTGGCGCGGGCGCGGGAGACGATCGACCTCTTCGAGCGTTATGACCTCGACGTCGTTGTCGCGAACGTCGCCGGCTGCGGCTCGACGCTCAAGGAGTACGGCGAACTGCTCCGCGACGACCCGGAATACGCCGAGCGCGCCAAGGCGTTCGCTGCCCGGGTCCGGGATGTGAACGAGCTCGTCGCCGAGCTGCCGCAGCAGGCACCGCGCAATCCCATCGTGACCAAGGTCGCCTACCACGACGCGTGCCACCTGGCCAATGCCCAGGGCATCCGCAGCCAGCCCCGCGAGATCCTCCGGGCGATCCCCGGGCTCGAGGTGTCCGACATCGCCGAGGCCGACCTCTGCTGCGGCTCGGCCGGCATCTACAACATGGTGCAGCCGGAGAAGGCCGAAGAACTCGGCAAGCGGAAAGCAGCGAATCTCCAAGCCGTCCAGCCGGACGTCGTCGCCACCGCCAACGCCGGCTGCCTTCTGCAGATTCGCCGGTTCCTCGACGCTGGCGTGCCCGTCGTCCATCCGATCCAACTGCTCGATGCCTCCATCAGGGGTGTCGACCTGCTGAAGGAAGAGACAGCGTGACCATCCGCTACCTCGTCAACTACTCGATCATCTTCACCGAGTTTCCCATACTGGAACGCCCCGCCGCCGCGCGTGCCGCCAGCTGTAGTGTCACTTTGGGCAGGCCGCGGTAGCGGGCCGGCGTAGGCCGCAGGCGGTGACGGCCTGGTGGATAGTGGATGCCGCGTCGGCACGCAGAGCGTATTTGTCCTTCTACTACACCGACTGATCGCAGGCGATCGAGTCGGCGCGGCTCACCGAACTCCAAAGCGTCGGCCTGGTCGAGCGCGAAGTGGACCCGAGACCGCCGATCACCGCGACCTATCGCCTCACCGAACGTGGCCAGGGACTCGGCCCGGCGATGGACCGCTGCGAGTATGGGCCGGCGCCGCTGTCGACGACGAGGGTCGACCGATCCGAAGGCAATCGACTGGGACACCGCGCGCTACCGGACGGGGCTGCGACCGATGACACCCGATGGACCGCCGCTGATCGGGCTCGGCAGGCACGACAACCTCTACTACAACACCGGCCACGGCCACGTCGGATGGACGATGGCCTGCGGATCGGCGCGCATACTCGCCGACCTCGTCGACGAGCGCGGCCCCGATATCGATCCGTCGCCCTATTCACCGATAGGCCGCAACCGGCACCGCTGATCGGGGCGCAGTGCGTTCAGTCGACGAGCACCGTGGCGAAGGTGGCCACCTGACGGAAACCGATCTTCGCGTACGCGCGCCGCGCGACCTCGTTGTAGCAGTTCACGTACAGGCTCGCGGTGCGACCGGAGGCGACGACGGCATTGGCGACCGCGGCGGTGCCCGAGGTGCCCAGGCCCACACCGCGACGCTCGGGGTGGACCCAGACGCCCTGGATCTGGCCGGTGCGCCGGGACACGGCGCCCACCTCGGCCTTGTAGACCACGCGGCCATCCTCGAAGCGCGCCCAGGCGCGGCCGGACTGGATCAGGCTCGCCACCCGGCGGCGATAACCGCGCCCGCCATCGCCCGCGCGGGGGTCGACGCCGATCTCCTCGGTGAACATAGCCACCGCGGCCACCAGGTAGCGGTCGAGTTCGTCGGCACGCACCCGGCGCACCTTCGGATCCGCGGGCACCAGCGCGGGCCCGTCCAGGGCCAGCAGCGGCTGCTCGGGCCGCAACTCGCGGGGCGCGCCCCAGCGCTGCGTCAGCAGCTCCCACAGCGGCAGCGTCAGCTCCTGCCGGCCGACCACCGAGGAGCACACCCGCGCCGAGCGCGTCGCACGCTCGGCGAAGGCCCGCAGGTCGTCGCGGCTACCGCGCAGCGGGATGAGATTGGCGCCCGAGAAGCACAGCGACTCTCCGGGCCCACCGCGGCTCCACAACTCGCCGAGGCCGCCGTTGCGGGTCTCGATGCCGTGCTCCTGCAGCCGCGCAGCAACCATGCACGCGGCCACCGGATCGGTGTCCAGAATCTGCAGCGCGAGTGCCAGATCGCGATTCGCGAGCTGGCGGGCGCCGGACAGCCGGCCCCGTCGAGTCGGTTCGAGCACACTCCGCACGATCACAGCCTGCCATGAACCGCCATGTCGTGCGGGTCTTTCCCCGCGCCGCTACCGGACGGTGACAACCGGCCCGCCCGCGTCGGCGCCCTCACCCATCTCCTCGGCGATGCGCATCGCCTCCTCGATGAGGGTCTCGACGATCTGGTGCTCGGGCACGGTCTTGATGACCTCCCCCTTGACGAAGATCTGGCCCTTGCCGTTGCCCGAGGCCACGCCCAGATCGGCCTCGCGGGCCTCGCCGGGACCGTTCACCACGCAGCCCATGACGGCCACGCGCAGCGGCACCTCCATGCCCTCGAGCCCGGCGCTCACCTCGTTGGCGAGGGTGTAGACGTCGACCTGCGCGCGCCCGCACGACGGGCACGAGACGATCTCCAGCTTGCGCGGGCGCAGGTTCATCGACTGCAGGATCTGGTCGCCGACCTTGACCTCCTCGGCCGGCGGCGCGGACAGCGACACCCGGATGGTGTCGCCGATGCCCTCGCTCAGCAGCGCACCGAACGCCACCGCCGACTTGATGGTGCCCTGGAACGCGGGCCCGGCCTCGGTGACACCCAGGTGCAGCGGGTAGTCGGACTGCGCGGCGAGCTGGCGGTACGCCTCGACCATGACGACCGGGTCGTTGTGCTTGACCGAGATCTTGATGTCGCCGAAGCCGTGCTCCTCGAACAGGCCCGCCTCCCACAGCGCCGATTCGACCAGCGCCTCCGGGGTGGCCTTGCCGTACTTCTGCATCATCCGCTTGTCCAGCGATCCGGCGTTGACGCCGATGCGGATCGGGATGCCCGCGGCCGAGGCGGCCTTGGCGACCTCCTTGACGCGGCCGTCGAATTCCTTGATGTTGCCCGGATTCACCCGCACGGCCGCACACCCCGCGTCGATGGCGGCGAAGATGTAGCGCGGCTGGAAGTGAATATCGGCGATGACCGGGATCTGCGACTTCTTGGCGATCGTCGCGAGCGCGTCGGCATCCTCCTGGCGGGGGCAGGCCACGCGGACGATATCGCAGCCCGAGGCCGTGAGCTGCGCGATCTGCTGCAGGGTCGCGTTGATGTCGTGGGTTTTGGTGGTGGTCATGGACTGCACAGAGATGGGGTGATCGCTCCCCACCCCCACGGTGCCGACCATGAGCTGACGAGTCTTACGTCGCGGTGCTAGGACCGCCGCGGGTGCGGCGGGCATCCCCAATGCGATGCCACTGGTCACGTTCAGCTGCCTACTTTCGTATCTGCTCGGGATCCGCTGCCGAGTCTAATGCCGGTGGACTATCGGGTGGCGTGTGAGTAGGCCGACATGGTCTCGTAGGGAGTCTTCACCGTGCACGGTTTATTCGTAGCGGCGCGCGGTTTGGTTCTGCACACCTGCACATTCACCGGTCGTTCGCCGCGTCGGCCAACCCCACGCCACGTCGTCCACGGCGAGAAACGGCTCGGCTACCACCGCCGCCGGGGTCACTCCGGTGTATGCCACCACATCCCGGTGCAGGTGGGATTGGTCGGCGTAGCCGAGGTCGGCGGCGACCGTGGCCGGGTCGCGGCCCGCAACCAGGGCGTGGACGGCGTGGTCGAAGCGGACCAGTCTCGCGGCGCTCTTGGGCGGGAGGCCGAGCTGGGATCGGAATCGGGTCCACAGCCGCTTGCGGCTCCAACCCAGTTCGGCCGCAAGGTGTTCGATACGTACCCGGCCGTGGTCGGCGACTATGCCGCGCCACGCCCACGCCACCTCCGGAGCCGGCTGCGCCGCCTCGGCGTAGCGGCGCGCCAGCCAGCCGTTCGTCAGCGCGAAACGGTCCTCCCAGCAGGGGAATTCGTGAAGCCGTTCGGCGAGGCGGGACGCCTGCGGGCCCAAGAGCTCGTCGAGGGTCACCACGGCGTCGTCCAGGTCGGCCACGGCCCCGCCCAGCACCGCGCGGGCGACCATCGGCGACAGCCGCACCTGCAGGCATTCGTAGGTCTCGACCCGCAGGGCCCGCAGCGGTCCGCCGAATCCGAGGCCGGTGACGAAGCTGCCCCGGTGTTGCCGCCCGGCGGCGTCCTGCGCGGTGACCGCGCCGCCGAGTACCAGAATCAGGGTGACGGACGGGTGCGGGATCAGGCGGAGGGCGGGCGGGGTAATGCCGCGGTCGCCGAATCCGGCCATGCTGACCCCTGGCACGCGACTCGGTCGCGCCGGACATGCTATGTCCCACAGCATCTCGTCGTCACGCGCGGTCGCGCCAGCCCTCATCTCCCCATGCTACGCAGGCGGGCCCCGGAACTTCGGCTCGCGCCACGACCTTGCGCCACCAAACCGGGACATCTAACATCCCTGTTATGAAGATGGGCGAGGGTGTCGAGTGGAGCCTGCACTGCTGTGTGACGCTGGCCTGGCTCGACGAGTCCGGGCCGGTGCCGATCGGACGGATGGCCACCTGGTTCGATCTTCCGCCGGAATATCTGAAGAAGCGGCTGCAGCCGCTGGTCCGAGCCGGAATTCTCGTCTCCACGCCGGGCATTCGCGGCGGGTTCGAGCTGGCACGGCCCCCGGAGCGAATCACCATGCTCGACGTGATCACCGCCGTCGAAGGCGAGGTGAATCCGTTCCGCTGCACGGAGATTCGGCAGCGCGGGCGCAGCGGTGAGCTGGCCGGCCCGGAATTCAGCCGGGCGTGCGGCATTTCGGTGGCCATGCGCCGGGCCGAGCTGGCGTGGCGGCGGGAGCTGGCCGCGCAGACGATCGCCGATCTTGCGGCGGGCGCTCCGGCCGCCTCGGCCGCGCGCACCCGCAGGGGATTCAGCACCGACTGAGCCACAACCGGCCGCGAAATGTGGCTGATACCAGGTTGATTCATAACCAAAAAGGGGATAATAAATATCCCTTTTAGACCAGGAGGAGATCATGACCGGAATCGTGGTGCTGGGCGGAGGTTTCGCCGGGGTGTGGAGCGCGGCGAGCGCGGTCCGGCTCGCCCGGCAGGTGGGACGCGACGTGCCGGTGACCCTCGTCGCCCCCGGTGACGATCTGGTGATCCGGCCGCGCCTGTACCAGGCCGAACCCGATCGGATGCGGGTCGCGCTCGACCGGGTGCTGGGGCCGATCGGGGTGCGGCGGGTGGCGGCCACGGCCACCGCGATCGGCACCGAAGCGCGCACGATCGGCGCCGTGGGCCGCGACGGCCGCAGCATCGAAATCGGCTGGGACCGACTGATTCTCGCGACCGGAAGCCAACTGAGCAGGCCCTCGATGCCGGGCTCGGAGCTGCTGCACGACGTCGACACGCTGCCCGCCGCGGCGGCGCTCGAGGCGCACCTGCACAGTCTTCCGGACACGCCACCGCGCGAGGGCCGGTACACCGCCGTCGTCGTCGGGGCCGGTTTCACCGGTCTCGAGATCGCTACCGAGCTGGTGGGCCGGCTCGGCGCCGTCGCGGGCGATGAGCCGGTCCGGGTCGTGCTGGTGGAACGGTCCGGGGAGATCGGCCACGAACTCGGCCCCGGCCCGCGCCCGCAGATCCTCGAGGTGCTGTCGAATCTCGGTGTGGCGCAACGTGTCGGCGTGAGCGTGGCCGAAGTGCAGCCGGATCTGGTCGTCCTGACCGATGGCACGCAGATCCCCGCCGCGACCGTCGTGTGGACCGCGGGCGTGCAGGCCAGCCCGCTGACCGCGGATATCCCCGCCGCCTGCGACCGGCTCGGACGGCTGGCGGTGGACGAGAATCTGCAGGTGTCCGGCGTGCCGGGCGTGTATGCCGCGGGCGACACCGCCGCCGCGGCCGCCGAACCGGGACGGACCGTGCTGCAGTGCTGCCAGCACGCCCTGCAGCTGGGCAGATTCGCCGGGCACAACGCGGCGGCCGGACTGCTCGGCCTCGAGCCGGTGCCGTTCACCGCCACCCCCTACGTCACCTGCCTCGACCTCGGGGTCGACGACGCGGTCTCCACCCGGGGCTGGGATCGCACCGTGGTCTCGACGGGCGCGGTCGCCAAGGCTCGCAAGCGGACGGTCAACGAGGTGTGGATCTACCCGCCCACCGACGATGCGGACGAGCTGCTGCGGCAGGCCGACTACCGGTTCTCGGTGCGGCAGCTCACCGAACCGCAGCTCGCATAGCTGTCCGTGGCGGATCCGTGCATCGACGTGCGCGGATCCGCCGTGGGACGCCGTCGGCTCAGGCTCGGATCATCCGAGTGTGAACACGTTGGCCGTGCCCTGCACGACCGTTTCGCCCGGATCCACCAGCGCGGCCCGCACCTGCACCTGCTGCCCCCGGTTCACCGGCTGTCCGGTCAGGACGACGATGGCCTCGTGCTGGGCGCTGTCGCAGACAACCGAGTTGTTCCGGCCGGTGGCCTGCGGGTGGTCCGCCTGCGGCGCGCCGACCATCACCTCCACCGCGGCCACGCCGCGTCCCTTGTCGCAGCTGTAGTTCACCTTGACATTGCTCGGGCCGACGCCGGTGATGGTGATGGCGTTCGCGGCGAATGCGGGTCCGGCGGCCAGCACCAGGGCCGCTCCCACCGCCCCGGCGGCCGTCGTCAGACGAATGATGTGCCGAAATTTCCCCATGGTGACCATTCTCGTCATTCCTCCTGTGTCGCGGATCGGATCGCTGACCACACTCAGAACACGCAGTGGCGCTCATCGCGCCACTTCCCCATCGTCCCTCACATCCACACCACACACACCAACCGGGGCCCGATTCCGCCCCCACCCCACGGGTCCGCTATGTCCGGCCGCCGCCCGGCCCCACACCCCGCATACAGCCGCGCAACGAGTCGATATAGGTGGTCATGGCGCGGGTCGGCAGGCCCGCCTCCAGCAGGCCACGGATGTGCACTACCTGATCGACGAGGCGCTCGTCGTACATCGGGCAGGCGTTCCGGCGCCGCTACCTCGACGAGGCGCTGGACTATGTCACCAATCACCCCGGAGTCTGGGTGACCACCAGCGACGAGATCGCCGAGCACTACCGGCGCACGGTGTTGCCCGCCTGAGCGGATGGTCGCTTAGGTTGTGCTGCAATCGATCACGAGCGATCACGCGGCTGTCCAGGCAACCGTCTCCCGGCGCCGCCACGACACCGTCATGCCCCACGAGGACCCCCGCCCGATAGATTGGGGGCATGCGTCTGGCAATGACGGCCGAACTCCCCACCGATCCGGAAGCGGCGCTCGCCCTGCAGGATCGGCTGCGCGGCCGGGTGGATCCGACGAACCCGAGGCCGCCGGAATTCCGGACCGTGGCCGGGCTCGACTCCGCGTACGACGACGAGGGCAATGTCGTTGCCGCCGTGGTGGTTCTGGACGCCCACACCCTGGAGCCGATCGACACCGCGACCGCGCGCGGCACCGCCGTGTTCCCCTACATTCCCGGACTACTCGCCTTCCGCGAGCTCCCCACGACCATCGCCGCGCTCGAAAATCTCGGCACCACACCGGATCTGCTGATCTGCGACGGACAGGGCCTGGCGCACCCGCGCCGGTTCGGACTCGCCTGCCATCTCGGGCTGCTGACCGGCCTGCCGACGATGGGCGTGGCGAAAACGGTGTGGGGCAACCACTCCGAGCCGGGCAACGAGCGCGGGGACGCCAGCGACATCCTGCTCGACGGCGAGATCGTCGGGCGGGCGGTGCGCACTCAGCGGGGCGTCAAACCGGTCTTCGTCTCGGTCGGCCACCACATCGATCTGGACACCGCCTGCGCCACGACCCTGGCCCTGAGCCCGCAGTTCCGCCAGCCCGAGACCACCCGCCGGGCCGACCACCTGTGCCGGACCCTGCTGCGGTCCGGCGTCAGTTGAACAGCTTGATCGGGTTGATGATGTCCGCGGCGAGCACCAGCACCATGTACGCGCCGCCGATCACGACGACCACATACGTCGCCGGCAGCAGCTTCATGTAGTCGACCGGGCCGCCCTCGCCCAACCCGCGCCGCCCGCGCAGCACGTTGCGGATCTTCTCGTAGAGGACCACCGCGATGTGCCCGCCGTCCAGCGGCAGCAGCGGCAGCAGGTTGAAGGCGCCGAGGAAGAAGTTCAGGCTCGCCAGCACGAGGATGAAGACGTTCCAGAGCCCGTGCTCGGCGGTCTCGCCACCGATCTTGCTCGCCCCGTACACGCTGACCGGGGTGTTCGGGTCGCGCACGCCGCCGGTGACCGCATGCCACAGGTTCACCACCTTGGTGGGCATCTGGGCCAGCGATTCGAAGGTCCGCTCGAACATCTGCCCGGTGAACACGATCGAACCGGGGATGGCCGTGAGCACGTTGTAGTGCGTCGTGTCGTAGTAGTCCTGGCTGACGCCGACCTTCTCCGCGATCACCGGCTCGAGCGCGGCCTTGTTCGTCTTCGGGTCCATCGGATAGGTCTTCACCTGCTGCGGGGTGACCGTGATGTGCAGGGTCTGCCCGCCCCGCTCGACCGTGTAGTCGATCGGGCCGTTATGGCTCTTGGTGTGCTCGGCGATCTCGCTGATGTTCCGCACCGGCACGCCGTTGACGGCCACGATCTTGTCGCCGCGACGCATGCCCGCCTGCTGCGCCGGACCCTCGCCCGGGCAGCTCGGATGGCTGCCGTCGGCGTTGTCCGAGCACACATTCGAGACCGCGATCTGGTTGTCCGGCGGCGAGTCCAGCCGGGGCAGCCCCCACCCGACGGCCAGGATCACGATCAGCAGGAAGCCCAGCACGAAGTTCATCGCGATGCCGCCGAACATCACTACCAGGCGCTTCCAGGTGGCCTGCCGGTACATCGCGCGATCCAGGTCCTCCGGATCGATCTCGTCCAGCGCGGTCATTCCCGCGATATCGCAGAAGCCGCCCAGTGGCAGCGCCTTGAGGCCGTATTCGGTCTCGCCGCGACGGAACGAGAACACCTTCGGCCCGAATCCGATGAAGTACCGCCGCACCTTCATGCCGGTGGCCTGCGCGGTCCACATATGCCCGCACTCGTGTAATGCCACCGACGCGGTGATACCGAGGGCGAACAGCACGAATCCGATCGCGAACCCCATACGGTGCCGAGCCCTTCCTACAGTTGGTTGCCTACGAGCGTGCGCGCACGCTCCCGCGCCCACGCATCCGCGGCGAGCACATCGTCCAAAGTACTGGGTTCGGCGCGCCACTGATCGGCCGCGTCAACCACGGCCGCCACCGTGCGCACGATACCGGGGAAGCTGATCTGCCCGTCGAGGAATGCCTGCACCGCGATCTCGTTCGCAGCGTTGTAGACCGCCGTCACACTTCCCCCGGCCTGCCCCGCCCGGCGGGCCAGTTCCACGGCCGGGAACACCGCGCTGTCCACCGGTTCGAACTCCCAGCTGAAGGATTGCGTGAAGTCCAGCGGCGCCAGGACGCCGGGCACCCGATCGGGCCAGCCCAGCGCCAGCGCGATCGGCAGCTTCATATCGGGCGGGCTGGCCTGGGCGATGGTGGAGCCGTCGGTGAAGGTGACCATCGAGTGCACGATGGACTGCGGGTGCACGGTCACGTCGATGCGGTCGTAGGGAATGCCGAACAGCATGTGCGCCTCGATCAGCTCGAGGCCCTTGTTGATGAGGGTGGCCGAGTTCAGCGTGTTCATCAGGCCCATCGACCACGTCGGGTGGGCCTTGGCCTCGTCCGGATTCACCGATTCGAGCATCTCGGCCGTCCAGCCGCGGAACGGGCCGCCCGAGGCGGTGAGCACGAAGCGGTCCACCTCGGATGCGCGCCCGCCGCGCAGGCACTGGGCCATCGCGGAATGCTCGGAATCGACCGGCACGATCTGACCGGGCTTGGCCGCCCGCGTCACCAGTGAGCCGCCCGCGACGAGGGATTCCTTGTTGGCCAGGGCCAGGCGGGCGCCCGATACAAGGGTGGCCAGGGTGGGCTCGAGCCCGAGCGAGCCGACCAGGGCGTTGAGCACCACGTCCGCCTCGGCGCGGCGCACGAGTTCGGTCACCGCGCCCGGACCGGCAAGGGACACACCGAGTTTTGCGGCGGCGGCCGGATCCGCGACGGCCACCTCGGTGGCGCCCGTCGCCCGGATCTGCTGCGCCAGTAGGTCGGTGTTGCCGCCGCGCGCGGCCAGTCCGGCGACCTGGAACCGATCGGGATTCTCCGCGATCACCTCCAGGGCTTGGGTGCCAATGGAACCGGTGCTGCCGAGGACCAGGACTCTCACGATGTCGGACACAGTTCCAGTATCCAACGGCCGATCCGGCAACACCCCCTCACCCCGCTGGCTACGACGGACGGTCGTATGCCACCATGGTGACCAACAGTCCTAGCCCGTAACCGATGGGAGCGAACGTGGCCGCCACGGAAATGGAACCCGCCAAGAGCAATGCGGTCGTCACCAAGGTCGACCCTGCCGAGGTTCCGTCCGCCGCCTGGGGTTGGAGCGGTGAGTCCCGGCGCACCTTCAAGGTCGCCGGTTGGGTCGTCGTGGCCATCCTGCTGTGCTACCTGTTCGAGAACCAGCAGGGCAGCTCGTCGGGTTCGGGCAACATCGGGTACATCTTCTGCGTCCTGTCCGCGATCAGCCTGGCCGCGATCCTGATCCGGGATTCGATCATGAAGAACAAGCCCCGCTAGTCTCGGCAACACCGGCCGCCCGGGCGACGTGAGTCGCCCGGGCGGTTTGCTGTGCGGACAGGCTCGCGAATCGCGCGAGCTGCACGGCGTCACGAGCGCGCTGGGGCCACCGGTCGGGCTACCGCCGCCCGCGTCGCTGCCCCTTGCCGCCGGTCGACTTCCCACCCGCGGAGGAGCGCCCGGACTTCCCGGATGCCGGCTTTCCTGCTCCGGACCGTCCCGCCTTACCACTTGCCGCACGTCCGGCGACGGAATTGCCCGCCCCCCTTGCGCTTGCGGACTTGGCGGTCCCGGTTCCGGCGCCCGATTTCTTCCCGGCCTGCGCCCGGCCACCACCGGACCTGCCGCCTCCACGGGCCGCGGAATCACCCCCGTCGGACCGCTTGCCTCGCGTGCTCTGCGCGGTGCGCCCGCGCACGACGCCGATGAAGTGCTCGACGTCCTCGCGCTCCGGTTCCGTCGGCCAGGCCAGCGCGATCTGCGTCTCCGGCACGCCGATGACCGTGCGAAAGACCAGATCCTTGCGATGATGCAGCCGAGCCAGCGAATGCGGCATGACCGCCGCCCCGCCGACCGCGGCGACGAGCTCGACGGTATCGGCCAGCGCGTCGATATCGGTGGCGTCCTGCATCCGCTCGTCGGCCAGCTCGGCGGTGCCGACCTGCTCGAACAGCGCGATCGGATGATCCTTCGGCACCACGACCACCGGCAGCTCCCGATACAGCGGGATCGCGTGCAGGCCCTCACGGTCGATCGGCAACCGCACGAAACACATGTCGACCCGCCCGTCCCGCAGCGCACCCTCCTGCTCGGCCTGCGGCACCGCAACCAGTTCGAGCACGTCCTCGGGGTAGCGTTCGGCCCAGATCCGTGCCCATTTGGACACGGTCACACCCGGCACGTATCCGACCCGCAGCGCATCGGGAGCAATCCGGTTCATGCGACCAGCGTATTGGATGCGGTCATCGGGTCCCCGGCCCGCACCATTCGCGCCGATAGTCGGCCCAGTTCTGTTGTGTTGCCGTGAAATCGACATACAGCGCGACCCCGAACGCGCGCCGGCCCGGCGCGGTGCGCCCCAGTCCCAGCCGGATTCCGTGCACAGCCGCGGCCACCGTCTCGGCGTTACCGTGGTGCCCGTAATCGTCCGCCCAGAACACCGGCACACCCATCAGCAGGTCCACCGCGGGCGGGGTGACGATGGACTGCTCGGCGAGGTAGCCGCTGTACAGCGACGCCGTGGGCATCCGGCACCGGTCAGGGCCACGCCGAGGTGATGCAGGCCGGGCAGCGGATCGAGCTGCGGCGCCGACAACCGACAGCACCGCATGACGCGCCGCGGTAACCGCGCGGGTGCGCTCCAGCAGCGTCAGATAGTCCGGGGATCCGAGCGGACCGGCTCCAGATCGTCATGGACGCCGTCGAATCCGAGGTCCAGCACCTGTGCCGCGGATGCCACGATCCGGTCGCGAGTGGCCGGATCCTCCAGATGCAGCGCGTCGTGCGCGGGCGCCACCAGGTCGCCGAGCCAGGACTGCACCCGGACCCCGGGCAGCATTCGATGCACCGCGGCAACGAACCAGGCCGCGCGGGGCGAGAGCGCACGCGGCAGGCGGCCGTCGTCGGAGAGCGGGCCGGTATGCACATACAGATCCCGAATCCCGCTGCCGGACAGCTGTTTCGCGAGCGCACCCACATCGGCATCGGACTTGCGGCCATCCACCCACGCATGCCCCAGCCAATACGCATCGTGCCCGCTGCCGCGCACACCCGCCGCGGACTCCCCGGCCCCCTCGTCCCACAGCGCACCCATCCCGATCCCGCAAACAACCACCAGCAGACCGGAAACCAGCCCCGGCACCGTCACCGCGCGCCGCCATCGCGTCCATCCGCGCCATCGCCCCCGCACGACCCCGGCGATCCGCCCACCCCGCCGTCGTTCCGCATCCCGCGATGCTACCGACGGTACGACCGAACCCTTGCGTGTGCCGGACCTGTCCACGACCGCATCCGCGCCGGCCGTCGCCCGCGCTCGAGGATACGGATATACCGATCACTTCCAGCGGATCAGAACCCCGATCGGAATCGTGTGTGGCGGCTGTACATTTCCAGACCTTACGTACCATTAAGAATGTTTTCATTCTCCGAAAGATCAAGCTCCGAGAACAGCCGCGGAAGCGGATAGGACCGATCCCTTGCGACCACATGTAGACGACGCTAGACTCGTCGCAGCAATCCGGGGGCACTCCACAATATCTGGCGGCTCGCTACACCGATCAATATCACTGCATTACAAAGGTATACATGCACGAATTGCAGCAAGGCCCCCAGGGCCCCGCGACCGCCGATCGCCCCATCCGCGCCTCGGTAGCCGATATCGCCGCACCGGGCTCGAGACGCGAGAGTTGCTGTAGCTAACAAACTTTAGCCACCACCCCACCCGCGGCACGCTGCGGCACACAATTGTCGACATTGACATCGGGACAATATCGAATGGAACGCGTTCTGATTCAACGACACTATTTCCGATGCAGCCGGATAATCGCGTTGATCTCCCGTCACAGTTTAGAGTTGCCGTCCGTTCGAAGAGCACTTTCGTACGTGTACGAGCAGCGTGCAATCGGAATGCCTGTACGCCCGGTTCGATCAGAGCCGAGACCATGACCGCATTCCGTCCTCATGCCGAAAACCAGGCACGGCAGGTCAACATCGCCGGCGGTAATCGCGGCCCGATCATCACCGCGACCGTCCATCAGAGTCCTGCGAGACCGCCGCGTCCACGGGTGAGCAACGCGCTGAGACGAGACCTGGAGATATTCCTCGGGCGCGACGGTGAGCTACGCGGCATACTCGACACCGCGGGCCCGGGCCGCACGGCGTCGATCATCACCGTGGACGGAATGCCCGGGATCGGGAAGACCGCCCTGGTGACCCGTGCGGCACACCGGCTCGCCGACGCATTCCCCGACGGCCGGTTCTTCGTCGAACTGCATGCTCATACGCCGGGCCGAGACCCGGCCCTTCCGGACAATGTCCTGGGCTCACTGCTCACCGATCTGGGTATCGACCCGCGCGACATTCCCGGCACCATGGAGGGCCGCCGCAATCTGTGGCGGGATCGACTGACCGACAAGCGAATTCTGCTCGTACTCGACGATGCGGCCAACCACGCCCAGATCGAACCGCTCCTGCCCTCGGACCCGCAGTGCCTGACGCTGATCACCAGTCGCCGTCGGCTGGTCGCTCTCGACGGCGCGGTCCCACTGCCGCTGGACACCCTCGCACCCGATGCCGCCGCGGAGCTGTTCCTCACCCTCGCACGCCGCCCGCCGGTGGTCGACGAGCGATCCGCGGTGGCCGCGATCGCCGGGTTGTGCGGGTATCTTCCGCTGGCGATTGCCCTGCTAGCCGGGCGTCTGGCTCACCACACCACGTGGACCATCGACGGACTCGCGGACCAGTTCGCCGCCGCACACGATCGGCTCGACGAACTCGACGCAGGGTACGGCGTCGCACTGCAGGCCGCGTTCACGATGTCGTATCGGGATCTGCCGCCCGACCGGCAGCGGCTCTTCCGCCGGGTCAGCCATCATCCCGGAACCGATTTCGACATTCTTGCCGCGGCCGCGCTCGACGATTCCGGCCCCGCCGCTACCGCGCGGGAACTCGAAGCGCTCTATACCGATCACCTTGTCGAGGAAACCGCTCGCGGCCGCTACAAGATGCATGACCTGCTGCGGGAATTCGCACGCACCCTGGCCGCGGCCGATCCGCCCGGCGACCGCGCCGGAGCGCTCGACCGTCTCCTGGGGCACTACCGCCGCGGCGCCCACAGCGCCGAGCATCATCTGGCCTTCCTCACCCGTCCCACCGCCGCAGCCGCGGCCGCCGAGGCGCCAACCGTTCCGAGTACACCCCTCATCTTCGATCGTGCCCAAGCCCTGGCATGGATGCGCGCCGAACGGGTGAACCTGCGGGCCTGCCTGGAATACGCCGCGACGCACAATCACCCCGAACACATGGTGGATCTCACGAACGCGCTGGCGAGCTTCCTCGATCAGGACGGGCCGCGGCCAGACGCGATCGACCTGCACAGCCGGGCGGTCGAGGTCGCACGCCGCGCCGGCTACCAGCTCGGAGAGGCGGTCGCGCTCAACGAGTTGGGGCGGTTGCGGGAGCTGACGGGTGATTACCCGTCAGCGGTCGATCTGCAGGAGCGAGCGCTCACGATCTACCGCACCATCGGCAACCGTCTGGGCCAAGCCAACACGGTCAGCGACCTCGCCCGGCTACACCGCCTCGCCGGCAGGCATCATGCGGTGCCCGGCCAGCAGGAGGCGTTGGCGATCTATCAGGAGATCGGTGACCGTCGTGGCGAGGCCAACACCCTCAATGATCTCGGCAGGTCACACCGCTTCGCGGGCAACCACGCCGCTGCCGAATCTTTGCATCGCGGTGCGCTGCAGATGTACCAGGAGATCGGTCATCATCTCGGCGAGACATTCACACTGTACGAGCTCGGCCGGCTGCACGAGGAGACCGGCGACAATTCGACCGCCATGGAGATGTACGAGAGCGCACGAACGATCTCCCGCCGCAGCGATATCCGCCTCGGCGAGGCGGTCACCTGCTACCGGATGGGCCGGATTCACGAGAAGGCCGGCGAATACCGCATCGCCACAAGCCTTCTCGACCGCGCGCTGATCGCCTTCCGCGGCATCGACTGCCGTCCCGGCGAGGCATACACCCTCCTACGGCTCGCACGCATGGCACAGGTCGGCGGGGATCTGCCGGGGGCCGATGGCCTGTGCCGACAGGCCTTGGATGCGTATCCGCCGGTCGGCACCCGCCTGATCGCCCCGCCCACCCCATCGACCGGCCGTCAGCGCGGCATGGCACGACTGCACGGCTGGCCGGAGATGCTCTCGCTCGCTCCCGACGGCACGACCGTCATCCTTCCGACGCATGCCCATGCCACCGATGATCGGCCCGATCCTGTTGTTTCGCCATAGAATCCAGCTGCATCGTGACGCCGGCCCCCCGGACAGAACCGCTTGCCGGGTTCGCTCATACCCCGTGTCGGCGCTCGCCGCCGACCAGCTCGCCGACCTCGGCCTCGTCTGCTGCGGAGAAGGCCTGGCCGTGTGCGGCGAGCGCGGTGTCGATTTCCTCCTCGATCAGGGACATGTTGATCTGGGCGCCGGCCATGGCGCCCTCGGCCGCGGCGTTGCCGACCTGGGCCATGGGGTTGCTGACGTTGCCCGCGAGCCAGACTCCGGGGATCTCGCTGCGGCCCATGGGGTCGGCGGGGAGGTAATCGCCTGCGCCGCTGGGGTGTTCGACCGGGGTCAGGCCCAGGCCGCGCAGGAAACCGGTACGCGCGACGATCCTGCTGTGGACCGCCACGGCAGTGCGCGGGACGACGGTACCGTCCGCGAGGCGCACGCCGGTGACGCGATCGCCGGAGATTTCCAGCGCAACCACGGCGCCCACGACCACCCGGATCCCGCGTGCGGACAGCTGCGCGGCCTGTTGTGCGCCCGGCCTACCCGCCACGTGGGTGAAGTACACGACATCGTCGCTGAGCTGGCGGAACAGCTGTGCCTGATGCATGGACATCGGCCCGGTGCCCAGCACCCCGATCGCCTGATCGCGGACCTCCCAGCCGTGGCAGTACGGACAGTGCACGACACCGCGGCCCCACTGTTCGCGCAGTCCGGGGATATCGGGCAGCTCGTCCACCACACCGGTCGTCACCAGCAGCCGCCGCGCCCGCATCGACCGGCCGTCCGCGAGGGTGACCGCGAATCCGGCGCCGTCGCGGGCGGCGTCCACGACCTCACCGCGCACGATCGTGCCGCCGTATCCCGCGACTTCCGCGCGGCCGCGCTCGAGCAGCTCCCCCGGCGGCGTTCCGTCGCGGGCCAGTAATCCGTGCACCCCGTCGGCGGGCGCGTTGCGCGGTGTGCCCGAGTCGATCACCGCCACCGACCGCCGCGAGCGGCTCAGCATGAGGGCTCCGTTCAGCCCGGCGGCGCCACCGCCCACCACGATCACGTCGTATGCGTCCCGCACTTGCTCGGTCACCATGACCACCTCCTTCTCGTCCTCCACGATCCGGATATCAGTCGATTTCAGCAAGCGATATTGCGGAAAAAGCAAGAAGCGTCATGCTCCGGGTCCGACTGATGCCACGACACCACCGAACCGAGCGGCGAGGAGAGTCACCGCGCTGCGAGATGCGTTGCACGCCAGTGGGCGTCACATCCGCCTGACGGGCGGCGGCATCTCGCCGGGAAGTGCAGGATCACTTGCCGCACAATCGAAGCCGATTCCTCGAGCGACCCGTGACGTAGCCCGCGGCCGAATTCCGCCGACGGTTTGCTGGAGTGAAACACTCTGCGCCCCAGCGCGATATCAGCAAACGTGAGCACCATTGCACTTCCCCTGGCGCCGACCGACCGCCGGGCCGCGGTCCGGCGACTCGTCGCCATCTTCGGCTCGATGAACGATCTGATCGAGCTGCTCGATTCCGATCCCCGCGGCGCGGCCCTGGCCCGCGCCCACCACACCCGCAACCTGATCGGCGAGCTCGTGGTCGACTTGGCGGGCACCGCCGCCCGCACCTCGGCCTGAATCCCGCCGTTCCACTGAGCGAACAATCCGCGATCCGAGTCCACGAACAATTGGACGATCGACATAGGTATGCCTTACCTTGTCTATGTGAACTGGGCTGAGGCGGTACCGAACCTTCTGATCTGCCTGCGGGAAGGTCTCGAGGCGGGCCTCGTGGTAACCATCCTGCTGGCGGCCGTGCGCAAGGCGTCCTCCGCCGCACGACCCGTCTCCACGGCGCCGATCTGGCTCGGCCTGCTCGGCGCGATCTCGGTGGCCGGCAGCTTCGCGGCCGTGCTGACGTATTCGACCAGTGTGCTGTCGAGCAGCGCACAGCAGGCCGTCGGCGGCATCCTGAGCGTGCTGGCGGTGATCATGGTCACCGCGATGATCTTCTGGATGCGCCGCACCGCCGCCACCCTCTCCAAACAGCTGCGCGGCGAGGTGGTGCGCGCCGCCGCACTGGGCGCCGGCGCGCTGGCGCTGACCGCGTTCCTGGCCGTCGGGCGCGAGGGCCTCGAGACCACGCTGTTCGTCTGGACCGCCGTCAAGGCCTCGGGCGCCACCATCGCGCCGCTGATCGGCGCGGCGCTGGGCCTGGCCGTCGCCATCGCGCTGTGCTGGCTGCTCTACCGCCAGAGCGTGCGGTTCAACCTCGGGGTGTTCTTCAACCGGACCGCGGTGCTGCTGATCGTCATCGCCGCCGGTGTGCTCGCCTACGGGCTGGGCGATCTGCAGGACGCGGGCCTGCTGCCGGGTTCGGCGTGGATCGCCTTCGACCTGACCGCGCATGCGGATCCGAACTCGTGGTGGGTCTCGATCATCTCCGGCATCACCGAGCTCACGCCCAAGATGACTGTGCTGCAGGTCGTCTCGTGGGTGGTCTATCTTGCCGTCGTCATCCCCCTGTTCGTCCGCGCGGGCCGCCCGGCCGTCACCGCGCGGGTCGCCACAGCTGCGAACACCGGAACCGCCGCCGCCACAGCCGAATCGAGCAGTGCCGCGACAACCTCGGAAACACCCGGCGCGCCCGACGCCGTGACCGCCGTATCCGCGCAGACCGAAAACGCCTCGAGCGCAGCGGCGAGCACCGACACAGCGACGACGGACACGGAAACAGCCGACTGGTGGGAGCGCATCGCCGGTCCCCGCCTGCCGCTGGTCGCCACCGCGCTGGTGGTGGTCCCCGTGGTGGCCGCCGGCGCCGCGATCGCGCTGCTCCCCTCCAGCGAGTCGGGTTCGGTTCAGGCCGTGTCGATCACCGACAAGTCCTGCGCGCCGGAATGGAAGTCCGGACAGCCCGGCACCCAGACCTTCGCGGTGCAGAACAAGACCGGCAAGGCGGGCGAGATCACCCTGCTCGACGCGGGCGGCGCGGTCGTCGGCGAGATCGAGACCATCGGCCCGGCCACAACCGCCGACATGACCGCGACGCTGAGCAACGGCCGGTACACCATCGCCTGCCTGATGTCGGGTCAGCCGCGGGCCACCTCGGCCGGCGTGCAGGTCAGCGGCGCGTCGGGCACCGCGCCCACGGCCGTCAAACCGGTCACCGCCGACGATCTCACCCCGGCGAACAACGCCTACCAGGCCGCCGCGGCGCAGGCGCTCACCCGCCTGACCGGCGCCCTGGGCGCGGTCCGCAACGATCTGCAATCCGGCAATATCCCGGCTGCACAGGCGGATTGGCTGGCTGCGCAGCAGGAGTGGGAGCGCGTCGGCGCCTCCTACAACAGCTTCGGCGACGCCGGAACCGCCGTGTCCGGGCTACCCGACGGCCTACAGGGCGGCGTCACCGACGCCGGCTTCACCGGACTGCACCGCCTCGAATACGGACTCTGGCACGGTCAAGCCCCCGACCAGCTGCTGCCGGTGCTGGACAAGCTCGACGCCGATGTGGCGAACGTCCAGAAGAACCTGGGCAACAACGACCTGGCCGGCGATCCGACCAATCTACCGATCCGCGCCCACGAGATCCTCGAAGACGCATTGCGCGACCATGTTTCGGGCATCGACGACCAGGGCTCCGGCGCGGCCTACCCGCTGACCGACGCCGACATCGACATCACCCGCACGGTGCTGGACCAGCTCGGCCCGCTGATCGAGGAGCGCTCGCCCGGACTGCACGCCACGCTCACCGCGCGGCTGGACACCCTGCACGCCGCCCTGCTGGCCACCCAGGACAACGGCCGCTGGCGTCCGCCGGTACAGACCCCGCAGGCCCAGCGGCAGGTCGTGCTGGCCGCGCTCAGCGGCGCGCTCGAGCAGCTGGCCCTGGTGCCGCGACTGCTCGAGGTCCCCGTCCAGCACTGAAATCCCCTGCCCAGCACGTAAACCCGCCCACCCACGACAGGTAAGAAGGACCACACGATGGATGTCAGTCGCCGCAGATTCTTTTCCGGCGCCGTCGCGGGTGCGGCCGGGACCGCGCTGACCGCCGGCGTGCTCGCCGAGGGCGCCCGGGTGGACGCGGCCACCACCGGGCAGTCCGCCGCGGCCGCGTCGTATCCGTTCCACGGCGTCCATCAGGCGGGCATCCTGACCCCGGGCCCGGCGCAGAAGCAGAACGCGGCCTGCTACGCCGCCTTCGACGTCACCGCCGCGAACCGCGGGGAACTGACCGAGCTGTTCAAGACCCTGACCGGTCGCGCCCGCTTCCTCACCGCGGGCGGCGCCGCCCCGGATCTCGGTGTGGGACAACCGCCCTCGGACAGTGCGGTGCTGGGCGCCGACATCCCCGCCGACGGCCTCACCGTCACCACCAGCCTCGGCGCGAGCCTGTTCGACGACCGGTTCGGTCTGGCGAAGGTCAAGCCGGCCAGGCTGGGCCCGATGCGGATCTTCCCCAACGACTCTCCCGACCCGGCGTGGATGCACGGCGATCTGCTGCTGCAGCTGTGCGCTAACCACCCCGACACCATCCATCACACGCTCCGCGACATCACCCGTCACACCCGGGGCGCGATGCAGCTGCGCTGGAAGATCGACGGCTACAACTCGCCGCCGCGGCCGTCCGGCACGGGCCGGAACCTGTTGGGCTTCAAGGACGGTACGGGCAACCCGACCGGCTCCGACGCCGAAGCACTGATCTGGACCGACAGCCCGGACGAACCGGCCTGGACGCGCGGGGGGACCTATCACGTGGTGCGCCTGATCCGTATGCTGGTGGAATTCTGGGACCGGGTCGGAATCACCGAGCAGGAGAACATGTTCGGCCGCCGCCGGGATTCGGGCGCGCCGCTGGACGGTAATCAGGAATTTGACACCCCGAACTACCACGCGGATCCCAAGGGCAGCGTGATCCCGCTGGATTCCCATATCCGCCTTGCCAATCCGCGCACCCCGGACACCGCGCGGCAGCAGCTGGTCCGCCGCTCCTACAACTACGACCTGGGCCTGGATCCCAACGGCAACATGGCCGCCGGGCACATCTTCACCTGCTTCCAGCAGGACGTCGTGCGCCAGTTCGAGGCCATTCAGACGCGCTTGGTCAACGAGCCGCTGGTCGACTACGTGCAGCCTTTCGGCGGCGGCTATTTCTTCGCCCTGCCCGGGGTGCGCGACGCGAAGGACTGGTACGCCCGCGCGCTGCTGAACTGATTACGCCGGGGAACCGATGACCTCGGCCGTCGGCCGCAGGTGCGGCCCGAGGACGAAGTCCGGGTCCACCTGGTCGGCGGATTCCGCACCGGCCCAGGCGTTCGCGTTGCGGAGATGGAACTCCACGGCGTGCCGCTGGTAGGCGGACCAATCGCGAACCGTGCCGTCCAGGTGCGCGCGAATGGTCGCCAGCGCATTCAGATTCGCCGGCTCGAGGTCGCCGATCGGGCGGATGTGCCCGCGCTCGGCGGCGCGCACGTGCCCGGATCGGTCGATCCAGCACAGCAGGTTCTCCCCGACCTGCCCGCGCAGGAATTCCAGATCCTCCGCGTCACAGACCTTGTTGCCGACCACCGCGATGCGGATGCCGAAATCCTTGGCGTAGCCGGCATATTGGCGGTACACCCCGACGCTGCGCAGGGTGGGCTCGCACACCAGAGCGGTCAGATCGAACCGGGTGAACAGGCCCGAGGCGAACGAATCCGCGCCCGCGGTCATGTCCATGACGACATACTCGTCGGCGCCATCCACCATGTGGTTGAGCAGCAGTTCGGCCGCGCCGACCTTCGAGTGGTAGCAGGACACCCCCAGATCCTCGTCCGACTCGGCGAACGGGCCCGTCACCGCCACCCGCGCTCCGGCGATCTCGCGCACGCACGCGTCGTAGATCGGATTGGGTTCGACGACACCCACCAGCCGCGAGCCTGCGCCCGGGGGCGTGGTCTTGATCATCGCCTCGGCCGAGGAGATGCGCGGATTGTCCCCGCGCAGATACTCCTTGATCAGCGGCAGGTGCGCGCCCAGCGTGGGCAGCGCCGCCGCGGTGTCCTCGTCGGTGCCCAGCGCGGCGGCCAGATGCTGATTGATATCGGCATCGATCGCGAGCGTGGGTAGCCCCTGATGGACGAGGTAGCGCACGAACAACGAGGACAGCGTGGTCTTACCGCTGCCGCCCTTGCCGACGAACGCGATCTTCACGAATAACCCCTCTCACTTTCCGGAAATGATTCCCATGTTCATTCGATGCGATACAGTACCGCACGCCATCGCTCTGTCGGCGCGAACACACAGCGGATGTCTCTGCGCGAACAGAACATTCGTCCCCGGAAACGAAGAATCATGTGCAACGCCAACGCACATCATTCGGAGGACCCCATGTCGAAAGTCACCACCCTGATCAGCACGGCCGCCGCCGCGTTCGCCACGGCCGCGGTGCTGGCCCTGTCCGTGGCGCCTGCCGCGACCGCGGCCCCGACGCCGCCGGCGCCCACCGCATCGGCACCGGTCCTCGCGAAAACCCAAGGGTGGCTGAACATCTACAACGGATCCGCGCCCCAGGGCACCAACAACGTCGAGCTGCGCGTGGTCATCGACCCGACCGTCGGAATGCGCGTCACCGACGCGGCCGGCCGCTCGCTCTACCGGTTCGACAAGGACACCCCGAAGCCGTCGCAGTCGAACTGCACCGGCGCCTGCGCGACCACCTGGCCGCCGCTGCTGGTCAGCAAGGGTCAGAACCTGTACGTGGACGGCATCAACCCGCAGCTGACCGGCTTCATCGAACGGCCGGACGGCTCCTGCCAGATCACCATCGGCGGCTGGCCGGTCTACTACTTCTCCAAGGACGCGAAGCCGGGAGATCTGCTCGGGCAGGGCGTGGGCGGCACCTGGTTCGCGGTCAACCCCACGGGCGGCAAGGCGGTGGCGAAGTAGCGGGCTATCCGGCGGCGGCGCGTTGCAGCGCCGCCCGGTCGACCACGGTGATCCGGCCCCGGGTCAGGGTGAGGATCTCGCGCTGCTGCAGCTCGCGCAGCACCTTGTTCGCCGTGGCCCGCGTGGTACCGGCCATGGAGGCCAGATCGTCCTGGTTGAGCCGGATCTCGGCGGTCGGATTCGGTCCGCCGTAGATCCGGGCGAGGTCCACCAGCCGCCGCACCACCCGGGTCTCCACCGGCAGATACAGCGCTTCGAGCACCTGCGCCGACAGCCGGCGCACCTGGGCGGACAGCGTGCCGATGATGACCCGGTCGATCTGCGGGTACCGCTCGCGCAGCGCCGCCAGCTGCGCGCGGCTCAGGCTCAGCGTCTCGGCGTCCTCGATCGCCTCGACGGTCGCGGTGCGCCGCGAATTGCGGTCCGCGAGAGCCAGTTCGCCGAACGAGTACCCCGGACCCAGCATGGTCAGCGTCGCGGTGTTGCCGAACGGGGTGGCCACGCGCACGATCATCCGGCCGGACTTGATCAGATGCAGGGTGTCACCGAGATCGCCCTCGTGACAGACGATCTCCCGGCGCTTGAACCGCCGCGGCGTGCAGGAGGCGAGCACGTCGCGCCGCTCCTGCTCGCTCAGACCCCGCAGGATCTCGAAATCGGTTGTCACCGCAGTCCATCCAGCACATAGCAGGTCACGGGTTCACTCCGGCCTTTCACGGTCACGGTGCCCCGGCTGCGCACCACCGCGCGCGGGCCGAGCTGGTCGTAGGTCAGCGAGCCGATGAGCACCGTCCCGGGCTCGGCCAGACTCTCCAGCCGCGCCGCGAGATTCGTGGTGTCACCGATCGCCGTGTAGTTCCGCATCTGTGGCGCACCGACATTGCCGACCAGGGCCGGGCCGGTGTTGACCCCGACCCGGAACCTCGGCCAATCGGGATGCCGCGCAGCGGTTTCGGCGACCACCCGCTGCAGCGCGAGTCCGGCGCTGGCCGCCCGCAGCGCATGATCGGGCTGGCGGGCCGGAGCGTTGAACACGGCCATCACCGCGTCGCCGACGAACTGCACCACAGTCCCGCCGCAGTTCAGGATCTCCGGAACGATGACGCCGTAGTACGTATTGAGCATGTCCACCACCGCTTCCGGGGTCGAGGACTCCGAGAACGGCGTGAATCCCGAGAGGTCGGCCATGAGCACGGTGACCTCGGCCCGGCTGCCACCCAGCCCGGCCTGGGTCGGATCGGCGATCAGCGCCGTGGCCACCGAGGGCGACATGTAGGACCGGAACAGCCCGTCGAGCTGCTGATACAGCCGGGCGTTCTCGAGCATGACCGAGGTCCGGTCGGCGAACGAACGCAGCAGCGCCAGATCGGCATCGCCGAAACCGCCGGCCTCCCGGCGCACCTCGAGCACCCCCGCGTAGCTGCCCTTCACGATCAGCGGGAATGCGACCGCGGCCGGATCCGCGGGGCCGCCGTCCGGGAAGACCATGTCCGCGCCGTGAATCAGGCCCAGCCGGAACCGATCCCGCTCGAACGCCGTCGACACCAGCGACAGCACCTCACCGAGCAGCTCCCGTTCGTGGCGAATCACGTTGGACCGCTCCCCGATCGCGGCCAGCACCCCCAGCCGTCGCACCTGCTCGCGCTCGTTGCCCAGTGCAAAGGCGCTCTGCTGCAACACCGCAACCTGACGCTCGGTGAGACCGAACCGCCTGGCCAGGTGGACGCCCACCTCGCCGAGCGGCTCGCCCGAGGCGACGCCGCCCTCGGCGCGCTCACGCAGCGCGTCGACCATCTCGTTCAGCGCCCGCGCGTAGTCGCGCTCGAGCACGGCCATGGTCTGGCGCAGCGTGACGCTGTCGAACAGACCGAGAGTCGAGCCCTCCCTGCGGAATTGCAGATGGGCACTGATGGAGATGAGCACGAACGCGGCGAGCATCAGCACGTGCCACTCCCACCACGAGGCGTGCCAGCTGCGGCCGAATCCCACCGCGAACAGCGCCTCGGACAGCAGCACGAACGCGGTGAGCACCGACAGCAGCACCAGGCCGCGACGCCGGATGAACTGGCGGACATAGCGATACGCCGCCAGGAAGTAGCAGGCCGATCCGGCGAAGGCCACCCCGATCAGCGGTCCCTGCGCCTCCATCGCCGACGGCACGTGGTTCAGCGGCGGCAGTTCGGCCATCGACACCACCGCCCACGCGCCCAGCAGCAGCACCGGCAGCGCGGACAGCGCCCACTCGAACCGGTACAGCCGCGCGGCGGCGACCGGGCCGTACTCCAGCGACGAGGCCAGGGCCGCGACACCGCCCAGCCCCAGCCCGACCGGTACGGCGTACACGAATCCGGCGTTGGGCGCGTGCAGGATCACCCCGGGCGTTGCCAGGGCGTGCAGCGCGAGGAAGCCCGCGCTGAACTGGAACACCAGCGACACCAGGACCAATCGGAGGTCGCGCCGCATCCGCGCGGCCCGGAACAGCATGACGCCCAAGGCCAGCGCGACGACCGCGGTGGCCAGCACCAGCCAGAAATGGGTCACGTGGTGCTCGTAGTCCATATCCAGCGGAGGCTGCGATACCAGCAGCCACAGACCGATCGCCGGTAGCGAGAGGTGTCCCAGCCAGAGCAGCACCTTGACCTTCGACACCCCCCGAACGCTACCGTGCACCCGCGGCCGCCACCAGCAGACACGAACAGCACCGGCCGGTATCGCGTGGCGCGCGGGCGTTTCGGCGGGTGTTGCGTTATTCGGCGGCGGCGAGCGCCGGTTCGAGCGGGGCGAGCGCGGCACGGAGCAACTCGGGCAGCGAACCGGTGAGGACGACGAAGCCGCCGGGCGCCGACGTCTGGGTCACCCACCGCTCGAGCGCGACACGGATCGCCGCCGCGACGGAGGCTGCCAGCACTCGTGCGGTGAGGTCGCACGCGTCCGTTCCGCCATTCGGATCCGCGGCCACATTCGCATCGATTCCGCGCAGCCGACTCCCGATCGCCGCCGCCAGCGGGTGTTCGATCGCGGCCGTCGTCCCGAGAAACGCCTCGCGCAGTGCGGGATTCGTCGTGATCAGCACGAGCGCCTCGCGACCGCGCTCGCCCGGATCGGTGTACTGCTCCACGATCGCCTCGACGACGGCAGCGGCCAGCGGCAGCTCGTCGCGGGCGGCGACCGCGGCGGCGACCCGCGCCTCCCTTTCCGCGGTGACGGCCGCGACGATCGCCTGCTCGCGGCTGGCGAAGTAGTTGTTGTAGGTGCGCGGCGAGACGCCGGCCGCCGCGGCGATGTCGTCCACGCGCACCTGGTCCGGCCCGCGTTCCAGCGCCAGCCGCAGGGCCGCCTCCCGCAGGGCCTCGCGGGTGGCCTGCTTCTTTCGCTCGCGCAGTCCGGGATGCGTGGCAAGGGAATGACGTACGACACCGGCTTCATCGGCCGGGGCAGCACCTCGCGGGAGGAGTTCGATCCCGCGGTCGTCCGGCGGGAGCTGGAGATCATCCGCGACGACCTGCACTGCACGGCCGTCCAGATCACCGGCGGCGATCCGGAGCGGCTGGATCTGGCCGCCCGCTACGCCGCCGAGCTCGGGCTGGAGATCTGGTACTCGCCGTACCCGCTCGAGCGGACGAGGGAAGAGATGCTGTCGCTGTTCGCCGACTGCGCGGAACGCGCCGAGCGGCTTCGTGATTCGGGCGCCGAGGTCGTCTTCGTCGCCGGAGTCGAACTGACCCTGATGAATCCCGGCTTCCTGCCCGGCGACGACCCCATGGACCGCGTCGACCGGCTGTTCGCCGATCCGGGCGACCGTCCCGCGCTCCTGGCCGCGGTCAGCGCCCGCCTCGACGAATTCCTCGCCGAGGCGGTCACGCTGATCCGCGCCCGATTCGGCGGCCGAATCACCTACGCCGCCATACCTTTCGAACGGATCGACTGGTCCCGCTTCGATATCGTCTCGATCGAGCTGATCCGGTCCGCCGAGGTAGCCGGCCAGTTCCGGGACGGCGTGCGCACCCTCGTCGCGCAGGGTAAACCGCTGGCGATCACCGGCTTCGGCACGGCCACCTGGCGCGGCGCGCCCGACTCCGCGCCCCGCAGCATGGAGATCGTCGAATACGACGAGGCCACCGGCGCCCCGATTCGCCTGGACGGCACCTACATCCGGGACGAGGAGGGGCAGGCGGGCTATCTCAGCGAGCTACTGGAGATCTTCGATTCCGAGGGCGTCGACAGCACCTTCGTCTTCCTCTTCGCCCTGTACAGCCACCCCCACCGGCCCGACGGCGACCCCCGCGACGACCTCGACCTGGCGGGCCTGGGCATCGTGAAGGTCCTCGAGGGCCGCCACGGCGACACCTACCCCGATATGCCCTGGGAACCCAAGGCGGCCTTCACCGCCGTTGCCGAGCACTACCGCGAACGGGCCCGGCACTAGCGCGGACCTGGCCCGGGCAGCAACGAACCCGGTTCGGCCGCGCCACCGAACCGGTTCTCGCGCAGCGGGTCTCCGGCGCCCTATACCGCAGCACCCCGAGGCCCTGGCAGGGCTCGGGGTGCTGCTTCGCGTGGGGGAGGCGATCAGGGCTTGCGGCCCATGCCCGCCCAGATCCAGGCGTTCCCGGTGTCGGGACCGTCCTCGTACAGCGGCTTTTCGGCGAGCTCCGGGTGCCACCTCTCGAGGGTGACGATGCCCGGCTCGACGAGTTCCGTTCCGGCGAAAAGCTTTTCGGTCTCGGCGCGGGTGCGGGGGTTCATCGGGATTCCCGCTCGCTCGCAGGCCTGTACCGCCCGCTCGGTCGCGGCGGGATTGAACTCCGCAGTGGGATGACTGATCGTCAGGCTGCTGCCCGAGGGCATCGCCTTCAGCAGTCGTGCGATGATGCCCTGCGGATCCTGCGCATCGCGGAAGTACATCATGATCATGGTCAGCGTCAGGGCGATCGGGCGATCCATGTCCAGAACCTCGTGCAGCACCGGATTGTTCAGGATCGACTCCGGGTCGTACAGATCGGCGTGGATGAATGCGGTCCTGCCCTCGTCGGTGCTACCCATCAGCGCACGGGCGTGCGCGAGCACCAGCGGATCCTTGTCCACGTAGACGACGCGCGCGGCCGGATTCACCTCCTGGGCCACCTCGTGCGTATTGCGGGCGGTCGGCAGGCCGGTACCGATGTCGAGGAATTGCGTGATGCCCAGTTCGCTGATCGCATAGCGCACCGCGCGACCGAGGAAGGCGCGATTGTGGCGCACCATCGTGCGAATATCCGGGACGTGGGTGGCGATCTCGTCGCCCAGGACTCGGTCGGCCTGGTAGTTGTCCACACCCCCGAGCCAGTAATCGTAGAAGCGCGCCTCGTGTGCCTTGGTGGTGTCGATAGTGGTCGGCAGCCCCGAACCGATCCGGCTGCTGCTATCGGACATGCTGTTCCTCTTTCCGCGGGTCGTCGCGCAGGATCTGCCGATCTCACCACATCGAACTGAAATCCTCGCGTGACGAATCGCCGGAGTGCACGACGCCAGGATATTCCCGGTTCGCCCCTCTCTATGCGGGGAATCCAGTCCGATCGACACCGCGGTCGAGATCGCTGCGCGACAACGAGTTCGATCCGGTGATCGGTGTGTTCTACTAATACCGTAGTCGTCGGCCGAGACTCTCAAATCGCCCGCTCCCCCGACGCGGGATCATCGGGCGCGCCCAGGCGGCGGGTCAGATGGCCCAGCGCCAGCAGCGTGAAGATGTCGGCCAGCACCGGGACGGTGAAGCGCAGTGGCCGCGGCCCGATCGAGTCGGAGATCGAACCGATGGTGCCGTCGTCCCGCTGGTGTTCGAGAAGGTAGGCCACCGCGCGTGCCGCGGGCGCCGGATCGTCCTGCCGGCACACGGCAACGAGCGCGTACGCGGTACTGATCGGATCGCTGGCCCGGCCATCCTGTTGTCCCCAGCCACCATCGCCGTGCTGCCCGTCGAGCACGAGGGTCATGATCCGATCGGTCATCGTCCGCAGCGAGGCGGGGCGATGGCCGGGATTGCGCGTCGCCGCGAGCAGAGCGCGGAACACGGTGTGGTGCCTGCTGCTGGACCAGTCCGGCGGGAAGGATCCGTCCGGGCTCTGCTGGCGCGCCAGGTATTCCAGCCCGGTGGTGATGGCCTCGGCGTGACGGTGCCAGTCCGGGGTGAGCGCGTCGACGGCGGCGGCCGTCATGCAGGCCTCGGACTCCGCGCCGGCGATATAGGTGGGGAATCCGCCGTCCGGGTTGCGGACCGCCAGCAGCGACCGCCTGCCGCGGGCGATCTGTTCACGGTATCGGCCGGCATCGAGGCCGTGCAGGAACTGCACCGCGACCGAGGTGTCGTCGACGTCGGTCTGCCAGGATAGGTCCGTGTAGGACCAGCCACCGCCGGGCTGCTGCCGGGACACCAGATTCGAGGCGACCGCGTCCAGGACGTGACGGGGCGCATGGGCAGCGGCCAAGGCCACGCCGGCGGTTGCGGTGCACCAGGTGTCGGTGTCGCTGACGAAGGGCATGCCGCCGTCCGCGCGCTGGTGTTCCATGACCTTCGCGACTCCGTCGGTCACAACGTCTTTCGTGCCGGGCAGGCGGTGCAGGGCGTGCAGCACCCACAGGAAGATCAGGACGTTGCTCTCCCAAACATGGCTCCCGTGTTGGGTTTCCAGCAGAATCCGGACGTCCTCGTCGCCGATCCGATCGGACTGCCCGGTGGCATCCGCGAGCACGATCTTCACGGCGGTGACCTGTGCGACGGCCCAGCAGTGCAGGCCCGCGAGGCTGAAACCAGCGGGGTCGAGCGGGCCGCCGGGAGGCAGGCCGTACAGCGCGAAGATCGCGTCGAACATGGCCTGTTTGCGCGCCCCGGTGAACTGGGGCGCCTGGACGAGGAACGCCTCGGCCAGTCCCCTGGGTGCGCCCTCGACCTCGGCGCGGGTGAGGGCCAGGTCGAGCAGGAGCCGATCCAGTGGATCCGCGGGCGTCTGGGCGCACAGGTAGTCGATGAGGCGGATGCGCCGCTCGGGCGCCAACCCGGTCCGTTCCAAGAGGTTCAGCGCCAGTATGGATTCCAGGATCCGGCTGTGGCAGGGGTCGCGAACCGCGCCGTCGGCGCCGATCCGGGCCGTCACCGCGGAACGGAGCCGTGCGGTTGCGGATTCGAGGGCGGAGGGGAAAAGTTCACGGGGCCAGCCCGCCTGGGCGGTACTGGGCGTAACAGGTCGCATGATGCTGTTCTTCTTCTGGTGATTCGGTGAAAGGTTCGCCACCACAATACTTTTCGGTGCGGACCAGACTGCCCGCAGCACGTCGATCGCGTACCGGTCCCGGAATTTCGGCGAGGAGCTCGTCCGTGCAGGCCGACGAGTCTCGATGCCGGGAACCGACATACGCTGGCGGACATACCTCAGCATCGTCCTCCCCCGGCGTCCCGCACGGTGCCGAAATAGCGATCTTGCATATGCGAGAACAGAATTTCGCCGGTCGCGTCCCGGCCTCCCACCGGCCACGGCCGCCGAGGAATCTCTGCTATTCGGTGAGGGTTTGGGTGCCGAGTACCGCCGCGATCGCGAGCCGGTCCGCATCCTCGCTCCCCGGTTCGGCCGTGTAGACCATGATGCGCAGATCGCTGCCCGCAACGATGAGAACGTCGCAGTCCAGGGTGATCGGCCCGACGTCGGGATGCGCGATGGTCTTGTGCAGCGAATGCTCCTGTTGCGGAGGCGGGACCGCGCCGGATTCCCACAGCTCGGTGAATTTCGGGCCGGCCGCGGTCAGCTCGACGACGAGGCGGCGCAGCCGGGAATCGTCCGGATATCTCGCGACGGTCATCCGCAGATCCGCCACCAGCGCGGATACGAACTCCGCCTGCTCGGCCGGGGTGCGCACCGTCCGGTTGCCGGCCCCGAAGAGATTGCGCCAGACGGCATTCCGTTCGATCCCGGTCCAGTGCGTGGTCTGGCCCATCAGGGCGTCGTACGGCGCGTTGGCGACGATCAGGTTCCATGCGGCGTCATACACGACGACCGGCGTGTACGCGAACCGATCCAGGAGGCGCTGCACGCTGGGCGTGATCCGGGTGGGCACCACGCCCGGTCCCGGCGGGACGCGTCCGGCCAGGCGGAACAGGTGCTCCCGTTCGGGGCCGGTGAGCCGCAGCGCACGCGCGAGCGATTCCACGACCTGCTCCGACGGCGTGGTCGCGCGTCCCTGCTCGAGCCTGGTCAGGTAGTCGACGGAAATCCCGGCGAGTTGAGCGAGTTCCTCGCGGCGCAGCCCCGCGGCGCGCCGACGACCGCCGACCGGGACCCCGGCCGCCGCCGGAGCGATGCGGTCGCGCCAGCCGCGCAGCGCGCTACCGAGCTCCAGCATGTCCATCGGTCCAGTATGCGACACTGCGACGGGGCCATCCTGGCCCTGCCTTTCCCAGGAAAGACGCACGACTGGCTGATCGCCGGGGCGCGCCGGACGCTCGATGCATGACCACAACCACCCGTCATCGAAACGGAGAGGGATCATGTCGACCATCGACCCGGGAACCATTCTGATCACCGGCCCGACCGGCGGTTTGGGGCGTGCCGCGACGCTGGCGATGGCCAATCGGCCCGCGGCGCAACGCCCCGACCTGATCCTCGTCGGGCGGCCCGGCGCCGCCCTCGCCGAGGTCGCCGACGCGGCGCGGGCCGCGGGTGCCGACGCGCACGCGGTCGGCTGCGATCTCGGGCGGCTGGCCGAGGTGCGGGCCGCGGCCGGGCAGGTCCGAGATCTGCTCGGCGCGAACACCGTTCGCCCGCTGCGCGGGCTGGTGGCCAACGCCGGGGTCTCGGTGCTGGATACCCGCACCGCCTCGGCGGACGGCTACGAGCTGACCTTCGCGGTGAACCACCTGGCCCACGCGCAGTTGATCGGCGATCTGGTCGACTCGTTGTCCGCCCCCGCGCGCATCGTCCTGCTGGGCTCGAACACCTATTACGAGAATCTCCCGCGCCGAATCCTGGGTGTTGCGGCCGCGGAGTGGCGGGACCCGATCGAGCTGGCACGGCCCGCGGCGGCCGGAGTGTCCCCCTCGATGCGGACCGGCGGCGTCGCCTACTCGAATTCCAAGCTGGCGATCCTCTACTACGCCCACGAGCTCCAACGGCATGTGCCACAGGGTGTTTCGGTGATCGTCTTCGAACCGGGCTTCATGCCGGGTACCGGCCTGGGGCGCGCGGCGAGCCCTGCACTGCAGCGTGCCGCCCGAGGGGTGGGGAGAATCCCCGGAGTGTCGGCGCCACGGACCTCCGGCCCGGCCCTGGCCTCCGTCGCCCTGGACGACCGCTGGTCGCACCTGCGCGACGGCGCGTTCGTGGTCATCGACAGGGAGCGTGACGTGCGGCCGTTCGCCGTCGACCGCGCGCGGGAGAGCAGGCTGTGGGACGCCACCGCCGAACTCCTGAAGGCGACCGAATAACCCGGCGCTACAACCGGTTCGCAGCCTGCTTGACGGTCTTGATCACCGGGGCGGTCTCGATGTGGGTGATGGCGGGCAGCGCGGCCACCCGGGTGGTCAGGTATCGGTACAGCTCGCGCTGGTTCGCGCACACGACGCTGGCGTAGAGGTTGGTCGGGCCGGTCGTGGCGGCGGCGAACGCGACCTCGGGGTGCTGGGCCAGCGCCGCACCGGCCCGCTCCAGGTGCGCGGGGGCGACCGAGAGCCACAGCAGCGTCCGGGTGCCGGTGCCGAAGAGACGCAGGTCGACATCGATGTCCTGGTACAGCACCCCGCGCTCGCGCAGCTCGGTCATCCGCCGCCGGACCGTCGTCGGCGACCAGCCGGTCACCGCGGCCAGCTGCTCGAGCTCGGTCCGTCCGTCGGCGCCCAGGGCGGCGAGCAGTTTCCGGTCGCCGTCGTCGAGGTGCACCGGTCCCGGTCGCAAACGCATCGGCGGCGGGCGCAGTCGCGCGATCTCCGCCTCGGTCAGCACGCCGAACTTGGCGATCAGGCTGTCCGCACCGCCGTAGAAGGCATGCAGCACCGAGTGCGCGGTGACACCCTCCACCCGCGAGGTGCGGGGAAGCTTCGCCAGCAGCAGCGCCTCGCTGTCCGCCGCGTTGTCGGCCCGGACCACGCACGTGATCTCGGTGCCGCCGGACGACAGGCTCACCCAGGAGGTGTCCGATCGCCGGGCGAGCGCCTCGGCGACCGGAAACGCCGCGGCGGGCGCGCAACGCACCCGCAGGAACCACCACATCGCACCCAATGCGATCGGGTCGACCGCCCAGAACACCCGCACCGCACCCATAGACCGCAGACGGGCGTACCGGCGGGCGATCGTCCGGTCCGACACACCGAGCACCTCCGCGATGGTGCTGAACGGGGCCCGCCCGTCGAGCTGCAGGGCGTGCAGCAGCCGGCGGTCGAGCTCGTCGAAGTCGGATTCCACCGAATCGACGGTACCCAATGTCGAATATCGACACCATCGTCGCGGATTCTGGCCCATGCGGTCCGCCCGGCGGAGTGTAGCTCCTGTCCCGATCGAGGCGATCGGGAAACGACACGATATGGGGAGAAATCATGGACACCGATGTGCTCATCGTCGGCGCGGGCCCGACCGGCCTGACGTTGGCCAACGAGCTGCTGGTCGCGGGCGTGCGGACCGTGCTGGTCGACAAGCTGTCGCGGCCGAGCGAATTGTCCAAAGCGGGGGGCGTGCAGTCCCGCACGCAGGAGAGCTTCGATCAGCGTGGCCTGCTGGAACCGCTGCTGGCCACCGGCGACTACCCGGACGGCACCGCCCACTTCGCGGGCATCCCGCTGCCCCTGACCCGGGAGCGGCATCGCCGGCCGTGGCGGTCCATACCGCAGGTGGCGATCGAGGCATTCCTCGGGGAACACCTTGCCGCACAGGGCATTCGGGTCTCGCGCGACTACGACCTGATCGACCTCGCCCAGGACGCGGACGGCGCCGCCGCGACGTTCGCGAACGGCGAGCGCGTGCGTGCCCGCTTCGTCGCCGCCGCCGACGGCGCCCACAGCACCGTGCGGTCGCTGCTGCGCGCCGAGTTCCCGGGGCGGCCGGGCACCGCGACCGTCGTCGCCGCGGACGTGCGGCTGGGCGGCGCGGAGACGGCGATGCACACCTGGGGCGAGGACGGCCATTGGTCCGCGACGTTCCCGCTGGGCACCGACGCGCAGGGCAGGCCGCTGCGGCGGCTGGTGCTGGGTGGGCCGAATCATTCACTGCCCCGGGAGATTCCGGTCACCGAGCAGGAGATCCGGGACGGCCTGAGTCGTCTCTTCGGGTCCCGCGTGCACCTGCTCGAGCTACGCTACGCCCGCCGCATCACCAATGCGGCGAGGCAGGCCGCGCAGTACCGGCACGGTCGGGTGTTCCTGGCCGGGGATGCCGCCCATATCCACCTTCCGATCGGCGCGCAGGGCATGAACACCGGGATCGGGGACGCGCTCAATCTCGGGTGGAAGCTCGGCGCCGCCGTCGCCGGCTGGGCACCAAAGGATCTACTGGACAGCTACCACGCCGAACGGCATCCGGTGGCGGCCGCCGTGTTGCGGAACGTCCAGGCGCAGAGCCTGCTGATGGACTGGGAGGGCACCCGCGACCCGGACGTGGCGGCCGCCAAGGACCTGTTCGCCTCGATGGCACAGCTGCGAGACGTGCAGTACCACCTCGACGACATGTTGTCCGGCATGGGAATTCGCTACCCGATACCCGGCGCGCAGAACCATCCGCTCGTCGGGCTGCCCGCACCGGACGCGCCGCTGGGCTCGGCCCGTGTGCACGAGCTGCTGCGGTCCGGCCGCGGTGTCCTGCTCGACCCGGCCGACCGGTTCGGTGCGATCGCCGATCCGTGGTCGGATCGGGTCGATCGCGCGGGTCGGGGGTCGGACGTCGAACCCATGCTCATCCGCCCCGACGGCTACGTGTGCTGGGCGGGCCCGCCGGAGGAACTGGAACCGGCACTGGGCCGCTGGTTCGGTACGCCGGTCGCCGTGAACGGCGTTGCGCGCCTGGATATTCCGGCTACTGCCTAAAGCACGTCGCGGCGATGCGCCAGAACATCGCGGGCGGCATCGCCTCCTATTCCGGCGCCACGAAGCCGCCGATCCGCTCCTCGAGCAGTTCGGCCAGCCGCAGGGGCGTGCGGTCCTCGAACATCGGACCGATGAGCTGCACCCCGACCGGCAGGCCCTCGGGGGACCGGCCCGCCGGAACGGCGGTGGCGGGCAGGCCGGGCATGGTCGCCGTGCCGGCCCAGACGAGCTGGTCGCCGAAGGGGTACTCGACACCGTCTATATCGATCCGGCGCGACCCCAAGTCGGGATTGGGGTCGTGCGGGAAGGCGGGCGTCGGCGTGATAGGGGCCACCACGACATCGAACTGCGCGAACAGTTCCCGCCAGCCCTGGCGGTGCAGTTCCCGGCGGCTGGTCGCCGCGATCCAGTCGCGCTGGCTGAACACCGCGCCGCGCATCCGCGCCGCGTCGAGGCTGCGGTCGTCCGGGGCGAATGTGGCTGCGTGGACCCGCATCTGCTCGTAGGCGGCCTCGGGAAAACCGGCGGCCAGGGTCGACAACAGCAGCTCCATGTAGAGCACCGCGGCGTCGACCGGATCGGGCAGCAGCGGACTGTGCCACTCGACGCGGGCTCCCACATCGGTGAGCGCGTCGGAGACCCGGTGGATCGCGTCCCGCACGGCCGAGCCGGTCGGTATGAGCGGATGATCCTCGAGGACCAGGACGCGGAAGTCACCGAGGCGCTCGTGCCGCGCGGGCGGCAGGGCCAGATCGAACGCGACGCCCAGCGTCAGCGGATCGGCTCCGGCCATCACATCCAGCAGCAGCGCGAGATCGCGGGCAGTGCGCGCCATCGGGCCGACGACCGCCAGGTCGCGATCGAACGGCAGCGCCGGCGTGGGCGGCGGGACATGACCGCGATTCGCGACGAGTCCCAACGTCGGCTTGTGGGCGTACACACCGCAGAAGTGCGCCGGATTGCGCAGCGAACCGCCGATATCGGAGCCGATGGACAGCGCGCCGAATCCGGCCGCCAGGGCCGCCGCCGAACCGCCGGAGGATCCGCCCGGCGTCCGGGTCGGGTCCCACGGATTGTTGGTGACACCGTAGATCTCGTTGGCGCTCTGCAGATCTCCCAGCATCGGCGGCACATTGGTCTTGCCGAGCACCACCGCGCCCGCGGCCTTCAGCCGCGCCACCGACAGCGCATCCTCGGTGGGCACATAGTCCGCGAACTGCGGCAGCCCCCACGTCGTCGGCAGCCCGGCGATGTTGTAGGACTCCTTGACCGTCACCGGAATACCCAGCAGCGGCCGGTCCTCCCCGCGGGCCCGCGCCGCATCGGCCTCGCGCGCCGCGGCCCGCGCCCGATCGAAGTCGGGCACGCAGATCGCGTTGATCGCCTTGTCGTCGCGCTCGATCCGGGCGATCGCCTCGTCGGTGAGTTCGGTCGAGGTCACCTCACCCGCACGCAGCGCGATCGCAAGCTCTTCGGCAGACCGCAAGCTCCACTCCATGGGAGCGACAGTATCGGCCGCGGGCGGGCCCGGCCACCGATTTGGTCGGCAGCCTGTCCCTCACCCGGGCAGGTAGGCCGTCGGCGGAGAGCTGTAACGCCACCCCACGCAGGCGCCACCGAATGACATGACGCAATACGACGACCTGCGTGCGCTGTTCATCAACTGCACCCTCAAGCGATCCCCGGAGCCCAGCAATACCCAGGGCCTGATCGATGCCAGTGCCGGGATTCTCCGCACACACGGCGTGGCGGTCGACCACATCCGGGCCGTGGACCACGACATCGCGCCGGGCGTGTGGCCCGATATGACCGAACACGGGTGGGCGAGCGACGAATGGCCGGTCCTGCAGGAGCGCGTCATGGCCGCCGACATCCTGGTGCTCGCCGGCCCGATTTGGTTGGGCGACAACAGTTCCGTTACCAAGCGCGTCATCGAGCGGCTGTACGGAAACTCGGGCATCCTGAACGACGCGGGCCAGTACGCCTACTACGGCCGGGTCGGCGGGTGCCTGATCACCGGCAACGAGGACGGGATCAAGCACTGCGCCATGAACGTGCTCTACAGCCTGCAGCACCTGGGCTACACCATCCCGCCGCAGGCCGACGCCGGCTGGATCGGCGAGGCCGGACCTGGTCCCTCCTACCTGGATCCGGGTTCGGGCGGTCCCGACAACGACTTCACCAACCGCAACACCACGTTCATGACCTGGAACCTGCTGCACCTGGCCCGGATGCTGAAGGACAACAACGGGATTCCCGCCCAGGGCAACCAGCGCTCGGCCTGGGACGCGGGGTGCAGGTTCGACTACCAGAACCCCGAATACCGCTGACCGACCAGCGATTCGGCCCGGAGGTCCCCCGCACGCCTCCGGGCCGACCGTTCACTCACCCGACGAGCACGGGCATAAGCACAGCGATGAGTACTACGAGACTCCACAGCGCCGGAGCCGAGCCCAAGATCTGCCGATACCGTGCCCGGGCCCGTTCGGCGGCGACCTCGCTGCGGGTGAGATACCAAGGGCTGACCCGTTGTTCGAGCCGCTGATAGACCAGTCCCAGCGCCGCCCCGTATCCGAGATGTCCGACCAGCGACGGGAATCCCGCGGCCAGCGAGTCCGGGCTCCACACCGGCGCGTGGCCCAGCAGCAGCGGCAGCAGGGTGAGATACCCCAGCACCCACCACAGGAATCCGTAGCTCACGCCCCAGCCGAGCCCGGAGGCGGGATCGAAGCTGCGGCCCCGGAACCAGACCGCGTAGCCGATCCCGATGATCACCGAGATGATCAGGTGCACAACGATTCCCACCCCCGCGGAGCCGGAACCGAGCAGCGCCGCCACCCGCGGCAGGAAACCGATCGCCACCATCACGCCGGTGAAGACGACGCCGCCCACCAGCCCGGCCAGGATGCCGTGCAACACCCCCGTCACACGGTTGCCGCGCAACCGCTCGCCCGTCCCCGCGAGGGCGTCCGACGACACCGCCCGCACCAGTCCCATGAGCCACCCGAAGACCACCGCGATGCCGACGCCGAGCAACAGATATCCGGGCAGCGTCGGCACGGCGTGCCGGGCGGCGCGCACCGACCAGTCCAGCCCGTGGCCCGACAGCAGCGACGGCAGGGTCAGCCCGGCGACGATCCACCAGATGAATCCGTACGCGACGCCCCGGATCATGCCGGGCCCGGTGCCCTCCCCGCGGACGCCGAACAACAGCGGATACCCCGCACCCGCGAGCACGCCGACGAACAACGACGAATAGCCGCCCGCCGCCATCGAGGTCGCCGCGGCGAGCAGGGTGCCGGTGACCGCTCCGGACAGCACCGCTATGGCGGCGGTGCGCAGGTCGACGGTGTCCGCGGTGTCCGCGCGCCGCCGCCGTGTCAGCAGCGCGAAACACATTGCGGTGACCGCCCCGTACAGCAGGTGTCCGACGAGGCTGGGCAGTAGGCCCTGCGCCGTCGCCACATCCCAGCGCACCGCCCGGCCCAGGAACAACGGCAGCAGCGTGAGCGGCCCCAGCAGCCACCACAGCGCCCCATACACCAGCCCCCACGACAGCAGTTCGCCGATTCGCCGCTCCTGACGGGCGACCAGAATGCCGAAGCCGGCGCCGATGACGGCGGCGAACAGCATGTGCACCACGAACCCGACGATCGCCGAGTCGGTGCGCACGATGGCGGCGACGGTCGGCAGGAATCCGATCGACAGCATCACCCCGCCGAAGACCAGCCCACCCGCGAGTCCCCCGAGCGCCCCGGCCGACGCGGCGATCCAGAACGTGAGATCCCCGGTCCGGTCGTCGCCACGGCCCGCGGGGACCGGTGGCGCATGTGTCGCGGTGCGGTGGTTGAAACCGATGTCACTCATGGCCGTTCCTGTTCCGGGACGATGGGGCGGCGACGGGCGTTGCCGCGGGCACGCGCGCGCCCGGACCGGGCGCCGCATCCCGGATCAACGCGATGTCCCGCGGGAAGACGAGATCCAGTAGCCAGTCGGCGAGCACCCGCAAGCGCTTGTCCCCACCCGGCAGTTTGCTCAAATACACAGCGCGCCACAGGATCCAGCCGGTGAATCCCGAAACCCTGCGGCCCAGTACGAGTCCGGCCGCACGCTGATGGCCCAGCGACACCAGGACACCGAGCGCACCGAAACGGAACGGCCGCGGCGCGCGCTCGCCGATCACGGCGGCGATGTTGTCGGCCACCGTCTTCCCTTCCCGCAGTGCGTGCTGCGCCGTGGGCGGATACCAGCCGGCGGTCTGCGCCGGATCCGGGATGCGGGCGCAGTCGCCGACCGCCCACACACCGTCCAACGCCGGAACACGCATGGTCGCGTCGACTACCAGTGCACCGCGATCAGTGGCGGCTCCGAGTGCCCCGGCCAGCGGATTCGGCCGATTTCCGGCGGTCCACGCCAGCGTCGCGGTCGGCAGTTCCTCGCCCGTCCCCAGCCGGACGCCCCGGGCGTCCGCCCCGACCAGCCGGGCGCCCAGCCTGAACTCGATGCCGCGTTCGCGCAGGATCGACAGCGCGTAATCGCCCAGCTCACCGGGCAGTTCGGGCAGCAGCCGATCGCCGGAGTGCACCAGCACGCAGCGCGGCGACAGGCCGTGCAGCCGCGGATAGTAGTGCCGCACATCGTGTATCAGATCGAACAGCTCGGCGATCAGTTCCGTGCCGGCGAATCCGCCCCCCACCACGACGAACGTCAGCAGGCGATCCTGTTCGGCCGGATCGGGTTCGGCGTCGGCCCGTTCCAGCACCCCCAGGACGTGGTTGCGCAGGCGGTCGGCGTCCTCGATCGACTTCAGCGCGAAGGCGTTGTCGCCCACGCCCGGCAGGTCGAAATAGTGCGGCACGGCGCCGACGGCGAGCACCAGGTGGTCGTACGGAACCCGTTGCGGCCCACCGCCGACGACGGTGACATAGGCGTTACGGGAGGCGGTGTCGATCGAGTTCACCCGCCCGTGCAGGAACGACGCATGCGCAAGCGCCGCCCGCACGGGGGCGCTGACATGCCGATCGGCGAGCGCGCCGGCGGCCACGCCGACCAGCAGGGGCGTGAACAGCAGGGAGTTCGAATCACTGATCACGGTCACGTTGATGTCGAGGCCACGCGCGATCAGCGCGTCCAGCCTCCGCGCCGCGGCGACACCACCGAACCCGCCGCCCACGATCACGACATGCGGCTTACGGGATGCCGCCGGTTCGGGATCGGTCCCGAACGCCGCGGCGAGCCCGCAGTACAGCACGCCTACCAGGGCACCCAGCAAGCCGGTGCGCACCAACTCGTCGTAGCCCGCGACCGCCGCGCCGATGGACCACGTGGGCACGTGACCCGACAGCAACGGCACAGCCGTCGAATTCCAAGCGACCCAGTCCAGCAGCCCCAGCAGCAGTCCGAGCGAGAAGGCCACGGCCGGAAGCGGTTTGCGGTCACGCAGCAGCAGCGCCGCGATCACGCCGAAGACGACCGCGTGCAGCAGCCACAGCCCCCACCACTGCGCCGAACCGGCCGCGCCCTGCGCGATCGCGGCCGCGCCCGTGATTCCGCCGCCGATCAGCCCGGCTCCGGCACCGATCGGAATACGACTGTCGAACACCATGATTCACCTCCGTCGCTCTGCGGGCGGCCGAATGTGCGGCCGCCGGGCGGGATTCCGTTGCTTCATGGGACCTCTCATCGGACGGGCGTGTGCTGCACAGGTAATCCGCTCGGGCCGCAGGCACGAGATCTCCCGCGGCATCGCCGGGGGCAGGCAGCGGTGTCGTAGTGAAGTGGGCGGTTCGCACGCGGGCGTTACAGCCCGGCTGCTCGTTCTCCGACCACACCGGAATCGCCGCCTACAAGCCGATCGTCTCGATCGACGACACGCCCGCCGGGGTGGACCGCTGGGGGCGCTGTTCACGCAGCTGCACAACCAGCGCGGCGATGGCGAGTGTTCATTTCGCGTCGCCGTAGCACTCCACCACCGCTGTTGTGCACGGGAACCGAACGGGCGTCGGGCCGAAGGCGAGTGTGCCCGCGGCGTCGGCGGCGGCGGCGATCATGTCAGCGACCGTGGCGGCCTCCTCCTGCGGGCAGTGCACGATCACCTCGTCGTGCTGGAAGAAGACCAGCTCGGCGCGCAGGCCCTCGCTGTGCATTGCGTGGCGCAGCCCGGCCAGGACCAGTAGTGCCCAGTCCGCGGCGCTGCCCTGGACGACGAAGTTCCGGGTGAAGCGGCCGCGCGCACGCGCGGCGGGAGTACTGCCGTATCCACCGGAACCCTCCCCGTCGTCGGCCGGCTCGAAGGATGCGGCGGGCGGGCAGGTGCGGCCGAACCATGTGCGCACGAGGCGGCCCTCCTCTCCCGCCCGCGCCGCATCGTCGACGTACGCCACCGCCGCCGGATATCTGCGGCGCAGCTCGGCGAGGTGGGTGAGGGCATCCCCGGACGTCTGACCGTAGATCGCACCCAGCAGCGCGATCTTCGCCTGCGCGCGATCGCCGCCGAAGGCGCGGGCCGCCAGGTCCGCGTACAGATCCTCGCCGCGCCCGGCCACCTCCATCAGCCCCGGATCCCGCGAGATCGCGGCCAGCACCCGCGGTTCCATCTGATCGGCGTCCGCGACCACCAGCCGCCAGCCCGGGTCCGCGCGGATCGCCTGCCGGACCACCTTCGGGATCTGCAGTGCACCACCGCCATTGGTGGTCCATCGGCCGGACACCGTACCGCCCGGCAGGTATTCGGGACGGAACCGGCCCCCGCGCACCCACTGCTCGATCCACGACCAGCCGTGGGCGGTGTACAGGCGGTACAGCGATTTGTAGGCCAGCAGCGGGGCCACCGCCGGATGATCTATCTCCTGCAGCTCCCATTTCCGGGTGGAGGACAACGAGATTCCGGCGCGGCCGAACGCCTTGACGATGTCGCCCGGCAGGTCGGGCCGTACCCGTACGCCGGGCCCGAAGGCGCGCGACACCTCCTGGGCCAGCTCCGACATCCGGCGCGGCTCCCCACCCGAAATGCGCTCTCCCAGCAGCGAATCGAGCAATTCACGATGAATGTCGGCGCGCCAGGGAATCCCGGCCCGCGACATTTCCGCGGCGACCAGCATGCCCGCCGATTCGGAGGCCAGGAGCATCCGCATCCGCTCGGGATGTTCGGCCGCGGCCGTGCGGGCGACCTGACCCTCGTATACCCGCAGCAGCGCGGTGAATTCGTCCGTGCCGGGCGGGAGCGGCACCGGACCCGAGTCGAACAGGGTCGGCTCGGTCTGCGCGGCCTGCGCGGGAGCATCCTGCGGGACGGGCAGGCCCTGCATCCGCGCCCAGGCCGCCGCCAGCGAGCGCGCCTGCCCCGACTGCCCCTGCTCGTGCCCGATCAGCAGCGCCTCCGCCGCCTCCACGTCGTAACAGCGATCCACCCGTACACCGGCCGCCAGCAGCGGCCGATAGATCTCGGCGGTCGACCGCCACACCCACCGCTCCGCCTCCGGCCGCGAACGCACCGCCTCGGCGACCGAGGACGCGTACTCCATCGGCCCCGCCGGACGACCGGCGGAATCGAGCGGGCACACCCGCGCGCCGCCCTCGCTCGTCCGCGCCACCGCCCATCTCATGCCCCGAGTTTCGCAGCGGGCACCGACATGTCGGCCGAACCGGCCGGCCCGAATCCCGTTGCCCCACGTCCTGGCCGAGTTCGCGGGTCGGCCGGTAACCTGACGCCTCCGGCGGCCTACCCCCGCCCCGGCCCACCGGCCGCAGCGCGCACCAGACCCGCGAAGCCGGGGCCGAAGAGTGTGGTGTGTACCAGCGCCAGATGCAACTGGTGCAGCCCGATGCGATCCTCCCAGCCGGACGCGAGCGGGTATATCTCCTGGTAGGCGGCGATAATTCGATCCAGATACCGAGTGCCGCCGAACAGCTGGAGAGTCGCAAGGTCGGTCTCCCGGTGCCCGCCGTGTGCGGCGGGATCGACCAGCCAGGCCCGCTCCACACCCCACAGCAGGTTTCCGGGGTGCAGATCTCCGTGAATCCGGGCGGGCGGCTCGGCCGGCGGGTCGATCGCGGCGAGGGCCGTCTCGACTGCCGTGACATCCGCGGCGGTGAGCGCACCCGCATCCCTGGACGCACACAGATAAGGCGCTATTCGCCGCGATCGGTACCACTCGAGCCAGGTGACATCCGCACCGGGCGGTGTGTTGTCGAGGGGTTCGGTAGCGATATAGCCGCGCCAGGGAGCCCCGAACCTCTCGCACGAAGCGTGGTGCAGCGTGGCGAGGCGTCGGCCGAAGTCCTCGGCGCCCGCCGGCGTGGGTTCGCCGTGGTCGATCCACTGCAGCGCGATCGCCCCGGTGTCGACTGCGATCACCTCGGGCACCGGGGGTCCGCCAGGCACGGTGAGCCAACGCAGCCCGGCGGCCTCGGCCGCGAAGAAGTCGTCCGCGGGCACCTCGGCCCGCCGTTTGACGAACAGCTCGCTGCCCCCGTCCAGGGTTAGCCGCACCGCGGTACAGACATCGCCGCCCGGCACCGGAGTTTCCCGAATTCGCTGGTGGTGCAGGGAAATACCCAGGTTGCCGGGGTTGGCGCGCAGCCAGTCGAGGTCCATCCGCCGAAACTACACTCCGGCCATGTATCGCGGTGCCCCCATCGAGGCCCTTTTCGGGCGTATGTTCGAGGTCTCTCGCGAGTGGAGGCCCGATGCGAACTCACCGATCATGCGCATCGCCGTCGGCAACTCGGCCCACCCTCGCATCATCGCTCGGAAACGCCTCGATACCGTACGCCGAGCACATGGCCCCGCGTAACTGGAGGATTTTTTATGAGCGGCGACTGGTCGGGACGGGGTGGGCAGGGCCCGCAACGGCCGGTGAACCCCGGCAACCAACCGCCGCGCGGGCCGCAGCATCCGCCGGCCGGGCAGGGCTACCCGCCACCGGAGAACATGCGGTTGCGGCGTCCCGTGAATCCGGGCAATCAACCGCCGCGCCGGCCGCCCGAGCCGCCGCCGGGGTACGGCTCGCGGCCCCCGCAGGACCCGAGGGCCCGGCGGCCGATGACCCCCGGTGGCCCCCCGCCGCGCAGACCGCAGCGCCCGCCGACCGCGCCGCGCAGACCGTCGCCGCGACGCTGGTGGCGGAACATCCGCCGGGTGCTGGTGCTGCTCGTCGTACTGATGCTGGCTCTGGTGGGGTACTACACCTACCTGTTCGCGAGCATGTCCGGCACCATGGCCTCCTCCCACGCCCTGGACGGCGCGCCCACCTCCTCCAGCGGCACGAACATCCTGCTGATGGGCCTGGACACCCGCAACGACCAGAACGGCCAGGCGCTGCCGCCGGCGATCCTGTCCCAGCTCCACGCCGGTGACGGCGAGGAGGGCGGCTACAACACCAACACCCTCATCCTGATCCACGTCCCGTCGGGCGGCGGCAAGGCGCAGGCGTTCTCGATCCCCCGCGACGACGGGGTGCAGGTGCCCGGCTACGGCATGCTCAAGATCAAGGAGGCCTATGGCAACGCCAAGGCCGCCGCGGAACAAACCGCGGCCAAGCAGGGTGTGACGGACCAGCACCAATTGGAGACCATCGGCCGAGAGGCCGGACGAAAGCTGGAGCTGGAGACGGTCCGCAATCTCACCGGCGTATCCATCGACCACTTCGCCGAGGTCAGCCTGGCCGGCTTCTATGATCTGGCCAACGCCCTGGGCGGGGTCAAGGTCTGTCTGAACAACGCCGTCAACGACTCCGCGTACTCCGGTGCGGTGTTCCCCGCGGGCGTGCAGAACCTCAACGGCGCCCAGTCGCTGGCGTTCGTGCGGCAGCGGCACGGCCTGCCCAACGGCGACCTCGACCGCACCCACCGCCAGCAGGCATTCCTGGCGTCGGCGTCGCACAACATCCGCAGCGCCGGCACGATCCTCGACCCGTTCAAGATGTCGGACATGACGAACGCGGCAAAGCGCGACGTCGTCATCGACAGTCGTTGGAACGCCTTCTCCATGGCGCTGCAGCTGCGCTCCCTCACCGGCGGCAACATGGTGTTCCAGACCCTGCCGATCGAGGACTTCTTCACCCTGAACGGCGAGAGCGCCAACGAAATCGATCCCGCCAAGATCCGCGAGATCATCCAGTCCACCTTCTACGGCACGAACACCTCCGCCGCCGGCGGAACCAACTCCCCCGGCGACGGCTCCGGCCCCACCGCACCGACCCAGCCGTCGGCCCCCGGCCCCAGCGGCCCTGCGGTGCAGGCCAATTCGGACGGCGGGGTGCCCTGCGTGAACTAACGTCCCGGATCCCGGCCGGCCCGAGCGTGGCCAGCCACCGCACACACAGCGCAGCCGTCAGCTGATTCCGCCGCCCGGAATACTTGCGCAGTCATGTTGTTGAACTGCTTGCGCAGTCAAGCATATTGCGGATGCGCTCGAAAGGAGACGCCATGCAGTTCGGAATCTTCAGCGTCGGTGACATCGCCCCCGAGCCGGAGACGGGCTACACGCAGAGCGAGGCGGAGCGGATCCGGAACATCATCCGGGTCGCGCGACGCGCCGATGAGGTAGGCCTGGACGTGTTCGCGCTCGGCGAGCACCACAACCCGCCGTTCGTGCCCTCCTCACCGACGACGCTGCTCGGGTACATCGCCGCTCTGACCGACAAGCTGATACTCAGCACCGCCGTCACCCTGATGACCACCAACGACCCGGTGAAGATCGCGGAGGACTACGCGATGCTCCAGCACGTCGCCGACGGCCGGCTGGACCTCATGGTCGGTCGCGGCAACACCGTCCCGGTCTATCCGTGGTTCGGCAAGGACATCCGGCAGGGTGTGGCCCTGGCGCTCGAGAACTACAACCTGCTGCACCGGCTCTGGCGCGAGGACGTCGTCGACTGGGAGGGAAACTTCCGCACTCCGTTGCAGGGGTTCACCTCCACGCCAAGGCCTTTGGACGACGTGCCGCCGTTCGTCTGGCACGGCTCGATCCGCACGCCGGAGATCGCGGAGCAGGCCGCCTACTACGGCAACGGGTTCTTCGCGAACCACATCCTGGCGCCGAACTTCCACTTCAAGCCCCTGGTCGACCTCTACCGGCAGCGGTTCGAGCATTACGGGCACGGCACCGCCGACCAGGCGATCGTCGGGCTGGGCGGAATGTCGTTCATCGCCAAGAACTCCCAGGACGCGGTGCGGACGTTCAAGCCGTACTTCGAGAACTATCCGGTATTCCGCGGCTCGCGGCTGGAGGACCAGATGGCGCGCACACCGATCACGGTCGGCAGCCCCCAGCAGGTCATCGACAAGGTGCTGACCTTCCGGGACGGCTTCGGCGATTATCAGCGCCAGTTATTCGCCCTCGACGGGTTGTCGCTTCCGGTCGAGCTCGCGCTGGAGCAGGTCGAGCTGCTCGGCACCGAAGTTGTTCCGGTGCTGCGCAAGGAGATGGCTTCGCGCCGGGCGCCCGGTGTTCCGGACGCACCGACCCATGCGTCGCTCGTCACCGCCAAGTACGGCGACGGCGCGCCGCGCCAGCCGCGACCGAACCCGAACCGCGGCGACAACCTGTCCGGCACCTCGCCCTACCAGGACAGCGATCCAGACATGCAGGCTCGCTTCCCGGTGATCGCATGAGTTCCGGACCGCAGGAGTCCCGGGGCATCCGGCTCGCGCTCGAGGCGTGGGAAGCCCTGTTCCGGGCCCAGGCCACCCTCGCGCTCGAGTTCGAGCACGAGGGTGACTGGGGCGAGCTGCTGCCGCGCGAATACGGTGTGCTGTACGCACTTTCGGCGGCGCCGGACGGGCTGCGGCTGACCGAGCTGTGCGACGACGTACTGCTCACCCAGGCCGGGATCTCCCGGCTGGTGACCCGCCTGGAAGCACGCGGGCTGGTCGTGCGCGGCGACGACCCGGACGATGCGCGCGCGTACCGCATCCGGCTGACGCCGGACGGAGTCGCCGCACAGCGACGAGCCGGCCGGGCGCACGCACTGCACGTCTCCACGGCAATGACCAGGGGCCTCGACGACGACCAGCTCCGCAGCCTCCGGGACCTCAGCCTGGCGCTGCTGGCCGCCGCTCCCCCACGGAACCGCAACTCCGAGAGGAAATCCCGATGACCGACACCACAACCGTCGCGGTCGTGAGCGCGGGCGTGAGCTCCCCGTCCTCGACCAGACTGCTCGCCGACCGGATCGCACAGGCAGCGGTGGACGCCCTGGGCGTCGCCGGGATGCCCGCCACCGTCACGGTGATCGAGCTCGGCCCGATCGCCGTCGAGATCGCCCGCTCCCTGGTGTCGGGTTTTCCGACCGGCGCCGTCCAGGACGCGATCGACAAGCTCGCCGCCGCGGACGCAATCGTCGCGAGCACACCGGTGTACAAGGCCGGAATCAGCGGACTGTTCAAGTCTTTCGCGGACCTGATCGACAACGACCTGCTGATCGCCAAGCCGGTGATTCTCGCCGCGACCGGCGGATCCGCCCGGCACGCGATGGTGGTCGACGACCAGCTGCGCCCACTGTTCGCATTCCTGCGCAGCGTGCCGGTACCAACGTCGTTGTACGCCGCGCCCGAGGACTGGGGCTCGGCGGACCTGGGCAAGCGAATCCGCCGTGCGGCAAACGAATTGGCCGCGCTGCTGCGCAGCGGCGCCCCGCGCGACATCGCCGAGGGCAACTGGGACGGGTACCAGCACCAGTTCTCGGGCAATGCGACCCGCGCCGAAAAGTCCACCGCCGATATCGATTTCGGCAGCGACCTGATGCGGTTGGCCGCCGGCGGATCCCTGCGGCACCATCCGGAGCGGTCATGACCGAACAGTCACCGGGCCCGATCCGGGAGTACCGAACCGATGGGATCACCGTCACCTGGGAGGCCGCGCGCTGCCGGCACGCGACCGAATGCGTCCGCGGACTCCCCGCGGTGTTCGATCCGGCACAACGCCCCTGGATCCGACCCGACAACAGCAACGCCGACGCGCTGGCCGAGGTCATCGACCGCTGCCCGAGCTTCGCACTGGGCTATCGCACCGACGACGGCCGGACCCGGGTCCCGCCCGCAGCGGACTGAGATCGACAGCGGCACAGCGATATCGGCGCCGAGCCATTACCCGGCGGCCAGCACCGCCGCGAGACCTTCCCGCACGTCCCCGACGAAATATTCGGGGACCTCCAGCGACGGGAAATGCCCTCCCGCTTCGGGCAGGGTCCATCGCACGATCTGCCGGTACCGCTCCTGCGCCCAGGGGCGCGGGCACTTCTCGATGTCGCGGGGATACACACTGATAGCCGACGGGATGTCGACCCGGAGCTCGGGGTCGAGCGCGAGGTGGCTTTCGTAATAGATGCGGGCCGCCGATGCGCCGGACCGCGTCAGCCAATAGAGGGTGACGTCGTCGAGAAGGCGATCTCTCGAAATCCTTTCGAACGGACTGTCTTCGGTGTCCGTCCACTCGGCGAACTTGTCGAGGATCCAGGCGAGCAGCCCGACCGGTGAGTCGACGAGCGAATAGCCGATCGTCTGCGGACGGGTTGCCTGCTGCTTCGCGTATGCCGCGCGGTAGAGCCAGAAATCGCGAGTTTCCTCGGTCCAATTGCGCTCGACCGTCGTCAGCCCGTCCGTGGTCAGCCCGGGCGGAGCCTGCGCGGTCGTGGTGTGGATGCCCAGAACCTGCTCCGGGAACCTGCCGCCGAGGACCGTGGTGATCACCCCTCCCCAGTCGCCGCCCTGGGCTACGAATCTGTCGTAGCCGAGCCGTTCCATCAGCTCCACCCATGCGGCCGCGATCTTTTCGATTCCCCACCCGGTGGTGACGGGCTTATCGCTGTAGCCGAAGCCCGGTAGCGACGGCGCCACGACGTGAAATGCCGGTGCGTCAGCATCTTTCGGATCTGCCAGCTCGCCGACGACGTCGACGAACTCGGCAATGCTGCCCGGCCAGCCGTGCGTCATGATCAGCGGACTGGCATCTGCGCGCGGGGATCTGCGGTGCAGGAAGTGGATTCCCAGACCGTCGATGGTGGTGCGGAACTGGCCGATCCGATTGAGGCGCGCTTCGAACGAGCGCCAGTTGTACCCGGTGCGCCAGTAGTTCACGACATCGATGAGGTCGGCGAGAGGCACGCCCTGTCCCCATCGGCGACCGGGCGCGGCGCGCTGGACCGTCTCGGCTTCGGGCAGCCGCGCCGCAGCGAGTCGCGCGCGAAGATCGTCGAGGTCGGCGTCGGATGCGTGGGCTTCGAAATCTTGCACGTCGCTGGTTGGACGGCTCATGAGATGTCACTGCCGAAGCGAGCTGCCGTGGTGGCGATAGTGCCGGGTGCAGCGTCGGTAACGAACCATCGCATGAGACCTCCTTGGTGACCATAGAACCGGCTAAGACGGTTCTAACATGTCTCAATATCGGCTCGCAACCGGCTAAGGTGGTTCCATGCCTGCCCAGTTCCCTGAATTCCGTCTCGGCAACGTGCTGGCGACCAGCTTCACGGGCACGCTGTCGGAGCGTCGCGGCATCCCCATCGAGCGCATCCCCACGCCGCAACGACTCGTCGACTGGCTGACAGTGAGCGGCCTGGCCGTGGAGTCCTGCACCCCTGCCCAGCTCGAACTCGCCCGGGAACTGCGGGAATCGATTCACGCCGCCGCAACAGCCGCCGCGATCCAAGACGCCCTCCCCGCGGCCGCGGTCCAAATAATCAACGACCGTAGCGCCCAGGGCCGAGCCGCAGCCATCCTGACCCCCGAGGGCACCCGGCAATGGCGCCTCAACCCGGCCACATCCGTAGAAGACGCCCTGGGCGTAATAGCCGCAGACGCGATCAGCATCATCGCAGGCGAACGAGACGGAAAACTGGCCCTCTGCGCATCCCCCACCTGCCGAGCCGCCTTCTTCGACACCAGCCAAAGCCGCACCCGCAGATGGTGCGACATGAACACATGCGGAAACCGCCAGAAGAAGGCGCGCTTCAACGCCAATCAGCGCAAAAACCCCGGATCAGCATGAACGTAATGCACCGACAGACACCACGGCTCATCAAAGGCGCACCTTCGCTGCACTTCCATCAGAGATACTATCGCATGCGATAGTATCTACAGCGGGAGTATCCTCGCCGTAGGAGGTATGATTTGGTCGACTTCATCGGGCGCCAGCGCGAACTGAACACGCTCGCCGCGGCCTTGGCCGGGGTGCAGGCGGAAATCGGAACAGCGAGGCCCGGGCGCTGCCTGATCATGCGCGGCCGCCGCAGGATCGGCAAGTCCGCACTTGTGGAGGAGTTCGTCCATCGGAGCCGAGTGCCGAACGTCTTCCATACCAACGAGATCGGCTTCGGCACCGATCCATTGACTGAATTCGTCGACGCCGTGCGCATCTCCACGCTGCCTGACACCGATGTCTTCGCCGAGGCCGTGCCCGGCAACTGGACCGCGGCGTTCCGTCAGCTCGCGGGCATCTTGCCCGACGATCGCCCGAGTATCGTGGTGCTCGACGAACTGCCCTACCTTATGGACTCCGCCGGCGCGTTCGAGAGCGTGCTGCAACGGACCTGGGATCGCGAACTCTCCCGCAAACCGGTGCTACTCATCCTCATCGGCTCCGATCTCGCGATGATGAGCGCGCTGACCTCGTACGGACGGCCGTTCCATCAACGCGGAACCGAGATGCGACTCGGACCACTCAATCCCGCCGATGTGGCAACAATGACCGGCCTCGACCCGGCGGCGGCCTTCGACGCCACCCTGATCACCGGCGGACTGCCCATCGTCACAGCACGGTGGCGTCTGGGCGAAGATGTATGGGCCTTCCTGTCCCGAGAACTAGCGGATTCGGTAAGCCCGCTGATCGTTTCCGCACAACTGTCCCTGGCCGCCGAATTCCCGGATCAAACCCAGGCCCGACAAGTCTTGGCGGCAATCGGCAGCGGCGAGCGCACCTTCACCAACATCGCCCGCGCCGCCGGCGGCATAGCTCACTCCACCCTCTCACGCGCAACCGAGCTGCTGACGGACAAAGGCATCGTCGCTGCGGAACTGCCGATCAGCCTCACCCCCTCCAAGGAACGCCGATACCGCATCACCGACCCATACCTGCGCTTCTGGCTCACCTTCCTCGGCCCCCACCTCGCCGAACTGGACCGCATGCGCCCCGACCTCACCCTCGAACGAATTCACCGCGGCTGGACAAGCTGGCGAGGCCGCACTGTCGAACCCCTGATCCGGGAATCGTTGGCGCGCTTACTACCCGCGCATGACATCCCGGCAGTCCCCGCGATCGGCGGCTACTGGACCCGCAGCAACGACGTCGAAATCGACATCGTCGGCGCGGATCGCGAGCCCGTCGCGCACGCGCTGGCGTTCCTAGGATCCATCAAATGGCTGGAGAATTCACCATTCGACAACCACGACCTGACCGCACTCCAGCGCCACCGCCACCGAGTGACCGACGACCCGATCCCACTGATCGCAGTCACCCGCTCTGGAGCGACAACCGAACACCTCGATGCCGTTTTCACCCCCGCAGATCTACTCGAGGCATGGGGGCCGCACGACAACCGGACCCGGTGAGCGGGCCAGCGTTTCCTGCCTACCCGGTACGCCGCCCGACCGGAGCCGCCTCATAGCAGGGCGAGGAGCACCGCAGACCCCGGGAGCGCCTGGACGCATTCTGCGAGCCTGCCGGCGCCCTCTGACAACTCAACCCGGCCGGCCGGTATGTGAAGTCTCATTTGCAATGTCATACAACGAAACTCGACACTAGTGACACGAAATCTGTTCCTGCTCCGATACTCTGACCAATGTCGCCGCGATAGCGGCGGCGGCCCACGGCGTCTTCCTCCTGGTTCCGCAGTTCGCGATCGCGGGGGCAATCGCGCTGTGGTCCGCGAAAGTCATACACGCACAACGTCATTGATCGACTCATTGGCTACAGGGGCCGACAGCGTTCCGATTGACACCATCCCGGCGATCCGATTTCATTACGGTAGACGCGGTTTCGGGCGCACGCCTGTCGTGTCCGGGGTTCACACAATGGGGAGTACACATGCCGTACACGGCGGAGATCAGCCGCACCAATCCAACCTGCTTCATTTTCCTCGTCGATCAGTCGACATCCATGGGCGACCTGATCGGCGGCGAAGTCCCGCAGAAGAAGGCCGACGTCGTCGCCGACGCGATCAACCGGCTGTTGACGGAGCTAGCGGTCAAATGCGCCAAGGAGGAAGGAGTCCGGGACTACTTCCATGTCGCGGTAATCGGGTACGGCGCTACCGTCGGGTCGGCCTTCTCCGGTTCGCTCACCGGCCGTGACCTGGTGCCGCTCAGCGAGGTTGCCGATAGCCCGGCGCGCGTGGAGGAACGGTCGAAGAAGATCCCCGACGGCGCGGGCGGACTGGTCGAGTCCACGGTGCAGTTCCCGGTATGGATGGACCCCGTCATCGGCGGCGGCACACCCATGAATCGCGCGCTCCGTTACGCGGAAACCCTGGTGCGAGGCTGGATCGCGCAACACCCCGGCGGCTTCCCACCCATCGTCATCAATCTCACCGATGGTGAATCGACCGACGGCGCCCCCACCGAAGCCGCCGCCGCCATCACCTCGCAGGCAACCGCCGACGGTGCGGTCCTGCTGTTCAACCTGCACGTCTCCGCAACGGGTCGCTCGCCGGTGACCTTCCCCGGCTCCGATGTCGGTCTGCCCGACACCTACGCGCAAACACTGTTCGCGATGTCGAGCGTGCTGCCCAGCCACATGCGGTCATACGCCGCGGCGCAAGGGCACCAGATCGGTGAAACCACAAGAGGATTCGTCTACAACGCGGACATCACCTCGGTCGTTCAATTCCTGGACATCGGGACCCGCGCGACCGAACTTCGGTGATGACACCGGGCCTGTACGTCACCCATCTGGTCGTGCCCAAGCGCGGCTCAACCGCGGCGGAGTGCGAGGACGCGGTGTGCGTACTGCCACAGGCACCCTTCGACGAACTGGCCTCGGGCCCGATCGCCGCGAGTGTGTGCGACGGAGCGACCGAGAGCATGCTGTCCAAGGATTGGGCCGCGCTGCTCGCCGCCACGTCGGCCACGAGAGCCCTGTCCGATCCGAAGTTCTTCGGAACTGGCGCGGCATTCGAGGACTTCGCCGCCGAAGTGGTGGCCCGCTGGGATCCATGGCTGGCCGAGTACTCGTCCAATCGGGCCGCGGCAGGCCGCCCGCTGGCGTGGTACGAGCAATCGAAACTGGTGGGTAGCACGTTTGCGACCATGCTCTGTGTGCTGGTCACGCCGGAACGCGTCGCCGAATGGCGGTGGCAGGCAGCCGCTTTGGGCGACACCTGCGTATTCCATATCCGTGATGAACTGCCACTCAGCGCGTTTCCGGTGCAAAACGCCGAGGAGTTCGGGACGAATCCCAACCTCTTCGGCAGCCGCAACCACGACACCGCACTGCTGTGGGAGCGCACCGAGATCACCGAGGGCGTATGTGTTCCCGGTGACCGGCTACTGCTCATGTCCGACGCATTGGCGGCCTGGTTCCTGGCGGCCTCCGATCCCACCGCCGCGCTACACGAACTGCTGGAGTTCGGCGGTCCGCACGACTCGAGCCGATTCTCCGATTGGCTGGACACCCGCCGAGACCGGCAAGAGGTACGAAACGACGATGTCGCGCTGATTCGAATCGATTTCGAGGGCCGGTGACGCCGATGGTCACGACCACACCCCGGGAATTTCCGACCGCCGGCGCCTATCAGGAAGCCCTTCAACATCCGGGTATCTGCTTCACCGACGCCGAGCTGAAGAGCTCGGTCCCCGAGCTCACCAAACTACGTCAGCCCCGCCCGATCTCCGGCGCCTTCGCCAGTGTCTTCCCGGTGACCCACCAGGCCAGCGGAACCCGGTATGCCATCAAGTGCTTCACCCGCTACATCCCGGACCAGCAAGCGCGATACAGCGCGATCAGCGATCAACTGGCCACACTCTCGGCCGCCAGCCTCTCCCAACCGTGGAAAATCGGTTTCGAGTACCTACCCGACGCCGTCCTGGTCGGCGGGACCAGATATCCCATCCTGAAAATGGAGTGGGCGCAGGGCCTGACCCTGTCGGCATGGCTGGACCTTCATCACGACGATCGGCCGGGTGTCGATCGGCTCGCCGAACGATTCGCGGGTCTGATGTCCGATCTCGAAGCGCACAGCATCGCGCACGGTGATCTACAGCACGGCAATCTCCTGGTCACCGGGGACTGCACGCTCCGACTGTTGGACTACGACGGAATGTACGTGCCCGCGTTGGGCGGATTGGGCGGAACCGAGCGCGGGCATCGGAACTATCAGTCGCCGCATCGCGGAAACAACGACTTCGGCACCGACCTGGATCGCTTCTCTGCCTGGGTCATCTACGGGGCACTCAAAGCCATCGCGATCGATCCATGCCTGTGGCGGCAGTTGCACGAACCGCAGGGCGAGTATCTTTTGCTCGCCGAGGACGATTTCACGAATCCTGACTTCTCACACCGCTTTCCGGCCTTGCTCACGCATACGAATCGAGAGGTCCGGCAGCTGGCGGAGCGGCTGCGATCGCTCACCGCACAGCCGCTGGCCGCCCTGCCCACCCTGGCGACCGCAATGACCGGCGTGGTTGCCGCCCCGCTCGCGACAGCCGCGATCACCACCGCCCAGGGGCTGCCGGGCTGGATGACAGGGCATGTGTCGGCAACGCTCTCCCCAGCCCACCGACCTCTGTCCACGACCGCGCCGCTGCCGCGATTCGCCGGACGCGGGGCCCGGGACGTCATGGCCGTGATCCTGCTGGTGCTGTTGATCGCCGTCGCCCTGCCCGCCCTACTCGTCCTCACTCCCCCGCTGGCCGTGATCCCGCCACTGATGGCCGTGCTCCTCGTGCGGGCGGTACGGCACGCCAGACCCGAAACCGCCGAGCTGCGGCGACATCTCGGGGAACTCCGGCAACGGCGGGCGGACATTGCCGACGTTGCCACGGCCGCGGCGGTCGTGCACAGTGAACAAGCACAGTTGGATCAGCTCGAGAACCAGCGATTACAGCAGCTACCCGCTCAGCGAAAGTACTGGCAGGACAAGTACAACGCGGACCTCGCGGCTATCGAACAGGAAAAACAACGCACGCTCATCGCCATTGACCGAGAGCGAAACGACCTCCACGTCACATTGCGAATCCGACTGGACCAGGCCCTCGCCGTCGAGAGGACCACGTTTGTCCGGCAACAGCTGACGCGGTTCCCGATTTCAGCGGCCGATATCCCCGGCATCGGTCCTCGCCTGACTAATGAACTCGCCGCACAGGGCATTCGAACAGCAGCCGACTTTACCGGCATCAGCCTCAGCGCACCCGGCGGTGCGTACAACTCGGTGACCGCCTACCTCCACACCGCCCTGGGATCGGTCTATGTCAAAGGCATCGGCGAGGTAAAAGCCACCGCATTGGATAACTGGCGCGCCACACACACCGCCCGAATCCAGGCGCGATTCACGCGTGCCGAGCCGTCCAACGCCTACGCCATACGATCCGACCATGAGCGTGAAATGAGCAGGCTGGCTCTGCGGCAGCAAACGACGGAAACCGAAGTCGGACCGAAAAGGGATCGGGCCAAACTGCAGTACGAGGCGCAGTCGACCCAGCTGGCGTCCGAGGCCGCCAACGCTACGGCGTTCGCCGCGCACAAGCGGCAGGAATTCGCCAAGCGCCTCCTGGCCTTGCAACACGCCCCGGCCGAACTCGCCGCACTCGATCAGCGGATCGCGGCGGCGACCATCCATCGCAGGAACCTGTCCCAACTCAGCTACATCCGCTTCACCCTAACCGGCCGCTAAACACCAGAGATACTGCAGCACAACGATTTCCCTCACGGCAACCTCATTAACCGGCAATCGACAGGGGGCTCCGATGGTAGATCCAACTCAGCAGGCAGTACTGATTCGGAAATCAGCGGACGAGCCGTTCCAGAATCGCACCGCGGACGTGGCGGCGGTGCAACCCACGGCGGATCGTACTCGCATCACCTTTCACACGGGCGGAACCTTTCCCTACGGGCAGCAACGAGCGCTCGTATTGCAGCATCCGCAGGCCGTACCTCTCGGTCCGCATCAGCGCATCCTGGTCGACGGCAGACCTCGCGACGGAGTGACCGCAGCCTACCGATTCCAAGGAGGCGGGCAGGATTGGTGGCATATATTCCCCGGTGAAAAGCACTCCTTCTCGGCGTACCGCGGGGATCGGATACAGGTCATACGCGTCGGGGCATACCATCCGCAGGCCGACCAGTTACTGGCCTACTGGCGCGCTGTCGCCGCGCGCCTGCCGGAGGAAGGGCAGACGCTTCGGGAGGCACACGAGCGGCCGTTGTTCGTGCATCCGGACAGCGCGCTCCATCGTTATCTCCATCGAACCCCGATCGAGCAGGTCGAGCGGCCGGTATCACCGCCGCTGTACCCCTTCGACACGAATCTCAGCCAACGCGCGGCTATCGACAATTGCTTGCGCCACCCGATTTCGGTGATCGATGGCCCACCCGGCACCGGCAAGACGCAGACCATCCTCAATCTGATCGCCAATATCATTGTCGATGAATCCAAGACGGTGGTGGTCGTGTCGTCGAACAATTCGGCCGTGGACAATGTGCACACCAAACTCGTCGAGGCCGGATTCGGTTATGTCACAGCAAATCTCGGCAACAACAAGAAGAAGGCGAAGTTCTTCCTGGAGCAGCCCGCGCGAAATCTGATCGTCCAGCAACTGGGGTCCGCCGCATCGGCGCCCCTGCCCCGCGCAGAGGAAATGACCGCCCGGGATCAGCGTCTGATACGGCTGCGTGAAATCGAACGCGATCTCGCGGACCTGCATATCGAGCATGCCGCCTACGAACTGGAACGTGTGCACTTCCGGGCCTACTTGGAACGGCACGAACTGCCCGACCAGGAGCAGCTACCGGTACTGCGGTGGCGGCCGGCCAAGATTCTCGCCTTCATCGCCGACACCGATCCGGAACTGGCGCGAGCCACAGGAATCGCGGGTGTGGTGGACCGGATCAGCAAATACTTCAAATATCGTTCCATGCGCCATGCCGACGCCCAGGACATCGATATTGTGTTCCGGCTGCATCAGCTCTACTACGACGCGAAGATCACCGAACTCGAGCGCAAGATCGAATGGGCACGAAAGTCATTGGAGGCATCCAACTTCAGCGATCTCGCCGCCCAGCAGCAGCAACTCTCCGTTGCCTGGCTCACCGAGAGCCTGCGTCAACGCTATGCGGAACACACCCCGCGGTCGTACGACTTCGGATATCGGCGAGACTGGCGGCACTTCACCCGCGACTATCCCGTTATCCTGAGCACCTGCCATTCCCTCGAAAATAGTATCGGCACAGGACAACTCGTCGACTATCTCATCATCGACGAGGCCTCGCAGGTAGACCTGGTCGCCGCCGCCGTGGCACTGGCTCACTGCCGCAACCTGATCGTCGTCGGCGATCTGCGGCAGCTACAGCCTGTTGCGAATATTCCGGAATCAGTCACCGGATCCGCCCCGAATCCCGCGTACGACTATCGGAAGCAGAGCATTCTCTCGTCGCTGACCGACATCTACGGCACCTGGCTGCCGCGGGTCCCGCTGCGCGAGCACTACCGTTCCGATCCCCGCATCATCGGCTTCTGCAATCAGAAGTTCTACCAGGACAACCTCGTTCCGTTCACTCGCAGTACCCCGGGCTACCAATCCATGGTCGTTGTCCGCACGCCACCGGGTAACCACATGCGCTGGCTCGACGAAAGAACGGGCAAGCGCGGCGGGCGAATCAACCAACGCGAGATCGATATCATTCGCCAGGATGTGCTGCCGCGGTACTGCGCCGAATTTCCGGACGACCAGGTCGGTGTTACCACGCCGTACCGGCCGCAGGCGAACCGGGTTACCGATGTGCTGAACTCGAGCATCGAATCCGACACCGTCCACAAATTTCAGGGCCGGGAGAAGGCGGCGATCATCATGACGACGGTGCTGGACAATAGACCGGATATCGAGAAGGCGCTGACATTCGCCGACTCCCCGGAACTGATCAATGTGGCCGTATCCCGCGCACGGAAACGCTTCATCCTGGTCACCCATCATGATCTGCAGCCCAAGAGCCGGAACCTGCGCGATCTGATCGGCTACATCCGCTATCAGTTTCCGGACAAGGAGTTCTTCGACAGCCCTGTTGTGTCGATCTTCGACCTGCTGTATAAAGACTATTCCGCGGTGCTGTCCACACTCGCGAACCACATCCGGGACGAGTCCAAACATCTCTCGGAGAACATCATGCGAGCCGCGCTGGAACAGGTCCTGAACGAACCCGACTTCCAGGGTTTCTGGTACAACGAGCAGGTCCACATCAGACACCTCCTGCCTGACACCGACCGACTCGACCGGCGGCAGCTCCAATTCACGCGATCCCGATCCGCCTCAGTGGATTTCGACCTCTACAACCGCATCACCAAGCAACGCCTGTGCGTGATCGAGGTCGACGGCTTCGACTACCACGAAAACGCCCCGCACCAACTCGAACTCGATGCCATCAAAAACGCCATCTGCGCCGCATACAACGTCCCGATCTTACGCTTCCCCACCACCGGAAGCGCAGAACTCGACCGCCTCCGCACCGAACTCGCCGCGCTGATCGGCTGAGACTCGTGCCATGGTCCGGCTGCTGTGCAACGCCGGGCTGCGGCACCCTTCGACCTATCAGCCCTCAGCGGCGAGCTGGCCGCACGCCGCGGCGATCTCCTGACCCCGCGTATCGCGCACCGTGCACGGCACACCCTGCGCCTCCACCCGCCGAACGAACTCCCGCTCAACAGGTTTCGGCGACGCATCCCACTTCGAACCCGGGGTCGGATTCAACGGAATCAGATTCACGTGCACGCGCGAACCCAGCGCCTTGTGCAACTTCTTGCCCAACATGTCCGCACGCCACGGATGATCGTTGATGTCCCTGATCAACGCATACTCGATCGACACCCGGCGACCGGACTTGTCCGCGTAATATCTTGCCGCATCAAGCACTTCGGCGATCGGCCAACGATTGTTCACCGGCACCAACGTATCCCGCAACTCATCATCCGGAGTATGCAGCGACACAGCCAAAGTCACCGACATACCCTCGTCCGCGAACTTCCGAATAGCCGGCGCCAGACCAACAGTCGAAACCACCACATTGCGCTGCGAAATCCCGAAACCATCCGGAGCCGGCGACGTAATCGCACGAACCGCACGAATTACACGCTTGTAGTTCGCTAGCGGCTCACCCATGCCCATGAAGACGATGTTGGACAGCCGTCCCGGGCCTCCCGCCACCTCGCCGTCGCGTAACGCCGCCGCGGCGGCGCGTACCTGGTCGACGATTTCGGCGGTGGACAGGTTGCGGTTGAGGCCGCCCTGGCCGGTGGCGCAGAAGGGGCAGGCCATGCCGCAGCCGGCCTGGCTGGAGATGCACAGGGTGTTGCGGTCGGGGTAGCGCATGAGGACCGACTCGAGCAGGGTGCCATCGCCTGCGCGCCACAGGGTCTTGCGGGTGGTGCCGTCGTCGCAGGCGACGTGGCGAACCTCGGACAGCAACGGAGGGAACAGCGCCTCGGCCACCCTCGCGCGCAGCGGGGCCGGTAGGTCGGTCATCCGTTCCGGATCCGCGACCAGGCGTCCGTAGTACTGCCGGGCTATCTGGTCGGCGCGGAACTTGGGCAGGCCCAGCTCCTGGACCGCCGTACGGCGCTCGTCCGCGTCGAGGTCGGCGAGGTGCCGCGGGGGCATGCCGCGGCGCGGGGCATCGAAAACGAGCGGAAGAGGGGTAGCCATAGCACCCACCAGTGTCCCATCCGTGCGCCGGGCGATGTGGTCAGGGGAGAGTCGAACCGATCACACCCGGCCCCGACGACGTCTGGGCGCCCGCGCCAGCGGGCCGATCGAGCCGAACCGACGCCAATCAGCCGGAATATCACCAGGTCGGCAAGCTCACAGTCGGCACCGGGCCGTCGAGGCGGCATCCGGGGCACGTCGCAACGGACCCGGCTCGGCCGAACATCACCCGACCGCGGCACCGGCGCGACCGGCCCCGGCAGTCAGGCCGATCAGTACCGCAGCACCGGCCCCTCGGCCCAGCGGAACAGATGGGCGTACCCCGGCTCCACGATCGAGGCCGGCGACTCGGGGTCGAACCACCGGTCCACGCAGGTCCAGTGGTACGGGTGGCAGAGGTATTCGCCGTTAAGGCCGTCGAGGTCGGCGAACTCCTGCTCCCAGGCATGGGTCCACGGTCCGGTGGCGGTGCGGCTCAGCGCCCAGGAGTGGATCGAGGAGATGTAGCGCGGCATGGCCGTCAGCGCGTCCTCGAATCGCCGCACGGTGTCCTCGGGCGTGCCGGGACGCACGCGCAGCAGCAGCGTGCGTTTGATGCGCGGACCGGCCAGCGGCGCGTGCACGGCCAGCACCGGGGTCAGCGGCACCACATCGGCCGACGCGGGCACGTCCGGCCACGCCGCGGTCACCTCGTCGGCCACCACGTCCCAGGTCATGCCGAGGCCGCCGGTACTACCGGGCAGATCGGGACCGCCCGAACCCTCGAGCGGACCGGCCGCGTCGGATTCGGTTCGAATCACCCAGCGGGTCATGACGGATCTCCCATCGGCTCCAGCACGCTGCGGTCGCGGGACACCACATGCTCATCGGCCCAGGCCCAGAACTCGGCCACCGCCGGATCGCCACCGGCCGCACCGCGCATCCCGTAGAACGGGTACACGCCGTCGATCTCCCACAGCACATGGACGGTGATCGCCCCGACGTCGGCGAACGACCGCCAGCGCCGCACCACTCGCATACCGCGCCGCTGCGCTCCGGGCAGATACTCGCGCTGCCAGCGCTCCAGCCACGTGCCGACGTCGTCGAGCCGAATCGTGATGCGGTCCAATATGTTCACAGCCACGGCTGCACCTTGCCGACGCCCGCGACCCCGACTCCGCCGCGACGCCCGATCGCACCACGTCCTCCCCGACGCCCGATTCCAGCGTGCACTGCGCTGCGCCCGCTCACAGTGTGCTCACCACCTGCTCGCGGAAGCGGTCGACGTACGCGGGCAGGCCCGTCAGTCCCGCGGGTCCCAGCAGGGATTCGGGCCCGTACATCGGCGGGTAGATCACCAGCCTGGTCGCGCCCGCATCGGTGTAGCCCCGGACAAAGTCGGCGTCGAACTCCCGGGTGGGATCACAGGATCCGGGCCACGCGGTGAGTTCGACCGCACCGTCGTCGCGTCCCGCGGCCGCGGCCTCCGTCCGGACCAGGTCCGCGCCCTCGGCGAATCCCTCCGGGGTGATCGTGTACGGGAACCACCCGTCGCCGATCCGACCCGCCCGGCGCACAGCCGGTTCGCTGTTGCCGCCCAACACGATCGGCACCCGTCCGGATGCGGGCCGCGGCTCGCAGAACAGCGGATCGAACGAGTAGTGCTCGCCGTGGTAGGCCGCCGGGGCATCGCGCCACAGCGCGCGCATCGCCTCGATGCTCTCCTCCAGACGGGCGCCACGCTGCCGGAACGGCGCCCCCACCGCCGCGTATTCCTCCTGCTGCCAGCCGATTCCGAGCCCGAGCAGCAGCCGGTCCGCCGAATGCAGTGCGATCGTCGCGGCCCGCTTGGCCAGCACGACAGGGCTGTGCAGCGGAGCCACCACCATCGCGGTGCCGAATCGCAACGCCTCGGTCGCCCCGGCCATGAAGGCGATCGTCTCGAGCGGATCGGTCATCGGGACGCCGTGCTCGGGTCCGGGCATCCGCCCGTCCGCAGAGTAGGGGTAGCGGGCCTCGTAGCCGTCCGCCACGACCACGTGCTCGACGGTCCAGAGCGATTCGACGCCACATTCCTCCAGCGTCCCAGCCAGGTCCCGGAGAAATCCGCCCGACGTGACCAAGCCCTCGACGTAGGGCAGCAACATGCCAATCCGAATCATGCACCGAGCCTGCGAGGTGACCTGCAACACATCCAGCCTCGATCCCGGTCAGCAGGAAGGCGCGGAGGAATCCGAGGCCGAGGGGAAGCTAGGTCGAGCTCGCGCGCTGGGCCCGGCGTGCGGCGATCGAACCGAAGGTCTCGCGGTCGGCGAGGAACGCCTCGAGCGCCAGGGTGGCGGCGCCGAGGCTGGCCGGGTTGTGCGGCAGGGTGCACAGTTGCAGGGAGACGGCCTCGAAGGGCGCGGTCATGGCATGCTCGGCGGCAACCCGCCGGGTGGCCTCCAGCAGCGGCTCGCCGAGGAGGTTCGCCACCAGATCGCCGAAGACCATGGTGCGCGGATTGAACAGATTCACCAGATTCGCGACGGCGACACCGAGGTAGTGGCCGGTGATCTCGATCACCGTGCGCGCCAAGGTATCCCCGCGTGCAGCGGCTGTCGCAATGGCCGCGATGGTGGCGGCGTCGTCGGACCGCAGCAGACCACTGCCCGGATCGTGCTCGCGCAGCGTGGCCACGATGCCGGGCGCACCGACATAGGCCTCCACGCAACCTCTTCGCCCACACCGGCATTCGCGCCCGTCCAGCACCAGGATGGTGTGCCCCCACTCCCCCGCGCTGTTGCCGACGCCGCGATACAGCGCGCCGTCGATCACCACACCGATGCCGACCCCGGCCCGCAGCGTGAGCACGATCAGATCGTCCACGTCGCGGCCCGCCCCGAACCACAGCTGTGCCACGGCGCTGGCCTTGAGCGGATTGTCCAGGTACACCGGATGCGAAAGATGCCGCTCCAAGAGGCTTTTCAGCTCGATGTCGTGCCAGTCCCAATACGGCGAGAAGACCGAGACCCCGCGCTCGGGTTCGACCGGCCCGGGCACGCTGAGTCCGACGCCCAGCACCCTGCCCGCGTCGGCACCGACCAGCTCGCGGATGCCGCGCGCTATCAGCGCCACCACATCCTCGGGCCGGGTGGCCGTCGGCTCGACCGGAATCTCCACCGAGCGCAGCACCGTCATAGTCAGGTCGAACAGGTCGAAGTGTATTGCCGTTTCGGCGATGTCGACCCCCGCCAGCATCCCGCGCTCCGGGTTGATCGCCAGGCGCGCCCGCGGGCGCCCGACGCTTGCCGCATCGTAGCCGAGCTCCGCCAGCACCCCGACGTCGAGCAGTTCGGCGATCATGTTGCCGACCGTGGCGAACGACAGCCCGGTCGCCTTGGCAACCTCCTGGCGACTGATATATCCAGGCGCCGCGGCATACACCGCCTGCAGGACGGCGAATCTGTTGCGGCGCCTGATGTCACGCGCGGTCAGCTGGTACACGCCAGGGATCCTTCCGCTTCGGCGCCACTCGTCCGAAATCACTTCGACCAACGGTATTTACAACAGTTACCAGAAGTCATAGTGTGACCGCCACCACCAAATAATGCCGACTGTGCGGCAGATCACCTAGGAGTGTCCATGTCCTGGACCCACCATCGTCGTTGGACCGGCGTAGCAGTGTGCGGATTGGCGCTGGCCCTGGCCACCTCCGCCTGTTCCTCCGGCAAGGAATCCGGCTCTGCCGCAAGCGGACCCCAGCACCTGACCAGCAAGATCAGCCTCGTGTACGCCCAGAAGCAGGGCGACCAGGAGTATTTCATCGACGAGGCCGACGGCGCCAAGGCCAAGGCCGCCGCGCTCGGCGCGGACCTGAAGGTGGTGGATCTGGGCAACGACGCCAACAAGGCGATCAGCGAGACGCAGAACGCGGTGAGCCAGAAGGCCAACGGCATGATCGTCGTCCCGCCGGACCCGGCGGTCGGCCCCCAGGTCGTGCAGCTGACCAAGGCGGGCAACGTCGCGCTGCTCAGCTCCGACGACCAGGTCTGCGTAACCGGCCCCGACCCCTCCAAGTGCGATGCGAAGGATCTGCTGCCCCGGGTCGGGTTCAGCGGCACCCAGATGGGGACCGATGTCGGCACCCGCGCGGGCGAGGACTTCAAGAAGTCCGGCTGGAACCCCGCGGACACCGCGATCGTGGACGCCTGGAAGCAGGACGTGACCGTCTGCACCGACCGGGTCAAGGCCAACGAGAAGGCGTTCGCCCAGGCCGCGGGCGCGCCCGTGCGGGTGATCGAGGTCGGCACCGACAACACCCCGTCCGATGCACAGAACAAGATCTCCGCGACGGTCGCAGGCAACCGGTCGGTGAAGCACTGGATCGTCATGGGCTGCAACGACGAGAACGTCAGCGGCGGCGTCTCGGCGATCCAGAACGCCGGCTACTCCGCCGACGACGTCCTGGGTGTGGGCCTCGGCGCCTACCTGGCGTGCAAGGAGTGGCGCAGCGGCAAGCCCACCGGATTCAAGGCCGCGCTGTTCATCAACGGCACCGATGTCGGCGCGCTGGCCGTCCAGACCATGGTCGACTACCTGAAGAACGGCAAGGCGATGCCGGCGGAGGCGTTCGCGCCCACCAAGATGGTCGATGCGAGCAACTGGCAGCAGTCGGGGCTGAAGTGCAGCTGAACGACCAGCGGGGCGGGCTGCGCGCGAACGCGATCTCCAAGAGTTTCGCCGGCGTGCCCGCCCTGCGCGAGGTGAGCGTGGACTTCCCCGCGGGCGTGGTGACCGCACTGATCGGCGAGAACGGCGCCGGAAAGTCCACGCTCATCAGGATTCTCGGCGGCGATCACCGTCCCGACGGCGGCGATCTCGAGCTCGACGGCGCACCCTTCGCCCCTGCCACCCCGGCCGCGGCGCGCACCGCCGGGATCCGGGTGATCGCCCAGGAGCCCGAGATCGTGCCGCACGTCTCGGTCGCGGAGAACGTCTACCTCGGCGAATTGCCCCGCCGTGCCGGACGATTCGTCGATCGGGCGGTCCTGAACGCCCGGATGCGCGAAGATCTGGCCCGGCTCGGCTTCGAGCGCGCCCTGGATCCGGACGTGCTCGGGTCGAAACTGACCGCCGCGCAACGCCAGCTGGTGGAGATCATGCGGGCGCTGACCACCGAGGCCAGGGTCATCGCCTTCGACGAGCCCACGTCCTCACTGTCCGACCACGAGACCGAGTCGCTGTTCGCACTGATCGGGCGGCTGCGCGAGCAGGGCCTGGCGGTCATCTACGTCTCGCACCGGATGCGAGAGATCTTCCAGGTGGCCGACCGGGTGGTCGTGCTGCGGGACGGCGCGATGGTCGGCGAGCGATCCACCTCCGAGACGACCGATCGCGAGATCGTGGCGATGATGGTCGGGCGCGATCTGTCGACGGTGTTCGCGCGCAAGCACAATGTGCCCGGCCGGGTCCTGCTGGAGGTCGATGCGGTCACCACCGACGACGTGCGCGAGGTGAGCCTGACGGTGCGGGCCGGGGAGGTCGTCGCGCTGGCCGGATTGGTCGGCGCGGGACGGTCCGAGCTGGCCGGAGCACTGGTCGGGGACCTGCAGATCCACTCCGGCGAGGTGCGAGTGGACGGCACGCGGCTGCACCTGCGCCAGCCCCGCGATGCGGTGCGCGCCGGCATGGGATATGCGCCCGAGGAGCGCAAGGCACAGGCGCTGCTGCTGCACCGCGGCGTGCGGGACAATATTTCGCTGGCGGTGCTGGATCGGCTGCGGCGGTTGAGATTCGTGCGCCGGGCCGCCGAAACCCGGCTGGCCCGAGAGTATGTCGACGCCCTGCGGATCCGAACGCCCTCGCTCGAGCAGGAGGTACGCAAGCTCTCGGGTGGCAATCAGCAGAAGGTGGTGCTGGCGCGCTGGCTCGCCCGCAAGCCCACGGTGCTGATCCTCGACGAGCCCACTCGCGGTGTCGATGTCGGCGCCAAGATCGAGATCTATCACGTCATCGAGGAATTGGCCGAATCCGGTGTGGCCGTACTGGTCATCTCCTCCGAGCTGCCCGAGGTGCTGGGCCTGGCCGACCGCATCGTGGTCATGCAGCAGGGACGGGTGACCGGCGAGCTGAGCCGCGACGAGGCCAGCGAGGAGGCCATCCTCGCGCTGGCCATGGCCTCGGACCTGACCGCCGCGGACTCGGCGCCGACACCCTGACGACTCATACATCCGGCGCCGACGGGCCCAGATGATCTCTCCCGCAAGGATTCTCAATGACCGACCAGAGCACGACCCCGCATCCGGCGGCCGGCCCCACCTCCGACTCCTCTCCCGGCGCGCCGGAATCCTCCACCGCGCGCCGCCTCGACTCCTCCGCCCTGACCCCGCGCCGAATACTGCGCGCGATCGGCCCGGGCAACCTGAGCCTGATCGGTGCGCTGGTCGTGCTGGTCATCATCTTCAGCTCCCTCAACGGCGGCTATCTCTCGACCGGGAATCTGGCCGGAATCGGTGACGCGGTCACGGTTTTCGGGCTGCTGGCCGTCGTGCAGACTGTGGTGATCATCTGCGGCGCGATGGATATCTCGGTCGGATCGCAGGCCGGGGTCGCCTCGGTGATCAGCGCGATGGTGTTCACCTCCATGGGGAGCAACCCGTGGCTGGGCATCCTGGCGGCGATCGGATTCGGCGTGGTGCTCGGAATCGTCAACGGCATCATCATCGTCTACGGCCGGGTCAATCCGGTGATCGCGACGCTGGCCACCCTGGCCGCCTACAAGGGCCTGGCGCAGTTGATCTCGGGCGGCAAGGCGCAGGGCTTCGTGCTGGACAACGACCTGTTCATCTTTCTGGCGCGCGGCAAGGTGCTCGGGCTGCCGGTGCCGGTGATCATCCTGGCGGTCGTCTCGATCGGCGTGCATGTGCTGCTGAAGTACACCGATGTCGGCCGCAACATCTACGCCATCGGCGGCAACGACACCGCGGCCCGGCTCTCGGGCATCAACATCAACAAGTACCTGATCGCGGTCTACGTACTCGCGGGCATCGTCGCCGCGATCGCCGGAATCATTCTCACCGCGCGCACCGGATCGGGCCAACCGGTCTCGGGGAGTGAGGGTTTGGAGCTGCAGTCGATCACCGCCGCGGCCCTGGGTGGCAGCGCACTCAAGGGCGGCAAGGGCACGGTCGCGGGCACGCTGCTGGCGGTGCTGCTGCTCGGCGCGCTGAACAACGGGCTCAACGTGGTCGGGGTTAACACCTTCTGGCAGAACGTCGCTCAGGGCGCGCTGCTGGTCGCCGCGGTCGTCATCCAGCAACGGCGCAGCGGTGAGCGTGCGGTCGGGCTGCCAACGTAGTCGGCGCGGGCACGACATGCGGCGAGTCGGAATATCCTGCACCGCTGGGCATTCGGCGTGCCCGAGCCGATCATGACGGCGGCATCGCGTCGGCTGACCGGCCGGGTCGCGGTCGTCACCGGCGCCGCTTCGGGAATTGGGGCGGCAACCGCCGCGCGCCTGGCCGAGGAGGGAGCCGCGGTGGTGCTCGCGGACATCGCCGAGCGCGGCGACGACGTCGCCACCGGACTGCGCGCCGAGGGATACCGAGCCGCTTTCGTATCGTGCGACGTGTCCCGCGAGGATGATTGGACCATGCTCGCGGGCCGGGTTCACCGGCTGTTCGGGCCGCTGGATGTGTTGTGCAGCAGCGCATTCACACATCGGAACGCCGCGGCGCACGAACTGACACGACAGGCCTGGGACGAGGGCCTGGCGGTCAACCTCACCCCGCTGTTCCTCGGCGTCCGCACCTTCCTCGAGGACCTGCGCGCCCGCCGTGGCAGCGTCATCGCGATCTCCAGCGTGCACGCCCACTTCGGCCTGCCGGGACGGCCCGGCTACGCCGCGGCCAAGGGCGGGCTGACGGCGCTGGTGCGTCAGCTCGCGGTCGAGTACGGGCCCGAGGGCATCCGCGTGAATGCCATCCTGCCCGGCCCGATCCTCACCCCCGCCTGGGACGGCATCGACGACGCGGGCCGGCGCGCCTCGGCCGCGGCGACCGCGCTGGAACGCCTCGGCGATCCGGACGAGATCGCCTCCGCGGTGGCGTTTCTCGCCTCATCCGATGCCTCCTACATCACCGGCGCGGAGCTGGTGGTGGACGGCGGTTGGAGCGTTCGCAAGGAATCCCGATGAAGATCACCGCCCTGACCACCTACCTGGTCGCGCCGCGCTGGTGTTTCCTGCGGATCGACACCGACGAGGGCCTGATCGGCTGGGGCGAGCCGGTGGTCGAGGGCCGCGCGCAGACGGTCGCCGCGGCGGTCGCCGAGCTCTCGGACCACCTCGTCGGCGCGAACCCGATGAGTATCGAAAGGCATTGGCAGACACTGACGAAGGGCGGCTTCTATCGCGGCGGGCCGATCCTGTCCAGCGCCGTCGCGGGCATCGATCAGGCGCTGTGGGACATCACCGGCAAGGCCCTGGGCATACCAGTCTGGCAGCTACTGGGCGGGGCGGTGCGCGAGCGGATCCGGATGTACGGCTGGATCGGCGGCGACCGCCCGGACGACGTCGCCGCCGCAGCGCTGGAGCGAAAGTCCCAGGGCTACACGGCGATCAAGATGAATGCCGCCGCGGAGCTGGAACCGATCGACACACCGCGCGCGACCCGGGAGATCGTCGAGCGGGTGGCGGCCGTGCGCGCCGCGGTCGGCGAGGACTTCGATATCGCCGTCGATTTCCACGGTCGCCTCAGCATGGCGATGGCCCGGCGTGTGCTGCCGCTGCTGGAGCCCTATCTGCCGATGTTCGCCGAGGAGCCGCTGGTACCCGAGCTCGGCGATCGGCTCGGCGAGATCACCGGCGCGACGAGCATTCCCATCGCCACCGGCGAAAGGTTGTACTCACGCTGGGATTTCGCGGCTGCGCTGCGCGCGGGCATCGCCGTGGCCCAGCCCGATCCGTCCCATGCGGGCGGGATCTCCGAGGTGCGCAGGATCGCGGCCCTGGCCGAGACATACGGCGCGAGCCTGGCCCCGCACTGTCCGCTGGGCCCGATCGCGCTGGCCGCGGCCCTGCAGGTCGGCTTCGCCACCCCGAATCTGCTGATCCAGGAGTCCAGCCTCGGCATCCACTACAACAGCGGGACGGATCTGCTGGACTATCTGCTCGATCCCGCCGTGTTCGACCTCCGCGGCGGCTACGTTGCGCGTCCCGACGGCCCGGGCCTCGGCCTGACGATCGACGAACGCGCCGTGGCCCGCGCGGCGGAATCCGGTCACCGCTGGCGCAATCCGATCTGGCAGCGCCGGGACGGTTCCCTGGCGGAATGGTGAACGGGCGCGGGTGCGCTGTTACCGCCGCACCAGCCGCCGGAAGGTGACTTTGTCGAATTCGCGGCCGGATGCGTCGACGGCGGTCACATCCATCTCGCTGGAGAACACCCCGGGCCGGACGTCCACGCGGATGAACGAATAGCGGCTGAAGCGCACCCGCGACCACTGCGCCGCCTCGAACTGCTGCTTACCATCGCGATCCCACAGCCCGGACTTGGCAACGGCGGTGTCGGGCAGCTCGTGACCGCGATAGGTCTCCCCGAAATCGAATTCGCCGTGCGCCGCACCACCACCGCCGACCACGTAGTAGACGGTCCCGTCGGTCTCGGGGTAGACGATCGAGTTGTCCGCGGCCACCCTCGTCGCACGACCGCCGCGAATCGGATCGGTGCGCTCGAAGCAATGATTGTGCCCCTGCAGCGCCAGATCCACGCCATAGCGATCGAACAGCGCCGCGAACGCCCCGCGCACCCCATCGTCGCTCGCGCCGCCCACGCCGGTCGCATAGGCGCATTCGTGAAAGAAGCAGACGATGAAGTCGATCGCCGGGTCGGCGCGCAGCGAGGCCAGGGTCCGCTCGAGCCAACTCGTCTGCGCGCCACCGGAATAGCCCAGATTGGCCTGATACTGGTAGCACGCCTCATTGGCGTCCAGCGAGAGCACCGCGACATTGCCGTAGCGGAACGAGTACACCGAGGGGCATCCGGCGGGACCGTTGCCGGGCATATCCAACCGCTTGGTCAGCCCGCCGTATCCGTGCGTGCCGTAGACCGCCTCCATGTCGTGGTTGCCGGTAGCGAACATCCACGGCACGCGCGCGGCGCTGGATTCGATCAGGTGGAAGTAGTCGTCCCAGACAAACGGGTTGTAAGCGTCGATGCCCTTGGTCTTGGGCGCTGCGCTGGGCACGAACCAATCCGTCCCACCGCCGTGCGAGGGGTCCGCATAGCTGATATCGCCGGCCAGAATATGGAAGTCCGGGTTCGCCGCGACGATCTGGCGCTGGATGGCGTCCGCGTTGCGCGATCCGGGCGCATCGCCCTTGCCGTACTTGTTGCGATACGCGCCGGGCTTCATGCCGGCGGGCTGCGACGGCATGTCGTCGGTGCCCTGATCGCCCATCATGGTGAAGCGGAACGGCACCAGCGCCGCGCGCGAGCTCGGCATCGCGGTCGCAGCCGCAGCCACCTCACTCACGAAGCCATCGGAGGTGCGCCACCGGTAGAAGTGCGGAATCCGCCCCGGCAGACCGTCCACCGGAGCGTGCACATAAAACTGTTCCGCGGCCAGCACTCCGCCGTCCGTGCGCGGCAGCTGGGTGACCAGATTGCGCACCTCCGCCTCGACGCTCGCACCCAGCGCGGGCGTCGGGCCGTGTTCGAGATAGACCTTCCCCCGGCTCGGATTGCGCGACAGCTGCGCGGAGAACCGCAGCTGGCTGGCGGCATCCGGGCCGAAGCCGACGTGCCTGCCCGCCACCGCCAGCGGGGCATCTTGGGCATAGGCCAGCGCGCCGAACGAGGAGAAACCGGCGGCCACACCCGCCGCGGTGCTGCCACGCAGAAACGAGCGGCGACTCACGGGGTGCCGCCGCAGATACGACCGGTGCCAGTCGTACTGCTCGTCCATCGTCATCCGCGCCGCCGCGGCCGCGGGAATGCCGGTGTCCGGCGCCAGGCCGTCAGGGTTGAGCATGGGAAACCTTTACCGGTCGTTCGGGTGGATCCAACTCATCCAAATGCGACCAGATTACGGAAGACCTACGCTCCGATGAACAGGCAGGCCTCCCAGGCATGCACGGAGGCCGGTCGCGCACGCCGGTCGAATGCGGTTCTGCGCCGGGCCATCCCGGCTCCCGGACTCATCAGGCCACGCTCGGGGCGGACAGATTGTCCACCCGTTGCTGAGGCGGCGCGTCGTGGTTGGTACCCGCGGGGTGGACCGGGTCGCGCTGGCTCTGGCACGGCACATCGGCCTGGTAGACGTCTTCGCAGGCGGGCAGCGGATGCTCCGCCAGGGCTGCGCCGGCGCCGAATACCGGGCCGAGCGCGATCGCGGCTCCTGCGGCGGCGATCATCACGGTATGCATGGTGGTTCCTTCCGTCCGATGGAATCTGCACCACTCATCCAACCCGCGACAGCTGTGTATTTGCTGCCAAAGGGCGCGGAATTCGCCTATAGCTCAATAGATTTCAATGATTGAAACCTGAATTACAACAGCGCGGTCAGCACCAGCCACGATACGAACGCCGAGGGCAGCATCGAATCCAGGCGATCCATGATGCCGCCGTGCCCGGGCAGCAGGGTGCCCATGTCCTTGATCCCCAGCTCGCGCTTGACCTGGGATTCGATCAGATCGCCGGAGGTGGCCACCAGCACCACCGCGACACCGAGCAGCACGCCGATCATCGAATTGGCCTGCAACAGCAGGGTCACGGTGAGCAGACCGCCGATGACGCAGAACACCAGCGAGCCGGCGAAGCCCTCCCAGGACTTCTTCGGGCTGATGGCCGGAACCATCGGATGCCGCCCGAACAGCACGCCCGCCACATATCCCCCGACGTCCGAGCAGACCACCAGGATCATGAACGTCAACACCCGCAGATTGCCGCGCGGTTCGGTCAGCATCACGATCGCGAAGGAGGCCAGCAGCGGAATCCAGGACAGTACGAAGATCGTGATCGCGGTGTCGCGCAGGAAGTTCCGCGGCGTCGCGGAAAGCCCGTGATCGAACAGTCGCCAGGCCATGCAGATCAGGACCGTGAGCCCGAATGCGCCCGCGACGCCGTGCGTTCCGTACGGCCAGGCCAGCCAGATCATCGCCTGCCCGCCCACCAGCAGCGGAATGCGCGGCACCAGCACGTCGGCCTCGCGCAGCCGCTTGGCGACCTCCCAGGTGGCGATGGCGATGGCGACCGCGATCACCCCGACCAGGATCTTCGGGGCGAACAGCAGGATCGCGATGAGCGACAGGCCCAGGCCGAAGCCGACCGCCAGCGCGGCTGGTAAGTTACGGCCGGCCCGAGAGGATTTCGCCGGTTCCGGGGCAGTCGGCCGCTCGGACGGCTGCTCTCCCTGTGCGTCCGGAGTACCGGGTGCTTCGTTCGCCGGCGTGCCCTCGCCACCGGACGCCTGTTCGGCCATCATCGTCCCGTTGTTCACGTATCCGTCCACTCCGTCCCCACCCCGGGCAGGCACTCGTTGCCGGGCCTGTCAGACCTCGAGCAGTTCCGATTCCTTGTGCTTGACCAGCTCATCGATCTGCCCGACGTATTTGCCGGTGGTCTTGTCCAGTTCCTTCTCCGCGCGGCCCACCTCGTCCTCGCCGGCCTCGCCGTCCTTCTGGATGCGGTTCAGCTCCTCCATCGCCTTGCGCCGCACGTTGCGGATGGCGATCTTGGCGTCCTCGCCCTTGGACTTGGCCTGTTTGACCATCTCGCGGCGACGCTCCTCGGTGAGCTGCGGAATGTTCACCCGGATGATGTCGCCGTTGTTCGACGGGTTCACGCCCAGATCCGAGTTGCGGATCGCGGTCTCGATGGCCACCAGTTGCGCCTGCTCGTAGGGCTTGATGACAAGCATCCGAGGCTCGGGCACGGTGATGCCGGCCAGCTGGGTGATCGGCGTCATGGTGCCGTAGTACTCGACGACGACCCGGCTGAACATGCTCGGGTTCGCCCGGCCAGTGCGAATGGATCCGAGATCGTCCTTCGCCACCGAGACGGCCTTTTCCATCTTCTCCTCGGCGTCGAAGAGTGCTTCTTCAATCACGACCGTTTCCTCCACAGCGTTCGTCGTTGTCGGTTCCAGGATCCATCGAGACGCACCGCCCCGGCGAATTCAGGACCGAACCAGTGTGCCGATCTTCTCGCCGGCCACCGCGCGGGCGATATTTCCCTTCGTCAGAAGATTGAACACCAGAATCGGCATCTGGTTGTCCATACAAAGGCTGAAGGCGGTGGCATCGGCGACCTTGAGTCCCTGCTCGATCACCTCTTTGTGGGTGATCTCGGAGAACATGGTGGCCTCGGCATCCACCCGCGGGTCGGCGGTGAACACGCCGTCGACCGCCTTGGCCATCAGGACCACCTCGGCGCCGATCTCCAGAGCGCGCTGGGCCGCGGTGGTGTCGGTGGAGAAGTAGGGCATGCCCATGCCGGCGCCGAAGATGACCACCCGGCCCTTCTCGAGGTGCCGCTTGGCCCGCAGCGGAATGTAGGGCTCGGCGACCTGGCCCATGGTGATCGCCGTCTGCACCCGGGTGTCGACGCCCTGCTTCTGCAGAAAGTCCTGCAGCGCAAGGCTGTTCATCACGGTGCCGAGCATGCCCATGTAGTCCGAGCGGGCGCGCTCCATGCCGCGATCCTCGAGCTCGGCGCCGCGGAAGAAGTTGCCACCGCCGATCACCACCGCCACTTGCACGCCGGTCGCGACCACCTCCGCGATCTGCTCGGCTACGGTCTGCACCACATCCGGGTCGAGCCCGACATTGCCGCCGCCGAACATCTCCCCGCCCAGTTTCAGAAGTACTCGGCGATAACCCTTACGGGCCGGTTCCGGGTCGGACATCGGTCTCCTTCTCCTCGGGAGGAACTCCCCCGCCTCCCCGCGACTTCAGCGTGCCGCTGCTTGCCACGAGACTTGGTCGTCGGGCCGGCGGATGACGGCCCGCTCAAGGTGGGCCCGTCCCCGGTGAGTTACCCATGTGCTTACGAAATCAGTTGTCGTGTTGGCATAGAACAATGCCACAAGTGCCAATGAGCCCCTCACGCAGATCCTGTGCGCAAGGGGCCCATCGACTCGATCTTGGGCGAGCTTACGCCTGGCCGACCTCGAAGCGCGCGAAACGGGTCACGGTGACACCGGCCTCGTCCAGCAGCGCCTTGACGGTCTTCTTGTTGTCGGTGACCGACGGCTGCTCCAGCAGGACGACGTCCTTGTAGAAGCCGTTGACGCGACCCTCGACGATCTTCGGCAGGGCGGCCTCCGGCTTGCCCTCCTCCTTGGCGGTCGCCTCGGCGATCTCGCGCTCCTTGGCGACGAGCTCGGCCGGGACGTCCTCGCGGGTGAGGTACTTGGCCTTGAGCGCGGCGACCTGCATGCCGGCGGCGCGAGCGGCCTCGGCGGCGCCCTCACCCTCGCCCTTGTACTCGACCAGCACGCCGACGGCGGGCGGCAGGTCGGTGGCGCGCTTGTGCAGGTAGGTCGCGACCGGGCCCTCGAAGGACACGACGCGGCGCAGCTCGAGCTTCTCGCCGATCCTGGCGGCCAGCTCCTGCACGGCCTGGTCGGCGGTCTTACCACCCAGGTCGACGGTCTTCAACGCATCCAGGTCGGCCGGGCGCGACTTGGCGGCGGCGGCGAGGACGCCGGCGGCCAGCTCCTGGAACTCCGCGTTCTTGGCGACGAAGTCGGTCTCGGAGTTGATCTCGATCATGACGCCGTCCTGCGCGGCGACCAGGCCCTCGGCGGTGGAGCGCTCGGCGCGCTTGCCGACGTCCTTGGCGCCCTTGATGCGCAGGAACTCGACGGCCTTGTCGAAGTCGCCGGCGTTCTCCTCCAGAGCCTTCTTGCAGTCCATCATGCCGGAGCCGGTGAGCTCGCGGAGCCGCTTGACGTCAGCGGCGGTGTAGTTCGCCATCCTGGCGAGCCTCCTTCGGTGGGAGTGGGTGTCAGGTCTCTAGCGCCACCATGCCGACCGCTTCCGAACAGGAAGGGTCGGCACGGTGAAGTTCCGAGCGGAGTTTCTAGCTCTCGGCGGCCGCGGGCTCGGCGGCCGGAACTTCGGCGGCCTCGTCGGCGGCCGGAGTGGCCTGAGCCAGCAGTTCCTGCTCCCACTCGGCGAGCGGCTCGCCCGCGGCACCGGCCTCCGGCTTCGAGTCGCCACCGGCGCGCGAGGCACGAGCCTGCACGCCCTCGGCGACGGCGGAGGCGACAACCTTGGTCAGCAGCGCGGCCGAGCGGATCGCGTCGTCGTTGCCCGGGATCGGGTAATCGACCAGGTCGGGGTCGCAGTTGGTGTCCAGGATCGCGATGACCGGGATGTTCAGCTTGCGAGCCTCGCCGACGGCGATGTGCTCCTTGTTGGTGTCGACGACCCAGATGGCGGAGGGGACCTTGGCCATGTCCCGGATGCCACCGAGGGTGCGCTCCAGCTTGTTCTTCTCACGCGTCAGCATGAGGATTTCCTTCTTGGTGCGACCCTCGAAACCGCCGGTCTGCTCCATCGACTCCAGCTCCTTCAGGCGCTGCAGCCGCTTGTGGACGGTCGAGAAGTTGGTGAGCATGCCACCGAGCCAGCGCTGGTTCACATACGGCATACCGACGCGGGTGGCCTCGGCGGCGATGGACTCCTGCGCCTGCTTCTTGGTGCCGACGAACAGCACGGTGCCGCCGTGGGCGACGGTCTCCTTGACGAATTCGTACGCCTTGTCGATGTACGTCAGGGTCTGCTGCAGGTCGATGATGTAGATGCCGTTGCGGTCGGTGAAGATGAAACGCTTCATCTTCGGGTTCCACCGGCGGGTCTGGTGACCGAAGTGCGCGCCGCTGTCGAGCAGCTGCTTCATTGTTACGACAGCCATAGCTGCGTATCCCTCTTTCGTTGCTGGTTGCCACAGGGATCGGCGACCCCTGCCCTGGCGTCCACGGCCGCCGGACCCCGATAAGGGGACCAGCCGACGGCTCTTGCGCTGGACGCGCGAAGTCGGTCCGCGATGAGCGAACCGCGGGATCAGTCTACGAGCCCGCGGCCAGAAGTCCTAAACGGGGTGCTGCGGGACCGTTAACCCCAGGAGATGGGAAGCACGATTTATTCACATCCGGGGGAGTTGTCCACACTCGCCGAAGAAGGCCTTTCGCGACACGAATACGCGATGCACGGTGTGGACATGAACGCACTCAGCACGAGGCGAGGACGCCACCGGGCCGATCGCGGACACCACCGCGCGTGCCCGGCGTACAGCTCGTTCAGGAGTGAACAACGCCCCGCTCGCAGCTACCACGAGCTCGACCTCGTCGGATTCGACCACAGTCACCATTGCGCCGTACCCGATCGATACCGCACAGGTTCTGGTAGCCGCATCCGGCGGCACGAGGTGCGCGTCCGTACCCACACCGAGCACGGAAACTGGCCTATCCGGCACCATCCGCTCCCCGCCGACCGCGGTGCGATCGGCAACAGACACCACGGTCTGCCCGGATGCACGCATACCGATCGGGGACAGCGGCCGATTCGGGATTGCTCGCATCCTGCCGACCGTGGTCTCGACCACCGCGAGCGCACACTCGCTCACGGGACCGGCGGACGCGGCCCCCTCCGCAGCCGATACCGATCGCAGTCCGGAGAAAACAGCCGTGACGGCGGGCCGCGCCATCCGCGCCCCGGCACATACGGCCCAGGGCGAAATCCGGACCGTTCGCATGCCCCCGGGCATGGTCCCCGCCGCGGCCGCCACCGTGCGCAGACTCGCCGGAGCCGACTGCATCGGATCACCGCAATCGTCCTCGGCTGGCTGCTGATTCCGGTCCTGTCCGCGACGCATGCCGATACGAGTACGGGCGGCCTCCACCGGCCGCCGGACGTGCGCCAGCCGGTCACGCGCCGATACGACGAACCGGCCCGCCCGCACCCTGGAGGTTTCGGGTGGCCACTGCGGCCGCGGCCGCCGGTTGTGCGGCGGTTCGACATACCCCTGCACGATTGGCTGCCCGGGCATCGGGGAGTCGATCTCGGCGGCGTCGCGAGGCAGCCGGTCCTGGCGTCCGGGAACGGCGTGGTGGCGTTCGAGGGTGAGGTCGCCGGAAAACCGGTGGTATCGATCGATCACCCCGGCGGGCTGCGCACCACATATGAGCCCGTGCGGGCGTCGGTTCCAGTGGGGCACAGGGTGGTTCGCGGCGAGGTGCTCGGCGCGCTGGAACCGGGACATCCCGGCTGCAGCGCAGCCTGTCTGCACTGGGGGCTGCGGCGCGGGCGGGAGTATCTCGATCCACTCGGCCTCATCCACTTCGCGCCGCTACGACTCAAACCAGTGCGGCCGGACGGGTGACGAACCCGGGCGCCCTACACCGATTGCCGAAAGCCTCTGTGCTGCAATCATTCCCGGATGGACCCCGCGCGTTCTCCCTGCGGCTACCGGCGTGCGCCGACCGATTGGCCCTCGCTTTCGGCAAGCTCGCGCTTCCACTGCCGGAAGGTCTCCTCGGTGCGCCCGCGGCGCCAATAGCCCGAGATCGAGGCACGATCCGCCGGGACGTTGCGCTCCTTGCGGATATACGGGCGCAGGTTGTGCATGACGGCATGCGCCTCGCCATGAACGAAGACGTGGACCTGCCCCTCGCGCCACGGCTCGGCGCGCACCGCCTCGGCCAGCGCCGAGCCGGGCTCGCGATCACCGCGATGCACCCAGGTGAGCTCCACGCCGGCGGGGCGGGCGAAGTCCAATTCGTCCGAGGGACCGGCGACCTCGACGAAGACCCGGCCCACCGCCAGTTCCGGCAGTGCGGCACACGCGGCGGAGATGGCAGGCAGCGCCGATTCGTCACCGGCCAGCAGATGCCAATCGGCGTCGGAGCTGGGGGCGTAGGCGCCACCGGGGCCCGCGAGCTCCAGCGGATCGCCCGGCCTCGCGGCGGCGGCCCAGGGGCCCGCAACACCCTCCTCGCCGTGGTAGACGAAATCGATCGCGATCTGCTCCAGCTCGGGATCGATCGAGCGGACCGTGTACGTGCGCGTGGTCTCGCCGTCCTGCCCCGGAAATTGCAGCTTGACATAGGCGTCGGTGAAGCCGTTGGGCTGGAATGCCGCGAACGCGGGGCCGCCCAGATGGACCCGGATCAGATGGTCGGTCAGGCGTTCGGTGCGCCGGACCACAAAGGACAAACGGGTACGAGCCAAGGGACACCTCCATATTAGGGTTACCTAATAGACGATAACACGAAGTATCACCGATAGCTCGCGATATGTCTACGAAGACTAGTTCGGCAACTTCCGAAGTACCCGCGGTCGGTGCGCAGGTACTTCCGGCCCGCGACGATGAGGCCTCGCGTGGGCTCACCCGAGAAGGCCGTCGGCCGGCTCGCTTACGCCTGCGGTCGAGGTCGTGAGCGAGCCCACGACCGAAGCAGTGACCTTGCGTCGGCGGCGTGAGCCAGGATGGACGCATGCCGCACGAACCCGACGTCCCGCCCTTCACCTATTCCGAAACCGGCTGCACCAATGGTGAATTCCCGCCCGGCTATCACCAGTTCCGGCTGCGGCGGCCGATCGGCACGGGCCGGCCCCTGTTCGACTCGGCCGCCGAGCAGATCCTGGCGTACCGGATGCAGCGCGGGACCGGCATTTTCGACTCCGCGAGCGCACCGGCCGCAGCCCCGGGCACGGCTCTGACCGTCCGCCTGGGCATCGGCCCCATCGCGATCACCGCACCCTGCCGCGTCGTCTATGTGCTGAATGAACCGGATCGCCGCGGCTTCGCCTACGGCACGCTGCCCGGCCACCCCGAGATCGGCGAGGAACTGTTCGCCGTGGAGTACGAAGCGACCACAGATGCCGTCTACGGCCTGGTCGCGGCCTTCTCTCGCCCAGGCGCCTGGTACGCCCGGTTGGGCGGACCGGTCACCCGGCTACTGCAGCGCTACATCGCCGGAAAATACATCGATACAATCCGGCCGAGCTGACCGGTAGACGTCTCAGCGGAGAATTCCTGGCCTCCGGTGGTCCGACACTCGGCGCAGATGTAAAGCCGCCCAGGCACTTCCAGTGTGCGGATCGGCGCAGTTCACATCGCACTCGGAACCCGGCAGTGGGTGCAGTCTCCGGCGCCGACGGACTGGCATCCACGATCACGGACCCTGCCGGCCGCTCGCATTCGGCCGTGGATTCCGCTCAGGCTCGGGGATGAGCCTGGTCGTGGACCTTCTTGAGGCGCTCGATGGAGACGTGGGTGTAGAGCTGTGTGGTCGCCATGCTGGCGTGACCGAGCAGTTCCTGCACGATGCGCAGGTCCGCCCCGCCCTCGAGCAGATGTGTCGCCGCAGTGTGGCGCAACCCGTGCGGACCCATGTCCGGCGCACCGGGAATTGCCGAAACTACCTCGTGCACTACGGTTCTGGCCTGACGCTGGTCGAGCCGGCGACCGCGGCGGCCGAGCAACAGCGCCCGCCCCGATTCGGCATTCGCGAAGTCCGGGCGGCCCGATCGCAGCCAGTCCCGCAGCGCCTCATCGGCAGGTCCCCCGAACGGGACGGCGCGTTCCTTGTTGCCCTTGCCGAGCACCCGGACCAGGCGGCGCTCCGAATCGATGTCGTCGATGTCCAGCCCGCACAGCTCGCTCACCCGGATCCCGGTGGCATACAGCAGCTCCACGATCAGCCGATCGCGCAGAGCCATCGGATCCTGTTGCGCCGCACCCGACTGCGCCGCATCCATCGCCGCGGCGGCCTGCTCGCGCCCCAGTACCGCGGGCAGTACCCGGTGTGCCCGAGCCGACCCCAGGCGCGGGCCGGGATCGACGGCCAGCCGCCCGGCGTGGGTCAGCCAGGCGGTAAAGGTGCGCGCCGCCGAAGCCCGCCGCGCCATGGTCGTGCGCGCCGCCCCGGATCCGGACTGCTCGGCCAACCAGGACCGAAGCAACGCCACATCGATCTCCCCCACCCCGGAATCCGCTGCCCGAGAACACAAGTGTGCCAGTAGCGACCGCGCATCGGCCACATAGGCCCGCGCGGTGTGCGCCGACCTGTTCCGCCCGAGCCGCAGATGCCGCCCGAACTCCTCGAGCAGGGCCTCCAGATCCTCGGGCAACGCGTCCATACCCTCCACGGTCACCGCACCGGCCGCAATCGGCAAGTTCCCGCGCCGTACAGGCAGGCAGGCCGGTTGCCTTCCCACGTCGGTTGCGGGGCGGTCTCACACCATCTCCGCAGGCGAGAACCGCGGTCGATCGCCACCACTGTGCGCCCGTACCAGTCCGCCTTGTATTCCAGCATCGATCGCACGCGCCACACTGTGATTGCGGACCATGTTCCGCACATTCAAGTCCTCGATCGCCACAACTTGGTTTTCGTTGATCAATCGGGTCGAGAGCTTGTTCAGGTGGTCACGACGCCGGTCGACAATGCGGGCGTGGATACGAGCGACTTTCAGTCGGACCTTCGCACGATTCCTCGAACCCTTCTGCTTTCGAGACAGGGCGCTGGCCCCCGACACTGTCACCTGCGACGGCAATTCGCCCTCTGGCAGGGGACGCGACCACCGGGCCTCCGAGTCACCCCCGAATCGGCCGCTTTCACCGTCTGAAGGCCATTACGGCCCTGCGCGCGACGCGATCCTGAACCAGCCGGAGTGGTCCGATCCGACCAGGCCCGCTAGCTCCAGGGCCGCGAGCACCGCACGCACGCTCGCCGGCTCCAGGTCGCACTGCTGCACCAGCTCCATCGGCAGCCGCGAGCCAATTGCGGGAAGTGCCGCGTAGATCAACGCCTCGACGCCGGACAGCGAGTCGCCCGGACTCGGGCGAGGGTCGCCGGGCAGTGACAGGCGCAACGGGCCGGCCTCGTCGATGATCTCCTCGGCGCGGCTGACCAGTAACGCTTCCCCCTCACGAATCATGCGATGACACCCCACCGAGGTCGACGAGGTAACCGGTCCGGGTACGGCCAGCGCCGGGCGGCCCAGGCGGCGAGCCCATTTCACGGTGTTACGCGCGCCGCTACGCAGCCCCGCCTCGACAACCAGTACACCGTCGGCGAGTGCGGCGATGAGCCGATTCCGGGCCAGAAAGTGCTCCTTGCGAGCGGCCACGCCGGGCGGATATTCGCTCAGGACGAGCCCGGCATCGGCGATCTCGGCCAGCAGTTGCGCATGTGCCGCCGGATAGGGCCGATCGACCCCGCACGCCAGCACCGCGATCGTCGGCGCCCCCGAGGCGAGTGCCGCACGATGAGCGGCTCCGTCGACCCCGAAGGCCGCGCCCGAGACAATTGTCCACCCGCGCGCCGCGAGGTCGCTGGTGATCTGCCCGGTCACCAGCTCGCCGTAGCCGGTGCTGCACCGCGAGCCCACCACCGCCAGGGCCTGCTCGCTGGAGCCCAGCAGCGACAGCGGTCCCCGTGCCCACAGCACCAGCGGCGTCGACGCGTCCTTGTCGCGCCCCGGGTCGAGCTGGCTCAACCCGAGCAGACGCCACGCGGGCCACTCCGGATCGTCCGGGGTGATCACCCTCCCGCCCAGTCGCGCCATGGCATTCACATCTCTTTCGGCGCAGTCGATCCCACGACGCCGCTCGGTCGGCCCCCGCAACGACTCCGGCAGATCGCACTCGCGCACGGCCCGCGCCGCCTCGACGACTCCGATCTGTTCGATCAGTGCCGACAGCGCCGCGCACGGCCCCTGGACCACCCGCGAGAGGTACACCCACGCCAGCAGCCGCTCGTCATCCACGGACGGGAGAAACACCGTCACCGGCAGCTCCGCAACCGCACCCCCGGCCGTCGCGGCATCAACGCCGACGGAATCGTCGGCGGCGTCGAAACCCGCACCCGCGCAATCCCGCAAACCGACAGCGGACCCCTCGGTATCCGTCGGCACCCGATAACCGTCCGCGGGATGGGCCGCCGCGATCGTCTCCGGATGCTCCGATGTGCTCTCCGCGGAGCTGGTCACCGCTTCCTCAAACATTGCCAGCCCTCCCATTCGGTAATGCGCCCAATCGCGACAGCCGGCCTTCCGTGGACGCCGCGTGTCGTATTCCGAAGTGCCACCGGCTCATCCGCTCCGACGCGCGGTCGCTCGTCCGCGCCTGTGCCCGGTAACAGCGGGCCGCGCCTGTACCTTGCACTGACAACTCGATCGCAAACACAGCTCCCCACCGCCCGCTCCCGGCGCAAAACAGCTCGCCACCATCCATTCCCGGCGCAAACACTGCGCCACTGCGCGTTCCCGATGTCAGCACCCCTCACCACCATCCGCCCCCAGCACATCACAGCCCGCCACCGCCCGTTCCGGCGCAAACACAGCTGGCCACTGCGCGTTCCCGGCGTCAGCACCGCTCGCAGCCCATCGGCGGGCTCGCCGCACGCACTCATGCCGCACCTCGCTGACGGAAGTTCAGCGCCTGCATGACATCCTGCGTGTTCGGCACCTCTCCCCCGCGCAAGTCGCAAATAGTCCAGGCAACTCTGATGGCCCTATCCGCGCCTCGGGCCGACATCCGGCCCAGCCGCAGGGCGTTCTCCACCGGCACCAGCGCCTCGGTCGGCAGCCGGAAGCGCTGGCGCAGAGTATGTCCGGGCACCTCGGCGTTGGTTCGCCAGCCGTACTCCTGCCAGCGCTCCGCGGCCGCACGGCGCGCCAACTCGACCCGCCCGCGGACCACCGCGCTGCTCTCGGCCGCCGCGGCGGCGAACGCACCGGCGGCCTGACCGTGCATCTGGCACCAGATATCGATCCGATCCATCAGCGGCCCCGACAATTTGCCGAGATAGCGCCGCCTGGCCAGCGGCGCGCAGATGCAGTCGACATCGCGAGCGGGGGCGCACGGGCAGGGATTGGCGGCCAGGATCAGTTGGAAGCGGGCCGGATACCGGGCCACGCCGTCGCGGCGGGCAATGCGAATCTCACCCTCCTCCAACGGAGTTCGCAACGCCTCGAGCACCTTCGTGCCGATCTCGGCGCATTCGTCGAGGAACAGCACCCCGCGGTGCGCGCAGCTCACCGCGCCCGGACGGGCCGAGCCGGACCCACCGCCGACCATCGCCGTCACCGACGTCGAATGATGTGGGGCGACGAAGGGCGGGATGGTGATCAGCGGATGGTCGCCGGGCAGTGTGCCTGCCACCGAATGAATCGCGGTGACCTCCAGCGCCTCCCGCTCGCTCAGTGGCGGCAGCAGCCCCGGAAGCCGTTGCGCCAGCATTGTTTTACCGATCCCGGGTGGACCGGTGAGCAGGACATGGTGGCCTCCGGCCGCGGCCACCTCCAGTGCCCATCGCGCCTCGTCCTGCCCGACCACCTCGTCGAGATCGTCGCCGGTACGGGCGCACGAGGGCAGAGCGCCATCGGGTTTGCGCAGCTGTCCCTCGCCGCGCAGCCAGTCGATGAGCTCGCGCAGGGTTGCCGCGCCGAGGACCGTGATTCCGTCGACCAGCCCGGCCTCCGCGAGTGCGGATTCGGGTACCACCGCCGTCGTCCGGCCCGCACCGCGCGCGGCCAGCACCGCGGGCAGCACCCCGCGTGCCTGCCGCACCCGGCCGTCGAGGGCCAGCTCGCCCAGCAGCACCGTGCCTTCCAGGCGCGCGGAGGGGATCGCGTCGCCCGCGTCCAGGACCGCCGCGGCCAACGCCAGGTCATAGACGCTGCCGACCTTCGGCAGCGTCGCCGGGGACAACGCCAGGATCACTCGCCCGTCGGGCCATTTCTCCCCGGAGTTCTGCACCGCGGCGCGCACCCGATCCCGCGATTCCTGCAGGGTGGTGTCGGGCAGGCCGACCAGATGCACCGACGGCAGGCCCTGTCCGACATCCGCCTCGATCTCGACCAGCTGCCCGTCCACTCCGGTCACCGCCACCGAGAAGGCCCGGCCCAGCACCATCAGAACACCGCCTTCAGGTGCTCGAGGACCGGCTCGCGGGCCGGTGCGAGCAGCACCGACACCACATCGAAGCGGATGTGCCGCCACGGCCCGGCCTGCTCGTGCAGCCACAGCAGCGCCAGCCTGCGGATGCGCTGCTGTTTGGTGAAGGTCACCGCCTCGGCCGGGGTGCCGAATCCGCGTCCCGAGCGGGTCTTCACCTCGACGAAGGCGGTAACCTCCGCATCCCGGACAATCAGATCCAGCTCGCCGTAGCGGCAACGCCAGTTTCGCTCGACGATCTCCATGCCGGCCGACTGCAGAAACTCCGCGGCCAGCTCTTCCCCGTGTGCGCCGAGCGCCAGATTATGTGCCACCCGGCCAGCTTGGCGTTGGCCTGTACCGGTCCCCTGCGGGCGACCTGCGGAAACAGAAAGCCTGTGGAAAGCCTTGCGGCTGTGGACAACACGGCGCCGACACGCGGATCGCCCGTCGAGCCGCACCCGGTCGAACGATGCGCGGCGCCCCGGCTCGGCCGGCAGCGCCGCCCACGTCTACTCCGGCAGGCGGAGGTCCGGCTTCTCCAGCTCCTCGATGTTCACGTCCTTGAAGGTGATGACGCGAACGTGTTTGACGAACCGCGCCGGACGGTACATGTCCCACACCCAGGCATCGGACATGCGCACTTCGAAGTAGACCTCACCGTCGGCGTTCTGCGGCCGCAGTTCGACAGAATTGGCCAGGTAGAAGCGGCGTTCGGTCTCCACCACGTACGAGAACTGACCGACGATGTCCTTGTACTCCCGATACAACGAGAGTTCCATCTCGGTTTCGTACTTCTCGAGGTCCTCAGCACTCATGCCTCCACCTCGCTAGCGCTCGGCTCCGGCATGAGCGCTGAAAGCGCTGTGCCTATGCTTCGCTCGCTGCGCTCGCTCATCTGGTGGAAAGTCCTCCCTCTCTCGCCGATCGTGTGCAGATATCATCTCGCATGCGCGCGAGCGGGGGCCACCCGCCTCACCCCGGGCGATTCCGGTTCCGCCGCCCCGGCTTCCACGCCGTCGGTCGAGCGCACGTTCCGCCAGCTCCGGCGATGCTCGCTGCTGGGCCCCAGACGATTCAGCGCCGCAAGATGCTCGGGCGTGTTGTAACCCTTGTGCGCGGCGAATCCGTAGCCGGGCAGCCGTTGATCGAGTTCGACCATCATCCGGTCCCGGGTGACCTTGGCCAGGATGCTGGCCGCCGCGATGCACGCCGCGCTCGCGTCGCCGCCGATCACCGGCAGCGAGGGCACCACGATCCCGGGCACCCGGAATCCGTCGGTCAGCACGTAGCCGGGCCGCTGTTCGAGGCCCGCGACCGCCCGCCGCATGCCCTCGATATTGGCGACGTGAATGCCGATGGCGTCGATCTCCCAGGCCGGGATCACCACCACCCGATAGGCCAGTGCGCGCCGCTGAATAATCGGAAACAGCTGCTCACGAGTCGTCTCGGACAGCTTCTTGGAGTCGTCGAGCCCGGCCAGCGAGTCGTAGGCCTTGGGTGCCAGCAGGCAGGCCGCCACGACGAGGGGGCCCGCACAGCAGCCCCGCCCTGCCTCGTCGACGCCGGCCACCGGCCCGAGTCCACTGCGAATCAGTGCCGCCTCGAGAGTGCGCAGGCCCGCCGCCCTGCGCATCACCACCCGCGGCGGCCAGTCTCCGGGACGATGCCCGTTGCGCGCCACTGCAGCCACAGTTCGATTATCCTTCGCGCCCCGGCGGTCTCAGTTCCTCTGGGGGTCCTGGGCCCGCACCGGCCCGATCCGTCCCGGCGGCCAGATCTTGAAGACCGCCTTGCCGCGCACGTCCTTGATCGGCACGGTCCCGGACAGCTCGTCGTCGACGTGGGCGCGCGAATCGGCGGATTCGTTGCGGTTGTCGCCCATCACCCACAGATTGCCGTCGGGCACCTTGATCGGGCCGAATTCGCGGCCGACGGGATTGATCGACAGGCCCATCGGGGTCTTGACCGCGAACGGCAGGCCGGGCTGATACGGATCGAGGTAGTGGGCGTACGGCTCGTCCAGCGGTTTGCCGTCGACCTCCACGCGACCCTGCGCATCGCAGCACTGCACCGTTTGGCCACCGACCGCGATTACGCGCTTGACCAGGTCGTTCTCGTCCGGCGGCACCAGGCCGAAGAAGGAGAAGAAATTCTGGATGCCGCGCACGACCGTATTGGTGGAGCGGTTCGAGTGGTAGTCGCTGTTCCAGGAACCGGTCGGACCGACGAAGACCACCACGTCACCCGGCTTCGGATCGCCGAAATCGTAGCTGAGCTTCTCCACGTAGATCCGGTCCCCGGTACAGCCCGGGCAGCCGTGCAACGTGGGCTCCATCGACTGCGAGGGGATCACGTACGGACGACCGATGAACGTCACCACCAGCGCCGCGATCACCGCCGCGATCACGATGAGGATCGGCAGCTCCTGCCAGAACGGGCGCTGCTTCTTCTGCTTCTTCGCCCGGGACCGCCGACGACGCGGCGCGGCATCACCCACACTGTCTTCGTCCAAGCCGGCCACCCTCACCGAGTCGATGTCGTCTGCCACGCCGAACAGGTTATCCCGACAACCCGGCAAACGTTGACCGGGCCACGGATACACGAAACCCCCGGGCCGATGGACCGGGGGTTCGTACCGACGCGGAGCGCGAAGCTCAGCGCTTCTCCTTGATCTTGGCGGCCTTGCCGCGCAGATCACGCAGGTAGTACAGCTTGGCACGGCGGACATCACCGCGGGTCACCACATCGATGTGATCGATGTTGGGGCTGTGCACCGGGAAGGTGCGCTCGACACCGACGCCGAAGGAGACCTTGCGAACCGTGAAGGTCTCGCGGATGCCGCCACCCTGACGCCGGATCACGGCGCCCTTGAAGACCTGGATGCGCTCCTTGTTACCTTCGATAACCTTCACGTGCACGTTGATGGTGTCACCGGGCCGGAAGTCCGGGACGTCGCTGCGCAGCGACTTTTCATCGACAAAGTCGAGGGTGTTCATTTCCGTCCTTTGGAGTTCGCGCGAACAGAGGAACCTGGCGGCGCGCAGTCTGCGCTCGACCGGTTCGTGCTCCGGATATGGGCGGTGCGCTGGGCAGAATTCGCCCAGGGCAACCCGAGTATTGTGCCAGATCGGCTCGGCCGATCGTTAATCGGGTCCGTGACCGGGCCGTCGCGGAGCGGCCATGTGCGGAAGCAAGGGGCCGAGCGGGTGCGGGGGCGCGGGCACCACCGTACGGGCCAGCTCCTCCTCCGCCGCCCACCGCATGTGTTCGACGACATTCGGCTTACCGGCGATCAGGTCCTGCACGAAGATCTTGGCCCGGATCACCGGCCGGCGGTACCGGCGTTCGCGCCGGATCGACCGCTGCATCAGCCGGGGTCGCCCGGCATATCGCCAGCGTGCCCACGGCGCCCCGGGCCGGCTCAGCCGCAGCGCACCGACGAAAAGCAGCGGCAGGAAGAACATTCCGAACAGCCCGGTCCAGATCTTGCCCTTGGCGATGACGATCGCCGCGAGGGCCAGATTCACGAACGCGAACACGCTGATGAAGGTGCGGCCCAGAGGGCTGTGATCGTGCCGGATACCGCCGATGTCAAGCAGCCAGAGCGGATGAAAGCCGAGCAGCAGCAGACCGGTGACCGCCAGCGCCACGAATACCGCGTCCACCGAGGTGCGGCCCTGCTCCTCCCAGTAGACATCGCGCAGGTAGTAGATGAGCGCGAACTCGTCGAGCACCAGGGCCGCACCGAGGCCGAACACCGACGACAGCGCGCTCACCGCGCCCACGCCGCTGCTGTACATCGTGACCAGTCCGATTCCCGACAGCAGCACCAGCACCACGCCGAACACCATGTGGTGGATGTGCACGTCGCCCGCGCGCACGTTGCCGGGCCACCAGCGCACCTGCTTGCGGATCAGCCGCACGGACAGACGGATCAGCAGGAAGCCGACGATGAATCCGAGCAGGAAGCACAGCAGCGGCAGCCGGCCGTGCGCGACCACGGTGTCCTCCAGCCACCGTCGCAAGTCAGCCATCTTCACCTCGCCTCCCCGCTCGCGCCACCTCGCGAGTCGGATCCCACAGCCACATTGTGCAGGAACCAGCTGTGCCGCCCGGTGAACTACGGCCGACCTTGCGCCGCCACCCGGGCATCGAGCAGAAGCAGGGCGCCGCCGAACAGCGCTCCGGCCCCGCACGTCAGCGCGCAAACCTCATCCGGCGCGAATTTCACGATCCGCCACCCGGATTCCATCGTTACGACCGAATCCGGCTGGCTACTTCCCGAATCCGGCCCGGCGCAACGCGTCGGCCATCGAACCGGTGGGCTCGGGGGCATTGCGGCGCTGCGAGTTACGATCCTGCCCGCCGCGGCCCTGGCCGCCTTGTCCGCCGCGGCCACCCTGCCCGCCGCGGCCCTGGCCTCCGCGCCCCTGACCGCCCTGCTCCTGCTGGCGCGGGTTGCCGCCGCCGCGCTGGCCCTGCTGGCGCGGGCGCGAATCGCCCTTGTCCGGTTTGCCGGGCTCATCGTCCAGCCGCAACGACAGTCCGATGCGCTGCCGGGCCACGTCGACCTCGAGTACCTTGACCTTCACCACGTCGCCGGACTTGACGACCTCGCGCGGGTCCTTGACGAAGTTGTGCGACATGGCCGACACGTGCACCAGCCCATCCTGATGGACGCCGATGTCGACGAAGGCGCCGAAGGCGGCCACATTGGTGACCACGCCCTCGAGCACCATGCCGGGCTGCAGGTCGGCAACCTTCTCGATGCCCGCGGCGAACTCGGCGGTCTTGAACTCCGGGCGCGGGTCGCGGCCCGGCTTCTCCAGCTCGGAAATGATGTCGGTGACGGTGGGGACTCCGAAACGCTCGTCGGTGAAATCCGCGGGGCGCAGCGAGCGCAGCACCGCGGTGTTGCCGATGAGTTCGGCCACACCGCGACCGGTGGACTCGAGCATCCGGCGCACCACCGGATAGGACTCCGGATGCACCGCCGAGGTGTCCAGCGGGTCGTCCCCGCCGCGGATGCGCAGGAAGCCCGCACACTGCTCGAAGGCCTTGGGACCCAGCCGCGGCACCTTCAGCAGGGCGCTGCGACTGCCGAACGGACCGTTCTGATCGCGATGCGCCACAATGGATTCCGCCACCGACGTCGCGATGCCCGACACCCGCGAGAGCAGCGGTACCGAGGCGGTGTTGACATCGACGCCGACCGCGTTCACCGCGTCCTCGACGACCGCGCCCAGCGACCGAGCCAGCAGTGTCTCCGAGACGTCGTGCTGGTACTGGCCGACGCCGATGGACTTGGGGTCGATCTTCACCAGCTCGGCGAGCGGATCCTGCAGACGGCGCGCGATGGAGACGGCGCCCCGCAGCGAGACGTCCATGTCGGGCAGTTCCTGCGAGGCGTACGCGGAGGCGGAGTACACCGAGGCCCCGGCCTCGGACACCACGATCTTGGTGGGCTTGTTCTCCGGGATCCGGGAAATCAGCTCCGTGGCCAGGGCGTCGGTCTCCCGCGAGGCGGTGCCGTTACCGATGGCGATCAGCTCCACGTTGAACCGGGCGACCAGCGCGGCGAGCACGGCCAGGGACTTCTCGGTCTGCCCCTGCGGCTTGTGCGGGTAGATGACCTCGGTGGCCACGGCCTTGCCCGTGCTGTCCACCACCGCCACCTTGACCCCGGTGCGGTATCCGGGATCCAGGCCCATCGTGGCGCGCGTGCCCGCGGGCGCGGCCAGCAGCAGATCGCGCAGATTGGTGGCGAACACGTCGACCGCGTCCTTCTCGGCGGACTGCCGCAGCCGCATCCGGATATCGATGCCGAGGCTGACCTGCAGCTTGGTCCGCCACGCCCAGCGCACGGTGTCCAGCAGCCAGGTGTCGGCGGCGCGGCCCTGATCGGCGATGCCGAACTTCAGCGCGATCCGGCCCTCGTAGATCGTGCGCTCGCCCTCGGCGAGTTCTTCCGCGTCGGACTCGAGGTGCAGGGTCAGCACCTCCTCCTTCTCCCCGCGCAGCAGGGCCAGGATGCGGTGCGAGGGCAGCTTGTCGAACGGCTCGCTGAACTCGAAGTAGTCGGCGAACTTCGCCCCGGCCTCTTCCTTGCCGGCGCGCACCCGCGAGCTGACCTGCCCGCGATTCCACATCAGCTCACGCAGCTCGCCCACGAGATCGGCGTCCTCGGCGAAGCGCTCCACCAAGATCGCGCGGGCGCCCTCGAGCTGGTCGGCGGTGTACTGCGCCGGATCGGTGGTGGGATCGCCGATCAGCGCGTCGGCGACCGGCTCGTGCCCGGCCTCGCGCGCGATCTGGGCCTTGGTGCGCCGCTTCGGCTTGTAGGGCAGGTAGATGTCCTCGAGGCGCGCCTTGGTCTCGGCCAGCATGATCTGCTGCTCCAGCGCGGCGTCCAGCTTGCCCTGGCCTCGAACGGATTCCAGGATCGAGGCCCGGCGCTCGTCTAGCTCGCGCAGGTAGTGCAGCCGCTCCTCCAGCTGGCGCAGCTGTGCGTCGTCCAGGCCGCCGGTGACCTCCTTGCGGTACCGGGCGATGAACGGAACGGTGGACCCGCCGTCGAGCAGTTCGACCGCGGCGCGTACCTGTTCGTCGCGCACGTTGAGCTCGGTGGCTAGGCGGCGGCCGACGCTGGCTAGGTGGACCGTCGCTGTTCCTGCCGGAGCCGCGGGCGCGGAGCCGACGGCGCTGCCGGTTTCGGCGCTGGCCGTTTCGGTGCTGACGGGTTCGGAGGCTGTCGTCACGCCCGCAGACACTACCGTCGACCTCCGACAGCAAACCAGGGTGCCGCGCCGCCGCGCCGCGCGGCCGCACCCCTTTCCGCCCATCGCACGCCGTTCCGGTTGCGAAATCCACGCTCCCCCAGCGCTATTGCCCGACGCGACTACGCGCGCCGAATCGCGGCTGGCAGATACCCCAGCAGGTCGTCGACGAGGTCGGCCGGGTCGGCGCGCCCCTTTCCGTCGGCGGCCAGATGCCCCGCCGCGGCCAGATCCGCCGCCCCGTGCGCCTGCGCGCGCAGCAGCGCCGCCAGTCGTTCCGGGTTCCCCGGGACTGCCTGGTTGATTCGTCGCGCGGGATATCGCGGCGCACAGAGTCCACCGGGATCACACGACGGCATTGCGGCACACCGGAATACCGCCGCTGTATCCGAGGGCGGGGCGTGGGTACCTACTCGGGCGGGAGCAGGTCGGGGCGGCGCTCCTGGGTGCGGGCCAGTGACTGTTCGCGACGCCAGGCATCAATCTTGGCGTGGTTGCCCGACAGCAGGATCTCCGGAACGTCCAGCCCGCGCCAGCTGACCGGACGGGTATAGCTCGGCCCCTCGAGCAGCCCGTCGGAGAACGAATCCTGTTCGTGGGACTGCCGATTGCCCAGGACGCCCGGGCGCAGGCGGACCACCGCCTCGGCCATCACCAGTACCGCGGCCTCGCCGCCGATCAGCACGTAGTCGCCGATGCTGACCTCCTCGACCCGCACCCGGCGCGAGGCATCATCGAAGACTCTTTGATCGATGCCCTCGTAACGACCGCAGGCGAAGACGAGATGCCGCTCACCGGACCATCTCTGGGCGGTGGCCTGCGTGAACGGGACTCCGGCGGGGGTGGGCACCACCAGGAGGGCGTCAGCGGGACAGACCTCGTCGAGCGCGTCGCCCCACACGGTGGGCTTCATGACCATCCCCGGGCCGCCGCCGTAGGGGGAATCATCCACGGCCTTGTGCACGTCGTGGGTCCAGCGACGCAGATCGTGGACTTCCACCTCGACCAGGCCCTTGTCGATGGCCTTGCCCAGTAGGGCCGTCCGCAGGGGCTCCAGGTACTCGGGGAAGATCGTGATTACGTCCAGGCGCAGCGGCCCGGGTGCGGATTCGGTCGAGGATGCCGCCCCGGACTCGCCCGCCGCCTCGTGACTCGACGCCGCGTCACGTGGTTCGGCGAATCCGTCGCTCATCGCTCACTCCTTGTCCGGCAACCCTTCCGGGTCCAGCAGGCCCTCGGGCGGATCGATGACGATCAGGCCCTCGGCGATCGATACGGTGGGAACGATCGCGTTGACGAAGGGAATCAGGATCTCCCGCTGCTTGCCCTCGGCATCCTCGGCGGTCACCGAAAGCAGTTCTCCCGCAGCCGAATGCAAGACCTCCGCGACGGTACCAACCACGGTGCCGTCGGCCAGCTGCACCGAGAGTCCCTCGAGCTCATGGTCGTAGAACTCGTCGGGATCCTGCGACGGCGGCAGATCGTCGGTGTCGACCAGAAAGACCATGCCGCGCAACGCATCCGCCGCGGACCGTCCGGCGACACCGCGCAGATGCACGAGGAGCCGGCCCGAGTGCTCCCGGACCGACTCGACGGTGTATTCCTGAACCGACTTCGCGCGCGGCATGCGACCCCGCAGGACCACCCCCTCGGCGAAGCGCAATTCGGGCTCGTCGGTGCGGATCTCCACGACGAGTTCGCCGCGCACTCCGTGCGACTTGGCGACCCGCCCGACAACCAGTTCCATCTACTGATCGGTGTCGACGACGTCGACCCGAATGCCCCGGCCGCCGATCCCGGACACGAGGGTGCGCAGCGCGGTCGCGGTACGACCGCCCCGCCCGATCACCTTGCCCAGATCGTCCGGGTGCACATGCACCTCGACGGTGCGGCCGCGACGGCTGGTGATCAGCTCGACGCGGACGTCGTCGGGATTGGCAACGATGCCGCGAACCAGATGTTCGACAGCATCGGCGACGACGGCAGACATATTATTCAGCAGCCTCGGTCTCGGTGGCGGCCTCGGCGGCCTCCTCCTTCTTGGCGGCCTTCTTCTTCGGGGTCACGGCCTCGGCGACCGGCTCGTTGTCGGCCGCGGCCAGGGCGGCGTTGAACAGGTCCAGCTTGGACGGCTTGGCGGCCTTGGTCTTGAGGGTGCCCTCGGCGCCCGGCAGGCCCTTGAACTTCTGCCAGTCGCCGGTGATCTCCAGCAGGCGCTGGACGGGCTCGGTGGGCTGCGCGCCGACGCTCAGCCAGTACTGCACGCGCTCGGAGTCCACCTCGATCAGCGAGGGCTCTTCCTTCGGGTGGTACTTGCCGACATTCTCGATGGCGCGGCCGTCGCGGCGGGTGCGCGCATCGGCGACGACGATGCGGTACTGGGGGTTGCGGATCTTGCCGAGCCGCGTGAGCTTGATCTTGACAGCCATGGGCTTGCCTTTCGGATGGGTCGGCCTGGGCCGACCGAATGGTCACGGCGCAATTCAGCGACCCGCACGGCTTGCGGGCCCGGTTTCGCGTTGAGTGTGTGACCGCCGCGCGGTACGTAACCGGAGACGGGCTGCACTTGTCCTCGACGAGGACGGTTGTTCATTGTGCCAGACGGGCGATGTGACCTGGAAATCAGGCCCTGATCAGCGCGGCTGCGCCGTCGGAACCTTTACTGGGACGGGTCCCGGGGCCGTCACCACCTCACCGGCGTCAGCGTAGGCCACCTGCTCATAACTGCTCTCGCCCAGTCGGTAACCCCAGAACCTCATGGGCTTGCCCTTCGGAAACTCCACTAGCCAGAGGTAGCGCACGCCCGCACTGGCATACGCCGCAATCTTGTCATCACGCTCTTGACGGGTATTTCCCGGCGACCAAAGCTCGACGGCCAGTTGAAGACTATTTGCACCGAAGCTGGTCTGGTCGATATCCGTATCGATGACGGCGATATCTGGAATCACACCGGTTCGGAACCGCGTGCTGATCCGAATCCCTATCCCCGGTAGAACGCGCAAATCGGTCCGACCAGCACCACGGAGGGCGTCCCGAAGTAGAACAATCAGTTCGATCAGCACGTGCTGGTACAAGCTGGTGGGCGGCGGCGTCACGTGCAGGTACCCCCAGATGAGCTCGAGTCGAGATCCATCGGACGGGTGCTCCATTGTCAGCTACTCGTCCAGCGTTGTGGGCCCCAGCGGGTGGATCGTCGCAACCTCGGCGGTCATCGTCGTCTCCCAACGGAAATCAGGCGGAAAGGCAAGGCAGTACCTGTACGCACAACAGTGTACCGATCACATCGCAGCAGGTCGCCGGTGGAAAATCAGCATCGGCGCGGCGCGGCGGACCCGCCGGTTTCTGGAATTTCCAGTAATTCGGATCCCTGCCGACCAGGTTCAATTCGCACGCAGCACGGGCATCACCGATGCCCGGTGACCGGATCGCGACGGGGGTACACCTGGCCTCGAAGCACGACGTAGGCGGGTGCGGAAAGCACTTCCGGACCGGTCCTCGGGTCCGCCTCATACACCACGAAATCCGCCGAGGCCCCGTGTTCGATCCCCGGACGCCCCAGCCACTCGCGCGCATTCCACGACGACGCACCCAGCGCCTCGTGCCGGGACAGGCCCGCGCCGGCCAACGCGTCGATCTCCTCGGCGATGCGGCCGTGCCTGATCGAGCCGCCCGCGTCGGTACCCGTATATATCGGCACGCTCGCGGCATGGGCGTTGGCGACCGTGTCGCGCACGCGGCGGTGCAGGTCGCGCATGTGCGCGGCATAGACGGGGAATTTGGTTGCGCTGTCGGCGATTTCGGGGAAGGTCGCGATGTTGACCAGGGTCGGCACCAGGGCGGTGCCCTGGCGGGCCATCATCTCGATGGTGTCGTCGGTCAGGCCGGTGCCGTGCTCGAGGCAGTCGATGCCGGCGCCGATCAGTCCGGGCAGCGCGTCCTCGCCGAAGACATGGGCGGTAACCTGGGCGCCCTCCCGGTGGGCGGCGTCGATCGCCTCCTTCAGGATCGCATCGCTCCACAGCGGGCGCAGATCGCCGACGGAGCGGTCGATCCAGTCGCCCACGATCTTGACCCAGCCGTCGCCGAAGCGCGCCTGTTCGGCGACGATCTCCGGCAGGTCGCGCTCGTCGTCGAGTTCGATGCCCAGTTCCCGGATGTAGCGCTTGGGCCGGGCGATATGCCGACCGGCGCGGATGATCCTCGGCAGATCTTCGTGATCGTCGATGAAGCGGGTGTCGATGGGCGAGCCCGCATCGCGCAGCAGCAGCGCGCCGGCGTCGCGCTCGGTCTCGGCCTGGGCGATCGCGCCCGCGCGGTCCTCGTCGCCGCCGCCGTAACGCAGGCCGACGTGACAGTGCGCATCGACCAGGCCGGGCACGATCCAGCCTGTGTCGCACAGGGTTTCGGCATCTCGAACGGGCTCGACGGAGATCAGGCCGTCGTGCACCCACAGATCGCGCACGTCGTTGCCCGGAAGAACCACTCCCCGCAGATGCAATCGCATACCGCCTCCTGGTTGCGCCCCATGTTTCCGATCACAAAATACTGTCCACGCCGATAACAGTCACGCTCCCGCGCACGAACGGGCGTGTGACACATCGGGTGTGAAATACACTGTGGCAGGTCGGTTGGAGCGCACGAGACCCGCTGCGCCGGAAACGTTGCCGGTCGATGGCCGGCCGCCGATGTCCGTCCCGCCGCGGCCCGATGGGCATGTCAAGGGGTATAGCAGAGTAAAGTTTCCCATAGAGTTGGTGTGGCGGTGTGGCCGAGCCAGATTGTGTTGAGCATCAGGAGAACTCGACGTGAACAACGATGAAACCGGCGTCGGCCGCACCGAGTCGCGCCGGGCGATCGACGGGACTCTTCGCTCGACCGCCGTCTCGTCTCCGCAGTTGCTTTCCGTTCACCGCTGAATCCTGATGGCACAACGGATCCCGCGCTGAGAAGCACCGATCGATGAGTCTCGAGATCCCCCCAGGGTTGCAGTGGTTGTCCTACCTGGCGGGTTCGTCGTGGCCGAAGGGTGATGAGGACAAGCTCTTCGATCTGAGCAAGGTGTGGGGCGTCGCGGCGACCGATCTCGAGAACATCATCCCGCAGTTGCATGCCGCGTGCGATGCCGCGCTGGCGAATTATTCCGGTGGCGGCGCGGATCAGATGAAGACCCAGTTCGACGGGTTCTTTACCGGGGACAACTCGATCGAGAACATGGTCAAGGGCCTGCAGCAGATCGAGGAATCGGTCTACGACTGCGGCACCCAGACCGAGTACGCCAAGCTGCAGATCATCATCATGCTCGCGATCATGGCCGCGGAGATCGCGTACGCGCTGGCCACGCTGTGGGGGACGTGGGCGGTGGGGGTGATCGAGGCCGAGGGTGCGGGCCTCATGCGGATCATCGCGCGCACGCTGGCCGAGAAGCTGGCCGCGCAAGCGGCGAAGGTGGCCGAGAAGCCGTTGTGGAAGCTGGCCGCGATCGAGGCGCTCAAGCAGGGCGGCATCGGGATGGCCTCGGATGCGCTGGCCCAGGGCATCGAACTGGCGCAGGGGCACGAGCATTCGTTCAACCTCAAGCAGATGCTGGTCTCCGGCGCGGTCGGCGCGGTGTCGGCGGGGGTCGCGACCCCGGTCGGGCATTTGGGCGGGCAGTATCTGGGCAAGCTGGTCGCGGGCGATAAGGGGATGACCTGGTGGAAGGCGGGTCTGGTCGCGGTCGGTTCGGGTATCCCGGCGGGGATGGTGGGTGCCGGGGCCGGGAGCCTGACCAACGGAATCCTCACCGGGCAGTGGGAATTCGATCCGGTCTCGCTGCTGGGTGGGGTCGGTGGTGGTCTAGTCGGTGGCGTGCACGGGGTGCTGGGTCATGTCCAGGGCAACTTCGGCCTGCACGGACTGGACGAACACGGCGAACAACTCCCCGCCTACACCGACGAACGCCCACCCGCCTACGGCGACGGTTCCACGGACAAGACGGGTAAGACCGACCCCGGCTCCCGCTACACCCCGGACACACCGAGCGCCACGAACGCGAACGTGCGAGCCGAACGCCTCGCGGGCGAGCCCCTCGAGGTCACGAACGCCCGCCTCGACGAATCGGCCGGCGGCAACGAGCCGGTCATCGGCGCCTCGACCACGGCAACCTCGCGGGGCGATACCGGCGCGGGATCGAATCCGGGAGCGCGGCGAACCACCCCGACATCCGTCGGGAACATCGGATCCACCCGCAACGTGGCCGCGGGCTCCTCCGGCTCCCGCAACGGCAGCACCCGCCACGCCCCCTCGACCGGCAACGGCACACCCCGCACGAGCACCGGGTCCTCGACCGCGCGGCCGAAGCCCACGCCGAGTGAGCAGCGCACCGCCACGAACGGGAACAGGGCCGCACGGTCCGCCTCGGCGGGCGGGGACGGCCGGACCTCCCTCGAACGCAATCCGGTCGCGCAGCACACCGGCCGGACCGCGCCCGAGCGCACCTCCGGCACGGCCCGTGAATCCTCGAAACCCGCAGCCGCGCAAACACTGTCGTCCCACGCCGAACCCGCGACGACCAGGCCGGTCCAGCCACCGCGCCGCTACTCGGCGACCTCGACCGTCGCGGACGGATCCACCGGCCACCTCGACCCGCTGCGCACCGACACCGATCACACCGCCCCCGCCACCGGCAGTAGCCCGCTTCCCACGACGACCCGCGACATCCCGTCCCGCCCGGACTCCCCGGTCGGCGACTACCGCAGCGACAGTGACAGCGACAGCATCTCGGACACCCACGGCATCTGGGACAACGACGACGCCCGCAGCCAGTACAGCGATACCGAATACAGCGACACCGGCAGCGAGTACGGCGATAAGGACCTGGGCACCTCCGGGACCGATACCGCCGGAGGCAGCCCGTTGCGCCCGGTCGCCGAGACCGAAAATATCCAGGGGCGCGACCCGTCCCTCTCGGTTACCCCCGAGAGCAAGACGACCCCGATGGGCCGCGACCCCGATTCCGTGGACGCTCCCGGTCCCCGCCCGCTCGGCACCGAGGGCAGTAATCCGTTGCGCCGCACCGGAAGCGATCAAATTTACGACCCCTCCACACCGCTGGGCGCCGACGGAAAGCCGACCGGCGAGGTGCGTCGCGGTGACGCCCGAATCGACGCGGGCACAGGCAAATCCGGTGATCCCGCATCCCGGATCACCGCGGACCGGCGCGCACCCGGCGACCGCGAACCGGCCGATACTCCGGCGGCGCGGGCATCGGCCTCGGACAAGCCGCAGGCGGGTATCGAATCCCGCACCACCCGGCCCGAATCCGGCAAACACGATGTCACCGCGCCACGCGACGTCCCGGCGGCGACCGCGCATGAGCACGAGGTCGCGCAGGCTCGTGAGGAAGGGCTCAAACGGACGCGCAGGCGGGTCGTGGAGGCGGAAACCCGTGCCGCGCAAGAGCGTCAGGCACAGACCGACCGGATCACCTCCTCCCGGCAACGCGTCGAGTCCGCCGAGCGGGCGTTGCACGAGGCCCGCGACCACGACGTGCCCGCCGCGCAGGACGCACACGATCAGGCGGTCGCCGAGCATACGAAGACCGTCGACGACGCCCTGACCAAGCTGCTGACCGCGTCGCGCTCGGCGGGCGGCGAGCGGTGGGAGGCATACCAGCGCGGGGAGCTGGACCGGGCGGAGACCTTCAAGGCGGTCGCGCAGGAACGGGTCCAGGCCGCCCGCGCGGCGGCGGATGCGCGGCAGGAGTATTACGAGCTGCGGGCCGGATCGGGTAAGCCGTCGGACAAGTCGGGGCCGTTGACCAAGCTCACCGACACCGAGCTGGAACACACGATCAAGCACGGGACGGACAACGAGAAGAACGCCGCGCTCAACGAGCTGTCACGCCGAGTGTCCGGGAAGGTGAAGCGGTTCACCCAGGACATGGCGGACCTGTTGATGGAGCACGCCCCGGTCGAGGTCGATACCGGCGAGGGCAAGGAGATGCTGGTCATCCTGCGCTCGGTGCGCATCGCCCTGGACGACGGCCTGGCGCACGTGATGACCTCCAGTGATCCGCTGGTGGATCACATGCAGCACGAGTTCCTGAAGCTGGTCGGCGAGCGCACCCTGAATCTGAAGGTCTACCACCTGGATTCGGATGAGCCGTTCCCGCACCGCACCGACGGAGAATCCCTGATCGTGGTGGGCACCGCCCAGGACTACGGATTCCGCGCGGTCAAGGAAGCCCAGGCCATGATCGACAAGCTGAAGGACGCCGGGCTGGCCGGCGACGACCTGAAGTCCCTGCAGACGAGCCTCGAGTCCGCCCGGGACTTCCCCGCCTACAAGACCCTTCTCGACGACGCCGCGCAGGCCCGCGGCCTGAAGGACCGCTACGAACCGTTCCCGGGCGGGAAACTGACCGTCGACGAGATCGACGCCCAGCTGATCGACGAGCAGACCCACTACGTGCTCTCCCCCGGCAAGGCCGACGCCGCGAGCCCGGAATTCGTGGCGAACACCAAGGACCTCTGGGGAAACTTCCAGCGCGCCAAGGACGAAGGGGCGCTGGAGGCGGCCGATTTCGGGAAGAACCCCGACATCCCCGGAATGTTCAACTCCCGCCTGACCGATGCCGGGCGCGGCAAACTCGAAACCCTGCTCGGGCGCCCGCTCACCGACCACGAGGTCGAGGAATACGCGCACGCCGCCCAGGCCGAGTGGGGACCCAGCCAGGACACCGACTATCACGTCAATGACGAGGGGAAAATCAAAATCATCTCCTCGGCCACCAACGACCAGCTCATGGACGACCCGGAGAAACAATCCTCCAGCCGCTGGAACGGGTTCGCCAAATACCTGGAGGTCAAACACGGCTCCGGCGACGGCAGCAACATCACCGCCGACCCGGAATACTCGATCAGCATCACCGGTAAACAGTTGTTCTCCGGCGGGCACTTCGAGATCCGCGGCACCTCGGGCACCCTGCTCACTCCCACCGAGGAGACTCCGCGCGGCGTCGAGGACGTCATGCACGACGAATACGGCACCGGCCCCATCGCGCGGGTGGAGCGGTTCTTCACCTCACAACTGGATCGGCGCCCGGACCAGCACTTCGCCGATAAATCCAGCAAATTCACCCAGATGGCCAGGGACATCCTGGATACCGCGTTCGTGAGGAACGAGGACACCGGCGAACTCGAGCAGAAGGGTCTGCCACAGCTGGGGGTGGCCATGGATAACGCCGATGTCGCCCGCCTCGCGTCCGCGTTGAAGGACGAGGCCGCCGCCCGCGGGGTCGATGTCCACTTCGAGGCGATCGACGCCGCGTGGATGGACTCGTTCGGCAGCAAACGCGCCGCCTACGACCGGCTCCAGGAGATCATCGCCGCGGGCGGCCAGCTGGGGAAGATCACCCTCGGGAACAAGGTGATGAGCCGCGGCGTGGACATCACCCCGGTCAAGGAGGCCTTCAAGGAAGTCGTCGACGAGGACGGCAACGTGAAGGTCACGGGCGGCCTGAAGGTGAAAATCAGTGGCGGCCCGGCCTATTCGGCCCGCGTGAACCATCAGGTCGAGACCCGCGCCGCCCGCAGCGGCGACCTCGCGCGCGGCCGGGAAAACGGCGGCACCCCCGGCGAGGCCGTGCACTACATCTCCCCCGAGGACTACCGATCGAGCGCCCCGACTCCCCGCGTCAAGGTCCTGGTCACCCGCTACCAAGACGCCGCGACCGCCCACACGCGGGCCACCGAGGCGCACGAGACCGAACCGACCGCCGACAGCGAGGCCACCCTCGAACACACTCGGAACGACCTCGACCACGCCGTGGGCGACCTCCGCAAGTACGCCACCCCTTGGCAGAAGGCCGCCGTCGAACAGCAACTCGTCAACTCCCGCCGGGCACACGACTACGCCGCCAACGCCCCACCGGCGCACGAGTCCGCCGCCCACCAGCCCGCCACGCCTCCTCCCAGAACCGACGGCAGCCAGACATCCGAGGCCACCCCGCCGCATACCGGCCACACACCCGTGGACCTGGACACACTCTTCGGCGCTGCAATCGGCAACACCCACCCCGTCATCGTCGAGCAGGCCCGCAACGACTGCGCCCAGCAGGTCCTGCAACGCCTCGCCGACGAGTCCCCCGACAACCACGACATCGCCCCGCCCACGGAGCCGGTCGGCCTGCACGGCATGGACGCCGTGGACTTCCAGACGCGCTCGGCGGGAACGCTGCAGACCTTCCCCGACCACGCAGCCATCGCCCAGCAACTCCGTCGGCTCGGCGCCGGAGCGAAGGCCGTGGTCGTCGAGAAGTACACGGGCGCGACCAACCGGCACGGCATCGGCGCACACGCCCTCTATCTGAAAAATACCAACGGCGAAGACATTTCGGTCTGGGATCCCTCGAGCGACCGGGAATACCCCCGCGAATCCCACACCCCCCATAACCTCGCCGGCATCACCGCCGCCATGTACAACCCGCAGGGCCAGGCCGAAATCGTCCCCGGCTACGACACCGTCGGCACCCAGCTCATCGGCACCGCACGCATCGGCTCGACCCCTACAAGGAACGTAGAGCCGGACATCCCCACCTTCGTCATCACGGATCCATCCGGGGCGCCGCAGGCACACGACGCCGACGGCCACCACCCGGAACAGTCCCCCCTCGGGCACCCGACGAACACCGAGACGAATCCGGCAACATCGCACGAGCCACTGGAGGAATATGACCGCGCGGTGTTTGCGCCCGCGCGGCCGCCCGCACCTCCCGCGGCGGACCGAACGGATTCGGTGGTGTCGCGCGCTGTCGAGGAATTCGAGGACATTTTCGACCAGCCGCTCAGACTGGAACAGCTGTATCACGCGCTACAGCCGGAGTGGCCGGACCTGTCGTTCGATGACCTGCAGACGTTGCGGACACACTCCTATCTGGAGAACGGGATGTCGCCCCCGACGGTGGCGCGGGAGAACATGGATGCCTTCGTGCACGGCATCTGGGACCGCCGCGAGTCGTTCCCGAACGTGAATCACATCTACAACGCATACCTGGACCGGGGAGCGGGTGAGCGGCCCGACGCTCGCACCTTCAGGGATGAGGTGGTGCAGATCCTCGCGCACCGTGCCCCCGGCTCCGCGCGGCAGGCCGACATGGAGGAGATCGGGGTTCTCACGCCGGACAACGCCGGCAACTGGGCGCCCGAAGACATCCCGGTCGTACATTTCGCTCGGGAGAATGCCCGCCCCGAGGACGGCAGATTCAAGATTTACGTGAATGCGGCCGGCAACGCGCGGTCCCGGGTGCTCGCCCACCTCGTACGCGAGGTTCTCGACGACCCCGACCGGTTCCCGGGGGTCGGCGAGGTGAAGGCGTTCGGCCCGGGGGAGCGGCGGGTGGACAACGTCGTGGCCTACGTCAGCGATATGGACGCGGTGTATCGGGTGCTCGCCTGGTTGCGGGAATTCCAGGCCGGTCACCTCGATATGTTCCTGTGGGACGCGCCGACGGGGTCCGAACAGGAGCTGGCCGGTGTCGGCTTCGCCGCCGAAGCACTGGAAGGTAGCTTCGGCTCCTCTCGGGCCTCCGCGATCGCCACGGCGCTCAACATGCACCGTCACGGCACATTCGACGACTTCTATAACGAGGTGCAGAACCAGTTCATCCTCAGAGATATTGATCCCGATGAGGTGCACCTGAACCTGCCGCTCGAGGACGACACCGTCTCCGAGAGCGACGAGGAATCCCCTCGCACAGTACCGGCATTCGAGCCCATGGACGTCGACTCCGACTTCGGCCCCACCGAAGACCACGGCCCAGGTCCCGGATACTTCACCGGCTCCGAGTACACCGACAACGAGTTGCACTGGCTGTTCCAGGACGAGCCCGGGCCCCGGGATGCGCAGCAGGATCCGTACAGCGGGCGCAGGTGGTTCTCCTCGGCGGTCCCGGACAACCCTGCGGTCCATGGGCTCAGCACGATCGGGACGGCACAGCACACCGTGGTGATCGCCGCGGATGGCCGGGCAGTGGTGATAGGGCCCACGGCGAGGGTGCGAACGGGTGGATCGCCCCTGTCCGGCGATTCTGACATTCCGATCTGGCTGGATTCGAACCCCGCCGAGGTATTTACGATGGCCGCCGGGCTGCGCGAGATGTTCGATTGGTCCGCGCATCCCGACGGCGGATGGGCGGGCACGCCGAAACAGAGCCCGCAGCACGGGGGAACCGGGCGGCTGCTGTTCACGACCGGCCAGGGATCGGTCGTGGGGTGGGGACCCGGCACCCTCGTACCGAGCAGGCCGGCCGCGGGCGGGCTGAAGGTCGAGCATCAGGGCTCACTCGTCGTGCTTCCACCGGACGCCGTGCACGCGCTGGGCATGGACGGCCCCTCGGAATCGGCAGTGCCGATATCCGCGGATCCGCTGTTCACAGAGACGGACTCGCGGCCGACCCCACGCCGGGCCGATGTGCACGGCAATATCTGGCCGGATCGCCCCGGGCTGCTGCGCAATCTCGGTGACATCGCCGAGCAGGACCCGCAGGCGCTGGCGGACATGTTCCACGCCTACCCCGACGGCACCGTCGGGATCCGATTCTTCGTCGACGGCATGCCGCGCTGGGTACGGACCGACCGCAGCCCGCTGCACTTCCCCTCGAACGGCAAGCCGCTCTGGCCGGCACTGCTGCACAAGGCCTATTCGATTGTGCGATTCGAGACCGGTCCAGCAGCAACGATTTCGGCCCGGCCGTTCGACGCGCCCATCGATCCCGATTCGGTACCGGTACGCCCCATGCCGCGACCGCTGCGAGAACCGGGGCGGACGATACAGACCTCGACCGCCGCCCTGTACCGCGACGGCGGGCCGGTGGCGCGGGATGCGGCGCAGGGCAGCATCGGAGACTGCTACCTGGTAGCGCCGCTGAAGAATATCGCTAGCCGGAATCCCGAGGCCATCCGGAGCATGATCAAGGAATATCCGGACGGAACTTTCGCCGTGCGATTCTTCGCACCGGGCGGCATTCCGACATGGGTGCGAGTTACCCCGGAATTCCATGCCGACGACAACGGCGCGATGATCTATGCGGTACACGACGATCAGCATGCGCTGTGGCCGGCGCTCATCGAGAAGGCGTATGCGTCGTGGAAGGGCGGTGACTTCCAGAATATCGTGAGCGGTAACCCGTCGATCATCATGACGGAACTGTTGCCGCCGTACGAGGCGGGAAGCTTCGACTCCATACACCAGCCCACGCGCAGCGTTGAAATCATGACATTCCTGCATCCGATGCGGTTCGATATCGATACGCTGCACGAGCTGATCTCCGAGCAACTGGACGGGAATACGACGCCGGACACCTTCACATTCGCGAAACGGCTCGCCGGACTGCAGGACGAATGGCACGATGAATGGCACTACGGAGATACGGAACTCCACTCCGACAGCTTTCAGGAATTCCTGGAGTACCACCTGGACGATGCGGAGCTGAACCACTGGTCGGACGAAATCGCCGCCCTGCGCAACCACCTGTACGAAGTCTACGACACCGAGGAACCGCTGACGAGCGACGTCACCGTGCGCCATATCGCCGACTTCCTCCGGTTCACCCTCGGACGCGGTGACACGATCACCCTGAGCACACCCGATTCCGGGAACTCCTGGGACAATCAGACCAAATACCCGGGAATCGTGGGGGGCCACGGATATTCGGTGCGCGGCGTACGATCCGAGCTCGACGGCAGCATCATGCTGCAACTCGAAAACACGTATCGAGAAAACTCGAGAGTGCTGGACCCGATCGACGGCATCACCTATGGCGACGGCGCCGAACTGGATGTCGATATCGAGCATCTGAACAAGTTCAGCTCGATCAATATTCGTGGCACCGGTGTGCGCTTCGCCCTCGGCGATCCGGACCCCGCGGAATCGCAGGCCCGGCAATTCATCCAGGCCGAACCGCCCGCCACCCACTCCACGCAGGCCGATACCGGCGGCACCTCGGCGCACGAACCCGTCGACGGCGACTCTTACTTCGGCGCCGATCTCCTGCGAAAACTGGAGTGGGAACTCCCCAGCGACCCCGGCCACCCGGATCTCACCCGGACCCGCTACGACCACCCAGACCTCGCGCGCCCGGTCCTGTCCGACCAGGAGCGGCTGGAGAACCTCAGCCCCGAGGACAAGAAGAGGCTGCTGCCGACGCCGGGCGTCCCGATCACGATGACCGGCGGCGACGGCCTGATCATGGTCGACGGCTCGGGCACGGTGCACCGCCTGCCCGCCTCGGGGAGCGTGACGGCGACACGCGTCGACGCGTCGGACGCGGGGACCACCACCCCGCGGCACTACGTGATCGAGCATCCGGACGGCACCACCGCCACGCTCCCCGTCGCGCTGACGAGAGGCTTCAAGTACCGGCCGGGCACCGACGGCGGCCCCGGCACGCTGCGCTGGAACGTCCGGGGCGGCGCGGTCCGATTCGCCGCCCGCGACGACGCGGGCCAGGAGGGCCTGTTCCAGGTACCGCACGGAACCGAGTTCGTCATGCGCGAGGGTGACTCGCCGCGGCGGTGGATCAAACTCACCAACAGGCCGGAATGGCTCGAGGTCAACGCCCCTCATGACATCGTGCCGGAGCTGCCGCCGCTCGTCACCCTGCACGACACGCCGCTGTTCGGGCTGGACAAACAGGGCATGCCGCGGCCCAGACCGCAGGAGGCTCGTCAGGGCGCATCGGACAGCTGCGCCCTGGTCTCCGCGATGAAGCATCGCGCCGAGAACGATCCGGACTCGATCGTCGAGGCAATGCATGATCACGGCGACGGCACCGTCAGTGTCCGCTTCACCATCGCCGGCGTGCCCGAATGGACCCGCGTCGAGAAGAGCATCCACGTCGCACCGGGCACCGAGCAGGGCTATTTCATCGGCCACTCCCCCGGAGAGCCCCTCTGGGCCGCCATGCTGGACAAGGCATACACCGTCCGGTTCGGCGGTGCGAACGGCTACCGCGGCATCACCGGCGGAGACGACGCCGGCAAGACGGCCGGGCTCCTCGGCAAGGGCTTCCACCAGGCCGCCCCGGATTCGATACAACAACCCGTCCGCAGTGTCGACTCCGCGGATCCGCTGAACCCGCTCCGGTTCGACGCGGACACCCTGCACGCCCTGGTGAGTACCGCGCTGCCCGACGGCCGCCGGGCGGATGTTGCGTTCTCGCATCGCTTCGCCGACACACTGACCCACTGGGAGGACACGCTCAGGCAGCGGTACACACCGACGTGGCAGCGACTCATCACCCTCCACGGGAACGACACGGCCACCAGGGACGCCGAGTGGCGCACGTTCCTCGCCGACGAGCAGCAGAACCTGCCCCGGGCTTTCCGCGACTACCTGAACGACCGGTATCCGGGGGAATGGCCGGACGAGAAGAAGGCTCTCGCAGACTATTACGACGAAGTACACCGCGGGCCCGCCGAGGATCGCCTGCTGCCCGATCGGTATCGGATCGCGGCCCGGACGTTCGCGAAGCAGATCGACTACGCCCTGCGGCGGGACACCACCGTACTGCTCGTGAGCGCCCGCCTCCCGGACGTGAACAGCGTGCCGGGGTTGATCGACAACCACTCCTATGCCGTCCTCGGGGTCGAGTACAACGCCGAGACGGGCGCGCCGGAGCGGCTGCTGCTGGAAAACCCGTGGGACACCCACGAGGAATACCCCGAACCGGGCGACGGCGTCGAATACCGGCTGATGCCGCCCGCGGGCAGGCTCGTCCCCGACCGGACGGGCAAATATCTCGTGGCCGAGGACGGCGCCACATACCACACCGACGAGCACGGCACGCAGTACCGCAGAGATCCGAAGCCGCCCGGCACGCGGGGCCGTCGCCCCGTGTATGGCCTGTCCCCCAAGGGAATACGGTACTTCTGGGACTCGGAGGGCATGGAGTACCGGGCGTACCCGGACGGCACCAGGATGCAGATAACGCCGGACGGTGCCGAGTACAAGACGGTCAAGGAGGGCGACTCCTACGTCTCCTACGGCCAGCGGCCGGGCGGAGAACCGACTCGGCTCGCGGAGCCCCTCGACCTGTGGGCCCCCGTTCCGTCGCGCGGCGGCATCGTCGCGGTCGACCTCGCCCACCTGTCGAAATTCACGACCGTCGGGATGAGCGGCCCGGGCGCACACGGCCTGTTCGGACCGGAACCCACCGCCACCGCGGCGACCCCCACGCTCGGCGCGCACCGTGGCACGCAACCGCCCGCCCCCTCGACGACCGGCAACGCGCCCAGCGGCGGCTCGCGGCCGAGATCGGCCGCACCCGACCCGGTCCGCGACGAGACCGGCGGCTCGGAGCATCCCGCCACCGCTGTCACGGAATCGGCGTCGCCCGTCCGCCTCGCGTCCGACTCCGGCCAGGACGACGCCTCCCGCCCGTTCACGCTCGCGCAGCACCCCGGCGTGTCCGGCGACGGTTTCCTCGCCCGCGGCTTCTGGGGCCGCTACGGCGCGGCCGGCGTACTCATCAGAAATATCGACGAGCACGGGGACGAGCATTTCCTGATCGCCAAGTCCGCACCCGGCTACTCCCAGGGAAACTGGCAACTACCCGGCGGGGCACTGCACTCGAACGAAACACCGGCACAGGGCGCAACACGGGAGACCATCGAGGAACTGGGGGCGGCACAGGACTACCTCGGCAGCCTCGTCCTGGCCGGCACCCACGTCGTGGAGGGACCCCGGGGCTGGAGGTACACCAATCTGACCGCCGACGCCCCCGCCCGATTCGATCCGGTCCTGGACGGGGACGAGACGCAGGAGGCACGCTGGGTGACCCGCGCGGATCTCCTGGCCATGGCGGCGAATGGCGAACTGCATTCGGCCTTCGCCCAGAACCTGCCGTCGATTCTGGACACACTCGACTCGAGATCGACCACGCATACGACACTCCCCGACGACGTCCTGGCCTCGGCTGAACGCGACCCGTACGACAGCGACGACGACTGGAACGACTGGCCGGACGACGACCACCCCGACTCGGAGGCAGGCGACGATGTCCCCGAACCCGAATCCGGTACCGCCGGTTCCCCGTTCGTTCCGCAGGGACTCCTGGCCCGCGGCCGGACGACCGCCATGGCCATCCGGATCGCCGACGGCAGTGCACCGGAAACCGCGGCGCCCCGCTACGATTCGCGCAAACGCCCACGGTCGGATTCGGAGCTCGACGACCTGGAACAGCCACGACGGACCCAGCCCGCCGGGAACGAGATTCGGACCGCCCCCGCGGGTCGCGCCGACTTCCCCCTGCCGAGCATCCAACCGCGGAGCGGCACACCGGTTCTCGCCGTCACCCTCACCCGCCCGGACGGAACCGCCGTCGCCCTGTCCGACGGCAGCGCGCCATCGTCACCCCGGACGGACGACACATCGCACCTCACGGCCGAACCGTCCCACGACCAGGCGAACGCCTCGCAGCGCTACGACTGCGGTCCCCGCACCATCGACGAACTCCTCAGGCGCACAAACAGTCCCATCGTCCGCCGGATCATCGCCCAGGCCTATCTCGCCGGAATCACCCGCGAACAACTCGAGCACGCCGCCGGCGCCTGGTTACGACCGTTCGCCGACCACGCCGACATCGCCCGGCAGCTCCTGGCGCTGGGCCACGGCCACATCGCCCTGGTCGTCGACGATTACGCCACCATCGACCGGAACGGCGTCGGCGCCCACGCCTATCTGCTGGTCAACGACCACGGCACCCTCACCGTCGTCGACCGGGGACTCGATGTCGAACACCAATTCCCGCCCCGGCCACAACGAGAGCTCTCCGGCGCCCACGCCGTCCTCTACACCCCGCAGGGCCGTCCGGCCTATTCCGCCCCGCATCCCGGAGACCCCGCTACCGACCCGGCCCACCCGCTGGGCCACATCGCCGCCGACGGCATCCGCCGCTTCCACAGCGACGAGGCGGGCGCCGCCTTCGCCCGCACCCGCCTGCACCTCTGGCCCCACCTGACGGACGAGGTCCGCGCCGCACTGCACGCCTACGAGGAGGTGTCACAGGTCAATACCGTGCTGCGGCAGGGAATGTCGGACACCGAACTCGCCGACTGGATCGATCGGCTGCGCGAGAGCAGCGACATCATGCGGGCGCTGGAAGGCCCGTACGGTAGCGTCCGCGATCTGTCCACGATGCCCGACCGGCGAAATGCGCTGCTCGCCAACGACTCCCGCACCGCCCGCGAGGACAGGGAGCTGCGGGCGCTCGAGACGGTGCTGCACGACCCCCGGCCCGCGGCCCGGTGGGAGCAGATCGAGGAGGACGCCGAGAACTACAACGAACTCGCCGAGAGGTACAGCGAATACTTCGACCGGCCCTTCGATCCGGGCGCCGTCCGCCATCACATCGCCCTGCTGGACCACGCGACCAGCCGGCCGCTGCCGCTGACCGAGCCGATCCGGGTGATCCGTGGGCTGAACGATATCGACTTCCTCGCCACCGATGAGCACGGCGGCATCGTCAATGTCCCCCAGCGCGATCCCGGATTCCTGTCCACCTCGATCCGCACCGGCGCCGCCGAGTCGTACCGCCTGGAGCTGGTCGTGCCGCCCGGCGCCCGGGGCGCCTACATCGGCGACGACGGCGTCTTCCCGAGTCAGCAGGAGCTCCTGCTGGCGCGCGACACGCACTACCGGATCACCGGCGTCGAGGAGATGCCCGACGGCATCACCGTCCTGCACGCCGTCGTGGAGCCGTCGCCGGTATCCGCCGAGGCCGCCAGCACCTGGCCGCGCATCGCCCTGGGACCGGACACGAACCTGCAGCACCCGGCGGATGCGGACGATCCGTTCCGGCTGGACTCCGATCCCGAGGACGAGGACGCACACGACCCGTACCGGCTCGACTCCGATCCCGAGGACGAGGACGCGTTCGGCGGCGACCTGCTGGAACGGCTCGGACACGACCCCGCCCACCTGCCCGAGCCGGAATACGAATCCGATGACGATCCGTACCTGTCCGAGGAGCAGGACGATCCCTCCCATCCGTTCCGGCCGGCGCGACATCCCGGCGCGGCCGGCGACACTTTCCTCGCCCGCGGCTTCTGGGGCCGCTACGGCGCGGCCGGCGTACTCATCAGAAATATCGACGAGCACGGGGACGAGCATTTCCTAATCGCCAAGTCCGCACCCGGCTACTCCCAAGGGAATTGGCAACTACCCGGCGGGGCACTGCACTCGAACGAAACACCGGCACAGGGGGCAGCGCGGGAGACCATCGAGGAACTGGGGGCGGCACAGGACTACCTCGGCAGCCTCGTCTTGGCCGGCGCCCATATCGTGGAAGGCCCCGGCAGCTGGCGGTACACCAACCTGACCGCCGACGCCACCACCCGATTCGACCCGGTCCTGGACGGGAACGAAACAGAAGAAGCACGCTGGGTCACCCGCGCGGACCTCCTGACCATGGCCGCGAACGGCGAACTGCACTCGGCCCTCACCCAGAACCTCCCGTCGATCCTGGACACCTTCGAGTCCGGATCGACCACGTATACGACCCTGCCGCAGGACCTCCCGGAGGCCGAATACGACCCGTTCGGCAGCGACGCCGGCTCGCAGGAAGACGAACAGCCCGAGTGGGAGGTCGGCAGCGACGGTGTCATCGTGTTCGAATCCGATGCCGCCGGTTCCCAATTCGGCCATCACATGCTGCGTGTCTGGCCCGACGTGCCGGCCGACGAGCGCTCCGCCGTGCACGCGTACGAGCACACCGCTGTGGTCAACAACCTGCCGCGCCGGAACATGTCGGACGCGGAGATCACCCGCTGGATCGCCGGACTGCGCGAGAGCGCCGAGACGAAGGATCTGCTGACCGGCCGGCGCGACACCCCGCCGAGTCTTGCCGCGCTGCGTCGCAGGCAAGCACGTCTGCAAACCAGAGATCAGCTCACATCCCGTCAGGCACAGGTGATGCGAGCCCTGGACGCGGTCCTGTCCGACCCCCGGCCCGCGGCCGCATGGGAGCGGATCCAAGCCGAGGCCACCCGCTATCGCCTCTACGAAGATGCCTACCACGAGCACTTCGACGAGGAGTTCGGGCCGGATGTCCTGCGGCGGCAGCTGGCGCTGCTGGATCGGGCGACCGACCGCGCGCTACCACTGGACCACCCGATTCGCGTCGTGCGCGGCCTCGACGACGTCGACTTCCTGGCCGTCGACCAGAACGGCACCCCGCTGCGGGACCAGGACCCCCGGCTGCTGATCGGTGTCCCGCAGCGAGAGCCCGGCTTCCTGTCCACCTCGGTCAGCGCCGGAGCGATCAACTTCGCCTCCGACGCGAAGTATCGCCTGGAACTGACGGTGCCCCGGGGCACGCGCGGCCTGTACGTCGGCCTCGACGGCTACGCGCCGACCCAGCAGGAACTGCTGCTGCCGCGCGATACGCCGTACCGGATCACCGAGGTCGAATACGACCCCGACGAGGGGGTCACGGTGCTACGCGGCATCGTGGAGCGGCACACGGACCCGGCATCGTCCTTGCTCCCCGCCCCGGCACACCCGGCTCCTATCCACGACCCGGCGAACGAAAGCTCCGTCGAGGACGGCGTGCGCCGGTTCCCCACCGATATCGCGGGCGGCCGCTTCGGCGCCCGGACACTGGACTTCTGGGACAGGCTGCCCTCGGCGGTGCGCGCCGCACTGCGCACGAATTCGCAAGCGCCGCTGATCACCAACCTCCTCCGGGGCACCTCGTCGGACGAGGACCTCGCCGCCCGGATCGACGAGTACGCCCGCAGCGAGGAGATCCACGAGGCGGTGTCCGACCACTTCGGCAACCTGGCCGCCATGGCCTCCCGGCGAGACGAACTCGACGGCCAAGATCACCACACCGACGACGAGGAGCGGGAAAGGCAAGCGCTGCAGGAGATTCTGTCGGACGAATCCCCCGCGGACCGGTGGGACCGGATCGCATCCGACGCCTGGGCGTATCTCGACCTGAAATCGCTGTTCTCCGAGCACTTCGACCAGGACGTCACCCCGGAAACGGTGCGGCGGTACATCACTCGGCTCGATCAGGCGACCCGCCGTGAGCTGCCGCTGACCGAGCCGATTCGCGTCGTCGGCGCCCTGGACGATATTTCGTTCCTCGGCGCCGGAGAACCCGAGGATCTGATCGGCGCCGTCCGGAAAGACCGAGGCTACCTGCCCACCTCCCTCGGCCCTCGCGTGCACGATGCGCGCAGCGATGCCCCGTACCGCCTGGAGCTGACGTTGCCGCCCGGCACGCGCGGCGCCTACCTCGGCGGGCACGGCGCGGACCCGCTGCGGAACGAGCTCCAGCTCGCCCGCGACACGCAGTACACGGTCACCGGCGTAGAGCGCGGACCCGACGGCGTTGCCGTCCTGCACGCCACCGTGATTCCGACGCCCCGGCCGGGCACGCCGACATTCGAACCGGAGCGGGACGACAACTACTTCGGCGACGACGTGCTGGAGAAGCTGGGATTCGAGCCCTCCGGTGCGTCCGATACCCCTCAACCGCACCTCGATCGCCCCGGCCTCGAACCGCCGGTACTGCCCGACGACGAGCGCCTGCTCGACGACCAGGGCCGCGAACGACTCTCGGCGCAGCAGAAGGAGACACTGCTGCCGACACCCGGCGTGCCGGTCGAGCTGCGGCCTCCGCGGGGTAGGGGCGACATGAACGCCCTGCTGCTGGTGGACCACGACGGCCGGGTGCACCGGCTGCCGAACATGTCCGAACCGGTGCGCGCGCGGGAGGTCGAGGAGGACGGACACCGGTACTACGAGGCCCGGATTCCGGGCAGGCCGCTCGTTCGTATCCCGGTCGCGCTCACCGACTCCCGGACGTTCACCTTCGAACCGCCCCGCGGGACCGACCCCGACGGCCTGCTGAGCTGGGGCACGTCGAACGGCGAAGTCCGATTCCTCGGAGTCGACGACCTCGGCCGGACGGCCCGGATGAGCGTGCCGTACGACGCCCCCCTCGTGGTGACCCGCCGGGGGCCGTCGTCGTGGTGGCTGAAGCTCCCGGGATTCGGGGCACGGGCCGGCGTTACGGCGCCCGCCGCCCTGTTCCCGGCGCTGCCCGCACTCGCCGCCCGGCACCACGACCCGATCTTCGGGGAACACGGGCCTGTACCGCAGGATGCGCGCCAGGGCGATGCCGGCGACTGCCTCCTGATCTCGTACCTCAAACAGCTGTCCGCCCGCAATCCGCAGGCGATCCGCGAGATCGTGCACGATCACGGCGACGGCACCGCGAGCGTCCGCTTCTTCACCGGCGGCCAACTCGAATGGGTACGCGTCGAAAAATCGATCTACGTCTCACCCGATACCGGCAACGGCGTCTTCGCGGGCCATCAACCGGGAGAACCGCTGTGGGCCAGCATGATCGAGAAGGCCTATGCGCTCCGATTCAACGACGGCAACGGCTTCCACGGCTTCGACCTCGCGGGAAATCTGGTCGCCGAGCCGGCGGAACGCCTCGGTAAGGGCTTCTATCAGGCAGCGGATGGGGGTCGGCGGCAACCCGTCCGGAGCGTCGACGACCGCGACTTCCTGCATCCCCTCCGACTCGACGCCGACACGCTGCACGAGCTGGTGAACAGTCTCGTCCTGCGCGATCGGGTGCCCACCGGGCTGACGAACGACGAGATCCCCGCGGCCGACCCCGAGTTCGCGCGCGCCCTCGGTGACACCTACGACGACTGGGCCGCGCACTGGGCTCGGGAGCACCCCGATTCGACCCCGCCGAGCCCCCACACCCTGGACACCACCGCGGACCTCGGTTCGCCCGGCTACTTCCGACGGTACCTGGACGAGCGCCTCCCCGACCGGTGGGATGCCGAAAAGGACGCCCTGGCACGGTATCTCGACGGTGTGTACGGCGGTGAGGCCAAGGAACGATCGCTGCTCGCCCATTCCGGAACCGCCGCCCGGACCATCGCGGATCGGATCGAATACGCGCTGCGGCGCGGCACCGCGGTGATCATGGGCACCCGCATGTTCGGGCCGGATCGCGAGGACATCACCGTCGTGCGCGGTCTGATGAGCGGCCACGCCTACGCGGTGCTCGGGGTCGAGCACGACGCGGATGGCGCACCGGTGCGGCTGCTGCTGGAGAACCCGCACGACGACAACGAGTCCTACCCCGAACCCGAGGACGGCATCGAATACCGCCTCGACCCCGAATCCGACCGCCCCCTCACCGACGCCCACGGCAACCATCACCGCATCGCCGCCGACGGAACCGAATACGTCGCGCGGACGACCGGCACCCAGCACCGCTGGTACCCGGACGGCTCGGCGTACACCATCGAGCCCGACGGAACCCGCTACTACGTCACCGGCCGGGACGACACCCTGCACATCACCTACCCCGACGGCACCAGATTCTGGCGGACGGCCGACCGGACCGAACACTGGACGACCCCGGACGGCGACCGATACATCAAACGACCGCGCGACGCCGAGCCGCTGCCCGATGACGACCGGATCGACCCGCCGGATCTGACCATCCCGCGCCGCGGCGGCCTCATCGCGGTGGACCTCGCCCACCTACCGAAGTTCGCCACGCTGGCGATGAGCGGCGCGGGCGCGCACGGCCTGTACGGACCGAACCGGGCCGAACCGAGATCCGATGTGCCGCAACATCCCGCGGCGCCCCCGAGCGCCGACCGGACCACGCGGCCCTCGATCACGGCCCCCCGGCGCGCCGCCGCGGCGCCGTATCGCCGCGGCGCGGCCTTCGCCTCGCGGATAGGCTCCGGGCCGGGTGAAACCTATCCGGCCGAGCTGGGCGGGCAGGATTCCGCGCAGGATGGCAGCTACCTCGTGGACCACCTGTTCCACGAGCCGGCCGCTCAGCGGGGCGGCACGACCACCACCACCGAACGACCGCACGTCAACCCGCCCGGCTCGCGGCCTCCGGTCCTCCGGCGCGGCCAGCTCCTGCACAACCTGTCCGGGCCGCGGCGCGATGCGCTGTTCCAGGAACCCGGTGTCCCGTACAAGCTGCCGCATCCGGGCGGTCAGCGGGATGCCCTCATCTTCTTCGACCACCTGGGCAACTTGGAGGATCTGCCCGAAACCGGCAAGGACGTGCCGGCACGATTCCACCAGCCGGCCAATGGCTTCGACTACTACGAGATTTCGCCGCCGAACGGGCCGACGTGCTTCGTGATGAAGGAGCTGGCGCAGGACTTCACCTTCGTCCCCGGCCCGGGCGGCGGCCCCGACGGCACGCTGAGCTGGAACGTGCCGGGCGGCGAGGTCCGGTTCGCGGGCTACGATGCGAGCAATCAGCCACACACCCTGAAGATTCCGTTCGAGGTCCCGCTCGCCGCACGGCCCGGGCGAGGCCCCTGGCGGTGGCTGAAATATCCCGGCATCGACAACTGGACGCGGGTCAATACCCCTCCGGGTGCGCTCAGGCCGCTGCCCGAGATCCGCCTGCGGCATCGGGATCCGATCTTCGGCCCGGACGGATTGCCCAGGCCCGAGGAGGTGCGGCAGGGCGCCGTCGGCGACTGCGCGCTGCTGGCCGACCTGAAATCGCTCGCCGCACGCGATCCGCGGGCACTCGCCGAGGTCGTTCACGACCACGGGGACGGCACGGCCAGCGTCCGGTTCCTCACCGAGGACAGGCCCGGCGAACCCCGGTTCGACTGGGTCCGGGTCGAGAAGTCCCTCTACGTCAGACCAGGCACCGAGACCGGGTACTTCGTCCATCACGAACCCGGGCAACCGCTCTGGGCCACCCTCATCGAAAAGGCCTGGGCGATCCGTTTCGGCAGGGGCGACGGATATCTGGCCATCGACTTCCAGATTCCGCTCGTGGCCGGCGCCGAACGCCTGGGCAAGGGTTTCCACCGCGCCTCCGGCGGGGTCTATCCGCAGCCCGTCCATCGCGTCAGGGACTACGACTACGCGCACCCCCTCAGGCTCGACGTCGATACATTGCACGACCTGGTGAGCAGTTACATCCTGCGGGATCGAGTGTCCACCGGCGAGATCCCGAGGGCCGACCCCGCGTTCGCCCGCGCCATCGGCGACACCTACGACGACCTGGACAGCGCGACCCGCACCCAATACTTCTCGACCCGCGGACGCCTGCGCGCCCAGCATGCGAACGACCAGGCCGCATACGACGCCGCCTGGAGGAATTTTCTCGACAACGAGCATTTCATCACCTCGAACGGCTTCCGCAACTACCTTAACGAGCGCTTCCCGCAGCAGTGGGCACGCGAAAAGGAAGCCCTGGCACAGTATTTCGACGAGATATTCGGCGGAAAACCGGCAGCCAGGCTGCTGACCGACAGAGCGAAGACCGGTGTCGAGTCGATCGCGCAGCGGATCGACTGGGCGCTCCGGCGCGACGGCACCACGGTATCGATCGCCACCGCCCAGTTCGGAGAGGGGGTCGAGAATGTCACCGAGGTGCCGGGACTGGTCGGCACTCATGCCTACCTGGTCCTGGGCGTCGAACGCGACGCGACCGGCAGACCGGCGCGGCTGCTGCTGGAGAACCCGCACGACGACCAGGGACGCTACCCCGCCCCGGTCGACGGCGTCGAATACCGCCTGGACCCCCGCCCCCGGGACCGGATCACGGACTCGAAGCCCCAGGATCCCAACGCACCCCGCTACGAGATCCGCCCCAACGGCACCCAGCTCCGCCACGACCCCGACGGCACCACCTACGGCATAACCCGCAGGGGAGCCCGGTTCTCCCGACGCGCGGACGGCAGCCTCAACTACACCTACCCAGACGGCCGCCGCACCCGCCGGACCGCCGACGGCACGGCCTACCGCATCGACCCGGACGGGGCGACCTGGCGCAGGGCCGCCGGCACCACGATCTGGACCCAGGCCCCCTGGACCAATCCGGCGAACGATCCGGCCACTCCCCGGCGGGGCGGCGTCGTCGCGGTCGACCTCGCGCACCTGGCCAAATTCACGGCGCTCGGCGTGCAAGGCCCCGCCGCGTACGGGCTGTACGGCCCCCCGCATCGAGCCGCACGACCACCGCTCGACAACGACGGCGAGGACAACATCCTCGGCGGACTGTTCGACGAGCCCGAGGAGCGCACCGACCTCCTCGACGGCGCGGAGGACAACCTCTTCGGCGGACTGTACAAGGAGCCCGAGGAACCCACCTCTCTCCTCGACGGCCCGGAGGACAACATCCTGGGCGACCTGTTCACAGAGCCCGCCGCCCCGAGGCCACGCTCCCGCCCCCTGTTCCGCCTGCCCTTCCGCCGAACACAACGCGCCACAGCCACTCTCGCCTACACCCGCCCCGACGGCAGCATCGCGCGGATCGGCTACGCCCGCGGCGGCCACAACCATGTCGGCTACGTTCCGGCGGCGTACGACTCCGAGATCCACACCACCACGGGCCACTACGGCGGCGCCACCCACGCGCACGAATTCAGCCCGGCGGACGGCGACACCTACTTCGGCGACGACCTGCTGGAGACGCTGGGCATCGACCTCCCCGGCCCCACCCACGTCGAGCGGCCGGACTTCGAACAGGCGGGACTCGACCGCCCGCTGCCGCTCGCCGACGATCGGCGGCTGCTCGACGACCTTGGCAGACAGCAACTCTCCGACGAGGAGCGCGACCGCCTGCTGCCCATGCCCGGCGCAGCGATCACCCTGCAGCCGGGAAGCGACCAATTCCTCACCCTCATCGATCGTGACGGCCGGGAGATCCCGCTGCCGCGAAAGATGTCCAGGATTCGCGCCCGGGAGATCGTGGACGACGGGGAGCGGTACTACGAGATCCGGGAGCCGGGCGAGCCGCGCATCCGCATCCCCGTCGCCCTGGCGGACGCGGGCTTCCGGTTTCGGCCGCCCCGGGGCTCCGACCCCGACGGGCGGTTGAGCTGGACCGCGGACGGCGGTGAGGTCAGGTTCCTCGGAGCCGACGCGCACGGCCGACCGGCCGCCGTGCGCGTCGCGCCCGACTCGCCCGTGGTGGTGACGCACCTGGGTGGCTCGTCGCGGCGGGTGAAGCTCCCCGACGGCGAGCCAGTCGAGATCACTGCCCCCGACCAGCTGTTCCTGGATCTACCCGATATCGCGGAGCGGCACGACGATCCGCTCTTCGGGCCGGAGGGACCCCAACCGCAGGACGCCCGACAGGGCGGGACCGGCGACTGCATCCTGATCGCCTATCTCAAGCAGCTGGCCGCCCGCGACCCGCGAGCGATCCGCGAGATCCTGCACGATCACGGCGACGGCACGGTCAGCGTCCGGTTCATGGTCGGCCGCACGCCGACCTGGGTCCGCGTCGAGAAATCGATCTATGTGCGGCGCGGCGGGGACAGCGGGTACTTCGCCGGTCACGAACCCGGAGAACCCCTGTGGGCCAGCATGATCGAGAAGGCCTACGCGATCCGGTTCAACGAGGGCAACGGCTATTACGGCTACCCGCTACTGGCCAAGCAGGTGGCCGAGCCGGGAGAGCGCCTCGGCAAGGGCTTCTACCGGGCACCGGACCGCCCCGCGTACGCGGCGTGGAATTCCGAGCTGAACCGGATGGTCACGGTCGAACAGCCGGCGCGGCAGCAGCCCGTCAGCAGCGTCAAGGACAGTGATTTCCTGCATCCGCTCCGGTTCGATGCCGACACGCTGCACGAGCTGATGATGCGCGCCCGGGTGCGCTCGGACGTGACGAACAACCAACTGGCCGAGGCCGATCCCGAGTTCTCGCGCCTGGTGGCGGACAGCTACGACCACTGGCAGAACCGACGGCTGGCCCAGCGCACTGCGGAGTGGGACCGGCTGCACCGCACCCATGGCAACGACACCGCCGCGATCGACGCCGCGTGGGAGCGGTTCGAGGCCACCGAGGAGTTAAGGACACCCCGCGGCTTCCGCGCCTATCTGGACGAGCGGCTCCCGCAGCGGTGGGAGGCCGAAAAAGCCCTGCTGGCAGCGTATTACGACACCATCTACGGCGGGGACGCCAAGGACCGCGCCCTGCCCGCGAACTCCTGGGCCGCCCGGGCGATCGGGCAGCGTGTCCGCTACGCGCTGGATCGCGGCGACAAGATCCTGATCGGCACCGAAAGCTTCGGTGGCCGGGACGAAGACGATACCGCGGTGCCGGGTCTGGTCCAGGGGCACGCCTACGCGGTGCTAGATGTCGAGCACGACGAGACCGGCACCCCGGCGCGGCTGCTACTGGAGAACCCGCACGACAGCAACGCGCTCGTTGTCACGCCCGCCGCCGGCATCGAATACCGCCTCGACCCGGAAGCCCGCGGACCGGCCGACGCGAACGGTCACCGGCACCGCATCGCCCCCGACGGCACCGAATACGGTGTCCGGCCCAACGGCACCCAGTACCGCCACGATCCCGACGGCGCCGCGTACACCATAGATCCGGACGGGACCCGGTATTACAGCCGCGGCACGGACGACACGCTGCACATCACCTATCCCGACGGCAGCAGATACTGGCGGACGGCCGACGGGACCGAATACCGCAGGACGGCCGACGACGCGGTCACCCGGAAACGACCGAACGACAACGCATGGCGGCCCACCCGCATCCGGCAACCAGACCTGACCATCCCGCGCCGGGGCGGCGTGCTCGCCGTCGACCTCGAACACCTGCCGAAATTCAGTAATCTCACGATGAGCGGCGCCGGCGCGCACGCGCTCCTGGACAAGCCCGAACCGCAGACGGCCCCCCAGGGCACGGTGCCGCACCGCCCCTCGGGCGCCGAGCTCCGGACTCCGCCGGCGTCCGAGCCCGAACGGCAGGAGAACGAACCCCCGGCGCTCGACGAGGATCTACGCCCGGAGGACCTGCCGAAACTCGGCGTTCCGGTCACCGTGCCGGACCTCGGGGGCCCGGACGACCTGACCCTCGTCGACGACAGCGGCCAGATTCACCAGCTCCCGGCCGCCGGTGCGACCTATGCGACGCTCGTCGCCCCGCCGGACGCGCGGCACTACTACGACCTTCATCTCGCGGACGGGCAGACGCGGCGGATACCCGTCGATCTGATGGGCGGCTTCGATTTCCAGCCCGGCCCGCCCGGCGGCCCCGGCACGCTGAGCTGGGATCAACCGGGCGGCGAGGCCCGAATCCTCGGCCACGACGCGTCCGGCACGGCGATGGTGATGGCGGTGCCGTACGAGTACACCGTCGTGGCGAAGCCCGGATCCGGGCCGTGGCGGTGGATCACCTACCCCGGGAGCACGACCTGGCTCCGCGTCAACGCCCCGCACGACGTCCTGCCCGAGCTGCCGGCACTCGTCGATCGGCGTGCCGACGACCTGTTCGGGCGGAACGGGCTGCCCCGGGCGCAGGACGCACGCCAGGGCGCCTCCGGCGACTGCTCCCTGCTGGCCACGCTCAGGACCAAGGCCGACACCAATCCGCGGTCGATCCTGCGGATGCTGCACGACCACGGCAACGGCATCGTCTCGGTCCGATTCACCACCCACCGCACCACGGACCCGGACACCGGCGCCGAGATCCCGCACTTCGAGTGGGTGCACGTCACCAAGGAGATCTACGAGACACCCGGCTCCGCGACCGGTCACTTCGTGCGCCACGAACCGGGAGAACCCCTGTGGGCCAGCATGATCGAGAAGGCCTTCGCCCAGCGCTTCGGCAAGAAGGACGGCTACCACTCGCTCACGGACGGAGCACACGCCGGCCACGTGGCGGCGCTGCTGGACGAGGGCTCGTACCGGGCCGAGAGCGCACCGGGCTATCAGGCCTGGAATTCCGAGCTGCAGCGGGTGGTGACGGTCGAACAGTCGGCGCGCCAGCAACCCAGCCGCAGTGTCCACGCCGAGGACATCCTGAACCCGCTGGCCTTCGACGCCGAGACCGTGCACGGCCTCGTGCGCACCTACCTCCTGCACGACCGGGTGCGTTCGAACATCAAAAACACCTGGGTGCCCAAGGCCGACCGCGCGTTCTCGCGGGCGGTCGCCGACAGCTACCGAGACTGGTACCGGCAACGTGACGCCGTGCACGACCAGAAGAAGGCGGAACTCGACGCCGCCCATCCGGACGATCCGGCCGGCTGGGACGCCGCGTGGGAAACCTTCCTGAGCACCGACGGCCTCGGCGCGCCCGACGGGTTCCGCGCCTACCTGGACCAGCGGTTCCCGGATGCCTGGCAGACCGAAAAGGACGCGCTGACAAGCTATTTCCGCGAGACCCACGGCGGACCGGCCGAACATCGGCTGCTGAGCAACCGGTCCCGGGCCGCCGCCCAGCTGCTCGGCCGGCAGATCCACTACGCGCTCACCCGCGGCACCGGGGTGACGATGGCGACGCTCGAGTTCGGCAATACCCACGAAAACAGAACCGCGGTCCCGGGATTGGTCGGCGGCCACGTCTTCGCGGTCCTGCGGGTCGAACACGACCGGACCGGCAAACCCGCGCGGATTCTGCTGGAGAATCCGCACGACCAGGAGGGCGCCTACCCGGTCGTCCCGGCCGCGGGCCTCGACTATCGCCTCGACCCGGGCGCCGACCACTACGACACCGACGCATCGACGGGCGCCCGCTACCACCGGGTGCCGAACAGGAACGCGGACGGCACATCCGACGGCACGTACATCGAATATGGCGTCCGCTCGGACGGCACGCAGTATCGCAGGTACAGCGACGGACCCGAGTACCGCATCGCGACCGACGGCACGCGATACCGGGAGGACCCCGACGGCACGCTGTACCGCCTCGACCCCGACGGCGCACGGTATCGCCGGGTGGGCCAGGTCGAGTATCGGACCGACGCGAACGGCGAGAAATTCCGGAGGGACCAGACGACCAACTGGCTTCCCGACCCGGACCGCATCGACCCGGCGCGGGATATGACGATTCCGCCCCGGGGCCTGATCATCGCGGCCGACCTGGCGCATCTGCCGAAGTTCCAGGCCTTCGGTATGACCGGCCCCGGCGCGCACGCCCTCTACGACTCGGACCACCCCGGCCCCAAGGCCAAGCCCGCCACCAGGGCGATCCCCCCGACCTTGCTACCCCGGACCATTCCGACGTCCGACATCGAGGACGGCGAGACCTATTTCGGCTCCCTGACGAACCATATCGAGGAGACCGACGCCGCGTACGCGCGCCACGACACCGGTGTCGAGCGAACACGATTCGATCCGACGGACCTCGAGCCTCGCGCCCTGCCGCACAACGATCGCCTGGAGAATCTCACCGCCGCCGAGAAGGCGACACTGCTGCCGCTCGCCGGATTCCCCGTCGCGATCCCGCATCGCACGATGCCCGACGGCGGCGACATGCTCACCCTGGTCGATCACCTGGGCCAGGTGCTCGAGCTGCCCGCCACCGGCAGTGTGCCCGCGAGACTGGCCGCGGCGAACGGGCGCCCCCAGTTCGTCATTCGACTGCCGGACGGTCGGATCCGGCGGATCGACGCCGCGCTGATGTCCGATGCCTACCGGCCCGGTCCGACGGGCAGATCCGGCGTGCTGAGCTGGAACGTGCCGGGTGGGGCGGTCAAGATCCTCGGCTACGAACACGGCGATAAGCCGACCCTGACCCCGGTGTCGCTGCCCAACGGCGGCGCCGTCGTGACGAAACCCGGGAACGGATCCTGGCGATCGGTGCGGATCCCGGGCACCCGACGATGGATCGACGCGGGCATTCCCCGCGATATCCTCCCGCAGCCGGTGCGACCAGTCACCCGGCACGACGATCCGCTGTTCGGGCCTGACGGGTTGCCGAAATCGGGAGATGCGCGCCAGGGCGCGGCCGACAACTGCTTCCTGGTCGCACCGCTCGAGCGCATTGCCGACACCGATCCGCAATCGATCGTCGACATGCTGCGGGATCGCCGCGACGGCACGGTCGAGGTCCGGCTGCGCGTGAACGGGGCACCGACCTGGGTCCGCGTCGAGAAGCGCGTCTACGCCCGCTGGGGCAGCGACCGCGGATACTTCATCGACCACCGCCCCGGGGAACCGTTGTGGCCCGCCATGATCGAGGCGGCCTACACCCAGGTCTTCGGCGGCGACGAGGGCTACCACAGCTACCGGGAGGGCGGCCTCCCCGCGGAGGCCGCCGAACGTCTCGGCGTGGGCTCCTACCGGGCGCCGTCCGGGCCTACGTACGAGGCATGGGATTCCGCCCAGAACCGGATGGTGACCGTCGCGCCGCAGGCACGACGGCAACCCGTCCGCAGCGTCGATGACGGCGGCTTCCTGGATCCGATGCGGTTCGATGTCGACACCGTGCACGAACTGCTGGGCGGCGATATCGAATTCGCCCGCGAGATCGCCGACAGCTACGACGCCTGGCAGCGGGCGACGCTCGCCGCGCGCGAATCCGAGCATCGGCGCCTCGCGTCCATTCACGGCGCGGATCAGGCCGCCTACGACGCCGCGTACGCCAAATTCCTGCGCACCGAGGATCCCGGCTCCCCCAGCGGGTTCGGCAAACTTCTGGACCGGACGTTCCCCGGACGGTGGAGCACCGAAAAACGAACTCTCCTGGACTATTACGTTGCGATGTACTCCGGTGACCGGAGGCACGCGGTACTGCCCGACCGCTACTCGATCGTCGGCGAGACGGTAGGCAACAGAATCGACCACGCCCTGCGGCGGGGTACCACGGTGACGATCACCACCAGCGAATTCGGTGTGGGACACGAGAACTCGACCGCCGTGCCCGGATTGCTCGGCTTCCACGTCTATTCGGTTCTCGGAGTCGAACGCGATGCCGTCGGCACGCCCGTGCGGCTGCTGGTGGAAGACCCCTACGATTCCGTCGGGGGCTATCCCGCCCCTGCCGGGGGCATCGAATACCGGCTCGACCCGGAGGGAATCGACTACCCCGACGGCGCCTCGTACCGCCTGGCTCCGGACGGCACCGAATACGGTATCTACTCCAACGGTATTCAGTACCGCCTGGATCCGGACGGTACCGAGTACGGCACGGACGGGCACGGATACCGCTACGTCCAATTCCCCAACGGGGTAGGCGACGAGGTGCACTCCGACGGCCGCAGGAGCATCCGCCTGCCCGACGGGACCGTACTGTCGACGACCCCGGACGGCCTCCCGTTCCGGAGGCTCCCGGGCTGGACCGCGGACGCTCCCGATCCGGGGCGCATCGATCCCCCCGATATGACCATTCCCCGCCGCGGCGGCATCCTCGCGGTCGATCTCGTTCATCTGCCGAAATTCTCCGGCCTGGGGATGAGCGGCCCCGGCGCGCTGTCGCAGTACGGACCCGAGCGCCCGGCACCGACGCGCACCACCGCCGGGCGTGGGGCCGGGGGCACCCTATCGGTCGACCGACCGCAGGACGGCTCGGCACCACCACCAACCTCGCAACTCGACGACGCCGCCGCCCACGATCGGATCGCCGCCGACGCCGCCCCGGCTCCGGGATACCTCGACGGCGCGGTACGCCGATTCCACAGCTCCGAGGAGGGTGAGAAGTACGGCCGCCGATACCTGCGCGCGTGGGACCGGCTGTCCGAACCCGTACGCGCCGCCCTGCACACCTACGAGAGCAGCGGTCTGGTCAACCAGATACTGCGGCACTTCTCGGACCGGGAGCTGGGCACCGACTGGGCCGCCCGGCTCCGCGACAGCGGCCGGATCGCGTGGGTGCTCTCCGCCCACACCGACGATCCCGATCTCACCGCCATGATCGAGCGCCGACATGAGCTGGCCGCCACGGATATTCACGCCGACGAGGACACCGCGGCGGAAATCCGGGCATTGGACAGGGTGCTGAACGACCCGCGACCGGCGGCGGCATGGGAACAGATCCGGGCCGACGCCGATCTGCACCGCACGCTGAGCAAGCGCTTCAGCTTCTACACCGACCCCGACGCCGTCCGGGAACACATCGAACTGCTCGACGAGGCCACCGACCGTCCGCTACCCCTGCACGAACCGGTTCTCGTCGTCCGCGACCTCACGGACATCGGCTTCGCGACGATCGACGAGCACGGCACCACCCTCGCCGATCTCGACCTCGACGATCCGGATCCCCGACGCCTGATCGGCACCGTCCAGCACGAGCCCGGATACCTGTCCACCTCGGTCGGCCCCGAGACCGTATGGGGGCGCGACTACCGCCTGGAACTGGTGGTGCCGCCCGGCGCCCGCGGGGTCTACGTCGGCGACGACGGCGTCTATTCGACTCAGCGGGAACTCGTGCTGGCGCGCGGCACCGCCTACCGGATCACCGATGCGTGGACCGACGAGGACGGCACCACCGTGCTGCGTGCGGAGGTCCTGCCGCCGTCGGACTCCGCACCCGACGGTGCGTCCGCCGCACCGGATCCCGGTTCCGGCGATCGGCAGGGTCCCGCTCACACCGAACCCGCCGCGACGACCGGTACCACCGCGGGCTCGACCGTCCACCCCACCTTCGCGCGGCCACCGGCCCTCGAAATACACCACAGCACAGCAACTCTGGCCATCACCCGTCCCGACGGGTCCATCGTCCGGATATCCGACGGCAGCACCCGACGATCTGGCGTCTCCGATGACACCACCGACACCACCGCCAACGCCACCGACGCCCGAACCGGCGCCGCCGCGCACACCGCCGACCGTCCCCCGACGCCCGACGGCGTCGCGAGCGCGCCGGACCCGCGCCTCGAATCGGATGCCGCCGAGTCGGCCGAGCCGCTCAACGACTGTGCGTCGCTGACCGTCGACGAGTTGCTGGCGCGCACAGACAGCCCGGTGGTGCTCCGCCTGCCTCCTCCGCGAGGCCCGTCCGGGAACTCGCGGAGCGAACTCGAATTCGCCGCGGGCGCGCGGCTGAGATCGTTCCGGGACTACGCGGCGATCGCCGAGGACCTGCGCGCCCTCGGCGACGGCGCGGTGGCGCTCGTGGTCGACTCCTACACCTCCGTCGACCGGTACGGCATCGGCGGCCACGCCTACCTGATGGTCAACGAGCACGGCACGATCATCGTGGTCGATCGGGGCCTCGATCAGGTACACGGATTCCCGCCGGTGGCGCTGCGGGAGATGTCCGGCACCGAGGCGATTCTGTATACCGCGCAGGGCATTCCGCGCGACTTCGTCCGACACGCCTACGGTCCGGTCCACGATCCCGCGGATCAGGGCCTGATCGGCGACGACGGGGTGCGCCGGTTCGATTCCGACGCCGCGGGCGACAGCTTCGGCTTCCACCGGCTCAACGTCTGGCACGACCTGCGGGACACGGTGCGCGCCGCGCTGCACTCCTATGAGGACACCCAGGTCGTCAACTTCGCGCTGCGCAACGCCGCGACCGACGCGGAGCTCGACGACTGGATCGAGAACCTGCGCCGCAACACCGAGGTCGTGCGGATCGTGAGCCGTCCGCGCGGGTCCATCGCGAGATTCGCCGCGCTGCAGGAACGACGGGATGCGCTGGCCGCCAAGGACAACCGCACCGAGGCCGATGACGAGCAGTTGCGGCTGATCGAGGACATCCTGAACGACCCGCGCCCCGCCGCCCGGTGGGAAAGGATCGCCGCGGCCGCCCGGCTCGATCGCATCCTGCGCATGCACTACGACATGCACTACGACCGGGATTTCGATCGGGACGCCGTCCGCCACGAGACCGCCCTGCTCGACGAGGCCACCCGGCGTCCGCTGCGCCTGAGCGAGCCGATTCGAATCGTCCGCGCCCTGAAGGACATCGACTTCATGGCGACCGACGAGCACGGAACACCGCTGGGCGACGGGGACCCGCAGCGCCTGCTGAACATCATCCAGCAGGACCACGGCTACCTGTCCACCTCGGTCGCGCCCGGCACGGCCCGCCTCGCGGGCGGATCCAATTACCGTGTGGAACTGACCGTTCCGCCCGGCGCGCGCGGTGTGTACCTCGGCAACGACGCGACCAATCCGGAGCAGCACGAACTCCTGCTGGCGCGCGATACCCGCTACCGGATCACCGGCGTCGAGCAGGACTCCGACGGAATCACCGTGCTGCACGCCGAGGTGCTGCCCCCGCCCGCCGAGGAACCGGCTCGCGACGAACTGCGCGTCGGCTCGCGCGAGCGCGGAACCGATGAATCGGCTCCCCGGCCCACCCAACCGACCGCGGCCGAGACGACGGACGGCGGCACGGCGCATGTCTCGGCACCCGGCGACCCGCGCGGCCCCGCCGACCATCCCGGGCTGCGCAACAGCGAGGGCATCCCCGCGACCGTGCGAAACATTCTGAATCGCAAGCACATTCAGCTCGAGATCGCGCGGCTCGACGCGACCGCCCGCGCCGGGAGACCGTCCTCGGGCGACCGGCGGCAGCTGCGAAACCTGAAATCCGCGCTCACCGACCTCTACACCGCCGAACTCGACGCCGCCCTCGCCGCACCGTCCGGCGGCGGAACCCCGGGGTACCTGCTCTCCTTCGACCAGGAGCCCAAGGGACGGCACGGTAGTGCGAGCCTCGCGTTCGGCGCGGACACCGCGGGCACGGTGTTCTGGCGTGCTCCGGAGGGCACGACGATCGGCTCGACGGCCGCGCGGCTGCTTCGCGCATTCACCGGCCCCCGCGATCGGATCCGGCACCGGCTCGACGCGGCGGTCTCCGACGGCAGCACACCGCATTCCCTGATATCCATCGAGAAGCCCCGGACCCGCATCGGCCTGTCCTCCGGGCACAACAACCTGTGCGGCCCGCTCACCGTGGCCGAACTCCTGCGCCGCACGAACAGTCCCCTCGTCCGCCGCCTCGCCCATCGCCTGGGGCTGAACGGCGTCACCCGGGAGGAGCTCGAACACGCGCTCGGGGCCTGGCTGCGTCCCTTCCACGCTCATCACCACATCGCCGACCAGTTGCTCGCCCTGGGCCATGGTCACCTCGCGGTCGTCGTCGACGACTACGCCACCACCGACGACGACGGCATCGGGTCGCACGCGTATCTGCTCGTCAACGATCATGGCGCCATCACCGTCGTCGACCCCGGATTCGATGTGGCGCATGCGTTCCCGCCGCAGCCCCGGCGCGAACTCGGCGCCACCCGCGCCGTCCTGTTCACCCCCCACGGCCACCCGGCCCACCCCGCCCCGGACCCCGCCGATCCGGCCGCACATCCCGCCCACCCCCTGGGCCACATCGCCGCCGACGGCATCCGCCGCTTCCACACCGACGAGGCCGGGGCCGCGTTCGGCCGCACCCGCCTGCGCACCTGGCACCTGCTGCCCGAACAGGTGCGTGCCGCGCTCCGCGCGTACGAGGAATCGTTCCTGGTCAATACCGTGCTGCGGCAGCACATGTCCGACGCCGAACTCACCGCCTGGGCCGAGCGGCTGCGCGAGAGCAGCGAGATCACTCAGCTGCTGACCGCGATCCACGGCCGGGTCCCGGAGCTGTCCTGGATATTCGGCCGACGAGACATGCTGCTCGCCGACGCGTCTCGGTCCGCCGACGAGGACAGGGAGCTGTCGGCGCTGACCGCCATCCTGAGCGACGCCCGGCCCGAGGCCCGGTTGGAACAGATCGAGAGGGACGCCGAACTCTACGACGAGATCTCCGCGAACCACGGCGAGCACCTCGGCCGGAACTTCGGGCCGGACACGATCCACGACCAGATCGCCCTGCTCGACCATGCGACCGCACGCCCGTTGCCGCTGACCGAACCGATCCGGGTCATCCGCACCCTCGACGATATCGACTTCCTCGCCACCGACGAGCACGGCAACATCATCAACGTCCCCCAGCACGAACCCGCCTACCTGTCCACCTCCGTCCGCGCCGGCGAACGACTCGCGCCGTACCGCATGGAGCTGATCGTGCCGCCCGGCGCACGCGGCGCCTATATCGGCGACGACGGCATCCACCCGGGCCAGCAGGAACTCGTCCTGGCGCGCGGCACCAACTACCGGATCCTCGCCGTCGAAACGGACCCCGACGGCGTCACGGTCCTGCACGCCCAGGTGGAGCCGCCGACGGCCACCGGCGGCGGCCGGCGCATAGGTCTCGACGGCCAGGACACGACATCGCCCCCCGGCGACCCGATGGAACTCGACGGTCAGGACACCGCATCGCCCGCATCGGCGAATACCGCACCGATCTGGAATCCCCTGCCGGACAACCACGAGCACCTGTTCGAGGCCCTGTCGCGACTGCGAGGAACTCCGACGGCGCGCGACGCGCGCACGGCGCTCGCCGACCGCATCGAGCAGAATTTCGACAGGACTCTCGGATCGTTCATCACACCCCGGTCGCGCGAGATCAACCGGGCCGAGCAGACCCGCCGCGGCGGACTCGACGCCCACTATCGAGACGGCCGGCTCACCCCCGACCAGTGGACCGCCGAAACGAGCCGCCGACGGCAATTCGACACGGGTTTCGAACAGTATCTGCGGAACGAACTGCGGCAGTTCATCGCGGGCCTGCGCGCACCGCACTTCCCCACCGATCACATGATGAGCTTCCTGCTTCCCTTCGTCGCCCGGGAGCTGTCGCTCAATCTGATCGTGCTGCCCCCCGACGGCCCGCGTATTCTGCTCCAGCACAACACCTCCGGCGCACCGTTCGCGATGCTGTACGGCTCCGTCGAGCGCCCCGGGCAGATGCGGATGGCGATGGCCGCCGACGGCAGCGCCTTCGCGCTCGACCCGGCGCACCTGAACACCCCGGCGGCGTTCACCCCGCCACCCGGCCACGCGCCGTCGCCGCCGCCGGCCGAAACCGGGCACGGCATCGGACATCTCGACGACGACGGCGTCCGGGTATTCGACACCGACGCCGACGGGCTGCACTTCGGCAATACGGTCCTGGACCGGTGGCACGAACTGGATCCGGCGCAGCGGCACGCGATCTGGGCCTATTTCGAACACGCGGAGATCAATTACTTCCTCCGGCGCGGACTCGACCGCGCGCCCGCGATGCTCGATCGCATCGCCGAGAACAGCGCATCGGTCACGCTGCTGACAGCCCTGACCGGGCCGGGCACGCTGTCGCTCGCCACCCTGGCGGCGGCGTACCGCGGCGGTGAGGCGGCCGTGCACAACAGGATCGGGGATCCGGACCGGGCGAGGGCGACCTGGCAGCGGCTGCGCGCGATCATCGAAAGTCCGGCACCGGACCGCGCGCTGAGCAGAATGCTCGAGGACCACACCGAGGTGGGTTGGGCCCGCACCTACTACCAGCGCTACTTCGGCCTGCCGAGAAGCCCCGAAACCCTCGGCCACTTTGCCGATCTGCTCGATCAGGCGACCCGGCGGACGCTGCCGATCACCGAACCGCTGCAGGTCGTGCGGGGTCTGCACGACGTCGAGTTCATGTTCGACACCGACGGAAATCGCCTAGGCGACAGGAATCCCGGACTGCTCGAGGGCGCCGCACAACAGGAACTCGGTTACCTGTCGACCTCGGTCGGCCGGAACATGGTCGTCACGCCGGACGGTGAATTCCGGTACCGGCTCAATCTCACCCTGCCCGCCGGGACCCAGGGCCTGTGGATCGGAGAACACGGCGGCCTGCCCGGCGTCGCCGAGCTCATGCTTCCCCGCGGGACCGTCTACATCATCGTCTCGGTGACGCAAGACCCGGACACCGGCGTGATCGTCCTCGACGCGGAGGTCGTGCCCGCGGATATGATCGAACAGATCGATTCGGAGTAATAATGAGCAGCAGCACTCCCACCGGCTATCGCCACTGGACCCGGCGGCCCGTGATCTACCTGCCCGTGCATCGGCGCGGCCAGGTCATCGGGTGTGTGTGGGCCTCCCCCGACCAGCACGCCGCGGGTTTCGAGCGCATCCTGGCGGTGGCCGGTCGCGATCTGGACTGCGTGATCGCCTGGGAGACAAGGCTGAACGAGGCGGCCTCGGCGGGACTCACACCGGCCGCGGCCCTCGAGCGATTGATCGGGCGGCCCGAGGACCCGATCGCGGGCGGTGTCCCGGCCGGTCTCCGTCCCACCGGCTCGCCAAGCCTGGACCAGCTGTGGAATCGGCTCAATCCGGACGGACCGCCCCTCGGTGAGGGCCCGCTGATCCAGGACGGCACGTATCCCGACGGCACGCCCGCCGACCGGTCCGACGGCTGGGGTCCGCTGGTCAGCGCGCCGCTGCAGACCTATCCGGCCGACACCGGCTCGGCTGTACGGTATCTGCCGGTCCGGATGGATTCGGCGGTGGTCGGCTACGTCTGGGCCGCGGTCACCGGCGATGCGGCCGGATACCTGCCGCGGGCACAGGCGGGACGCACCGGCGAAATCGCGGCGGGCCTGTGGCAGTTGCGATTCAGCGACGGCTACCGCGCGGGACAGCCGGCCACCGTGGCGTTGAGCGGATTTCCCGCGTTCGCGGCCGATCGGCTGTCGGGCGTCATCGGCCCCGAGGTCACCGCGGCCGAGGCGCCCGGCCTGGCGGACCTGCGGCAACTTGCCACAGAATGATATCGGGGCGCCGCGAATGGTAACGCGCATACGCTCGGCGGCGTTGTATCTGTGTAGGAGGTAGCGATGACTGAGCCGGTCAGTATCAATCCCGAGGGATTGCGCAATGCCGCAAATCAATTCGACGCCATCAGCGATACCACCAGGCAGATTCTGAACACGCTCACCGGCGGGTGCAACGCCGAGGGCGAGCCCTGGGGCGACGACAAGGCGGGCAAGAAGTTCTCCGAGGGCGACAAGGGCTATATCGCCAACCGCGACGGCACCTTCAAGAACCTGGGCCAGCTGGTCGATCTGTTCGGGCAGAATCGCGACAACCTGCGGGATTCGGCGAAGACCTTCGAGCAGAACGAGGCTACGGCCGCCGCCAATGCGACGCATCAGAATCAGAACGGGCCGTCCGGCTCGGGCAATTCCAGCGGCTCGGGCAGCTACGGCCCGTCGTCGTACTCCCCCAACGCGCTGTATCGCCGCATGGAGATGACCCGTCTGACCCCCCGGCAAGAACAACAACAGCTCCAGCCCGAAGAGGCCCTCCGCCGGCAGGACGCGCAGCCACTCCAGCCGCGCGAGTACAACCAGGGGACCCCGTTGCAACCCCGCGAATACAACCAGGGCACCCCGCTGCAACCCCGCGAATACGACCCGCAACAGCCCCTACAGCCGCGCGAATACACCCGAGGCGTCCCGGCCACCGAGGTGACCCCCGAGGGATACACCTACAGCCCGGAACAACCCCTGCAACCCCGCCAGTACTACGCTCAGCAGGGCATTCCAACCACCGAGCCACGCCTGTACGACTCCACCGAGGGAACGCCCCTGGTCTACGGCCAAACCCAGCCGCGCTACTACGAGGCGACCGCGGGAACTCCGGAGGTCTACGGCCAAACCCTGCAGCCCCGCGAATACAGCGCGGAGATTCCCGCCGTCGAGGGAGACCGGGTCGAGGCGACGCCCGAGCAGCCGCTCCAGCGTGAGCAGGTCTTCCCGAGGATCCAGGACCAGCCCGTCCAGGACCCGAACCAGGCCTAGGACGCTCGGCCGCGGCCGAGCGTCCGTGCTGGACAACGCGCGGGCACCGGATGAGAGACCCTGCACCGGGCGAAGCCGTCAGGTCATGTCGAGGTGCCGCAGGCTCGGCCAGAATCGTTCCCACGGCTCGCGCCGGTCGGTGCACAGCCACGCCCGCTGATCGGTGCCCGGATCCGTTCTGTCGCCGAGCAATCGGCGGCACGACCCGAAATGGCCGCGCAACTCGTCCGGCGACGTGCCGATGTACAGCACGGCACGCGCGGAATCCGGTGGCGGCGGAAAGTATCCGTAGCCGCGGCTGGTGCTGTACGCCGCCGGAAGATCGTGCGAGTACACGTCGAGGTACGAGGCGACGATGTAGGACTGGCCCATGATGATCGCCGACCGGCGGTCCTGCTCGGGAAGGGACTGGTAGGCGGCGGCCGTCAGCCGCACGATCCGCTGTGGCGCATCGGTTTTCGCCGACGTCGCGGCCACGGCGAGCATGCTTGCGGCCCCGGCGATGCTCAGTGCACACGCCGGCCATACCACCCAGCCCCGGCGGCCACCGGCCAGTCGACGCCGCTGGAATCCGACCGCGCCCGCGGCGAACAGCGCGCCGTAGAACCCGCCGAGGTAGTAGGGCCGCCCGGCGGTCGCGACGAAGACGAGGTACAGCACCACCGCGGTCACGGCGAGGAACCGATACGGGCGCAGCCGCGCGTCGCGCAGCAACCCCCAGATCCCGTAGAGCGCCAGCACCGTCCCCGCGACACCGGCCATGAGAATCAGCGATACCGCGATTCCCGGACGGCCGCCGTACAATTCGTTCGCCTCGGTGGACAGCACCGAGCTCATGTGCAGCTGCGGCCAGCCGTTGCGCGCCTGCCACACCAGTGTCGGCAGCGCCAGCAGCGCTCCGACGGCGGCGCCGGCCCACAGCATCGGCCGCCGCAGCAATTCGCGCGGGCCGCAGACGGCCACCGCCGCCAGCAGCACCATGCACAGCAGGATCACCTGGAATTTGGTCTCCGCGGCGATTCCGGCGACAACGCCCGCCGCGAGCAGCAACCGGTCCTCGCGCAACCGGATCCAACGCACCAGCAGCCAGATGAGCAGCAGCCACTGCACCGGCTCCAGCGTGTACGGGGTCAGCCAGTGCCCGTCCATGGTGAACCACAGCGCAGTCGCCTGCGCGACCGCGGTGAGGAGCTGCGCGCGCCGATCACCGCCGAACTCCCGGGCGATCAGCGCCGCGACGACGACCGCCGCCGCGGTGGCGAGCACCGCCGGTATCCGCAGCGCCACCAGCGATTCGGGGGCGAGCCAGTCCATCGCGGCCGCCAGCGCCGGTGCGACCGGCGGCTGGTCGGCCGAGCCCCAGGCCAGATGGTGGCGGCCGATCGCGAGCATGTAGGCCTCGTCGAACCAGTAGCCACCGATCGCGCCGCAGACGAGCTGGACTACTGCGACGACGCCCGCGACCGCGAGCACGGCCCGCGTCGCGAATGCGGGAGCGTCCACGGTGGACGAGCGGGACACTACCGATAGCTGCAACGTTCAACCCTTCGGTGCGAATCCAGGGCGCTGGATCTTTGTCACAGCGATCGTGCCGCGAGAACACGTGCGGCACATCGGCCGCCACGCCTGCTTCGCATACGACCGGAGTCGCACTCCACCGCGGCCTCCTCATCCCCGCGGATGACCAGCACTCATCCCTTCGACCAGGCACGCGGCGTCGCGACGGCAGCGCATCCGCCCAAGCGCCGCGTCACCTGCGTGAGGTCCGCCGCCGACGGCGCGCCCGGCGTCAGGGGCCGTCACCTCAGGCGGCCGCCGACTCCGGCAAGTGCGGTCCCCCAGCCCGGCCGAACCGGATCGGGGTGATCGTCGCTCGGCGCCGCCAGCGAATTCCATGGCGTCCGCTTCGCGCCCGACGACCACTGATCGGTGTCGGTGGCTGCGGCGACGACCGCGCGGGCCCGCCGAAGCCGGTGCGGGTCGGCGGGATTCGCGAGCACGTCGTTGGCGGCCTGCAGGGTCAGCCGCGCGTGCCGGTTCCCGATCGACTGCATCATGCGACCGGCGTCGACGGCGTTCATGCCGTGCAACATCTCGGTGGCGGCGGCGGGATCGCCGCTCGCGAGCTGCTGCAACTGCGTTATCTTCGCCTTCGAGGGAGCCTGCATGTAATCCTCCACGAAGTCCTCCTGCGCACGGGTGAGCGTCACGGGCGCGGAGTTGGCGCGGTGGAAGCTGAACGCGGCCGCTTGCATGGTGGCCAGGTCCGCCGCGACCTCGCCCGCGTCGCCCGTGCCGTCGATCAGGCGCAGGGCGGAGTCCTGGGCGCGCTGCACCGCGGACACCATGTGTCCCAGGCGCTTGTCGCCGAGAGTCCAGGTACCCGCATTCGCCTCGACGATCCCCCACGACCGGAGGGCGGCGAGCTTCACCTTCTCGTTGGTGAATCCGGCGCCGGTGAGCGCGCCGTACGCATCGCTCACCTTGCCCCCGACGTCGTGCAGGGCCTGCAGGGCCGCGGCCGCGCCGCGCACGGTGTTGATGCCGCCGTTCTGGTGGGCGGCCTCCCGTGCGGTGGTGGCGAACAGCCTGCGGTTCATATACGACTGGGCATAGAAGCCCTTCGCGCCGCCGGTGCCCTTGCTGCCCCAGAATCCCCACTGTCCCAGCGACGCGGCTCGTTCCGTACGCGACCACGGGCGCAGCGGCGAGCGCGTCTTGCCCCAGAGCCATTCGGTCGCAGCCGAATTGCCGATCGTGCTGACGGCTCCCAGCCCCACGAGCAATTTGTTCGACGAGAGCGAATGATGCGCCCCGACGGTGCCCATCCCCAGCGCGGTCCCCCCACCACCGCCGGAGGCGTGCGCCCCGCCGCCGCCCTGAATCGCGAGCGCGAACTTGTTCGCCAGCCATTCGTTGCCGTGGTCCAGCCCGGCGCTGATCCGCCGCAGCTGGGAGACCGCGACGATCTCCACGATCGCACCGACGACGAAGACGACCATGACCTCGCCGCCCGCCATGTCGAACAGGTCGTTCAGGAACAGCACGTAGATGCCGAGGAAGATGGTGAAGATCGTCATCCGCGCCGCCGCGATGACCCCGTCGACCATGTTGCGCACCAGGAACGTCTGGGTGAGCCCGTAGACGAATCCGCCCGCGGCGAATCCGAAGATCGACATCAGGCCGTGGTAGATCGTGTCCAGCGCGGACTTGATCACCTTGATCGCCAGCACGGCCGCGAACAGCAGCAGCATGCCGCCGAGCAGGAGCAGTAACAGCCCGGTCCCGATCTGGTCGAAGCTGGGGTTGTCGGCCGCGGACTTCGCCGACGCATCCCCGCATCGGGCGATGCCGTTCTTCACCTGGCCCTCGCTACCGGCATTCACGCCGACGGACCATGCCGCCCCGCACGCGGACTGTTCGTCGAGCACGTGCCCGAAGTTCCACACCTGCAACGGATGTCGCGCGAAATTGTCCGCGAGCATGCCCTGCATGGTCGCTACCAGACCGGCCGGGTTCGTGGTGTCCTCACCGGTCAACCCGGCGGCCACCGAGATGCCCAGATCGCGCCCCTGGGCCAGCAGGCCGTCCGAGGAGAACGCGTCGGCCAGCGGCTGCGCCAGGTATATCGGACCGGCCACCGCGACCGCGAGCATGGTGACCACCTGCAGGGTCGCCTTCGAATACAGCCCGCGGACAACGAAATACGCCACGCAGAACGCGCCGATGGTCGCGGCCGTGATCAGCATGATCGGGGTGGCGATCTGCCCGCTCAGGGCCTGCGAGATCCCCGTGAGCGGCTTGGCGAACCACCGCAGCCAGGCGAAGCTCAGCGCGTACCCGATCAGCCAGATAGCCATCGTCACAATGACTTTCCAGCCCGCGAACTCCAGGCCGAGCACCATGGAGATCCCGGTGTCGCCCGGATTGAGCAGGCTGCCGTGATTGGTGGCGTACAGGTAGTTCGCCAGCGGCACACCGGAGGTGTCGGTGATGTGCATCCAGCCCAGCGCGCTGCTGGTCGAGGATGCGGCGGCCATGGCGCCCGGAGCCGCGCTCGCCGTCGCGCCCACGATACCCGGGACGACGACGAGCCCGACGACGATCAGCATCGTCCGGACGAATCGTCGCCACCCCGGCGACGCGCGTATCCGGTTGCACCGGTGCGACATCGCACGCGCGCATCGCTGTACGGCCGAATCGGCGCGAACCGATATTCGGATGTTCCCCACTGAGTTTCTTCTTCCGGACGTCGTTGGACACGACTACACAAGGACAGGCTCGAGTGCCCTCAGGGCTGCTCGACAGTCCCCGGAAAAAGCCATCCCGAAGGTAGCGTCGTCGCGTTAACGACCCGGGTCGCGCGCGCGAACACAGTACGACCAAAAGCGTTCGGCGCGTTGACATTCGTTCACGCCACGACCTCGGCCGTTAACCTGCTCGTCACCGAATCCGGTTGTGCCGCTTAGTTTTTCGGGAATTTCAGCTTAGACAGGTCGATTCCCTCCAGCCCCGGCGGCAGCTGATTGAGTCCGTCGGGCATGCCCGACAGATCCGGCATGCCCGGCGGCATCGCGGGCATGCCCGGCATGCCGGGGAATCCGCCGCGCATCTTCGGCGGGGTCGGACCGCGGCCGCCCTTCTTGCCCTTCTTGCCCTTCTTGGTGTTGGCGCGCCGGTTGCCGCCGCCGGGCAGGCCCATCTGACGCCCCATCGCGGCCATCATCTTGCGCGCGTCGAAGAAGCGGTCCACCAGCTGATTCACATCGGTCACGGTGACGCCGGAGCCGTTGGCGATGCGCAGCCGGCGCGAGGCGTTGATGATCTTCGGGTTGGCCCGCTCCCCCGGAGTCATGCCCCGAATGATCGCCTGTACCCGGTCCAACTGCTTGTCGTCGACAGCCGCGAGGGCGTCCTTCATCTGGCCGGCGCCGGGCAGCATGCCGAGCAGATTGCCGATCGGGCCCATCTTGCGGATGGCCAGCATCTGATCGAGGAAGTCCTCGAGCGTCAGCTCGCCCGAGCCGATCTTGCGCGCGGCCTCCTCGGCCTGCTGCGCGTCGTAGACCTGCTCGGCCTGCTCGATCAGGGTCAGCAGATCGCCCATGCCCAGGATGCGGCTGGACATGCGATCCGGATGGAAGACGTCGAAATCCTCGAGCTTCTCACCGGTGGAGGCGAACATGATCGGCACGCCCGTCACCTCGCGCACCGACAGCGCCGAACCGCCGCGCGCGTCGCCGTCGAGCTTGGTGAGCACGACGCCGGTGAAGCCGACCCCGTCGCGGAACGCCTCGGCGGTGTTGACCGCGTCCTGACCGATCATCGCGTCGAGCACGAACAGGATCTCGTCGGGCTTGACCGCGTCGCGAATGCCCACGGCCTGCGCCATCAGCTCGGCATCGATGCCCAGTCGGCCCGCGGTGTCGACGATGACGACGTCGTACTGCTTGGCCCGGGCCTCCTCGATACCGGCCTGTGCCACGCCGACCGGGTCCGCGGCCGAGATGCCGAGGGGATTCTCACCGCCGCCGACGCTGGTGCCCGGATGCGGGGCGAACACCGGCACTCCGGCGCGCTCACCGACCACCTGCAGCTGGGTCACGGCGCCGGGACGCTGCAGGTCGCACGCCACAAGCAACGGTGTGTGCCCCTGCTCCCGCAGCCATTTGGCGAGCTTGCCCGCGAGGGTGGTCTTACCCGCACCCTGCAGACCGGCCAGCATGATCACTGTCGGCGGGGTCTTGGCGAACTGCAGCCGCCGGGTCTCGCCGCCGAGGATCGCGATCAATTCCTCGTTGACGATCTTGACGACCTGCTGCGCCGGATTCAGCGCCCCGGAGACCTCCGCCCCCTTGGCGCGGTCCTTGATCCGCGCGATGAATCCGCGCACCACGGGCAGCGCGACGTCGGCCTCGAGCAGCGCCAGGCGGATCTCCCGCGCGGTGGCATCGATATCGGCGGGTGACAAACGTCCCTTGCCGCGCAGGTCGCTCAGAACACCGGTCAACCGGTCGGAAAGGGACTCGAACACCGATCGCGCTCCTGATCTCGAGGGACTGTCACTCGACGATCCAGGGTAGTCGGCGATCCCCGGGGAATGGATTCGCCCTCGTCATTCCGGGTTGTTCGCGGCCCCGCGGGCACACTTCGGCCGGACGGATCGGCAGGTAACCCGAGATCTACTCGAGCGATCGACGCCTGGGGCGCGGCGCCTGGCGGATGTCGCGATTCTCGCTGGCGATCATGCCGAGCGCCTCGCGACCGGTCAGCCCCAGCTCCAGGGCCATCGAGTCGAGCATCGCCCATTCGGCGGCGGCGAGCTGCCGGTCGCTGACCGTGGACGCGATGGTCATCGCCGTCACGGCCTGCTGCCCGGACAGTGTGCGGCCGGGCAGCCAGGACACCACCCACCGGTCGCCACCGACACACCGGGCGATGTGCGTGGTCAGATCACTGGTCATCATCGATGCGGAAACGACTTCAATTGCCACCGGCCCGCTCCCTTATGCTCGAAAAGCTCGGACAAGCCTCGAACAGCACCCGCGGCATGAAGGTCGGCGCCTGCTCATGCCCGAAATCCACGCTCTACAGCTCGGATCCGGTCTGATCGTAGAGTGGCCCGCATCACACGGGACAGCGCTTGCAGCAAATCTCACGCAACAATCTGGTTAACCGGCGGACGCCGAGTTTGCCAGCAAAGTCGCAGTCGGGGCGATTGTGCGGTTCCGGCCGCCTAATCCGCATCCGCGGGCGGCTTCGGCGGCTGCGGATGCGGAACCACGGCCAGCAGCGCCTCCTCGATCTCCGCCCGGCGCGCAGCGGTGTCGGCGTCGTCGAGATCCAGGCAGAACGCGTCGACCACCGCGGTGCCACGGGTAACCGCCTTGGCCCAGCGCACATTCACCCCCACCACGGCCAGTGCCCCGGCCAGCCGCGACAACAACCCGATCCGGTCCTCGGCCCGCAGTTCGAGCAGCGCCTGCCCCGGGCTACCGCCCTCGGCCCACAGGACGCGGGGCTGCGCCTGCGCGTAGGGCCTGGGCGACAGGCCCGCCTCGCGTTCCTTCTTGTCCAGCACCGCAGCCAGATTCAGCTCGCCGTTGATCGCGCGGATCAACTCCTGGCGCAGCAGTCCGGCATCGGGTGGGTCGCCGAACTTCGGGCTCACGACGAAGGTGTCGATCGCCGAATCCCCCTCGGTGCCCAGCGAAGCCGACAACACCCGCAGCGAATGCAGCGCCAGCACCCCGGCGGCCTCGGACAGCAGGCCCGGAGTGTCGGGGGCGATCACCGTGACGACGTGGGTGTACCGCCCGTCACCGGGCGCCAGCTCCACGTGCACGCCGCCGGCCTTGGCCTTGACCAGCAGCTCGGGGTCGATCGAATCCGGTTGCGGCGCCTGCTCCCCGGCCATGGCCAGCCTCGACCGGCGCACCAGCTCACCGATGAGCGAGGCCTTCCAATCGCCCCACACCCCGGGACCCGTGGCCAGCGAATCGGCCTCGGCCAGGGCGTGCAGCAGTTCCAGCAGCTGCGGATCGCCGTCCAGGGCCCGCACCACCGCCTCGGCGGTCTCCGGATCCGCCAGATCGCGCCGGGTCGCGGTGTCCGGCAACAGCAGATGGTGCCGCACGATCGCGCTGAGGGTGCGCACGTCCGCGGGCCACAGGCCCAGTCGCCGGCCGATCTGCGTCGCCAGCTCCGCGCCGACGATGCTGTGATCCTCGGTGCGCCCCTTGCCGATATCGTGCAGCAGCGCACCCAGCAGCAGCAGATCCGGCCGGGCGACGCGGGTGCTCAGCGCCGCGGCGTAGGCCACGGTCTCCACCAGGTGACGGTCCACGGTCCAGGTGTGCACCGCATCGCGCGGGGGCAGATCGCGCACCGCGCCCCATTCGGGAAACAGCCTGCCCCACAACCCCGTCCGGTCCAGCGCCTCGATCGCGTCGAGGGTGCCGCGGCCGGTGCCCAGCAGTACCAGCAGATCGTTCAGCGCCTCGCGCGGCCACGGCTCGCGCAGCTCGGGGGCGTCCTCCGACAGCCGGTTCAGCGTCGTCGCCGACATCGGCAGTCCGGTCTGCGCCGAGGCCGCGGCCACCCGCAGGATCAGGCCCGGATCCCGTTGTGGGCGGGCATCGCGCGCGAGCACGACCTCACCGGCGTGTTCGACCACCCCCTCATCGAGTGGTCGGCGCACCGGCATCCGCCGCAACCGGGCCAGCCCGCGCCGCGGCAGCGCGTTGCCCGCGGTCCGCAGCCCGACATCGACCGAGTAGCCGACCGTGCGCGCCGCATCGGTGAGCGTGCGGGCCAGATCGAACCGATCGCCGATGCGCAGCGCGCTGCCGATCTCGTCCGCGTCCTGGGCGCGCAGCTGATCCCGGGCACGCCCGGCCACGCGATGCAGTTCGGTGCGCACATCCAGCAGCCGACGATGCGCCTGTTTCAATCCGCCGCCGGGCACGTCCGGGCCCAGCCCGGGCATCGCGTCGGTCAACTGGGCGATGGCCAGGGCATCGAGCAGTTGGATATCGCGCAACCCCCCGCGGCCGTTCTTCAGATCCGGTTCGGCCCGGTGCGCGATCTCACCGCTGCGCCGCCACCGGGTCTGGGTCTGCTCCACCAATTCGGGGAAGCGGGAACGGATTCCGGTCCGCCATTCGCGCCGCACCCCGCCGATCAGCAGATTGCTGAGCTCGGCATCGCCGACGATGTGCCGCGCGTCCAGCAGGCCCAGGGCGGCGGTGAGATCGTCGGCGGCCACCCGCAGCGCCTGCGGGACGGTGCGGACGCTGTGATCGAGTTTGATGTGGGCATCCCACAGCGGGTACCACAGCCGATCGGCGACCTCGGCCACGCGCTGGGGGTCGACGTCGTCGTGCAGCAGCACCAGATCCAGGTCCGAGTACGGCAGCATCTCCCCGCGGCCCAGCCCGCCGACCGCCACGACGGCCAGGCCGCTGTCGGCGGTGATGCCCAGCTCCGCGCCCTTGCCGCTGAGCCACAGCTCGTGCAGGTCGACCAGCGCCTGGCGCAGCGCGTGGGCGTCCAGCCGCGGGTGGCGGGTGTCTCCGCCCTCCAGCAACTGATTGCGGGCACGCACCAGATCCGTAGCGCCGCCGGGCATCTCGTCCTTCACCTGCATAACCCACACCACCCAACCATCATGCGGGCGGCTCCGCCCCGACCGTCACGATCGGATGCGGAGCCGCCGCTCGATACGGTATTGCGCCGTTCGATCCGCCAATTGCGTTGCCGGAACCGGTATTACAGGGCGTCCGCGCCGCGCTCGCCGGTCCGTACCCGGATCACCGAGTCGACGGGAGACACCCAGACCTTGCCGTCACCGATCTTGCCCGTGCGCGCGGCCTCGACGATCACCTCGACGACCTTCTCGACGGAGGCGTCGTCGACCACGACCTCCACGCGCACCTTCGGGACGAAGTCGACCGAGTACTCCGCGCCGCGATATACCTCGGTGTGCCCCTTCTGGCGTCCGTAGCCCTGCACCTCGCTGACGGTCATACCAAGGACGCCCGCCTGCTCCAGGCCGCTCTTGACGTCCTCGAGCGTGAACGGTTTGACGATCGCGGTAATCAGTTTCATGGCGTCATGCCTCCTTGACAGCGTCACGTGCCGTGCCACCCACAGCAGTTACAGCAGCAAAATCGTATGCCGTCTCCGCGTGCTCGGACTCATCCAAGCCCTCGAATTCCTCTTCGTCGCTTGCCCGCAGACCGACGGTGAACTTGATGATGTAGGCCAGGATCAGCGACACGACGAACGAGAAGGCCAGCACCGAGAAGGCGCCGATCGCCTGCTTGCCCAGCTGGCCGAAACCGCCGCCGTAGAACAGGCCCTTCGCGCCGTTGAGGCTCTGCGAGGCGCCGGACTCGGGCGCCAGGAACAGGCCGATCATCAGGGTGCCGATCACACCGCCGACAAGGTGCACGCCGACCACGTCGAGTGAATCGTCGAACCCGAACTTGTACTTCAGCCCGACCGCCAGCGCACACGCGATACCGGCGACGACGCCGATGACCAGCGCGCCCAGGATGTTCACCGAGGAGCACGACGGGGTGATCGCGACCAGGCCGGCCACGATGCCCGAGGCGGCGCCGAGGCTGGTGGGCTTGCCGTCGCGGATCTTCTCCACCAGCAGCCAGCCCAGCATGGCGGCCGACGTGGCGAACGTGGTCGTCAGGAAGGTGGAACCGGCCAGGCCGTTGGAGCTGACCGAGGATCCGGCGTTGAAACCGAACCAGCCGAACCACAGCAGACCGGCGCCCAGCATGACGAAGGGCAGGTTGTGCGGGCGCATCGGGGACTTGGGCCAGCCCTTGCGCCTGCCGAGCACGATGCACAGCGCCAAGCCCGCGGCGCCGGCGTTGATGTGCACCGCGGTCCCGCCGGCGAAGTCGATGGCCTGCAGCTTGTTCGCGATCCAGCCGCCCTGGTGCACCAGGTTGCCCGCGGCGTCGGTGACGTTGAAGTCGAAGACCCAGTGGCAGACCGGGAAGTAGACCACGACCGCCCAGACGGTGGCGAAGATCAGCCAAGCGCGGAACTTGAGCCGGTCGGCGACCGCGCCGGAGATCAGCGCGACGGTGATGATGGCGAACATCAGCTGGAAGGCGACGAAGACCGTCATCGGGATGGTGCCCGCCAGCGGAATGGTCACCGCGGCCTTTGCCGCGACGTGGTTGGCCGGATCGGCCGCGACGGCGGCGGACCCGTTGGACCCGATCAGCCCCTTGAGGCCGAAGAACTGACCCGGATCGCCGATCACGCCGAACTTGTTGTTGCCGAAGGCCTCCGAGAATCCGAAGATCGCCCACAGGACGCCCACGATGCCCATCGCACTGATGCTCATCATGATCATGTTGAGCGCGTTCTTCCCGCGGACCATGCCGCCGTAGAAGAACGCTAGCCCAGGGGTCATCAGCAGGACCAGCGCGGAGCTCGCCAGCATCCATGCGGTGTCACCGGTATCCGGCACACCGAGCAAGGGGTACGCCACCTTGTTTCCTCCTCATCTCGGGCCCGGCCAAAACGACGGCTACGAGCCTGCACAGAAGGTTCGCTATTCGGTGTTTCATCCGTGCCGCCTGCGTGTTTCGCATGCGTGAACGGATGAACCTGCTGTGTTGCTAGCACGTTTCGTGCGCTACACAGCGCTTTCGGGCTCACCGTGAGGCGCGTGTCGCGAGGAGGATTTTTCGGGCAAAGGCCGTGGTCAGCCGCTCAGCCGAGCAGGGCGTCGACGAAGGCGCCGGGTTCGAAGGGGGCCAGGTCGTCCGCGCCCTCGCCCAGGCCCACCAGCTTCACCGGGACGCCGAGCTCGTGCTGCACCTGGAACACGATGCCGCCCTTGGCCGTTCCGTCCAGTTTGGTCAGCACCACGCCGGAGATGTCGACGACCTCGGCGAAGACCCGGGCCTGGTTCAGGCCGTTCTGGCCGACGGTCGCGTCGAGCACGAGCAGCACCTCGTCCACGGCCGCCTTCTTCTCGACCACGCGCTTGACCTTGCCCAGCTCGTCCATCAGGCCGGTCTTGGTGTGCAGGCGGCCCGCGGTGTCGACCAGCACGACGTCCACGCCGTTGTCGATGCCCGCGCTCACCGCGTCGAAGGCGACCGAGGCGGGGTCGGCGCCCTCGCGCCCGCGCACGGTCTCCGCGCCGACCCGCTCGCCCCACGTCTGCAGCTGGTCGGCGGCCGCGGCGCGGAACGTGTCGGCGGCGCCCAGCAGCACCCGGCGGCCGTCGGCGACCAGCACACGGGCCAACTTGCCGGTGGTGGTGGTCTTGCCGGTGCCGTTCACGCCGACGACCAGCAGGATCGAGGGGTGATCGTCGTGCGGGAGGGCGCGAATCGAACGGTCCAGTTCCGGCCGTAGCGCCTCCACCAGGACCGCCCGCAGGGCGGCGCGTGCCTCGTCGGCGGTGCGGACGCTGCGGGCGGCCAGCTCGGCCCGCAACCGCTCCACGATCGTGCCGGTGACCGAGGTGCCGAGATCGGCCATGACCAGGGTGTCCTCGATCTCCTCCCAGGAGTCCTCGTCGAGGTCACCGCCGCCCAGCAGGCCGAGCAGGCTCTTGCCCATGGCGGTCTGGGACCGGGCCAGCCGCCCGCGCAGGCGGGTCAGGCGCCCCGCGGTGGGGGCGATCTCCTCGAGCTCGGGTGCGGGAGTCGGGGCCGGCGCGGGTGCCTCGGGCGCGATGGTGGGTGCGGCCTCGGTGGGCGCGGTGGGCGCGGCCCCGGGGGATGGCACTTCGGTAGGCGTCGGCGCGAGAGCCCCGTCGGGCTCGGCAACGGGAGGTGTGACAGCCTGGGCGGCCGTGTCCGTGCCGGGTTCCGCGGGGGCCGTCTCGGGCGACGGAGCCTCGGCTTCGGTCGGCTCGGCCACGGCCGTTTCCGGGGTGGCGGTCGCCGCCTCGGTAACCCCCGCCTCGGGCTCGGGTAGGCGGATATCGGTGATCGAGCGCCGCGCCGAGTCTCGCGGGATCGCCGCGTCGTCCCCGACGTGCGGCTGGCCCTCGTCGTCGGTCCGCTCCTCCGGCACGGGCTCCGGGCGCGGCGGGGTGAGCGTGCCGGTCCCCGCGCCGCCCTGGCTGAAGTTGAATCCCCCGGACGCCGAATATCCTCCCGACCGGTCGACGATCTCCTTGTCGGGCGCGGCGGAGGTCAATGTCACCCGGCCGCGCCGGTACCGGACGAATCCGGCGACGACCAGGGCCACCACCAGCACGGCGGCGATCACGGCGATCAGAATCCAGGCTTGCGCAGTCACGGGCCCATCCTGTCAGAAGACCGGCCGGTACCGGTGCGACGCCTGGGCAACCCCGTTCCCGACCGGGAGATTTGCCTCACCGGGCCCGCGAGCCGGAGCCCGACCGCGCGTGCGCTACCCCGGCAACGTTCGCGACCCCGGAAACGCCGACTCGTCCCCGGGTTCGGGGGCTCGACGGCGATCGTCCGTCAGCCCAGACGACGGTAGTTCGGAGCCTCGGACTCCTCCGGCGCGGTCGTGAGGAATGTCTCGAGCATCTCCTCGGCGACAACGGCGGAGGTCAATCGCAGACCCAGGGCCAGCACGTTGGCATCGTTCCAGCGGCGTGCGCCGGCGGCGGTGTCGCGATCGGTGCACAGCGCCGCCCGCACCCCCGGCACCTTGTTCGCCGCGATCGAGACGCCGGTACCGGTCCAGCAGCACACCACCCCGAACTCGGCCCGGCCCGCGGCGACCGCCCGCCCGACGCCCTCGCCCACATCGGGCCAGGCGATGCCCTCGCCGACGACGTCGACCTCGTGCCCGCGCTCGGTCAACCACTCCCGCAGGTGCCGGGTCAGGTCGGTGGATTCGTCGGTTCCGAACGCAATCCGCATGTCCGCCAGCGTAGTTGCCTAGCACATCTGCCGCCTCGGGCCGGTCAGGGACACGCCGGAATCGGCGCCCCCAACGGACTCAACCTACCGACCGGTTTGCCCTTCTCCACACCACGCGCCGGAAGCAGCGGCGAATCCACCACAGAGACAATAGGATCGGCGAGGTGACCGATCGAAATGTGCTTGGGGGACCGCTGGAGGAGTGCGGCACCGATCCTCTCACCGGCTTCTACCGGGACGGGTGCTGTAGTACCGGCCCGGAAGACCTGGGCAGCCATACGGTGTGCACCGTCGTGACCGCGGAATTCCTGGAGCACCAGAAATCGATCGGCAACGATCTGAGTACCCCGCGCCCGGAGAACAACTTCCCGGGACTGCAACCGGGGGACCGCTGGTGCGTGGTCGCGGTGCGCTGGCTGCATGCCCATGAGGACGGCGTCGCCGCCCCCGTCGTGCTGGCCGCGACGCATGAGAACGCCCTCGAGGTCGTGCCGATGGATACGCTGCGCAAATACGCGGTCGACGTCCCCGACGACGTCAGCGACCTGTTGTAACGGCATCCTCACACCCGTTTCGGCCGTCGGCGCCGCGCAGGCGACCGGAACAGATGTGACGAGACCGGCACCCACCGCATCCCCGCGTACCGTCGATGTGGTGACCTGGTGGAATACCGGCCTCGATACCGCCCTGCATCGATGGCGCGAGCGCCGAGCGCGCGAGCGGCAGTACCCGATGGGCGCGGGCCTCGACGAGATATTCGGCCCGGCCCGCAAGTACGTCCGCGAACGCATGGAGTGGGTCGCGGTGGCCAAGATCGACGATCGCGTGTCCGGCGACGACCCGATCGTCGACCTGGGCACCGGCACTGTGACCATGCCCACTCGCGACATCGGCGACGACCGATGACCGCGCAGGTCCGCATCGTTCCGTATACCGCCGATCATCTGGCCGGGGTCGTCGCGTTGTGCGCGGCGCAGGGCTGGCCGAGTCTGCCCGCCGATACCGCACGCGCCGGCGCGGCCTTGCGCGCGCCGGGCGCCGTCACGCTGGTCGCGGTCGAGGCGGGCGGGGTGGTCGGCTTCGCCCACGCCCTGAGCAACGGCTGGTGGGGGTATCTGTCGCTGTTGCTGGTCGCCGAATCCCACCGCGGCGCGGGCATCGGCCGCCGCCTGGTCGCCGAGGTCTTCCGGACCGGCGGCATCACCCGGCTCGATCTGCTCACCGACGACGCCGGCGGGTTCTACCGCTCACTTCCGCACAAGACCCTCGACGGCTTTCGCGTGTACCCGCCCTAATGGGCGCCGTCGGCGAAGCCGTCCGAAACCGCGCATGGCCGGAGCGAATGCGGAGGTACGCCTAGCCGGCGCGATGACGGCGGCGGTGCGCCTTCTGGCGGCAGGCCGCCGAACAGTAGCGCGCCGGGCGGCCCGCGCCGGTGGGCCGCAGCCCCGAACCGCACAGGGAGCAGCGGGCGGTCGCGGGCGCCGTTTCGTCACGACTTTCGTTACTTTCGGCGAGCAGGACGCCACCTTTCGTTACGGGGTGCGCCCGTAACGCGTCCAGCGTGAGTCGCGCGGCCGGGCACAGCCCGTCGGGGGTCCCCGAAACCCGTTGCATCGCCACGCATCCGGCAAATATCGCCGTGACGTCGGCGACGGTGACCTCGGGGCGGACCGCGCCCCGGCGCTGCGCCTCCACGAGCACCGCGTGCAGCGCCCGGTGGAACCGATCGCCCGCCCCGCGCATCACCGCACGCGGCCAGCCGTCGTCGGCGGTGATCATGTCGCAGACCGCCTGACTGCGCGGGGACGAGACGACCACCGCCGCGCATAACTCGAAGAATGCCTCCCCAACGTCCGGCGCGGCGAGACAGTCGTTGGCCCGCACGGTCATTCGGTCCAGCCGCTGCTGCATCACCGCCTCGAGCAGATCGGACTTCGTCGGGAAGTGCCGGTAGACGGTCCCGGCCCCGACCCCGGCGCGCCGGGCGATCTCCGCCAGGGAGACGCCGGTGCCGTGCTCGGCGAACGCGCGCTGGGCGGCGGCCAGCACCAGCGCCCTGTTGCGGCGGGCATCGGCCCGCCCCGCGGCGCTCTCGACAGCGGTTGCGGTGGAGGTCATTTCGTTACGCACACCCTCGGGGAGATCTGGCGAACCGAGCGGGGCCGCTCGTATCGTCCGAGATACGGGTTATCCAACCCGGATTCTACCGAACGGACAGGACCAGCATGTCTCCTCAGAAAGAGCTCATTCTCGTCACCGGCGCGACCGGCAAACAGGGCGGCGCGACCACCCGGCGGCTCCTGGCCGACGGGTATCCCGTGCGGGTGCTGGTGCGGGATCCGCAGGCCCCGGCTGCGCGGGCGCTGGCCGACCTCGGCGCGCAACCGGTCGTCGGCGACCTGGACGACCCCGCCTCGCTCGACCGCGCGGTCACCGGGGTGCGCGGCGTCTTCGCGGTGCCCCCGGCGGCGTTCGGGCCCGGCGGCTGGGACGTCGAGCTCGAGGCGAGCCGCGGCGCCGCCCTGGTCGAGGCCGCCCGCCGGGCCGGGGTCGACCAGATCGTCTTCACCGGTGTCGCCTCGTTCACCGGCGACACGAATTGGGGCAGCGGTGGCAAGCGGCGGATCGAACGGGCGGTGGCGGCCTCGGGCATGCGGTACACGATCCTGCGGCCGGTCCGATTCATGGAGAACTACCTCGCCGGCGTGGTGCTTCCCCTGGACGGCTTCGTCGACGGCGTCCACCGCCATCTCTTCCCCGCCGATCGCCCCGTCCAGGTGATCGCGGTCGACGACATCGCCGCGGTGGCCGCCATCGCGTTCGCCGATCCGGAGCAATACACCGGCCGGACGCTGGAGCTGGCCGGCGACGCGGTCACCCCGCTGGCGGCGATGGCCGCCATCGAGCGCGCCACCGGATATCCGGTGCGGTACGAGGAGATCACCGAGGCCGACGCGGCGGCCATCGGCGCGCAGCTGGCGAACACCTGGCGCCTGGCGCACAACGGGGACGGCTGGCATGCCGACATCGAACTCATCCGGGAAATCCACCCGGGCCTGCAGACCCTCGAGACCTGGCTCGCCACCACCGGTGCGGCGGCGCTGAAATCCCTGCTGGCCGAGCAGCACTGACGAAAAGCCCCGGCGAAAGGTTCACCCCATGCCCCGAGAACTCGACGAATGGCACGCACGCACAGGCGGTTTCGTCGCCCGGCCCAGCTTCGACGAGTACGCCGAGAAGTACGCGAAGTATTTCGTCATGCAACGCCGCGACGGCATCCTCGAGCTGCGGATGCATACCGATGACGGTCCCGCGCACTTCGATTTCGCGGTGCACAACGCCTGGGCGCAGGCGTGGCTGGAGATCGGCAACGACCCGCGGAACGAGGTGGTGATCCTCACCGGGACCGGAGACCGGTGGCTCGGCGCCCCCGACACGGCCCCGCAAGACCCGGCCGAGTCGGCGCGGCGCATGACCTCCGGCCCGTTCCCGCCCGACTTCGGTTACGAGCACGGCTATTACGACGCGACCAAACTGGTGGAGAACTTCGTGTTCGGCATCGATGTCCCCACGATCTCGGCGATCAACGGCCCGAGCATCGCGCACACCGAGTTCGCGCTGCTGTGCGACATCACCCTGGCCGCGGAGACCGCGACCATTTCCGATCCGCACTTCCTGGCGGGCACCGCACCGGGTGACGGCCAGCAGCTGACCCTGCAGGAACTCGCGGGCACCAAGCGCGCCTCGTATCACCTCTATACCGGGCTGCCGATCGACGCGCGCCGCGCCCTGGAACTCGGACTGGTCAACGAGGTCCTGCCGGCACCGGATCTACTGCCACGCGCCTGGGAGCTCGCCGAGACGATCATGAAGCAGCCGCGCACGACCCGGCGCCTGACCCACGCCATCGCGGTCCGGCCGTGGAAGCGACGCCTCGTCCACGACCTCGGCTTCGGCACGGCCCACGAGATGTTCGGTATCGGCGCGCAGTCCCGGTAGCTCGGGTCGGGCCGAGAGGCCGCTCAGGCGTTCGCGCCGACCAGATTTTCCCCGCGCAGGCGCTGGGAGATGACCTGGGTGATGCCGTCGCCGCGCATGCTCACGCCGTAGAGGGCATCCGCGATTTCCATCGTCGGCTTCTGGTGAGTGATGACGATCAGCTGGGATTTCTCGCGCAACTGCTCGAACAGGCCGATGAGACGGCGCAGGTTGGTGTCGTCCAGGGCCGCCTCGACCTCGTCCATCACGTAGAACGGGGAGGGGCGGGCACGGAAGATCGAGACCAGCAGGGCGACCGCGGTCAGCGACTTCTCGCCGCCCGACAGCAGCGACAGGCGCTTGACCTTCTTGCCGGGCGGGCGCGCCTCCACCTCGATGCCGGTGGTCAGCATGTCCGTCGGATCGGTCAGCAGCAGCCGTCCCTCGCCCCCGGGGAACAGCTTGGCGAAGACGCCGACGAACTCCTTCTCGACATCCTCCCAGGCCTCGGTGAACACCTGCAGGATGCGCGCGTCCACCTCCGCGACGACGTCCAGCAGGTCCTGGCGGGCCTTCTTGACGTCGTCCAGCTGGGTCGACAGGAAGTTGTAGCGCTCCTCGAGCGCCGCGAACTCCTCCAGCGCAAGGGGATTCACCTTGCCCAGGGTGCTGAGGTCCTTCTCCGCACGCTTGGCACGGCGCTGCTGGCTGGCCCGGTCGTACGGCATCGGCTGCGGTTCGCTCACCGTCTCGCCGCGCTCCCTGGCCTGCTCGTACTCGTGCCATTCCAGTGCCGAGGGCGGCGTGGGCACGTGCGGGCCGTACTCGGCGATCAGATCGTCCAGGGCCAGCCCGAACTGCTCGCCGATGGTCAGCTCCAGCTGCTCGATGCGCAGTGCGGCCTCGGCGCGGGCGACCTCGTCGCGATGCACGGCATCGGTCAGCTGGGTGAGCTGGGCGCTCAGCGCGCGCACGCGCTCCTTGACCTGATCGACCTGCCCGGCGCATTCGGTGCGACGGCGCACCAGCTCGTCGCGCCGCGCCGACGCCTCGGCGACAACGGATTCCAGCTCGGCGGCAACCCGTTCGGCCGATTCGGCGACGACCGCCGCGACCGCGGCGGCCTGGCGCCGCGCGGCCTGTGCCCGCTCGGCCCGGGCCCGGGACTCGCGCTCGGCACGCGCGGCGCGGCGCAGCGAATCCGCCTTGCCCCGTACCGATTCCGCGCGTTCCTCGGCGGTACGCCCGGCCAGCCGGGCCTCGACCTCCATGGCGCGGGCCTCGGCGAGCGCGGCCGCGGCCTCCTCGCGCTGATAGCCGGCGGCCTCGGTGCCCGCGTCGGCGGCCGAATCCATATCGGACTGTTCGGATTCCGCGCGCCGCAACCGATCCTCGAGCTCGGCCAGCTTCTCGGAGTTCTCGTCGCGGGCGGTCTCGGCGGCGGACCGCTGGGCCACCAGCCGATCGCATTCGGACTGCGCGGTCCGCGCCGCCTGCCCCAACCGGCCCAGCCGGTCGTAGATCGCGACCATCGACTGATCGGATTCGTGCAGTGCCAGCAGGGTCTGGTCGACGGCTTGCTTGCGATCGGACTGTTCGGCCAGCGCACCCGCCAGCGCCGCCTCGAGCTCTTCGGCCTGCCGCTGCCAGGACGCGAGTTCGGCCGCGGCGGAGTCGATATCGGCCTGGATCTCGAGCTGGCTGGGCGCGCGGTCCGAGCCGCCGAGCAGCCAGCCCGACCCGGCGACATCGCCGTCACGGGTCACCACGCGCAATTCCGGCCGCGTGGACAGCAATTCGGCCGCGACCGAAAGATCCTCGACAACAACGGTTCCCGCGGACGCCGCCGAGATCGCACCCCGCATGTGTGCCGGGCAGTCCAGCACATCGGCCAGCCACCGCGCACCGGCGGGCAACCCGCCCGACGGCGGATTCACCTGTGCCGCACCGCCGTACACCAGCGCGACGCGGCCGCCGTCGGCCTCCTTCAGCGCCCGCAGCGCGGCGTGGGCGACCGTGCCCGCCTCGGCGGCGACCGCATCGGCGAGCGGCCCCAGCGCCGCGGCGACGGCCGCCTCGAATCCATTGTGCACCTGCAGAATTCCGGACAGCGGCCCGAGCAGTCCCGTGGCCTGGTGCTCGAGCAGCCAGGCACCGCCGTCGCGGCGGGCCAGCCCCATCGTCAGCGCCTCGATCCGCGCGGCGAGCGAGGCGACCTTCTTACCGGCCTCCCGGTCCCCCTCGCGCAGTTCGGTCACGCGCTGATCGGCCAGCTCCTGGGCCTGGGCGGCATGCTCGTAGGCGGCGTCGAGCGCCTCCTCCCCCGCGTCGAGCTCGCCCAATTCGCTTTGCACCTGCTCGAACTCGGCCTCCGACGCGGATCCGCGGGCCCGGGCCTGCGCCAGCTCGCTCGACAGGCGCGCGATCTCGGAGTCGCTGGACTGGGCGCGGTGGCGCAGGGTGTCCACCTGACCGGACAGCCGGGCCAGCCCCTCGCGACGGTCGGCGATCGCGCGGACCGCGGCCAGATGCGCCTGTTCGGCGGCCTTGGCGGCCTGCTCGCGCTCGTACAGCTGATCCCGGGCCGCCTCGAGGGTCGCCGCGGCGACCTCGACCGCCTCGAGCAGTTCGGCCTCCTGCTCCTCCACACGCGCGGCCTCGGCCTCGAGCTGGTCGGGATCGCGCCCGTTGCCGGTGGGCTGCTCGATGGTCAGGTTGCGGGCCCGGTCGCGGGCGATGCGGATGGTCGCATTGACCCGCTCGACCAGCGCCGAGAGCTGGAACCAGGTCTGGGCGGCCGCCTCGGCGCCGGGCGTGAGGCGCGAGAGCTGGAATTCCTGTTGCGCCAGTGCGGCATTGGCGGCGTCGAGCTCAGCGTGCACGTTGATCTGCTGCTCGCGCGCGTAGGCTTCCTTGCTCTGCTGGCTCTGCAGCTCGTTGCGGCGGGTCACCAGATCGTCGGCGGCCAGGCGCAGCCGCGAATCCCGCAGATCCGCCTGCACGGTGGCCGCGCGGCGCGCCACCTCGGCCTGCCGGCCCAGTGGCTTGAGCTGGCGGCGCAGCTCGGTGGTCAGATCGGTGAGCCGGGCCAGATTGGCCTGCATGGCCTCGAGCTTGCGGACCGCCTTTTCCTTGCGCTTGCGGTGCTTGAGGACCCCCGCGGCCTCCTCGATGAAGGCGCGGCGGTCCTCGGGACGCGACTCCAGAATGGCGGCGAGCTGGCCCTGCCCGACGATGACGTGCATTTCGCGGCCGATGCCCGAATCGCTCAGCAGCTCCTGCACATCCATCAGGCGGCAGGTGTTGCCGTTGATCTCGTATTCGCCGGCGCCGTCGCGGAACATCCGGCGGGTGATGGACACCTCGGAGTAGTCGATCGGGAGGGCGCCGTCGGAGTTGTCGATGGTGAGCGTGACCTCGGCACGGCCCAGCGGTGCGCGGCCCGCGGTGCCGGCGAAGATGACGTCCTGCATCTTGCCGCCGCGCAACGCCTTCGCGCCCTGTTCACCCATGACCCAGGTGAGCGCGTCGACCACATTCGACTTGCCGGAGCCGTTGGGCCCCACCACGCAGGTGATTCCGGGCTCCAGGCGCAGCGTCGTCGCGGACGCGAAGGATTTGAACCCCTTCAGCGTCAGACTCTTCAGGTGCACAGCAGGCCAATCTACCTGCTGTCAGCGGATTGCCCCGCGTATGCCGGGTGAACGCGTTCCCCGGACGGCCGCGGACCGGCGCTCGGCTCAGCGCGTGCGCTGGTAGCGAAGGTAGACGACACCGGAGCCGAAGATCCGCGACTCGACCAGCCGCAGGTCCAGTGACTTGGGCAGCGGCGGGAAGTACGGGGTGCCACCACCGAGGACGATGGGCCGGACGAACTGACGGTATTCGTCGATCAGGTCCTCGGCGATGGCGGCCGCGGCCAGGCCCGCCCCGGCGACGGACACCACGCCCTCCCCCGGCTGGTCCCGGAACCCGGCGATCTCCTTCGCGAGGTCATCGGTGGCGAGCCTGGCGTTGCCCTCCACCGCGGTGAGTGTCCGGGAGAACACGACCTTGGGGATCGGCCGCCAAATCCGGGCGAATTCCAGCTCGTCCTCGTCGGACATGGTCTGCTCGGCGGTCTCCCACACCAGCATCGCCTCGTACAGGCGGCGGCCGCACAGCTCGGCGGCGATGTGGCGGGTCTGCTCGACGTGGAAGCGGAAGAGCTCGGCATCCGGTGCGGTCCAGCCGATCTCGTCATCGGGTCCCGCAATGAATCCGTCCAGCGAGACGGCCATGGAGTAGATCACGGGCAGCATCGGATCCTCCTTTGCGACGCCCGCCATCCTGCCACCGCCCACCGGGTGCCGTCAGGATTTGCGACAACCCGTCCGCGGCATACCGACGCGAACAGCCGCGCCGAATGTCAGACCCGCGCGCGGTCGTAGACGCGAGCCCGGCCGCGGCAGGCGCGCGCCTCCCAGCCCGCCGCCGCGCGGAAGATCAGCGCCGCACCCCAGGGGCCGATCACCCACAGCGGCCACGGGTAGGTGAGCTCGCCCGCGCCCAGGGATACCAGTCCCCAGATCAGCAGGCACAGCGCGCCGACGCCGACCCATGCCGCACCCTCGATGCGCTGCCAGATCGGGAAGCGGCTGCGGGTGACCGGTGCGTTCGCCGGTGCCCGGCGGACGGGCAACTCCGGCAGGTCCGCCAGCACCTGCTGCAGGTCCTCGCGGGTGGTGGTCGCGTAGACCGAGGCGACCCGCTGGTCGAATTCGTTCAGATCGATGCGACCCGCGCCCAGATGCCGGGCCAGCAGGTCGGCGACCTGCTGCCGCTCGGCATCGCCGACGCGAGTTCCAGGCGAGATGTCCATGTCTCATGTCCTATCGGAGGGCCATGTTCCAAAGTGGAATATAACCCAGTATCCGCCTTCCAAAGTGGAATGTCCAGAGGGCGCACCTTTCTAGTAAGGATTGCCCGCTCGATGTATCAAGGGTCTACTAGCTAAGTTAACGATCATTTGCGCTCATCCATGAGTAAATGAGAAGGTAGAGCTCCACTTATCGCACAAGGAGTTCTTTGTGGATCTGGACTGGTCACCCGCGGATCTGACCTTCCGCGACGAGGTGCGGGAATTCCTCGACGAGCATCTGACCCCCGAGCTGCGCCGGGCCGGACGGCTGGCCACCAGCGTGTACCCGGACCATGAGGCGAGCATGCGCTGGCAGCGGATCCTGCACGAGCGAGGCTGGGCCGCCCCCGCCTGGCCGGTGCAGTATGGCGGCTGCCCATGGAGCCTGACCCAGCACTACATCTTCGATCGCGAATCGACACTGGCCGGGGCGCCGGGGCTGTCCCCGATGGGCATTCGGATGGTGGCCCACGCGATCATCGCCTTCGGCACCGAGGAGCAGAAGAACTACTTCCTGCCCGGAATCCTCACCGGCGAGGTGTTCTTCTGCCAGGGATATTCCGAACCCGAGGCGGGCTCGGACCTGGCCTCGCTCACCATGGCCGCGGTGTCCGACGGCGACGACCTGATCGTCACCGGCAGCAAGATCTGGACAACCCATGCCACCGAGGCGAATTGGATCTTCGCGCTGGTGCGCACCGCCAGGCTCGAGCGCAAGCAGCAGGGCATCACCTTCGCGCTCATCGACATGAACACCCCCGGCATCCAGGTGCGCCCGCTGGTGATGACCTCGGGCGAACAGGTCCAGAACCAGGTTTTCTTCGATGCCGTGCGGGTCCCGAAAGCCAATGTGCTGGGCCGCATCGACGACGGCTGGACCGTGGCCAAGTACCTGCTCAACTTCGAGCGCGGCGGCGGGGCGGTCGGTCCCACCCTGCAGGTGATGGCCGAATCGCTGGCGGCGCACGCAACCTCGCAGCCCGGGCCGAACGGCGGTGCGCTGCTGGACGATCCGGCATTCGCGGCCAAGCTCGCAGATATCCGGATCCGCGCCGACGTGCTGGAGATCCTGGAATACCGCACACTGTCGGCGATCTCGCGGGGCAAGGATCCGGGCCCCGCCGCCTCGGCGCTGAAGATCCTCGGCACCGAGCTGAGCCAGCAGCTCACCGAACTCACCCTCGAGGCCGCCGGACCCCGCGGCCGCGCCTATCAGCCGCATGCGGCCATGCCGGGTGGCCCGGTGGCCGATTTCGTGCCGCCCGCCGACGGATACCTGAGCGGGCACGAGTGGCAGGCGGTCGCACCGCTGCGGTACTTCAACGACCGCGCCGGGTCGATCTATGCGGGCAGCAACGAGATTCAGCGCAACATCATCGCCAAGGCCGGCCTGGGCCTGTGACGGAGGGGACACTGAGATGGACTTCGAATACACCGCGGAGCAGCAGCTGCTGCGCGATACCGTCACCGAGTTCCTGGCGGCGCGATACGACCTCGAGAAGAGCCGTACCGCGGCCCGGGTCGGCATCGGCCGCCAGCCGGAGATCTGGCGGGCCTTCGCCACGGAGGTCGGCATCCTGGGCGCCGCACTGCCCGAGGAGGTCGGCGGATTCGATGGCGGGCCGGTCGAAACGCAGATCATCGCCGAGGCGCTGGGCGGAGCACTGGTCGTCGAGCCGTACCTGGACACCGTGGTCGTGGGTGCCGGGCTGCTGCGGCGCGCCGGCGGGGAGCGTGCCGCGGAACTGTTGCGGGGCATCGTATCCGGCGAGGTGATCACGACACTGGCCGCGCTGGAGGCGGATTCGGGCTACGACCTGTCGCGGGTGTCGACCACCGCGCGCCGCGACGGCGAGGGCTGGATTCTCGACGGCGCCAAGACATCCGTCACGACCGCACCGCTGGCCACGCACCTCCTGGTCACCGCCCGTACGCCCGGCTCCGCGGGCCTGTCGCTGTTCGTCGTGGACGCGGAGGCGACCGGGCTGAGCATGCACCCCTACCGGACCATCGACGAGCGCCGCGCCGCGGACCTGGTCCTGGACGGCGTGACGGTCCCGGCCGACGCGCTGCTGGGCTGGGAGGGCGCCTCGGACGAATCCCTCGCCCTCGCGGCCGACGAGGCCGTCGCCGCGATCACGGCCGAGGCGGTCGGCGCGATGCGCCGCGTACTGTCCGACACCGTCGAATACGCCAAGCAGCGCAAGCAGTTCGGCGTCCCGATCGGAAGCTTCCAGGTGCTGCAGCACCGCATGGTCGACATGCACCTGGAACTCGAACAGGCCATCGCCGCAATGTATCTGGTGACCCTGAAGCTCGGCGCCGCCCCCGCGGACCGGTCCCGCGCGGCCGCGGCGGCCAAGGCCACCATCGGCCGCGCCGCCCGCTTCCTGGGCCAGCAGGCGGTCCAGCTGCACGGCGCCATGGGCATGACCGAGGAACTCGCCATCGGCCACTACTTCAAGCGGCTGACCGCGATCCAGTACGAGTGGGGCACCACCGACCAGCACATCGCCCGGTATGCGGTGCTGACCCGAGCGGTCGACGCGAATTCGGCTGCCACGTAACGCCGTTCCGGTCGCGGCTCGAGGCCGGCTCACAACAGCCGGCTTCCCGCCGCTGGGGGCTCATAACACGATCGTCATATGCCACACTACATTTCCGACATCACAGAATGGTCGGCAGTGATTGCACCTTCGATCAATGTTTGTAGGCCGTCTTGACCGGACAGTCCACGCCCTGGCGGCGGGAAGCTACTTCTGATTCCCAGTCCACCTTCACCGCACCGCGCATCATGAAGAACAGAGACTTTCTGCTGCTGTGGTCCGGCAATGCCGCAACCCATATCGGCTTGAAGGGGGTGATGCTCGCCTACCCGCTGTTGGCGCTGGTGCTGACCAATTCACCGGTCTCCGCGAGCTTGGTGACCTTCGCGCTCCAATTGCCCGGTTTGATCTTCCAGGTGCCCTCGGGTGTCGTGGCGGACTACTGGGATCGGCGGCGGGTCCTGCTGATCTGCCAGCGCGCGGGGCTGACCGCAACGGTGCTGGCGACGATCGCGGCCACGGTACAGCCGCCAGGTCTGACATACCTGCTCGCTGTCGCGGCCTTCGCCGAAGGAACGGCATACGTCTTCTTCAACACCAGTGAGCTGGGCCTGATCCGTGACATTGTCCCCGAACCGGACCGCGCGGCGGCCTTCGCGTTTCTCGAGGCCGAAGAACCGATCGCGAACATGGGCGGGCGGGTATTCGGTGCGGCGGTCTTCGGCATCGCCCGCAGTCTTCCATTCCTCGCGAATGCCGCTTCCTACCTGTACTGCCTGTGGACGCTGGCGAAGATTCGCCAGCAGGCTCCGGCCAAACCGGAAACGAAAGCCCGTAGGCCGGCACAGATCTGGGGCTGGGACAACGTGTTGGCCGGTGTCCGGGAATTGTGGGCAGACCCGTTCGTGCGAGGTTCCACGCTCGTCGGCGGAATGGCCAACGGCATTTGGCAGATCGTCATATTGATGATCACCCTGAAGGTCACAGACGGTGGATACTCCACGTGGGTGATCGGTGCCGTGCTGAGCACTACCGGTTTGGGCGGGTTGCTCGGCGCGACCCGAGCGCCCCGGATCGCCGAACGGTACAGCCCCAAGATCGTGCTCGTTGCCGGGGTGTGGGCCTGGCTTGCGGTCTGTGCCGCCATGGCGGCCACATCGAACCCGCTCCTGCTGGGAATATGTTTTTCGGGAGTCGGTGGCGCCGGGACGATCCTGGGCGTTTCACTGACTTTGCATCGAACCCGCGTATTTCCCGACGACCATGTCGGCCGGATCTTCGGCGCCACCAAATTCATCTCCCACGGTGGCACGGCCATCGGCGCGCTGCTTGCCGGCGGCCTGCTGAAATCGTTCGGCGCAACGACGACGGGATGGATAGCGACCGGCTGCCTGATCGCTATAGCGGCGTACGCCCGGCGCCTGCCGGATCCCTGGACGCCCGCGCCGGACCCCGTTTCCACCGTCACCTCTCCCCCGGTCAACTGGATCGAACAACTATCCCGCAAAAGCCCGGAGGGCCGGTGACCATCAACGCCCTGGCTGACCGCCGGCAGGCACCGACCACGCGATAGCGTCGTCGCATGCGGTTGGCGGTGGGATGTGCGCAGTGGACGCACACGGCGTGGCAGGAACGGCAGCCCGATCCGCGGATGCGGCTGCGCGGCTATGCGGACTGGTGCACCGCCGTGGAGGGAAACACGACCTTCTACGCGATCCCGGCCCGCAAGACGGTCCAGACGTGGGCGGATCAGACGGCGCCGGAGTTCCGGTTCGTGCTGAAGCTGCCGAAGACCATTACCCACGAACGCCGGATGCACGGGGCCGAGGACGATCTGGCGACGTTCCTGTCCGCGATCGAGCCGCTCGGGTCGCGCACGCATGCGCTGTGGGTTCAGCTGCCCGCCTCGTTCACGCCGACGGATCTCGGTGCGCTGGCGGGCTTTCTGCGCCGACTGCCGGCGCAGTACCGGTATGCGGTGGAGGTTCGGCACCCCGCGTTCTTCGGCGACGACCGCGCGGCCCAGCAGCTCGAGTACGTGCTGAACCGAGTCGGTGCCGAATGGATACCCTTCGACACCACAACACTTTTCGCGGCCCGACCGACCAGTCCCGGCGAACGCGAGGCGTGGAGCAAGAAGCCACGCCTTCCCCGCCGCGACCGCGCGCTCACCGAATTCCCGATCGTCCGCTACCACGGCCGCGACGATGCCGCGACCACGATCGCGGGGTGGCGGCCGTGGGTGTACACCGTCGCCGAGTGGCTGCGGGAGGGCCGCTCCCCGACGGTATTCGTGCACACCCCCGACAACGCCCAATCCCTGGTGCTGGCAAGGCAATTCCACGATCGGGTCCGCGAGGTGCTGCCCGAACTGGATCCCCAACCCGAGCCCGCACCCACGGACCCGATGACGCTGTTCTGAACGAAAATCACGGCCGCGCAGTGGATCCGCGCGACCGTGATATCGAGCAAGGGCTCAGCGCACCGGATCGAAGTCCCGGGACGCGATGTACGTCGGCCGGGGCATCGGCGCGGAATACGGTGTGGTGAGCGCGTTCTCGACGCTGTTGAACACCAGGAAGATGTTCGAGCGCGGGAACGGGGTGATGTTGTCGGCCGAGCCGTGCATGATGTTCGAGTCGAACAGCAGTGCCGAGCCGCGGGCGCCGGTGAACTGCGCGATGCCGTGCCGGTTGGCCAGCTCGGTGATGTGAGCGTGGGAGGGCACGCCGATCTGCTGCTCCTGCAACGATTCCCGGTAGTGGTCCGCCGGGGTGGCGCCCTGACACGGCACGTAGGTGCGGTGCGAGCCGGGCATCACCATGAGGCTGCCGTTGAAGGGGTAGTTGTCGGTCAGCGCGATGGACAGGCTGACCGCGCGCGGCCCGGGCATCCCATCCTCGGCGTGCCAGGTCTCGAAGTCCGAATGCCAATAGAATCCGGTGCCCTCGAAACCTGGCATGTAGTTCACCCGGCTCTGATGGATGTAGACCTCCGAACCCAGGACCCGTCGGGCCAGGCCCGCGACGCGGGGATCGCGCGCCAGCGCGGCCACCTTCTCGCTGATCCGGTGCACCTGGAAGATCGACCGCACCCGGTTCGATTTCTTCTCGATGATCACCCGCTCGTCCAGCCGCAGCTCCGGATCACCGGCGAGCCGTTCGGCCTCCGCCGAATACTCCGCCACCTCGGCGGGCGAAAGCAGCGCATCGATGATCGAGAATCCGTTGGTGTCGAAATCCGCGAGGTCGAAACCATCCGGCGACCCCGAGTCGATCCGGCCCCACACCGTCGGGTCGGTGCGTTCCGCCAGCGGGGCGGGTCCCGGTGTGCGAGTGGGGTACCGGTCGATTCGATTGTCGGCCAACGTCATCGGGGTGGATCCTCCTTAACTGAACTGATCTACTGCTACCAGCGGGTACACGCCGTTCTCGTCGTGCACCTCCTGCCCGGTCACCGGCGGATTGAACACACACAGCATCCGCATCTGCGTGCGGGTTTCGACGCGATGCCGCTCGTGCCCGTTCAGCAGATACATCGAGCCGGGGCCCAGCTCGTAGGTGACCCCGTTGTCCAGGTCGGTGAGGGTGCCTTCGCCCTCGACCAGCCAGACCGCCTCGACGTGGTTCTGATAGTGGAACTCGTGCACGGTTCCGGCCTGAATCGTCGTCTCGTGGAACGAGAATCCGACTCGGTCGCCACCCAGCACGATGCGCTTGCTGCGCCAGCCGTCGGCGGCGACGTCGCGATCGGTGCCGGTGATTTCCGCCGTGGTCCTGACAATCATGGTCAGTTGCCTCCCCGCACGGCGTGCACGGCCGAGGTCAGGATGCCCAGCCCGTGTTCGAGCTCGTCATCGGTAAGCGTCAGCGGCGGAAGCAATTTCACCACCTGATCCTCGGCGCCGGAGGTCTCCACCAGCAGCCCGTTTTCGAAGGCGATGCGGCAGACCTTACTCGCCTGCGAGGCGTCTGCGAAGACCAAACCCTGCACCAGACCGCGCCCGCGGGTGGAGATTCCGGTGTGTTCGTCCGCAACGGCGCCGAAGGCTTCGTGGATCCGCTGTCCCTTGGCCGCGGTCGACTCCTCGAGCCGGTCGTCGGACCAGAAGTGTTCCAGCGCAACCTTGGCGGTCACGAATGCCGGGTTGTTGCCCCGGAAGGTGCCGTTGTGCTCGCCGGGCGCCCACTGGTCCAGCTCGCGGCGCATGAGCACCAGCGCCAGCGGCATGCCGTATCCGCCAATGGATTTGGAGAGTGTCACGATATCGGGGGTGATACCGGCGATCTCGAAGGAGAAGAACGGGCCGGTGCGTCCGCAGCCCATCTGCACATCGTCCACGATGAGCAGAATGCCTCGCGCGGAGCACAGGTCGGCCAGGCGGCGCAGCCACTCGGCGCGCGCGACGTTGACCCCGCCCTCGCCCTGCACGGTCTCCACGATCACCGCGGCGGGCCGGTCGACCCCGGAGGAGTTGTCGTCCAGGACGCGCTCCATCCAGGTGAGCTCGCCGCCGTCGAGGTAGCCGTCGTACGGCATCGGGTTGACATGCACCAGCGGCACGCCCGCACCGGCCCGCTTGGCGGCGTTGCCCGTGACCGCCAGCGCGCCCAGCGTCATGCCGTGAAATGCGTTGGTGAAGTTCAGAATCGTGGTGCGCCCGGTCACCTTGCGCGCCAGCTTCAGCGCCGCCTCGACGGAGTTGGCGCCGGTCGGCCCGGGGAACTGCACCTTGTAGTCCAGCCCGCGCGGATCCAGCAGGACCCGTTCGATGGTCTGCAGCAGCTCGGCTTTGGCGACGGTGGACATATCGAGGCCGTGCGTAATACCGTCGCGCGCAATGTAATCCAGCAGCGCCTGCTTGAGAACCGGGTTGTTGTGCCCGTAGTTCAGCGCGCCCGCGCCGGCGAAGAAGTCCAGGTACTCCCTTCCGTTGCCGTCACGCAGCCACGCCCCCTGGGCGGTATCGAACAACGTCGGCCATGCCCGGCAGTAGCCACGAACATTCGACTCCATCGATTCGAAAACAGTCATCTCAGCGGTGGTCATCGTTCCTCCGTGGTGTTGCCGCCACCGTTACGCAGTGGCGAGATCCGGTACAGGTCTTCGGATTCGTGCCCGTCCGGAAAATCTTCGGGTGTAAACAGCGTCTCGCGAGTCAGCTCCGCGCCATGACGGCGGGCGAGCGATGCGAACATCGCCAACGAGGCCTCGTTGTCCGGGGAGACCGTCGTCTCCAATACTGAAATACCATGCCCGGCAACGTCGTAAACCAATCGATCGAGCATTTTTACGCCGATCCCACGACCCCGGAAGGCGTGGTCGACGGCAACCTGCCAGATGAAGAGCACATCCGGCGCCTCCGGCCGCAAGTATCCCGTAACGAATCCCACAATGGCGCCGTCGATTTCGGCGACGACCGACGTGGATCGGAAGTCGCGGCACCACAGTAGATATGCGTAGCTCGAATTGGCGTCCAGCACTTGGGAATCCACGGCCAGGCGCCACATAGGCGCGCCGTCACCGATTCGGGGCGCGCGGATGTCCACAGCACCGCCGGATGCCTTCGATGGAGTCGGGATGGGTTGCGTTGGGAGAGATTCGGAACTCGAGGACGTTCTCCACGTTCGGGTTTGCGTCACATATCCAGGTTTGCCAACGAACTTTGAGGAGACCCGGTCGGCTACATTACGGTCGTGTTACGGGTATTTTTTCAGTGAGTTTCATCACTTAACGGCATCTTTACGATGAACCGCGCACCGCCCCCCGGCCGATCGACGCATTCGACCCGACCACCATGTGCCGCAACGGTTTCCGCGACCAAGGCCAGTCCGATCCCGGTGCCCGTTCCCGCGCGGCGACTGCGGCGCACCGTCACGAAACGTTCAAATATCCGCTGCCGATCCTCGGGGGCGACCCCCGGACCGGCATCGTCGACTGTGATCACCACCTCACCGCCCACCCGCCCCGCGGTGAGCGCGACCACACCGCCGCCGTGCCGCTCGGCGTTCTCCAGCAGATTCATCAGCGCACGTTCGAGTTCGAGTTTGCGGCCGGTGACGGTCGCATCGATCGAAACCCGTAACAATTCGGGGGAATAATGCAGTTCCGCGAGGGTGTGCTGGAGCAGTTCCCGCACCGACAGCGGCTCGGCGTCGGCGCGGTGCATGCGGGCCTCCGCGCGGGCCAGCGCCAGCAGGTCGTCCAGCAGTCGCTTGAGATGGTCCAGTTCGGCCCGCACCAGGGCCAGCGCCTGGCGGGAACGCTCGGGCAGCTCCGCCTCGTGCCGGGCCATGACGCCGACGCTGGTGGTCAGCGTGGTCAGCGGGGTGCGCAGTTCGTGGCTGACGTCGCCGACCAGCCGCCGTTCCCGGTCGATGCGCTGCTGCAGCGAATCGACCATGGCGTTGAACGCGTCGACGGTTGGGGCCAGGTCCGGGTCGTCGGTATCGGGCAGCCGCGTGCCCAGCTCGCCCGAGGCGATCCGGGCGGCGGTGCGGGTGACGCGCTGCAGCGGTTCGAGCAGCCGGCGGCTCAGCCACAGCCCGACGAACGCGCCGATTCCCGTGCCGCAGACCGCGCAGACGATCAGGGTGATCCACACCCCGCGATCCACCACCGACACCGCCGCCGCCAGCACCGCGGACACCAGTCCGGCGGTCACGGCGAACGCGATGACGGCGCGGCCACGCAGACTCTGGCTATGCGACAGCAACCGGCGTCGCCCGGGCGACGCCGGGGGCGCCGGATCAGGTCCGGACACGCTCAGCGCTGTACATCGAGCCGATACCCCAGGCCTCGCACGGTCACCACGACGACCGGATCCGACGGATCCCGCTCGATCTTGGTGCGCAGCCGCCGCACGTGCACGTCCACGATCCGCTCGTCACCGAAAAATCCACGGTCCCAAACTCTTTCGAGCAGGACACTGCGGGAGAGCACCCGGCCCGGCGTCTCGGCCAGCTCACACAGCAGCCGGAACTCCGTCAGCGTGAGGTGCAGCTCCTCCTCGCCCCGGTGCACGGTGCCACCCTCCGGCGAGAGCACGAGCGGGGTGTCGGGATCGGCATCGAGCACCAGCTCCTGCGGGGTCTGCGGCTCGATCATCTGATTGGCGCGCCGGCGCAGCGCCCGCATGCGGGCGGTGATCTCCTTGATCTCGAAGGGCTTGGTCACGAAGTCGTCGGCACCGGCCTCCAGCGCGGCCACCACGTCGTGGGTGTCGTCGCGGGCGCTGACCACGATGATCGGCACATCGTGATCGCGGCGGATCTCGCGAATGCAGGTGAAACCGTCCATGTCGCCGAGCATCAGATCCACGATCATGACGTCGGGGGCGCCGTAGTCGCGCAGATGTTCCAGCGCATCCTCGGCCTCCTCGGCCTCGGCCACGTCGTAGCCCTCGTCCTCCATGGCCAGCCGCAACGCGCCGCGGACCCGGTCGTCGTCCTCCACGATCATCAGGTTCGCAGTCATAATCCATTCCCTAGCTGGCACGCGGCGAGGGCGCCCTGGAGCTCGGCATCCTCTTCGGGCAAACGCCACTGGGGGGTACCCGAGATCACGCTGAGGTAAACGTAGGGCAATCGAAGCGCCCCGATCAACCGCCCGCGGCCCGACACATAATGATGCGGAACCGTTATCGGCCTGTTACATTGAGATTTGCCGCCGAACGGCACCGATGTGATTACCGCCACACAGGGGTCACATCCACGATATGGACCGCCACAACCAATCCGCCCGGACCGCCCGTCCGGGGAGAAGAAGCCGAAAGGTAGCGGAGTACCCACAACTGAACAGGGAAAACCTACGGCTATCCATGTGATGCGCCGCGGCTCTCGCATGCCCCGTAAGCTGGGGCCGAACAGTTCGGCGATGGCGGGTAGCGGGGGCAAGTCCTGACGCTCGCACAGGCAAGTGCAGGAGACACCATGTCAGGTCGCCCACGACGGAGCGACGGCCGTCACGGCGTGCAATACCTTCCAGGCGTGCAAGACACGAGCGGGGCTCGCGGCACCCGCCGCGGCGTATCCCGCAGCGGCATCGCGATGTGCCTCGTCCTGGCGGCGGCATTACTGGCCGCCTGCTCGTCCGGCCCCGGGTCGGCCCCCAAGGCCCCCGCGCCGGCGAAACCGGCCGGACCGGCCATCACGGTGACCCCGGCGGGCGGCACGAATATCGACCCGCTCGGCAAGATCCAGGTGAGCGCCTCGCAGGGCCAGCTGACCTCGGTCACGATGACCAACGAGGACGGCAAGCAGATCGAGGGCATCTTCACCCCTGACAAGACGGCGTGGAAGCCCGCGAGCCCACTCGGGTACAACCACACCTACACCGTCACCGCGCAGGGCCTGACCCTCACCGGCCCCAGCGGCCCGGCGAAGGCCACGTTCAGCACGATCACGCCGAGCAACCAGACCAAGGCGTATCTCACCACCACCGGCCAGGCGCCCATCGGCGACGGCGGCACGTTCGGCGTCGGCATGGTCGTCGTCGCCCACTTCGACGAGCCGATTCCGGACCGGGCGGCCGCCGAACGGCACCTGAACGTCACCACCGATCCCCCTGCGCAGGGCTCCTGGTACTGGCTCGACGACCAGAACGCGCACTGGCGGCCTGAAAAGTATTGGGCCCCCGGCACAAAGGTGAACGTCGCGGCGAACCTCTACGGCGCCCAGCTGGGCAACGGGCTGTACGGGCAGGAGGATTCCAAGGCCTCCTTCACGATCGGCCCCTCGCACGTCTCGATCGCCGACGACAACACCAAGCAGGTCCAGGTCTTCGAGAACGGCAAGCTGATACGCACCATGCCCACCTCGATGGGCATGGGCGGCACGCAGGTCGTCAACGGCAAGACCATCTACTTCTGGACCATGCCCGGCACGTACACGGTGATGGGCCGGGGCAATCCGGTGATCATGGACTCCTCGACCTTCGGCCTGCCGGTCAACTCCCGGCTCGGCTACAAGGAGGCCATCAACTGGGCCACCCAGATCAGCGCCGACGGTATCTATCTGCACGAGCTGCAGTCGACGGTCTGGGCGCAGGGCAACACCGACACCTCGCACGGCTGCCTGAACCTGAATCCGGCCAATGCCCAATGGTTCTACGGCTTCTCCAACCTCGGCGACATCGTCGAGGTGCACAACACCGGCGGCCCGGCCCTGCAGGTCTGGGACAACGGCGACTGGACCCTGCCGTGGGACCAGTGGCTGCAGGGCAGCGCGCTGAACAGATAACGCGCCCCGCACAAATCACCGCGAACCAAAACAGCAAGGCGGACAATACAATCCGATATAGCAAGGGCCGGTCCTCCCGTGGGGAGGACCGGCCCTTGCCGCCTTACCTGCTCACCGGCTCACCGGAACTCAGCTCGCCTTGGTGTACGGGAACAGCTTGTCCAGATCCAGGTTGAGCTCGAGCACGTTGACCCTCGGCTCACCCATGAAGCCGAGCGCGCGGCCCTGGGTGTGTTCGGCAACCACCGCGCGGACCTTTTCCTCGGATACCTTGCGCGCCTTGGCAACCCGCGGAATCTGGATGTTCGCGTAGGCCGGGGAGATGTCCGGGTCCAGACCCGAGGCCGAGGCGGTCACCGCATCGACCGGCACCGGGGTGTCGACCGAGGCATTACCGCGGATCGGCACGATCTGGCCCTTCGAGTAGTCGGCGCCGACCGTCGCGCACTGCACCGCGATCCCCTTGTAGAACGTCATGAACGGCTTCGGGGTCGTCGGGCAGGGCTCGTTGACGCTGATCACCTGCGTGGGATTCTGCACGTTGCCGTGCGAGTCCCGCGGACCCATCACCGCGAGCACCGCCCCGACGCCGCCGGAGGTGCAAAACGGCCGGCTGCCGTCCACGCCCTCCAGGGTGCCCACCGCCTGGCTGCGCGAGCACACCGTGCTCAGCAGCGCCTGGGTGATCTTCACGTTCTTGGGGTTCTTGGTCGCGTCCGGATCCTTGGGATCGGCACTGGCGATCGTGTCCACGATCGACTCCGGGCCCATGTTGCCGAACGTGGAGCTGGCCGGATCGTAGCCGTCTGGGATCGGGCTCACGCCCGTCTTCGGGTCGGCCGCGGGCACCGCGTTGGTCGGACGCGTCTGGAAGTACTGGTTCAGCGCGTTGCCCTTACCGTCGGTGAACGCCTGGCCGATCAGCTTGCTGCCCACGACCTTTCCGTTCACCGTGATCAGCGACCCCTCGGCCCTGCTGTGCAGGCCGGGCAGCTGCGCCACAGCGAAAACCGCGGCGGGATAGCCGATTCCGAGAATCACCGTCATGACGAGCAGGCAACGTAGCGCGGCCACGTGCTGCCGGATCCAAGTCGACATTCGCATTAGGACATCCCGGGGAAGAATTGGATGATCAGGTCGATCACCTTGATGCCGATGAAGGGCATGATGATGCCGCCGAGGCCGTAGATGTAGAGGTTACGGCTGAGCAGCTTGGACGCGCTCGAGGGACGGTAGTTCACCCCTCGCAGCGCCAGCGGGATCAGCGCGACGATGACGAGCGCGTTGAAGATGACCGCGGACAGGATCGCGGACTGCGGGGAGTGCAGCCGCATGATGTTCAGGATGTCCAGGCCCGGGAACAGCGACACGAACATCGCGGGAATGATCGCGAAGTACTTGGCGATGTCGTTGGCGATCGAGAACGTGGTGAGCGCACCGCGCGTGATCAGCAACTGCTTGCCGATCTCGACGATCTCGATCAGCTTGGTCGGGTCGGAATCCAGGTCGACCATGTTGCCGGCTTCCTTGGCTGCGGAAGTACCGGTGTTCATGGCGACGCCGACGTCGGCCTGGGCCAGGGCGGGAGCGTCGTTCGTACCGTCGCCGGTCATGGCGACCATGCGGCCGCCCTCCTGCTCCTTCCTGATCAGCGCCAGCTTGTCCTCGGGAGTGGCCTCCGCGAGGAAGTCGTCGACGCCCGCCTCATCGGCGATCGCCTTGGCGGTCAACGGATTGTCACCCGTGATCATGACCGTCCGGATGCCCATCTTGCGCATTTCGTCGAAACGCTCGCGCATGCCCTGCTTGACGACGTCCTTGAGGTGAATAACGCCGAGCAGCTTGGCCTTGCCCTCGCGCACCTCACCGACCACCAGCGGCGTGCCACCGGCGGCGGAGATCCCGTCGACGGTTTGCCCCAGCTCCGCGGGAACCTCGCCGCCCAGCGACCGCACCCATTCGGTGACCGCGCTCGCGGCGCCCTTGCGCAGCTGATGCCCGTCGGACAGATCCACACCCGACATGCGGGTCTGGGCGGTGAACTCCACCCAGGTGGCGCCGGTCAGCTCGCCCGCGGTGCGCTCGCGCTTGTTGAACGCCTGCTTGGCGTACACCACGATCGAGCGGCCCTCGGGGGTTTCGTCCGCAAGGCTGGAAAGCTGTGCGGCATCGGCCAATTCGTCCGCGGTGACACCGGCGACGGGCACGAAGTCCGAGGCCTGGCGGTTACCGAGGGTGATGGTGCCGGTCTTGTCCAGCAGCAGGGTGTTCACATCGCCCGCGGCCTCGACCGCGCGGCCGGACATGGCCAGCACGTTGCGCTGCACCAGGCGGTCCATACCGGCGATGCCGATGGCGGACAGCAGCGCGCCGATCGTGGTCGGAATGAGACACACCAGCAGCGAGACCATCACGATGCCGGTCACGCCGTAGTGGTTCAGCGTCTGGTTGTCCGCGACGCCGGGGTTGTTGGCCTTGGAGAAGATGGCCAGCGGCTGCAGCGTCGCCACGGCGAAGACGAAGATGATCGTCAGCGCGGCCAGCAGGATGTTCAGCGCGATCTCGTTCGGCGTCTTCTGCCGCGAGGCGCCCTCGACCAGCGCGATCATCTTGTCGATGAACGAGCCGCCGGGCTCCTGTGTGATCTTGACGACGATCCGGTCGGACAGCACCGTGGTGCCGCCGGTGACCGCGGAACGGTCACCGCCGGACTCGCGGATCACCGGCGCGGATTCACCCGTGATGGCCGACTCGTCCACCGAGGCAATGCCTTCCACGACGTCGCCGTCGCCCGGAATGACCTGCCCGGCCTCGACGACCACGTAGTCACCACGCTGCAGCTCCGGAGCCGCCACGCTCTCCTCGACGACGGCAGCGCCGGGAGACCAGTTCACCAGTCGACGAGCGACGGTGTCGGTCTTGGCCTTTCGCAGCGTGTCGGCCTGCGCCTTGCCGCGGCCCTCGGCGACGGCCTCGGCCAGGTTGGCGAAAAGCACTGTCAGCCAGAGCCATACGACGATCGCCCACGCGAAGAAGGTGGGCTTCGTGACCGCGAGCACGGTCGTCCAGATGGCGCCGATCTCGACGATCAGCATCACCGGGTTCTTGTACAGCGTGCGCGGATCCAGCTTCTTCAGCGCATCCGGCAGCGACTTCACCAGCATCTTGGGATCGAACAGGCCGCCCGAGACCCGGCTCTTGTGCGCCGCGGCGGGGTGCTGCTCCTGCGCCGGATTCTGATCAATGGTTGGTGTGGTCATATCAGTGGATTCCTTCAGCGAGCGGCCCGAGCGCGAGCGCGGGCAAGAAGGTGAGGGCGACCAGGATGATCGTCACGCCCGCCACCATGCCGACGAACAGCGGCCGGTGCGTGGGCAGGGTGCCCTCGGAGGCAGGCGTATGTCCTTGCGCGGCAAGCGAACCGGCCAGCGCGAGCGCGAAGATGATCGGAATGAACCGGCCGAACACCATGGCCAGACCCAGCGCGGTGTTCCACCACGGGGTGTTGGCGCTCAGACCGGCGAAGGCCGAACCGTTGTTGTTCGCCGCGGATGTGAAGGCGTACAACACTTCCGACAGGCCGTGCGGACCGGTGTTGGCCATCGCCGCGCGCTCGCCAGGCAGCGCCATCGCGACGGCGGTGCCGATCAGCACGATCAGCGGCGTGACCAGGAAGTAGGCCGCGGCCAGCTTGATCTCGCGCGGATTGATCTTCTTGCCCAGGTATTCCGGGGTGCGCCCGACCATCAGACCGGCGACGAAGACTGTGATCACGGCCAGGATCAGCATGCCGTACAGACCCGAGCCGGTACCACCCGGCGCGACCTCACCCAGCTGCATGTTGAACATCGCCATCATGCCGCCGGTGCTGGTCAGGGAGTCGTGCGCGGAGTCGACCGCGCCGGTCGAGGTCAGCGTCGTGGCGGTGGTGAACGTCGCGGAGTTCGAGACGCCGAACCGCTGCTCGATGCCCTCCATCGCGGACCCGACCGCAGTCGGGACCGTGCCGTGGTGGTGCAGCTGGAAGAAGTTGGTCAGGATCACGCTGAACAGGGCCAGCGAGCCCATCACCGACAAGATCGCGTAGCCCTGCTTCGGGCTGCCGACCATCCGGCCGAACGTGCGCGGCAGCGAGAAGCTGATCACCAGCAGCAGGAAGATCTCCACGAAGTTGGTCCACGACGTGGGGTTCTCGAACGGATGCGCCGAGTTCACGTTGAAGAATCCGCCGCCGTTGGTGCCCAGTTCCTTGATGACCTCCTGGCTGGCCACCGGGCCGCCCGGCAGGGTCTGGGTTCCGGTGTTGGCGACCGTGGTCGCGGTCTGCGACCAGAGGTGGAAGTTCTCGATCACACCGCCCGCGATCAGCACGATCGCGAAGACGAACGCGATCGGCAGCAGAATCCGGATGGTGCCCCGCACGAGATCCACCCAGAAGTTGCCCAGATCGCCGGTGCGATGCCGGGCGAATCCGCGCACCAGCGCGATCGCCACGGCGATGCCGACGGCCGCGGACACGAAGTTCTGCACGGACAGGCCGCACATCTGAACCACATGGCCCATCGTGGTTTCACCGGCATAGCTCTGCCAGTTGGTGTTCGTGATGAAGCTGATCGCGGTGTTCCAGGCCAGATCGCCGGTCATCTTGGTGCCCGGGTTGGTCAGATGCCACGGCAGGTGGCCCTGCACGATCTGCAGGAAGAACAGGAACAGCACGCTGATCGCCGAGAAGGCCAGCACGCTGCGGGCGTAAACCGCCCACGTCTGCTCCACCCCGGGTTCGACGCCGATGAGCTTGTAGATGACCCGCTCGGCCCGGGAGTGCTTCTCGCTCGAGTACACCCGGTACATGTAGTCGCCGAGCGGAATGTGCACCAGGGCGAGCGCGATGATCAGGGCCGCTATGAAAACGATCCCCGCGGTAGTCGTGTTCACCTAGAACCTTTCGGGGTACAGCAGCGCAGCAACCAGATAGACGGCGACGCCGACGGCCAGAACCAGACCGATGATGTTCTGCGTCACAGCCGCTCAACTCCCCGCTGGATCAGCCCGAGTAGGGCGAAGATCGCCACGGTTACCACCGTGAACACCACGACAGACATGTCGAACCTTTCTTGGACAAACGCCGCATACGAGCGACGCAGTGAGTCAAGCGTTCAGATGGCCCGTTTTCGAGTTCCTTGACACCTTCTTAGCGCCTCGGACGTCCGCATTGACGGACCACTTACGGGTGTTCCCCCTGTGTCGCCCCCGGGGCGTAAAGGTCCAGATCAATGCCGTCAAGAAAGCGTCAACGAGGCCGTACGGCGCGGCGTCGGCGGTAGACAGGGTAAAGCTCGGCAACGCATGTCCAGCGGCCGGCGCTGATGAGCCTAGAGGACATCGATGTCCGGCGTGAGCCGAGAATCAGCGAGGAGAAACATGACCACCGGCGCGCTTGCGGCATTGACGACCGTCGGCACGGCGTTTTCGGTCGGTGCGCTTGTCCTGCGCGCGCTTGCTCGCGCGGCGACGCCGCTGCGGGTGCGCGTGCCTACGTACCCGCACCCGCCCCGACGCGAGATGATGAACAGGTGAAACGCGGTCAGCTTCGCATATATCTCGGTGCCGCCCCGGGCGTGGGCAAGACCTTCGCCATGCTCGGCGAGGCGCACCGGCGCATCGGGCGCGGCCGCGATGTGGTGGCCGCGGTGGTGGAGACGCACGGCCGCCCCAAGACCACCGAACTGCTCGAGGGCATGGAGCGCATCGCCCCCAGGATGATGTCCTACCGCGGCACCACGCTGCCCGAACTCGACGTGGAGGCCGTGCTGCGCCGCGCGCCCGCGGTGGTGCTGGTCGACGAGCTCGCGCACACCAACGTGCCCGGTTCGAAGAACGAGAAGCGCTGGCAGGACGTGCACGAACTGCTGGACGCGGGCATCGACGTGATCTCGACGGTCAACGTGCAGCACCTGGAGAGCCTGAACGACGTGGTCGAGCAGATCACCGGCGTGGTGCAGCGGGAAACCGTGCCCGACTGGGTGGTTCGCGGCGCCGACCAGGTGGAGCTGGTCGACATCACCCCGGAGGCGTTGCGGCGCAGGATGTCCCACGGCAACGTCTACGCCGCCGACAAGGTCGACGCGGCGCTGCGCAACTACTTCCGTCCCGGAAACCTCACCGCGCTGCGGGAATTGGCACTGCTGTGGCTGGCCGATCAGGTGGACGCCGCGCTGGCCAAGTATCGCGAGGACCACCGGATCACCGATATCTGGGAGGCGCGCGAGCGCGTCGTCGTCGCGGTGACCGGCGGGCCGGAGTCCGAGACGATCGTGCGCCGCGCCAGCCGCATCGCCACCAAGTCCAGCGCCGATCTGATCGTCGTGCACATCGTGCGCGGCGACGGCCTCGCCGGGGTGTCGACGCAGCGGATGAACCGGCTGCGCGACCTGGCGACCGGCCTGGGCGCCAGCTTGCACACGATAACCAGCGAGGACGTGCCCCATGCGCTGCTGGACTTCGCGCGCGGGGTGAACGCGACCCAGCTGGTGCTGGGCACCTCGCGCCGCTCGCGCTTCGCCCGCATGCTGGACGAGGGCATCGGATCGACCGTGGTCCAGCTCTCGGGCAAGATCGACGTGCACATGGTCACCCACGAGGAGTCCAACCGCGGATTCCGCTGGCGCGCGCTGCTGCCGCGCGAGCGCAAGCTGACCTCCTGGGCCGCGGCGCTGGCGGTTCCGGCGGTGATCACTGCGGTCTGCTTCTATTTCCTGGACAAGCACCTGGACCTGGCCGGGGAGAGCGCGCTGTTCTTCATCGGTGTGATCGGGGTCGCGCTGCTGGGCGGCGTCGCGCCGGCCTCGCTCTCGGCGGTGCTGGGCGGTCTGCTGCTGAACTGGTTCTTCGTCTCCCCTCGCTACAGCCTGACCATCGGCGACCTGAACAACTTCCTGACCATCGTGGTGATGGCGATGGTCGCGGTCGCGGTGGCCGCGCTGGTGGACATCTCCAAGCGCCGAACCAGTCAGGCGCGCACCGCATCCCGGCAGGCCGAACTGCTGACGCTGTTCGCCGGCGCCGTGCTGCACGGCGCGGATCTGCACGATCTGCTCGAGCATGCCCGCGAGACGTTCGGCATGCGCGCGGTCAGCCTCGCGAACGGCGACGATGTCGTCGCGTGCGTCGGCGAGGGGCCCGCGCGCCGGGTCAAGGATGCCGACACCGCCATCGAGGCCGGGGACGACGAGCACTGGCTGCTGCTCAACGGCCATTCGCTCACCGCCGCGGACCGCCTGGTGCTGGGCGCGGTCGCCAATCAGGCGGCCGGTCTGGTGCGGCAGCGTCAGCTCTCGGACGAGGCGCAGGCCGCGGCCGGGGTGCTCGAGGCCGACCGGCTGCGCCGCGCCCTGCTGTCGGCGGTCAGCCACGACCTGCGCACACCGCTGGCCGCGGCCAAGGCCTCGGTCTCGAGCCTGCGCAGCGACGACGTGGAGTTCTCCCCGGAGGACACCGCCGAACTGCTGGAGACCGTCGAGGAATCCGTCGATCAGCTCACGGGCCTGGTCGGCAATCTGCTGGACTCCTCGCGGCTCGCGGTCGGAGTGGTGAAGCCCCAGCTGAAACGGGTGTATCTGGAGGAGGTCGTGAATCGCGCGGTCGTCGGCGTCGGCATGGGCACCCGCAGCCTGCGCCGCGCGGTGATGGACCGGGTGAAGGTGGAGGTCGGCGATGTCGCGGTGCGCGCCGACGGCGGCCTCCTGGATCGGGTGCTGGCCAACCTGATCGATAACGCGCTGCGGTATTCGCCCCCGGACACGCCCATTCGGGTCACCGCCGAGCAGACCGGAGACCGCGTGTCGCTGACGGTCGTGGACTACGGTCCCGGGGTGCCGACGGGGCTGGAGGATCAGCTGTTCGAGCCCTTCCAGCGCCTCGGCGACCGCGACAACTCCACCGGCGTCGGGCTGGGGCTGTCGGTGGTGCGGGGCTTCGTCGAGGCGATGGGCGGCACCGTACACGCCGAGCCGACGCCCGGCGGCGGGCTCACCATGGTTATCGATCTACCGGCCGATCAACAGGAAGAGGAGAAACGGTGACGACACCGGCGAGTTCGAACGACGGGGACCGCCCCGGCGGCTCGCGTGTGCAGGGCGGGGCCCGCGATCGCGACCAGCCCGGCGCCGTGCAGACCAAGGTGCTGGTGGTCGACGACGAGCCGCAGATTCTGCGCGCGCTGCGGATCAATCTGTCGGTGCGGGGCTACGAGGTGATCACCGCGGCCACCGGCGCCGCGGCGCTGCGGGCCGCGGCGGAGAAGCATCCCGACGTGGTGGTGCTCGACCTGGGCCTGCCGGATATGGACGGCATCGACGTGCTGGCGGGCCTGCGCGGCTGGAGCCAGGCGCCAGTGATCGTGTTGTCCGCGCGCACCGACTCCGCGGACAAGGTCGAGGCGCTGGACGCGGGCGCCGACGACTACGTGACCAAACCGTTCGGCATGGACGAGCTGCTGGCGCGACTACGGGCGGCGGTGCGCCGCGGCGCGACCGCGACGGAGGGTTCGGATCCGGTGGTGGAGACCTCGTCGTTCACCGTGGACCTGTCGGCGAAGAAGGTCATCAAGCACGGCGGCGACGTGCATCTGACGCCGACCGAATGGGGCGTACTCGAGATGCTGGTGCGCAATCAGGGCAAGCTCGTGGGGCGGCGGGAGTTGCTGCGCGAGGTGTGGGGCCCGTCGTATGCCACCGAAACCCATTATCTGCGTGTGTATCTCGCGCAGCTGCGACGCAAGCTCGAGGACGATCCGTCGCACCCCAAGCATCTGCTCACCGAGGCGGGCATGGGATATCGGTTCTGTGTCTGACCTGTCGAACCCATCGCGTCGCGGGCGGGGTGGAGCCGGGCCGAGCCGCTTCGCCGCAGGGCGCGCACGCGGTTGCGTTCGCAACAGTCGAATGCGGACAAAGCGGTAGTGATGGCAGGATCGGGGCATGGCTGAACAGTCCTCCAACGGCAAGGCACAGACCTCGACCGTCGCGGCGACCACCCGGGCTCCCAAGACCCCGACCTCCCTGTGGGTCGAGCGCACCGCCACCCGGCGCTACACCGGGCGCAGCTCGCGCGGCGCGGAGGTCCTGGTCGGCTCCGACGGCGTGCCCGGCGTTTTCACCCCGGGCGAGCTGCTCAAGATCGCGCTGGCGGCCTGCACCGGGATGAGTTCGGACTTCCCGCTGTCGAACCGGCTCGGCGAGAACTATGACGTGACCATCCGGGTTTCCGGCGACGCCGACCGCGAGAACGAGGTGTACCCGGAGCTGAACGAGATCGTCGAGCTCGATCTGTCCGAACTCGACGAGGCCGGTCGCGAGCGGCTGCTGGTGACGGTGCAGCGCGCCATCGACAAGGTGTGCACCGTCGGACGCACCCTGAAGGCGGGCACCACGGTGAACCTGTCGTTCCAGGCGGACGAGTGAACGTGCGCATCCGGAAGGTAGCCGGATGAGCTCCGAGCATGTGCGGGTTGTCGCCTGGGTGCACGGCCTCGTCCAGGGCGTGGGCTTTCGCTGGTGGACCCGGGCCCGCGCGCTGGAGCTGGCGCTGGTCGGCTCGGCCCGGAACACCAGCGACGGCCGGGTCCATGTCATTGCCGAGGGCCCGCGCGAGAATTGCGAGAAGTTACTGGCGCTGCTGCGTTCGGGGACGACGCCGGGTCGGGTAGACCTGGTTGTGGAAGACTGGAGCGCCGCCCAGGGCGGGCTCACGGGATTCGTGGAACGGTAAGCGGCGGGGAACAGGGAGTCATCGGTGGCAACGGAACATCCGGGCATGGACGCATACCGTCCGAGCCCTGAGGGCACAGGCGATCCCTCCGCGGACGAACCCACCACGCGCATGCCGCATCCCGAGCAGCCGCAACCGAATCCCACGCTGCCGATGCCGGGCATGCCGCACGCCGAATCCCCCGGTGGCACCGGCGAGCCCGCATCCGCCGCACATCCGGGCCAGGCGGGCCCGGGTGGGTCCGGGGCCGGCTCACCCGATCCGACGGTGGCAATGCCGGGCATGCCGTACTTCGGAACCCCGGGGGGCACCGCCGGATTCGACCCGGCACCGCGCCCCGGCCCGGGATTCGCCCAGCCCAACCCGACGCTCGCGATGCCGGGCGTGCCGAATCCGCTTGCGGGGCTCGGCTATCCGGCGGACCCGTCGGCGGCCGCGGGGCCCGATGTCGGCGGTGCGATCTACCACTCCTCCGACGAGCCCGGCCCGTCCGGCGAACACGAGATCGGCGGGGCCGTCTATCCCTCGTCCCCGGATCACCCGCGCGGCAGCATCTCGCGCCAGGAGGCCGGTGTCACCCAGCCTCGCCCGCCGACGGTGGCCGAGGCGCGGGCGCGGGACAAGGCCCGCAAGCGCGCGGAGGAGGCCGAGCGTGCGGCCGCGGAGGCCCTCGAGGCCAAGCGGAAGCGGCGCAGGAAGGCGCTGATCGGCGGCGCCGCGGTCGTCGGCGTGGCCGCGATCGTCGGCGCCGGCTATCTCGCCTGCCAGGCCGCCGAGCAGCCCGATGTCACCGCGTACTGCGTCAGCGACAACACCAACGGCCAGCAGACCGTCGTCAACGACAACGACTGCGTCGCCGCGCAGGCCTACGCCACCAACGCCGGCTACTACCACAGCGGCCTGCCGGCCATCTTCTTCTTCAACGGCCACCAGTACCACTACTACTACGGCGGCACGAACACCATCGGCCGCCCGCCCACCGGTGGCAGCTTCAGCGAACCGAGTGGCGCGCACATCAGCACCAAGAGCGGCACCGTCATTCGCGGCGGGCTGGGCTCCAAGAGTGGCGGAAAGTCGGGAGGTTCCTAGGTCATGCGCCGGGTACGTGGAAGGTCGCGGGCGAGCTGGCAGCGCATCATCGCCGATCAGGGCCTGGTATTCGGTTCCCCTGGAACAGATTCCAACGGGCAGCCACGCCCGTACTGGGACGAATCGGTGCACTACGAGTTCGATCTCGACGAGATCCTCGCGATGGAGGCGCAGGTCGAGGTGCTGCACACGATGTGCCTGCACGCCGCCGAGCAGGTGGTGCTGACCGAGAGATTCGCCGATTTCGGTCTGCCGCAATGGAGTTGGGGCCCGATCACCGAGTCCTGGCACCGTAGCGACCCGTACGTCTACGGCCGCTTCGATCTGCGCTACGACGGACGCGGCCCGGCAAAACTGCTGGAGTACAACGCCGATACGCCGACCTCCCTGCTGGAGGCGGCGATCGTGCAGTGGCACTGGCTGACCGATGTGTATCCCGACGACGATCAGTGGAATTCGTTGCACGAGAAGCTCGTCGAGCGCTGGGGCGAGCTGCGAAAGACCCTGCCGAAGGGTGGGCTGCACTTCACGTGGTCCTCGGCCGATGCCAGCGGCGAGGACAACGTCACCACCGCCTACATGCAGGAGACCGCCGCGGAGGCCGGATTCGACACCGTCGCACTGCCGATCGAGGAGGTCGGCTGGGACACCGAGCTGGACCGCTTCGTCGACCTGGCCGAGGCGCCCATCGAGTCCATTTTCAAGCTGTACCCGTGGGAATGGGCCCTGGACGACGACTTCGGACAGCGCGTGGTCGGCTCACTGCCGCAGACGACGTGGGTCGAGCCGCTGTGGAAGACCCTGCTGTCGAACAAGGCGCTGCTAGCCGTGCTGTGGGAGATGTATCCCGGCCACCCGAATCTGCTGCCCGCCTACATCGATGACCCGCACGAGCTCACCGAGTACATTCGCAAGCCGAAGCTCGGCCGCGAGGGCGCCAACATGACCATCGTCGGCGCGGGAATGGAAACCGCGACCGGCGGGGTCTACGGCGAGGAGGGCTACATCTACCAAATGCTGGACCCGCTACCGGATTTCGACGGTCAGCGCCCGGTGCTGGGTGCGTGGATCGTCGGCGACACGGCCGCGGGCATGGGCATCCGCGAAACCCCCGGCCTCATCACCGACGACACCTCGACGTTCGTGCCGCACCGGATTCCGGCGAAGCCGTGACATGGCTCCGCTCCGGCGGAGCCGGGCCCGGCTAGCCCCTACGCTCGGCCAGGCGGGCCAGCAGCCGCTTGTGCACCGACGGCGGCAGCATGTCCGAGACGTCGCCGCCGAAGGTGGCCACCTCCTTGACCAGCGAGCTGGACAGGAAGCTGTGGACCGGATTGGTGGCGATGAAGAAGGTGTCCACGCCCGAGAGCTTGTTGTTCATCTGCGCCATCTGCATCTCGTAGCCGAAGTCGGTGGCATCGCGCAGCCCCTTGACGATGGCGGTGATGCCCTGCTCCCGCGCGAAGTCGACGAGCAGGCCGTGCCAGGATTCCACCCGGACGTTGGGCAGATCCGCGGTGACCTCGCGCAGCATCTCCATCCGCTCGTCGACGGTGAACATGCCCTGCTTGTTCTTGTTGATCATCACCGTCACGACGACCTCGTCGAATTGCGCCGCGACGCGGGCGAAGACGTCAAGATGTCCGTTGGTTACCGGATCGAACGATCCCGGGCAGAGTGCTCCAGCCATGGTCGAAACCTAACAGGCCCGTGGGTGGGAAACACCCACAGGCGCAGGGTCAGGAACCGCAGGGTGCCCACGCCCGCGGTGACGACGATGACGGCAATCGCCTCCGGGATATCGCCGAGCCCGGGGGCCAGGAAGTCCAGCAGCGCCAGCGCGGCCGAGGTGATGCCCAGCCCTGCCAGCGCCAGACCGCCGCCCTCCAGCTGCGCGGTGAGCCAGCTGACCCGGTCCGAGGCGCGAAAGGTCAGGCGTCGGTGCAGCTCGTTGGCGATGGCGGTGCTCACCACCGACCCGGTGAGGTTGGCCAGCTGCGGGCCGCCGCCGTAGCAGGCCATGAACAGCAGGAAGTAGCCGATATTGCTGAAGCCGCCGACCAGGGCGAAGCGGATCAGCTGGGCGAGCCAGCGATCGCTGCGAAGATACACCCCGAGACGGGCCAGCTGCCGGCGAAAGGGCAGGGTCGCGGTCCGCACCTTGTCGGTCGCGGCGAGCACGGTATCCGTGGCGGCCAGCACCGTATCGGTCGCGGCATTGACGGCGTCGGTGGCCGCGGCCTGCATGACATCAAGGGTGTCGTCGGGCGCGGGCCGGGGATCGTCCCCCGCGCCCGGATGTACCGGATACACGACAGCCATGCTCAATTCCGATCGACATTGCCGGACCAGGTCCGGCTATCTACCGCTCGGTAAATAATTTAACACCAACCGGAGTCATTGCCTCCACTTGATTCTGTGGCGTTGGAAACACCCGCCGACACACCGCGAGTGAACTGGGTCCACTTCGGTGCCGAGGGGCACACTGGCTTACGGCGGCATGGAGGTTCGCCGTGGTAAGTCGGTATGAGAGTGGGGTAGCAAGATGTATCGCGTATTCGAGGCCCTCGACGAGCTGGTCGCGATCGTCGAAGAGGCGCGCGGCATCCCGACCACCCGCAATTGCGTCGTGCCGCGCGGCGACATGCTCGAGCTACTCGACGACGTCCGCGAGGCCATCCCCGGCGAGCTGGACGACGCGCAGGACGTCCTCGATCATCGCGACGGAATCGTCAACGACGCCCGCAGCTCCGCCGAATCCACGATCACCAGCGCCAACGATCAGGCCGAGCAGACCGTCACCGGCGCCCGCGCCGAGGCCGACCGCCTGCTGGCCGATGCCAAGGCACACGCCGACCGCATGGTCGCCGAGGCCCGCGCGCACGCCGACCACCTGGTCGCCACCGCCACCGCCGAGGCCGAGCGGGTGGTCGCCGACGGCAAGGCCGAATACGAGGCCCGCACCGGCCGCGCCCGCACCGAGTCCGAGCGCATGATCGCCGCGGGACAGGCCTCCTACGAGCGCTCGGTCGCCGAGGGCCAGTCCGAACAGGACCGCCTCGTGCAGCAGACCGAGGTCGTGCGGGCCGCGCACGGCGAGTCCGCGCGGCTGATCGATTCCGCACAGGCCGAGGCCGATCGCCTGCGCAACGACTGCGACCAGTACGTCGACAGCAAGCTCGCCGATTTCGAGGAGACGCTGCACACCGCCCTGCGCACGGTCGGCCGCGGTCGGCACCAGCTGCGCAGCGGTACGGGCGTACCGGATTACGCGAGCGAATTTCGCAGGTGATCCCCTTGCTCCCCGGGGATGGCAAGCCGGCGGAGCTTGCGGAGCCGGCGGGGTGGGTAAGTTTTGGGCTGGCGATGCGAATTCGGTATCGTAGGGTGGTTGCCCATCCACCGCCCATGAGGAAATGAGCTCAATGCCCGCCGAATCCGGTTCCGGTTCGCGTCGTCGTCAGACGGACGCGGGCTTCGTGCTGGACACCCGCAGCCTCGGCCGCAAGCCGGGGTCGATGAAAACCCTGCAGCGCACGGTGACCGTGCCGGAGAAGATCGGCCTGGATCTGATCGGCATTCCGGCGGGAGCCGAGGTGGAGCTGGATCTCACGCTGCAGTCGGTGTCGGAGGGCGTGCTGATCACCGGTTCGGTGTCCGCGCCGCTGGCCGGTGAATGCTCGCGCTGCCTGGAATCGTTCACCGACGAGCTCGAACTGCAGGTGACCGAGCTGTTCGCCTACCCGGACAGCGTCACCGAGCAGACCACCGAGGAGGACGAGATCCACCGCCTCGTCGACGACATGATCGACCTGGAACCGGTGGTCGTGGACGCGGTCGGGCTCGAGCTTCCGCTGCAGCCGCTGTGCGAGCCGGACTGCCCCGGACTGTGCGCCGAATGCGGTGTGCGGATGGCGATTGCGGGTTCCGATCACGGGCATGAGATACTGGACCCTCGCTGGGCCGGGCTTGCCAAATTCACGGCCGAGTCCCCCGGCACCGGTGGCACTGCCGCCGAGCTGAACTAGACGTAAGCAGATTTCTTGCCGAGCCGCGCGGCCCGGCAAGTTCGAAGACAGAGGAGAAGTTGAAGTGGCCGTTCCGAAGCGCCGGATGTCCCGTTCCAACACCCGCTCGCGGCGCAGCCAGTGGAAGGCCACCGCGCCGACCCTGATCACCTGCCCGAACCGCGCGTGCGGCGAGAAGACCCTGCCGCACACCGCGTGCCCGAACTGCGGTACCTACAAGGGCCGCCAGGTCGCGTCCGCAGTTTGATAACACCGGCAGCGCACCGTGACCGCCAGTAAGGACGGCGCGGACTCGCCCTCGGGTGAGTCCGCCGACCATACGAGCCTGCTCGAGGCTTTGGGTGTCGACCTGGGCGAGGAGCTGCTCCGGCTTGCCCTCACCCATCGCTCCTACGCCTACGAGAACGGTGGCCTGCCCACCAACGAACGCCTGGAGTTCCTGGGCGATTCGGTCCTGGGCCTGAGCATCACCGAGCGCCTGTACCTCGAACATCCGGACAAGTCCGAGGGCGAACTGGCGAAGCTGCGCGCCAGCGTGGTCAACATGCATGCGCTGGCCGAGGTCGCGCGCGCCCTGGGCGAGGGCGGCCTGGGACGGCATCTGCTGCTCGGCAAGGGCGAGGAGATGACCGGCGGGCGCGACAAGCCGAGCATCCTCGCCGATGGCATGGAGTCACTGCTGGGCGCGGTGCATCTCGAGCACGGCATCGAGGTGGCCCGCGGCGTGGTCCTGCGGCTGTTCGCCGATCTGCTCGAGCGCGGCCCGCGGATGGGCGCCGGCCTGGACTGGAAGACCAGTCTGCAGGAGCTGACCGCCGAGCGTGGGCTCGGCGTGCCCTCGTACGAGATCACCTCGACGGGCCCCGACCACGACAAGGAGTTCACCGCCACGGCGGTGATCGGTGGTCAGGCCTACGGCAAGGGCGTCGGCCGGTCCAAGAAGGAAGCCGAACAGAAGGCCGCCGGCGCTGCCTGGCGGGCCCTGAACGAGGGCTAGATGCCCGAACTTCCCGAGGTCGAGGTCGTGCGCCGCGGCCTGGCCGATCACGTTGTCGGCCACGTCATCGAATCCGTCACGGTGAAACATCCCCGCTCGGTGCGCAGGCATGCGCTCGGCGGGGATGATTTGGCCGCGCGTCTTTCCGGGCTGCGCGTGGAAACCGCGCAGCGTCGCGGCAAATTCCTGTGGCTGACCTTCGACGATCCCGAAACCGCCCTGGTCGTTCATCTCGGCATGAGCGGGCAGATGCTGGTCGAGTCGGCCGATGCGCCGCTGGAGAAGCACGCGCATATCGTCGCGACCCTCGATTCGGGTGCACAGCTGCGATTCGTCGATCAGCGCACCTTCGGCGGGTGGGCGCTGCATCCGGTCGTCGAGGTCGACGGGACGACCGTGCCCGAGGCCGTGGCCCATATCGCCCGCGATCCGCTGGATCCGCGGTTCGACGCCGACGCGGTGGTGAAGGTGTTGCGCGGCAAGCACTCCGAGATCAAGCGGGTGCTGCTGGATCAGACCGTCATCTCCGGGGTCGGCAACATCTACGCCGACGAGGCCCTGTGGCGGGCGAAGATTCACGGTGAGCGCATCGCCGCCAAGCTCACCCGCCCGGATCTGCACCGGCTGCTGACCGAGGTGCACGCGGTGATGTCCGAGGCGCTGCGGGCGGGCGGCACCTCCTTCGACGCCCTGTACGTCAATGTGAACGGCCAGTCCGGCTATTTCGAACGCTCCCTGGCCGCCTACGGCCGCGAGGACGAGCCCTGCCGCCGCTGCGGCGCGCCGATCCGCCGGGAAAAGTTCATGAACCGCTCCTCGTACTCCTGTCCCCGCTGCCAACCCAGGCCGCGCTAGTTACCGCCGGTATACCGGTATACTTCAGGTATGTCCGACATGACGACGATCAAGGTTCCGAAGGCGATCCGTGACAGACTTCAGCAGGTCGCGGTATCGAGCGGGGTGACACTGGCACAGGCGATCGATCAGCTTCTCGACAAGAACGGTGCGCGGCCGAAGCCCACCGTCGGAGGCTATCGCAGCGACCGGCCGCTCTCCGCCGAAGAGATCGACCGGGAGCTCGGCATGAGCTTCGGAGCCTGATGACGATCATCGTGGATACCAGCGCGATTCTCGCGTTGTTCGACGAGTCGTACAACGAGCACGAGTCACTGGCTCGAATCGTCGATAAGGCCGATGAACGCCTCGTAGTGTCGCCCATGGTCGTTGCCGAGGTCGACTACATGTTGTACACCCGGCTCGGCTCTCGTGCGGCTCGCGACTTCGCCGCGGATGTGGCCGGCGGGGCCTACGACCTGGCTGAGTGGACAGCCAACCATCACGCTGCGGCGCTCGCGGTCACAACGAAGCATGGCGACGACTACATCGGCATCGCGGATGCATCGAACGTGGTGCTGGCCGATCGGGAACGCACGGACCGGATCATGACACTCGACCAGCGACATTTCCGAACCCTGCGTCCACTGTGGGGGTTCGCCGCTTTCGTACTCCTTCCGTACGACGTCTGAACGCGGACGAAGTCGATGGCGGAACAGGATCCGGTTGCGGCGCTGCGGGAGATCGCCTTCTGGATGGAACGCGATCGCGCGCAGTCACATCGGGTCAAGGCATACCGTCGGGCCGCCGATACCGTCGCGGCGCTGTCGAACCAGCGGTACGCGCAGTACACCGAAAGCGGTCAGTGGCAGGACATTCCGGGCATCGGGCCGAAGACGGCCGCGGTCATCGCGCAGGCGAGCGCCGGGCGGGTGCCCGATAAATTGACCGAATTGCGTTCGGCCGCAAAGCCGATCGCGCCGGAGGGGGCGGCACTGCGCAAGCTCCTGCGGGGCGATCTGCACACCCACTCGAACTGGTCGGATGGCGGCAGCCCGATCGAGGAGATGATGCGCACCGCCATGGCGCTGGGCCACGAATACTGTGCGCTGACCGATCATTCGCCGCGACTGACCGTCGCCAACGGCCTGTCCGCGGACCGGTTGCGCCGCCAGCTCGACGTGGTCGCCGAGCTCAACGCCGAGCTCGCGGCGCTTCCCCACCCCGCCGGCTCCGCAAGCTCCGCCGACTCACCATCCCCGCCGTTTCGGATCCTGACCGCGATCGAGGTCGACATCCTCGACGACGGCGCCCTGGATCAGCGCGCGGATCTGCTGGCCGAACTGGATATCGTTGTCGCCAGCGTGCATTCGCATCTGCGGGCCGACAGCGAGACGATGACCCGGCGCATGGTGTATGCGGTGGCGAACCCGAACGTCGACATCCTGGGCCACTGCACCGGGCGGCTGGTGGAGGGCGAGCGCGGCATCCGTCCGGAGTCGGAATTCGACGCCGAGGTGGTGTTCGAGGCGTGCCGTCGCTACGGGACCGCCGTCGAGATCAACAGCCGCCCCGAGCGGCGCGACCCACCCGGGCGCCTGATCCAGCTCGCGGTGGAGATCGGCTGCTACTTCTCCATCGATACCGACGCCCACGCCCCCGGACAACTGGACTGGCAGGGCTACGGCTGCGCCCGAGCCCTGGCCAACGGGGTCCCCGCCGAACGGGTCATCAACACCTGGCCGCTGGAGCAACTGCTGGCATTCGCGCGCGCCGAAGCGAGCGCCTGACGGTCGCTGTCCCCGGTGAGGTATCCGGCGGGCAAACCGCGAATTCGACAGGCGGACGCGGGATCCCCGACCGTGATGCGCGGGATGCTCCCGGCCGTCACGCGCGCTACGGCTATCGTTCTCTTGCCCCGCAACGACAGAACGGATCAAGTATGACCGCGAATTTCGCTCGCCGTATCCCCGCCGCCGCTGCCACCGCCGCGCTGATCGTCTTGACCGCCGGCGCTTTCGCCGCCGGCAGCGCGGCCGCCACGCCTCCGGCCGCGCCCGCCACGACCGCCGATCCCACGCCGGACCTCCCGTTCCCGGGCGGTGTCAGCGTCAGCCCCGACGGTATCGGTCTTCCCGGCGTGCAGCTGCAGTCGGACGGTTCGATGAACATCACGGGTGACAACGCGAACAAGGTCGTCGCGTGCGGCGGCAAGAACATCGGGATCGCGGGCAACAACAACACCCTCACCGTGACCGGAGGCTGCGGCATCGTCACCATCTCCGGGAGCGGCAACCACATCACCCTCGACTCGGCCGCGACCATCACCGTGACCGGCCAGAACAACAACGTCGCTTACCGTTCCGGCACTCCGCCGGTCAACAACAAGGGCGCCCACAACCTGGTCCACCGCGCCTGATCCACCGCCCCGGACCTGGTCGATACCGCCGGGTCCATCGGGGGCCGCCGGTACTGTTCCGGCTCAGTGCTTCAGCACGAGGACCAGGCCGAGGGTGAGCATGACGACTGCGACGGCGCAATCCAGTACACGCCAGGCGATCCGGCGGGCGAACAGCGGCCCCAGCAGTCTCGCGCCGAAGCCCAGCCCCGAGAACCACACGATGCTCCCGAGCATCGCCCCCGCGGCCAGGAACCACCGATTCGACCCCGCATAGGTGCTCGCGAACGAGCCGAGCAGAACCACGGTGTCGAGATAGACGTGCGGGTTCAGCCAGGTCAGGGCGAGGCAGGTGAGCACCGTGGCCCCGAGGGCCATGGACGCCTCGCCCGCCTCCCCGGCCAGCGTCGCCGGCGATAGCGCCCGCCGCGCCGCCAGCACCCCGTACCCGAGGAGAAATGCCGCCCCGGCGTACCGGGCCACCAGCAGCACCGCCGGGGCCGCGCGGACGACCGCGCCCAGCCCGGCCACCCCCGCGGCGATCAGGACCACATCGGACAGCGCGCACACCGCGACGACGGCCGTCACATGCTCCCCGCGAATCCCCTGCCGCAACACGAACGCGTTCTGCGCACCGATCACCACGATCAGCGACAGCCCGAACCCCAACCCCGACAGGGCCGCCAGCGCGGCCGATGCGACATCCATGCCCCCACGCTAAGGTCGCGTACCTGGTCAGACCAGCTAATCTTTTTCAAGCATCATTACAATTTCTTACTATGGACCTGCAGCTCGATCAGCTTCGCGCCCTGGACGCGGCGGTGGCCGAGGGGACGTTCGAGGCCGCCGCGCGGCACCTGCGCCTCACCCCATCGGCGGTCAGTCAGCGGATCAAGGCGCTCGAGGGGGCGGCCGGGCGCATCCTGCTGCAGCGCACGAAACCGGTGCGGCCCACCGAATCCGGGCTCGCGGTGCTGCGCCTGGCCCGTCAGATCGATCTGCTCACCGGCGACACGGCGCGCGAACTCGGCAGCCCGACAGGCGAATCCGACGAGCCTACCGGCGTCGACCATCCCGTGCGGATTCCGATCGCGGTCAATGCCGACTCGCTCGAGACCTGGGTGATGCCCGCCCTCGCCCGCGGCCCGGCGGGTGTGTGCTTCGAAATCCACCGGGAGGACGAGGAACACACGACACGACTGCTTCGCGACGGCACCGTGATGGCCGCCGTCACCGCCACCGCGCAGCCCGTGCAGGGCTGCCGGGTGCGACGGCTGGGCGCGATGCGATATCGGCCGATGGCCACGCCGGCATTCGCCCGCACCTGGTTCCCCGAGGGCACCACGGTCCGGGCGTTCGCCGCGGCGCCGGTGGTGATGTTCGACCGCAAGGACGATCTGCAGGATCGGCTGATGCGCCGCCGCACCCGCCGCCCGGTGAACCCGCCCCGGCACTACATCCCCGCCACCTCCGGGTACGCCGAGGCGGTACGGCTGGGCCTGGGCTGGGGCATGCTGCCCGAACAGCAGCTCGGCACCGGGCCGTACGCGCGGGACCTGATCCGCATCGACGACACGCTGCACGTGGACGTGGTGCTGTACTGGCAGCAGTGGCGGCTGGACTCCCCCGCGCTCACCGCCGTCGCGCAGACCATCGCCGCCACCGCGGCGACATCCCTGCGGTGAGGGCTGAGCAACGGAAGTCGTTGCGGCAAACATCCAGCCCACCGCCGGCCCCCCATCGGATGAGGCGTGTGTCGACTGCTGCGCTATGACCTCCACGGCCCGCTGCCGGGGTCGACCCCAGATCCGTGCGAATCGGCCGGCGACCAGGCGTCAGGGTTCGTAGTCGGCCAACTCGACGCGCGTCTCGCCGTACTTGCGCGGCTTCTGCGCGGAAAAGTGTGCGGGCCAATCGGTTTCGGCGGACCGCGTGGCCCGCTCGACGACGACCAGCGCGCCGGGATGCAGCCAGCCGTTCGCCACCAGCGACCGGAGATCGGCGGTGACCTCGGCCGCCTCCAGCGCGTACGGGGGATCGGACAGCACCAGATCGTACGGCTCGGCCGGTACCCCGGCAAGCACCGAAGACACTGTGCCCGTCCGCAATTCGCCGCCCGGAAGGCCGAGTTCGGCGATGTTGCCGCGCACCACCGCCGCGGCCTTGCGATCGGATTCGACCAGCAGTGCGTGAGATGCGCCGCGGGACAACGCCTCCAGCCCCAGGGCGCCGGACCCGGCATACAGGTCCAGCACCCGGATGCCGTCGAAATCCATTCGGGCACTGAGCATGCTGAACAGCGCCTCGCGCACCCGGTCCGACGTCGGCCGGGTCCCCGCGGGCGGCACCCGCAGGCGCCGCCCACCGGCGAGCCCGGCCACGATGCGGGTCACCGCGGCACTGCTTTCCCGCTCACGACTGCGCCTCGCTGGCGCTCGGCTCCGTCGTGCGCGCGGCGCACTGTGTCGATGGTTCGCTGCGCTGCGCTGCGCTCACTCGGCCGCGGTCTCGTTCAGGCGCACGTCCACGAGCAGATCCCCGCCCTCGACCTGCTGCACCTTGCCGATGGCGACGCGCGCGATCGTGCCCGCGCGCGGCGCGGTGATCGCGGCCTCCATCTTCATGGCCTCGATCGTGCCGATGGTGTCGCCCGCCGCGATAACGTCCCCCTCGGAGACGACGAGGGTCACCGCACCGGCGAACGGCGCGGCGATGTGGCCGCTGTTGGACTTGTCGGCCTTCTCCGCGGCCGGAACCTCGCTGGCGATCGAGCGGTCGCGGACCAGGATCGGGCGCAGCTGCCCGTTCAGGATGCACATCACCGTGCGCATGCCGCGCTCGTCCGGCTCGGAGATGGCCTCGAGCCCGATCAGCAGGGTGACGCCCTTCTCCAGCTGTACCCGGTGCTCCTCGCCGTGCCGCAGGCCGTAGAAGAACTGATTCGCCGACAGGCTGGAGGTGTCGCCGAATTTCTCACGGTGCTCGGCGAATTCGCGGGTGGGTCCGGGGAACAGCAGGCGGTTCAAGGTGTCCCGGCGCCGCGCCGAATCACCGTTCAGTCCCGCCTCGTCCTGGGCGGTCAGCTGGGTCTCGGGCTTGGCCGGGCCGCGCCCGGTCAGCGCACGGCTGCGGAACGGTTCGGGCCAGCCACCGGCCGGAGTGCCGAGCTCGCCGCGCAGGAATCCGACGACCGAGTCCGGAATGTCATAGCGGCCGGGGTCGGCGGCGAAGTCCGCGACGTCCACCCCGGAACCGACCAGCGACAGCGCCAGATCGCCGACCACCTTCGAGGACGGGGTCACCTTCACCAGACGGCCGAGCAGCCGGTCGGCCGCGGCGTACTTCGCCTCGACCTCCTCGAACCGGTCGCCCAGGCCCAGGGCGATGGCCTGCTGGCGCAGATTGGACAGCTGCCCGCCCGGAATCTCGTGCTCGTAGACGCGCCCGGTCGGGCCCGGCAGCCCGGACTCGAAGGGCGCGTAGCCCTTTCGCAACGCCTCCCAGTAGGGCTCGAGATCGCAGACATTCTGCAGATTCAGGCCGCTGTCGTGGGGTGAATGCGCCGCGGCGGCCACGATCGCCGAGAGCGGGGGCTGAGACGTGGTGCCCGCCATGGGCGCCGACGCACCGTCTACCGCGTCGGCCCCGGCCTGCCAGGCCGCCAGGTACGTCGCCAGCTGCCCGCCCGGGGTGTCGTGGGTGTGCACGTGCACAGGCAGATCGAAGTTCTCGCGCAGCGCGGTCACCAGGGTGTGCGCCGCGGGTGCGCGCAGCAGCCCGGCCATGTCCTTGATGCCGATGATGTGCGCGCCGGCCTCGACGATCTGCTCGGCCAGCTTCAGGTAGTAGTCCAGGGTGTACAGGTTCTCGTCCGGATTGGACAGATCCCCGGTGTAGCTCAGCGCCACCTCGGCCACGGCCGTGCCCGTCTCGCGCACCGCATCGATCGCCGGGCGCATCTGATCGACGTTGTTGAGCGCGTCGAAGATGCGGAAGATGTCGATCCCGGTCGCTGTCGCCTCGGAAACGAAAGCGCGCGTGACCTTTTCCGGGTACGGGGTGTAGCCGACCGTGTTGCGGCCACGCAGCAGCATCTGCAGGCAGATGTTCGGAATCGCCTCGCGCAGCGCGGCCAGGCGCTCCCAGGGATCCTCGTGCAGGAACCGCAGCGCCACATCGTAGGTCGCGCCGCCCCAGCATTCGATCGACAGCAGTTCGGGAGTCATCCGCGCGACGTGCCCGGCCACCTGCAGCAGGCTGTTGGTGCGCACGCGCGTGGCCAGCAGCGACTGGTGCGCGTCGCGGAAGGTGGTGTCGGTGACGGCGATTCCCCGCTGTTGCCGCAGGGCCTGCGCGAAACCCTCGGGGCCCGAACGCAACAGGCGCTGGCGGGACCCGTCCGGCGGCGGCACGGTCAGATCCAGCGCGGGCAGCTTGTCCTGCGGGTACACCGCGGTCGGTCGCTGGCCGTGCGGCTTGTTGACGGTGATATCGGCAAGGTAGGTGAGGATTTTGGTGCCGCGGTCCGCGGATCCGCGCTGGGTCAGGAGGTACGGGCGTTCATCGATGAACGAGGTGGTGATCCGCCCGGCCCGGAAGTCCGGATCGTCGAGCACCGCCTGCAGGAACGGAATATTGGTGGACACGCCGCGGATCCGGAATTCGGCGACCGCGCGCCGCGCCCGCGCCACCGCGGCGGTGAAATCCCTTCCGCGACAGGTGAGCTTGACCAGCATCGAATCGAAGTGGGCGCCGACCTCCGCGCCGAGGTTGGCCCCGCCGTCCAGGCGGATGCCGCTGCCGCCCGGACTGCGGTAGGCGGTGATGCGCCCGGTGTCGGGCCGGAATCCGTTGGCCGGGTCCTCGGTAGTGATCCGGCACTGCAGCGCCGCGCCCCGGATCGAGATCGAATCCTGGCTCAGGCCGAGTTCCTCCAGGCTCTCCCCGGCCGCGATCCGCAGCTGGGAGGCGACCAGGTCGACATCCGTGATCTCCTCGGTCACCGTGTGTTCCACCTGGATGCGCGGATTCATCTCGATGAACACGTGATTGCCGCGCTCGTCGAGCAGGAACTCCACCGTGCCGGCGCAGCTGTATCCGATCTGCCGGGCGAAGGCGACCGCGTCCGCGCAGATCCGTTCCCGCAGTGCCGGATCCAGATTCGGCGCGGGCGCGAGCTCGATCACCTTCTGATGGCGCCGCTGCAGCGAGCAGTCGCGTTCGAACAGATGGATGACGTTACCGCGGCCGTCGGCAAGGATCTGCACCTCGATGTGCCTGGGATTGATCACCGCCTGCTCGAGGAACACCGTCGCATCGCCGAACGCCGATTCGGCCTCGCGCATCGCGGCCTCGACCGCCTCGCGCAGCTGGGCCCGATCGGCGACCCGGCGCATGCCGCGCCCGCCGCCGCCCGCGACGGCTTTGACGAAGACCGGAAACTCCATCTCCTCGGCCGCGGCCAGCAGCTCCGGCACGTCCGCCGAGGGCGCGCTGGAGTTCAGCACCGGCAGTCCGGCCGCCCGGGCGGCGGCGATCGCGCGTGCCTTGTTGCCGGTCAGCTCGAGCACGTGGGCCGAGGGGCCGATGAACGTGATGCCCTCGGCGGCGCACGCCGCGGCCAGGTCCGGGTTCTCCGACAGGAAGCCGTACCCGGGATAGATCGCATCGGCACCGGCGGTCTTGGCCGCCTTGATGATCTCCTCGATCGACAGGTAGGCCCGGACCGGGTGTCCAGGGACGCCGATCTGATACGCCTCGTCGGCCTTGGTCCGGTGCACCGAGTTGCGGTCCTCGTAGGGAAATACCGCGACGGTCCCTACTCCGAGTTCGTAGGCGGCACGGAACGCACGAATGGCGATTTCCCCGCGGTTGGCGACCAGCACTTTGGAGAACATTCGATAAAGGTACATGCCGGTGAGCAGGCCTTGCGAATTCGAATGGAGTTCGCAAAATCCTAACAACGGCAGGTGGGGAACTGCGAAGTTTGCGTAATCCGGACGAAACTCGACGGCTCGGTCGTCGGCCTGTGCGCGAATGTGGACGCATCGCGGATCGCCTATGCTTGACAACGCAGCTGGTTCGCTGCACCGGCGAGTTGGAGCCCCGAGCGTCGTGCGGCAGCGTCGAACCCGGTCCCTCAGGGCCGGGTGAGAGGGAACCCGGTGGGAATCCGGGACTGTCCCGCAGCGGTATGCAGGAACGACCGCCGTCATCAGCACTGGGTGCACACCTGGGAAGCGACGGCCAGTAGGACACACCCCGGCACGACCGGGGTGCGCTCGTCAAGGCGGCGCCTGTAAGTCCGAAGACCTGCCCGCTGTGCCGGATACGCCGTATCCGGCGGCCACCGCCTCGTGGATCGGGCGGGCGGACCCCGGTGCATCACACACACACTCTGGGCTCCGTCTGCGCATATACGGCGGTGACCGTGGCTACCAGCACTGGAGCAATTCCATGACTGTCATTCCGCACACACCGTTCACCGCGACGGTCCCCGGCATTCCGCGAATCGGGCCGCGGCGCGAGCTCAAGCGGGCGATCGAGGGCTACTGGGCGGGCCGCCTCACCGCGGATGAACTGCACGCCGTGGCCGGTGGCCTGCGTGCCGACCAGCTGCGCGCCCTGCATGCCGCGGGACTCGACTCGGTGCCGATCGGCACCTTCTCGTACTACGACCAGATGCTCGACACGGCGGTCCTGCTCGGCGCGCTGCCGCCCCGGGTCGCGGGCATCGCCGACCCACTGGACCGCTACTTCGCGGCGGCGCGTGGCACCGATGGCATCGAACCGCTCGAGATGACCAAGTGGTTCGACACCAACTACCACTACCTGGTGCCCGAGATCGGCGCGGACACCGCATTCACCCTGCACCCCGAGAAGGTGCTCGGCGAGCTGCGCGAGGCGCGGGAGCTCGGCATCCCGGCCCGTCCGGTGATCATCGGCCCGGTGACATTCCTGAAGCTGGCCAAGGGAATCGACAGCGCGGCGCCCCTGGCCAGGTTGGCGGAGCTGCTGCCGTTGTACCGAGAACTGCTGGGGCAGCTGGCCGCCGCGGACGCGCAGTGGGTCCAGATCGACGAGCCGGTGCTGGTCACCGATCTCACCGACGAGGAGATCGTGCTCGTCCGGAACACCTATGCGGACCTGGCTTCCGCGCCGACGCGGCCCGCACTGCTGGTCGCGACGTACTTCGGACGACCGGGCCCGGCGCTCGAGGTGCTGGCCGGGACCGGCATCGAGGGCATCGCACTCGACTTCGTCTCGGGCACAACCGTTTCCGACGTGACCTCGATCCCGGCGCTGGCGAACAAGCTGCTGGTGGCGGGCGTGGTGGACGGGCGCAACGTGTGGCGCACCGACCTCGACGACGCGCTCGCCACGCTGGGCACCCTGCAGGGCGCGTCCGGCTCGCTGGCTGTCTCGAGCTCCAGTTCGCTACTGCACGTACCGTATTCGCTCGAGCCCGAGGCCGAGCTGGACCCGGCGCTGCGCTCGTGGCTCGCCTTCGGCGCCGAGAAGGTCCGCGAGGTACAGCTGCTCGCCCGGGCGCTGAGGGAGGGCACCGAGGCCATCACCGACGAGCTGACCACCGCCCGCACCGCGGCCCGGAGCCGCCGCGACGACCCGCGCCTGCACGTGGGCACCGTCCGCGCCCGCCTGGCGGCCCTGGGCCCGGACGCCGAACATCGCGCCCCGGCCGAGGAACGCCGTGCGCTGCAACGTGATCGGCTGCACCTACCGCTGCTGCCGACCACGACCATCGGCTCCTATCCGCAGACCACCGCCATCCGCAAGGCGCGGGCGGCGCTGCGCGCCGGGGAGATCACCGAGGCGCAGTATCGCGAGCAGATGCGCGCGGAGATCACCGATGTGGTTGCGCTGCAGGAGAAGCTGGGACTGGACGTGCTGGTGCACGGCGAACCCGAGCGCAACGACATGGTGCAGTACTTCGCCGAGCAGCTCGACGGATTCGCCGCTACCGCGAACGGCTGGGTGCAGTCCTACGGCACCCGCTGCGTGCGCCCGCCCATCCTGTTCGGCGACGTGGTGCGCCGGGAACCCATGACCGTGGAATGGATCTCGTACGCACAGTCGCTCACCGACAAGCCGGTCAAGGGCATGCTGACCGGGCCGGTGACCATTCTGGCGTGGTCGTTCGTGCGCGATGATCAGCCGCTGGCGGATTCGGCTCGCCAAGTGGCCCTTGCCATCCGGGACGAGACCGTCGATCTGCAGACCGCGGGCATCCGCATCGTCCAGGTCGACGAGCCCGCCCTGCGGGAGCTGCTGCCGCTGCGCGCGGAGGCCAAGCCGGACTACCTGAACTGGTCGGTGGCCGCGTTCCGGTTGTCCACCAGCGGAGTATCGGATGCCACGCAGATCCACACGCATCTGTGCTACTCCGAATTCGGTGAGGTCATCGACGCGATCACGGCGCTGGACGCCGATGTCGCCTCGATCGAGGCGGCGCGCTCGCACATGGAGGTGCTGGACGATCTGAACTCGGCCGGATTCGATCTGGGCGTCGGACCGGGCGTCTACGACATCCATTCGCCCCGGGTACCGACCGTGGAGGAGATCAGTGCCGCGCTGCGGTCCGCCCTGAAAGCCGTTCCGGCCGAACGGCTCTGGGTGAACCCCGACTGCGGGCTGAAGACCCGCGGGCCGGTCGAGGTGGAAGAGTCGCTGCGCAACATGGTCGCCGCCGCGCACAGCGTGCGCTGAGCTCTGGCGAATGAGGTGGCCTGCCCGGCTTCGGCCGGACGGGCCGCCGTCGCACCGGGGCTACCCTCGAACTCATGACCACTCCGGAACCCCTGCGCTACCGCCTGATCACCGGCCCTGACGACGCCACCTTCTGCCAGCGCATCAGTGCCCTGCTGGACGAGGGCTACCGGCTCCACGGCTCGCCGTCGGTGACCTTCGACGGCACGACCGTCATCGCCGCCCAGGCGGTGATCCTCGACCCGCGCTAGGCGTACCTCCGCATTCGCTCTCAGTCGGCTATCTCCCGGAAACTCCCCAGGGAGCGGATGGTGACCGCGGCACCTCACCTCTGACCCGCTCCCGGTGAAATGATCATCCTTCGCACAGTACGCACCGGTAACAGGGCCCGCGGTACCTCGCAGTAGCAGATTTTTTTCCGGCAATCCGCGAGGGAACTGCAATGATTGCGAAGGCCTGCAGTACCATCTGCGAGTGCGCAAGATGTATGCGGGTGCCCGACTACGGCGGTTGCGCGAGGAACGTCGGATGACCCAGGCGGCCCTGGCCAAGTCCCTCGAGCTGTCCCCCAGCTACCTCAACCAGCTCGAGCGCGATCAACGCCCGCTCACCATTCCGGTACTGCTGAAACTGAATTCGACGTTCGATCTCGATGTGCAGTTCTTCGCGGCGGACTCGGACGCCCGGCTGGTCTCGGACCTGCACGAGGTGCTGGTGGAGGCCGGCGGCGGCACCGCACCCCCCGCCGCGGAGGTCGAGGACCTGGCCACCCGCCTGCCCGAGGTGGCCAAGACGATCGTGGCCATGCACCGCCGGCTGCGCGCGGCCACCGATCAGCTGGACCTGCTGTCCTCCAAGGTCGCGACCCCGACGGGCGCCCCCGGCGTGCCCATGCCGTACGAGGACGTGCGCGACTTCTTCTACGACCATCACAACCACATCCCCCAGCTCGATCTGGCCGCCGAGCAGCTGTTCGAGGAGTCCGGCCTGACCATCGGCTCGCTGGACCGCCAGCTGGCCCGCGTCGCCGAGGAGCGCGCCCGGGTGACGGTGCTGGTCCGCGGCGACGGCGCAGATCCGGCCATCCCCAAGCGCCAGTACGATCCCGAGACCCGCACCCTGACCCTGGCCCGGCGGCTACGCCCCGGGCAGCGCGCCTTCCAGATCGCCACCACGCTGGCGTTCCTGCTGTATGGGCGGCTGCTGGACGAGGTGCTGGGCGGGACCCCGTCGCTGTCCGGCGAATCGCGCGCGCTGGCCCGGGTCGGGCTGGCGAACTATTTCGCGGGGGCGCTGGTGCTGCCGTACGGAAAGTTCCTGCGCTCGGCCGAGGAGTTGCGGTACGACATCGACCTGCTCTCGCTGCGCTTCGAGGTGGGCTTCGAGACCGTCTGCCATCGCCTCAGCACGATGCAGCGGCAGGGCCAGCGCGGGGTGCCGTTCTTCTTCGTGCGCACCGATCGCGCCGGGAACATCTCCAAACGCCAGTCCGCCACGGCATTCCACTTCTCCCGGGTCGGCGGCAGCTGCCCGCTGTGGGTGGTGCACGAGGCGTTCGCGAATCCGGGCCGGGTGCTGACCCAGGTCGCCTCGATGCCCGATGGTCGCCGCTACCTGTGGGTCGCTCGCACCACCAACCCCGCGCCCCGCGGGTTCAACACGGCCACCAAGGAATTCGCGATCGGGCTGGGCTGCGATATCGAGTACGCCGACCGCCTGGTGTACTCCAGTGGACTACAACTCGACGACCCGGCAGCCGCGGTCCCCATCGGCGCGGGCTGCAAGGTGTGCGATCGCTCCTCCTGCCCCCAGCGGGCATTTCCGCAGATCGGACGTCCGCTGGCCGTCACCGAGACGTCATCGGTCGACCTGCCGTACCCCCACGCCGTGCGCTGAGCGCACCCATCCATCGGCCCGAGGGCCCGCCCGTCCCTGGGACTCGACGGCGGGTATCGGCCCCGCGCCAACCCCTACTGACTTCGTCCCGGACGTCTTCATCGGGGAAGCCGAGAACGATCAGCCCCTCGATGACGGATTCCATTGCCGCTGTTGCCATGTGGCGATGGTCGACACGAGGACCGACAATTCCGCTAGGGCTCGGCGCGGCCGGTCCGGGTCGCGCCCGCGGACGCGGCCACCACGCACGCGATTCCCGCCCACTCCGCCGGATTCATCGCCTGCCCCAGCACGATCAGCCCGGCGACGGTCGCGACGGCGGGCTCGAGGCTCATCAGCACCCCGAACACGCGCGGCGGAATCCGGCGTAGCGCCTCGAGTTCCACCGAATAGGGCAGCACCGAGGACAGCATCGCGACCCCGAATCCGGTCACCAGCACCACCGGATGCAGCAGTGCCGCGCCCGCCCCAGCAATGCCGATCGGGGCCGTGAGCACGCCACCGAACGCCATCGCCAGAGCCAATCCGCCACCGCCGCTGGTCTTTTCGCCGAGTTTCGCACTGAGCAGGATGTAGCCCGCCCAGCAGGCCGCCGCGCACAGCGCAAGCACCACGCCCGTCCACGGCACCGTCCCGGCCGAGCGGGTCAGCAGCAGCACCCCGCCCCCGGCCAGCACCGCCCAGACGGGATCGATCCACCGCAGGGACCCGGCCAGCGCCACCGCGAGCGGGCCGAGGAATTCGATGGTCACGGCCATGCCCAGCGGAATGCGGGAGATCGCCTCGTAGAAGGACAGGTTCATCAGCGCCAGCACCGCACCGTAGCCCAGCACGACGGGCAGCGCCCGCCACCCGATCCGCAGCGAGGACCGCCAGAACACCAGCAGGACGACCCCGGCGAAGCCCAGGCGCAGGCTCACCGCACCGGCGGGTCCGGTCGCGGCGAACAGCTCGGTGGCCAGCGCGGCACCGAGCTGCACGCTGACGATCCCGGCCAGCACCAGCAGCGTGGGCGGCACCCCGCCGATCCCCTGCCGCACCGGCAGCCGCGAGAACACCTGCGGCCACGAGACTCTCCGCGCCCGCCCGAAATCGATCGCGACCACCGGCACACCTCCACTGTCTCCGCGGCCTCCTCACACAACCGCCGGTCCTGCCTCCCGAGCAGCATCCCACCCGGCACCGACACAATTCCAATCGGAAGAGGCGTCAGGACACAACGCCACATGCGGCTCGCGCCTTCCCGGTCCAGCGTCATCGAGCAGGACCGTGCCGATCACCCATCCGGCACGGAAGCAGGCGCTGACCGACCTCTGCTCCCGGTTCGAGTGGGCGGCCGACTCCGACGTCGCATCCGCGGCGACCGAACAGATCGCGGCCGAGCAAGCCGCGGCCACCAGGGGTATGGGCTGGTAGCCGGGCACACCTATGACTTGGCCAGGTACTCCAGGCGTTCGCCGTCGACTGCGGCCCGCATCATCGTGGCCAGGCCCGGATGCTTCTCCAGTGTCGGATCGGCCTCGACGACCTCGCGGGCGAGCTGCTGGGCGGCGGTGATCACCTCGAGGTCGTCCAGCAGCGACAGCAGGCGCAGGCTGCGGGCCGTGCCGGACTGGGCCGCGCCGAGCACATCGCCCTCGCGGCGCTGCCGCAGGTCCAGCACCGACAGCTCGAAGCCGTCCAGGGTTCCCGCGACGGCCTCCAGACGGGCCATCGCGCCGCCCATCGGCGAGGTCTCGGTGATCAGCAGGCACAGGCCCGGATGCTTGCCGCGCCCGACCCGCCCGCGCAGCTGGTGCAGCTGGCTGACCCCGAAACGGTCCGCGTCGACGATGGCCATGACCGTCGCATTGGGCACATCGACGCCGACCTCGACGACGGTGGTGCAGACCAGCACGTCGATCTCGCCGTCGTTGAACGCGCGCATCACCGCGTCCTTCTCGTCACCGGGCAGGCGGCCGTGCAGCAGCCCGACCCGCAGACCGGCCAGCGCCCCCGCGCTCAGCGTCTCGAAGACGTCCCGTGCGGCATGCGTGGCCGGCCCCTCCTTCTCCTCCTCGGCTTTCGCCTTGCGGCCCTTGCCCTTCGCGGCCGGGTTCTCGTCCTCGTCGTCGCCGATGCGCGAGCACACCACGTACGCCTGGCGCCCGGCCTCGACCTCCTCCCGGATCCGCTCCCACGCCCGATCCACCCAGCTCGGATGCGTCTTGGCGGGGACCACCCGGGTGGTGATGGGCGAGCGTCCTCGCGGCAGCTCGGTCAGCGTGGAGGTCTCGAGATCGCCGAGCGTGGTCATGGCTATCGTGCGCGGAATCGGGGTCGCGGTCATCACCAGCAGATGCGGGCTCATCCCCTGCTTGGCCTTGACGCGCAACGCATCCCGCTGCTCGACGCCGAACCGGTGCTGCTCGTCCACGATCACCATGCCCAGGTCGTAGAACTCGACGGAGTCCTGGATCAGCGCATGGGTGCCGATCACGATGCCCGCCTCGCCGGTCACCGCGTCCAGCAGTGCGGCCTTCTTCGTGCTCGCCGACATCGAGCCGGTCACCAGGACCACCTTGGTGGCGTTGTCCGCCGCACCCAGCTCACCGGCGGTACCCAGATCGCCGAGCATGCCGCGCAGCGATCGGTAATGCTGGGCGGCAAGCACTTCGGTCGGCGCCAGCAGCGCGCACTGCTGTCCGGCGTCGACGACCTGCAGCATCGCGTGCAGCGCAACGATCGTCTTGCCGGATCCGACCTCGCCCTGCAGCAGCCGGTGCATCGGATGGGCGCCCGAGAGATCCTCGGAGATCTCGCCGATCACCTGCCGTTGCCCGGCGGTCAGCTCGAACGGCAGCCGCTTGTCGAAATCCGTTGCGATGCCGTCGGTCCGGGGCGGGCACGGCCGGGCCGCGCGCCCCTCGGCGTCGTGGCGGCGCTCGGCCAGCACCAGCTGCAGTGCCATCGCCTCGTCGAAACGCAGACGCTCCCTTGCCTGTTCGATATCGGACTTGCTCTCGGGCAGGTGGATCAGCCGCAGCGCATCGGAGACCGCGAGCAGCCCTCGATCCTCGCGAAGATGCTGCGGCAGTGGATCATCGATCGGATCGAGCTGGTCCAGCACCTGCCGCACGCAGGCGAGCACATCCCAGCTCTGCACCTTGGCCGTGGCCGGGTAGACCGGCACGTATTCGCGCTCGAAGAACGAAACGTCCACGCCCCCGTCGCCTTTGGCGCTGCGGGCCAGCCCTCGCAGGTCGCCGCTGCCGCGCACCGCGGTGAGATTCTCCACCGTCTCCCCTGCCTCCGGCAGGATCAGGTACGAGGGATGCGACAGATTCCAGCGGTCCGGCCGCCACCAGTGCACGGTGCCCGACATCATCGCCCGCACACCCTGTTTGACCAGATAGCTCACCTTGTCGCCGTTGAAGAAGGTGATATCGACGGGTTTGGCCGAGCCGGCGTCGAGCTCCACCTTCAACAGCCGCCCGCGGCGGTTCTTCATCGGCCGCAGTTCGGTCTTGGTCACCGTGCCGACCACCGTGAGGTGCGCACCCTCCTCGGGGGCCTCCTCGGTCAGCGGCTGGCCCTGGGTGACGTAGCGCAGGGGGTAGTGGCGCAGCAGATCCTCGACGGTGTGCATGTCGAAGGCGTCGGCCAGCGGTTCGGCGGCCTTGACCCCGAGCACGTGGTCCAGGCGGTCCCGCAGTGTCGCCATCGCTACTCAACCCCGATCTGCACCAGATCCACGGGCTGGCCGCCGGCATAGGCGACGACCTCGACCCCGGGAAATATCGCTGTGATGTGTTCGGTCAGCTCGTCGCCGAGCCCCTCGGGCGCCCGCGCGCCCAGCAGCAGGGTGACCAGTTCCCCGCCCAGACCGAGCATCCGATCGAGCAGGGTGGCCGCCGCCGCGTGCGGATCCGGATCGATGACGACCACGTCGTTGCCGACCAGCCCCAGACCATCTCCGCGATTGCAGGTGCCCACGATGGTCAGCGCCCGCTCCGGCGCGATACGCAGTGCGCCCCATCGCGTTCCGGCGGCCGCCTCGGACATGGCGAAGGCGTCGTCGACGGCGATCCGGGCGGCGTCGTGCACCGCCAGCGCCGAAAGTCCCTGCACCATCGACCCGCTCGGCAGCATCAGCACCTCGCGCGGGCGCACCCCGGCGGTGCCGCGGCGCGCGGCGACACCCACGGCGACCAGTTCGTGCGCGGCCAGGGCGCCGTTGGGCAGCACCAGCACCTCGCGCTGAGGCATCCGCCGGATCGCCGACAGCAGCGCCTCGGCGGTGACCTCGCCGTCCAGCACGGCCGCGCCCGCGTCCTCGAACAGCCGCGCGGCCCCGGCGCCCGCGGCCACCGCGAGGATGCCGCGATCGGGAGCGCCCTGTGCGGCAAACGGATTCACCGCGAGGCCCTCGATGCGGATGTGGCTCAGGCTCCCCGCGGCGAGCCCGGCCTCCACGGCCGCACCGGCATCGGCGCAGTGCACGTGCGCCGACCACATGCCCTCCCCGTCGCCCACGACGACGACCGAGTCACCCAGCCGCGCAAGGTGATCGCGCAACGTTCCGATGCGTCGTTCGTCCGTGCCGGACAGCAGGTACATGACCTCGTATTGTGGCCGCGAGATTTCGTCCGGAGGGCCCGCAATGGAGCCACTGTGCCGGTCCGTTACGCCGAGTCCTGATGCGACGACCGGTATTCCGTGTCTTTCCGGGCGCGGGTCGGCACTCTCGGGTGGGGCCACCTCGACGACGCGCGAGGTATCGTCACCGACCTCTGTGCTCGCTCCGCCGCGGGCTCCCCGGCCCCGGCCCCTCGGTGCCTCGTACACCTGCCGGACCGGCGAATGGCCGATGATCACCGTGACCAACTCGTCCAACAGCACCAGTAACCCACGCGCTCCCGCGTCCACCACTCCCGCATCCCGCAGCACCCCCAGCTGCGAGGGCGTATCACCCAGCGCCTTGACCGCGCCGTCGGCCGCGGCCAGCGCCACCTCGGCCAGCGTGTGCTCCGAGCAGTCCGCCGCCTGGTCCGCGGCGGCCTCGAGCACGCTGAGCATGGTGCCCTCGACCGGCACGCTCAGCGCCTCCCGCACCAGTACCGCGGCCCGCCGCAGCGCATCGCGAAGGGTCCGCGCGGTCAGGGGTCCGTTCTCGACGGCCTCGGCCAACCCGCGCAGCACCTGCGACAGAATGATCCCGGAGTTACCCCGGGCACCGCCCGTCGCCGCCCGGGCCATGGCCGTGGCCACGACGCTCGGCAATCTCTCCGGGTTCGGCACGGCCCCGGCCGCATCGACCGCGGCACGCATGGTGGCCAGCAGGTTGGTGCCGGTATCGGCATCGGCTACGGGGAAGACGTTCAGCGCATTGATCTCGTCACGGTGACGTTCCAAACCCGCCAGGCACAGCTGCCCCCAGCGCACGAGCGCAGCTCCATCGAGCACCTCCCGGACCCCGGGCACCGTCACCGTCCCTTCCTCTATATATGTGTCACCACGTCGACCTCGGCGAGCAATGCCCAGATCCCCCCGCCAGCCTAATCAACGGCACCGACAGTCCGTCGCGACGGACTGGTTCCCGGCTATGACCCAGCACACCGGGCCGGGCCCGCCGCGGCCGCGATTGGACATCGATCGCCGCCGACGGCTACTCTTGCAGGGTTGCCTCGCGCGGCCGTAGATTCGGCTGCGCTCGCCAGCGGTCTCGCGGGCAGGCATTGTTGACACGTTTCCGGACAGGCCGTCCCCACGGGGGCAGCGGTCCCCACATGACATGAAGGAGCTCGCGACTATGGCTGCCGTCTGCGACGTCTGCGCCAAGGGCCCCGGCTTCGGTAAGTCGGTTTCGCACTCGCACCGGCGCACCAACCGTCGCTGGAACCCGAACATCCAGACCGTTCGTGCGCAGGTCGCGCCCGGCAACACCCGCCGGATGAACGTCTGCACCTCCTGCCTGAAGGCGGGCAAGGTCGTTCGCGGCTGAGCTGCGCACCCTGTTCAACAGCGCCCCGGCACCCGCAAGGGTGATCCGGGGCGTTCTCGTAGCTGGGACAGGCCGATGACGACTCCCTCGCACCCTTGGCGGATCGTCCCGCTCACCGCCGAACACACCCGCGGCCTCGCCGAATGCCATATCGCGTGCTGGCGCGAGGCATACCGGGGACTGGTCCCCGATCACGTGCTGGACGCCTTCGACGTCGAACGCCGCGCGCAGCAGTGGGAACGCATCCGGGCACAGGATCCGGAACCGATCCACATCGCTCTGCTCCACGACGAGACGGTCGTCGGCTTCGCGGGCTCGGGCCCCTCCCGCGACGACCCTCCGGTTGCCGCCCGCGAACTACGCGCGATGTACGTGCGCGCCGCCTGGTACGGCACCGGCCTCGCCGACGACCTGATGCGCGCGGCAATTCCGGGCATCTCCCGATCCGGGCGAAATGTTGTCGGGACAGCGGAAAGGCCCGGGCCCGTCCCGTCCACCCACTCCCTGTGGGTGTTCGAGGAGAATCCCCGGGCCCAGGCCTTCTATCGCGCCTACGGTTTCGAACTCGACGGCACCCGCAGAGCGGAGCGGTTCTCCCCCTCGGTCGAGGTTCGCATGATCCGCCGGGCCGAGTGAGCGGCCGAACCTACCTCGCCCCGCCGATGCACTGCACGTTGGCGCTGATGCTCTGCAGCGCGCACAGCCCGAAGGCATTCACCTGCGAGGACAACGACGCCGAACCCGTCTGCGGGTCGTAGAGCTCGAAGACCGGGCCGCCCTGCTGGGTATTCGCCGCCGGGACCGGGGCCTTTACCAGCGGAATGCTCCTGGCCTGGGCCGCCGCCGGCGCACCCAGGACTGCGGCTCCGGCGGCAACGGCCACGATGGCACCGCGCACGGACTTGATCTGCATACAACTGCTCCTATTTCCTGTTTCCTGGCAGCGAGTATTGGCCCCGACGCCACCCACTGCAATTTCGCTCGAACTCCCGCACCGGTCAGGGCAGTCGCCAATCGACCGGGGCGGCCCCCAATGTACCGAGCAATTCGTTGGTACGGGAGAACGGCTTCGATCCGAAGAATCCCCGGGAGGCCGACAGCGGTGAGGGATGGGCGGATTCGATGTACGGCACGCTGCCCAGCATCGGCTTGAGGGTGGACGCGTCGCGGCCCCACAGGATCGCCACGAGCGGCTGGTCCCGGGCCACCAGTGCGCGAATCGCCTGCTCGGTCACCGCCTCCCAGCCCTTGCCCCGATGCGAGCCGGCCTCCCGGGGTTGCACGGTCAGTACTCGGTTCAGCATCAGCACCCCCTGGTCCGACCACGGCGACAGGTCGCCGCAGGACGGCGTGGGGTATCCCAGATCCTTGGAGTACTCGGAGAAGATGTTCGCCAGGCTGCGGGGCACCGGCGAAACATCCGGAGCCACCGAGAAACTCAGGCCCACAGCGTGTCCCGGCGTCGGATAGGGGTCCTGACCGACGATCAGCACCCGCACCTTGTCCAGCGGCCGCTGGAACGCGCGCAGCACGTTCTCCCCCTTCGGCAGATACCCGCGCCCGGCCTCGTTCTCCGCGCGCAGGAACTCGCCCATGGCGGTGATGCGGTCGGCGACCGGCGCCAGCGCCTCGGCCCAGCCCGTATCGATGATCTCCGGCAATGTTTTTGCGCCCATGCCGGAAGAACTTAGCGTGGCCGATCTCACCGCGACAGCTGGCCCTGAGTTCACCGGTGGCGCTAGAAGGATTCCCACCCGACCGGTCCGGACCACCGGGCCCCGTCGACCGTGACACCCGCGCCGTCGGCCACCCTGCCCACCTGTCGCCAACCGGCCGGAAGATGCTGTCCCGCACGGAATGTCGCGACGAACGCATGGTCCTCGCCCCCGGTCAGGATCCACACCAGCGGATCGGCCCCGAGCGCGGCGGCGACCGGCTCGAGGGCCGCGTCGCGGACCGCGGTCGAGTCGAGATCGACGGCGACAGCGGAGGATTCGGCGATATGCCCGATATCCGCGAGCAGTCCGTCGGAGACGTCGGTCATGGCCGTGATCGGCGCACTCGACGGCAGGTCGAGTACCGCGCGATAGGGCGGGCTCGGAATCCGGTGTGCGGCAACCACGTCCGGGTACGACCCCGGATCGAGCCCGGCCGACAACACGCCCAGCCCGGCCGCCGACCAGCCCAGGCGACCGGCGACCGCGACGACGTCACCCGGCGTCGCACCGGACAGCAGCACCGGCGCGCGCAGCGGATTGCCGAAGGCGGTCACCGAGATGATCAACAGCGGGGCGCGCACCACATCACCGCCGGCGATGGACGCACCCGCGCGCTCGGCCTCGGCCCACATGCCCTCGACGAAGCCGTCCACGAAGGCGACCGGGGTGTCGGCCGGGCAGCCAAAGGACACCACGAACGCACTGGGGGCCGCGCCCATCACCACCACATCGGCGGCGTTCTGCGCGATCGCCTTGGCACCGATGTCACGGGGGCTCGACCAGTCCAGCCGGAAATGCCGATCCTGCACCAGCATGTCGGTGCTGACCACGAATTGCCCGGCCGGTGCGGCCACGACCGCGGCGTCGTCGCCGGGACCGAGCAGCACCCCGGGAACCTGGGTGCGACCGGCGTTCATCCGCGCGATCAGCCCGAACTCGCCCAGCTCACGCACGGTGCCGGTGCTGCGCTCAGTGATGGCCGTCTCCTTTCGTCAACCGCGCCGGGGATCGCGGACGTCCGCGAGGCTACCCTCGAACCCGAAACCGATGATCACCAGCCACGATCCGGGCACCGAGACGAATGGAGACGATTCGCGGATGAGCAGCGAGACGGACCGGCCGGGCACGGCCGAGATCACCGACGACGTCGCGAAGGCCGATCCCGCCGCCGCGTCGTCCGACCGCTACAGTGTCGACGACGACGGCCCGAAGCGCTCCCCCGCGCTCATCGCCACCGCCGTTGCCCTCCCGGTCGCCCTGATCATCGCCGTCCTGATCATCGCCGTGTTCCAGGGCAGCCACGTCACGCGCGATCCGCTGGCCCTGGGCTCGGTCCCGCAGCCCGCGTCCTCGGGCCCGGGCTGCACCGCCCTGCTCCCGGCCCTGCCCGCCAAGCTCGGCGACTACACCCGGTCCGAACTGGCCAAGCCCGCTCCGCCCGCGACCGTGGCCTGGCAGCTCCCCGACGGCGGCGATCCGATCGTGTTGCGCTGCGGCCTGGACCGCCCGGCGGAATTCACCAAGGCGGCCGCCCTGCAGGTCGTCAACGGCGTCAACTGGTTCGAGGTGCGCGACCCGGCCAGCGGCAACACCTCCGGCACCTGGTACATCGTGGACCGCAGCACCTACATCGCGGTCACGATGCCCGACAAGGCCGGACCGACGCCGCTGCAGGATCTTTCGAACACCGTCACCAAGGTGCTGCCCGCGCAACCGCTCGACCCGGGCCCGATCCCGAGCTGACCCGGTACCGGGAATTCAGCGCAGCCCGGTGCCGCGGGCCAGTGCCGTCTCCACGAGGGTGCCGACCAGCGCGGCGTTGTCGATGCCGGTGGCCTCCCACATGCGCGGGTACATCGAGATGGCCGTCATGCCGGGCATGGTGTTGATCTCGTTGATCACCGGGCCGTCCGCGGTCACGAAGAAGTCGACGCGCGAGAGCCCCTGGCAGTCCAGGGCGCGGAAGGCACGCACGGCCATGTCCCGAACCTGTTGCGTGAGGTCGTCGTCCAGCTTTGCCGGAATGTCGAACTCGCATACGTCGTCGAGGTATTTGGTGTCGAAGTCGTAGAAGTCCGGGGCCGCGGTCGCGGACTCGTCCGGCATCCGGATCTCGGCCAGGACACTGGCCTGTACCCGGCCGTCGGGAAATTCCAGTACGCCGCATTCGATCTCGCGCCCGGCGATGGCCGCCTCCACGATGACTTTCGGATCGTGCTCTCGCGCAACGGCGATGGCCTCCTCCAGCCGATCCCAGGCATCCACCTTGGTGATGCCGATGGACGAGCCGCCACGCGCGGGCTTGACGAAGACCGGAAGGCCCAGGCGGGCGCGTTCCTGCTCGCTCAGGGTCGCCGTGCCGGGCCGCAGGACGACGTGGTCGCCGATCGGAATCCCCTCGGCGGCAAGCAGCTTCTTCATGAACTCCTTGTCCATGCCGGTGGCGCTGGCCAGCACGCCCGGCCCGACGTAGGGCAGCGAGGCCATCTCCAGCAGGCCCTGCACCGTGCCGTCCTCGCCGAACGCCCCGTGCAGCACCGGGAACACCACCTCGACCGCGCCCGGGCCCTCACCGCCGCCGAGCGGGAGCAGGCTACCCCCGCGCGTGGGATCCGCGGCGAGCACCAGTTCGGTGCCGGAGCCGTCCACCGACGGCAGCGCGCGGTCCGCGATGGCCAGGGCACGCGCATCGGATCCGCTCAGCACCCAGGTCCCGTCGCGGGTGATGCCGATCGGCACGGCCTCGTACCGTTCGGGGTCGAGGTTGCGCAGCACGAAGCCGGCGGACACACACGACACCGCATGCTCGTTGCTGCGGCCGCCGAAAACCACCGCGACCCGAATCCGGTTACTCATGCCCGGAACCGTACCCGCAGAACGGCGAGATAATCATTCGGGCTTGATGCTGCGGCCCAGCAGCCACCCGACCGCGTCGGCCACCGACAACCCCTCGTGACAGACCTGGTGCACCGAGGTCGTCAGCGGCATCTCCACGCCGTGGCGTTCGGCCAGGGCCCGGATCGAAGTGCAGGACTTCACGCCCTCGGCGACCTGACCGTGGGTGGCCTGCTGCGCGGCCTCCATCGATCCGCCCGCGCCCAGCACGTGCCCGAAGGACCGGTTGCGCGACAGCGGTGAGGTGCAGGTGGCGACCAGATCGCCGACCCCCGCCAGGCCCGCCAGCGTCACCGGATTGGCCCCGAGCGCGACGCCCAGGCGGATGATCTCGGCCAGCCCGCGGGTGATGAGGCTGGCGATCGAATTGTCGCCCAGGCCCATTCCCGAGGCGATTCCACAGGCCAGCGCGATGACGTTCTTGCAGGCGCCGCCGATCTCGCAACCGATCACATCGGTGTTGGTGTACGGCCGGAAATAGCCGGTGGCGCAGGCGCGCTGGACGAGTTCGGCGCGCGCGGTGTCGCTGCAGGCCACCACCGAGGCGGCGGGCTGCTCGTCGACGATCTCACCCGCGAGATTCGGCCCGGACAGCACCGCGATCCGGCCCGCGTCCGCCCCGGTGACCTCGGCGATGACCTCGCTCATCCGCATCAGCGTGCCGGTCTCGATGCCCTTGGCCACGCTGAGCAGCGTGGCGTCGGGGCTGATCGCCGCGCGCCAGTTCGCGAGATTCTCGCGCAGCGACTGGGCCGGGACGGCCAGCACGACGATCTCCGCGCCGTCGAGCGCGGCCGCGTAGTCGTCGGTCGCCCGCACCCCGTCCAGGCGCGCATGGCTCAGATAGGCCGGGTTGTGGTGCTCGGTGGCCAGCACCTTGGCCACCTCCGGCCGCCGGGCCCACATCGTCACCTCGGTGCCCGCGTCGTTCAACACCTTCGCTAATGCGGTGCCCCACGATCCCGCACCCATCACTGCCGCACTGGTCACGAATCCGATAGTGCCATCAGTTCCCCCGGCCGCGCTGCGATACCCGACGGTTCGCCGCTCGCGCCGTCGCGTACGGCATGACATCCACCACAGCGCCGGACATGCGACGATGGGCGCATGCGTCCGGATGCCGTCCACGCCGTGATCGCGGTGAAGAACCTCGAGCGTGCCAAGAGCCGACTCGCCGACGAGCTGCCGCCCGCCGACCGGTCCCGGCTCGTGCTGGCGATGCTGTCCGACACGGTGAATGCCGCGCTTGCCGCGGGCATCGGCTCGGTCACCGTCGTTACGCCAGATCCCCTGGTGGCCGCCGCGGTGCGCGCGCTGGGGTGCGTCGCGCATCCGGATCCCGCCGCGGGCACCGACCTGCTCAACTCGGCCCTCGCCGACGCGGCCGCGGCCGTGCGCGGGCGCCACGGCGCGGTCGATCTGCTTGCCCTGCAGGCGGATCTGCCGGCCCTACGGCCGGCCGAGCTCGCCGACGCGCTGGACACCGCGCCGGCGACGGGCCGGGCGCTGGTGGCCGACCACACCGGCCGGGGTACCGCGGCCCTGCTGGTGCGCGACGGCACCGCACCGCTGGCCCCGCTGTTCGGCCCGGATTCCGCCCGCCGCCATGCCGACTCGGGCGCAAAGGATCTCGTCGGCGATTGGCCGGGTCTGCGGCTGGATGTCGACACCGCCGCGGACCTGAACGCCGCGCTGAGCCTCGGCGTGGGTCCGGCCACCACCGCACTACTGCAGGACATCGGGTGGCCCCGCCGCGTTCACGAACAGCTCACACGGAGGTGCGACACGGGTCATATGTGTGCTCAATAATTTGTAAGCCAAGTAATTGCTATCTATTGCGTCGATGGGGGAACCGGCGGCACCCGCTTCAGACATAAGGAATGATTGTGACCGTGCCCATGAGCGATACGGAGACCGTCCAGTCTCAGCGACTACCCGCCGCGCCGCCCGCGGCCGCGCAGCCGGCCACCAGCACCGCACTGCCGCAGTTGCCCGTCGATCGCTATCTCAACCGGGAGTTGAGCTGGCTGGACTTCAACGCCCGCGTGCTCGCCCTGGCCGAGGACCGTTCCGAACCGCTGCTCGAGCGCGTGAAGTTCCTGGCCATCTTCGCCTCGAATCTCGACGAGTTCTACATGGTCCGGGTGGCCGGGCTCAAGCGCCGGGCCGAGGCCGGGCTGTCGGTGCGTTCGGCCGACGGCCTCTCCCCGACCGAGCAGCTGGGCCTGATCGCGGCCGCCACCCAGGAGCTGGCCTCGCGGCACGCCCGGTTGTTCCTGGACGAACTGCAGCCCGCACTGGTCGAGCAGGGCATCGCCATCATCGGCTGGGCGAATCTGGACGACGATGAGCGCCAGCGTCTTTCGGGATATTTCCAGGACCAGGTCTTCCCGGTGCTGACCCCGCTGGCCGTGGACCCCGCGCACCCGTTCCCCTACATCAGCGGCCTGAGCCTGAATCTCGCTGTGACGGTGAAGGATTCCGAGACCGGCGGCGAGCACTTCGCGCGCGTGAAGGTGCCGGACAATGTGGACCGGTTCGTACGCGTGCGCCGCAGCGCCGCGACGCAGGGCGCCCGCACCTCCTCGATCCGGGAGGCCGACGCCGCCGCCGGATCCAGCCTGGCCGCATTCCTGCCGATGGAGGAGTTGATCGCGGCGCACCTGGATCAGCTGTTCCCGGGTATGGATGTGGTGGAACATCATTCGTTCCGTATCACCCGCAACGCCGACTTCGAGGTGGACGAGGACCGCGACGAGGATCTGCTGCAGGCCCTGGAGCGGGAACTCGCCCGGCGACGGTTCGGATCTCCTGTGCGCCTGGAGGTTTCCGACGACATGACCGAGCACATGCTCGATCTGCTGCTGCGCGAGCTCGATGTCGACCCCGGCGATGTCATCCAGGTGCCCGGTCTGCTGGATCTGTCCTGCCTGTGGCAGGTCTACGGGGTGGACCGGCCCGCGATCAAGGACGCGCCGTGGGTGCCGACCACCCCGCCCGCATTCGGTGAGAGGGAAACGCCCCGAAACGTTTTCGCCGCCCTGCGCGAGGGGGACGTGCTCGTCCACCACCCGTACGACTCGTTCTCCACCAGCGTGCAGCGATTCATCGAGCAGGCCGCCGCCGATCCGCAGGTGCTGGCGATCAAGCAGACGCTGTACCGCACCTCGGGCGACTCCCCCATCGTCAACGCGCTCATCGACGCCGCCGAGGCCGGCAAGCAGGTCGTGGCCCTGGTGGAGATCAAGGCCCGCTTCGACGAGCAGGCCAACATCAAATGGGCGCGCGCCCTGGAACAGGCGGGCGTGCACGTGGTCTACGGCCTGATCGGGCTCAAGACGCATTGCAAGACCTGTCTGGTGGTCCGGCGCGAGGGCGCCACCATCCGCCGCTACTGCCATATCGGCACCGGCAACTACAACCCGAAGACCGCGCGCCTCTACGAGGACGTCGGATTACTCACCGCGGCACCGGAAATCGGCGCCGACCTCACTGACCTGTTCAACTCGCTGACCGGATACTCCCGTAAGGCCACCTACCGGAACCTGCTGGTAGCGCCCAGCAGCGTGCGCTCGGGCATCATCGAGCGGATCCAGCGCGAGACCGAGCTCGCCGAGCAGGGCCACGACGCCCGAATCCGGATGAAGGCCAACGCGATCGTCGACGAGCAGGTGATCGACGCGCTGTACCGGGCGTCGCAGGCCGGGGTGCCGGTGCAGATCGTCGTGCGCGGCATCTGCGGGCTGCGCCCGGGCGTGCCGGGCATGAGCGACAACATCGAGGTGCGCTCGATCCTCGGCCGCTTCCTCGAGCATTCCCGCGTCATGCATTTCCAGGCCCAGGACGAGTACTGGATCGGCAGCGCGGACATGATGCACCGCAACCTGGACCGGCGCGTGGAGGTCATGGCGCAGGTGAAGGATCCCCGGCTGTGTGACCAGCTGGCCGTGGTCTTCGATTCGGCCCTGTATCCGGCCACCCGCTGCTGGGTGCTGCGGCCCGACGGTACCTGGCAGGCGCATCCGACCGAGGCCGAGGTCATCCAGCAGGGCGAACAGGTGCGCGACCACCAGGAGTACATGATGCGCCTACGGCGGCCGGGCCAGCAGTGAGTGGAGCGCAGCGGAGCGAACCATCGGGCGGGCGTGCATCACGCACGTCGGAGCCGAGCGCCAGCGAGGCGGAGACGTGAGCGGTTCGGCAACACCGGATCCCGGGGACGTATCCATATCCGATCCCCGGGTGACCGCGAATATTCTCGGCGCCGGTGCTGTCGTGTGGCGGCGCCGGCGCGGCGGTGCGGTCGAGGTGGCGGTGGTGCACCGCCCCAAATACGACGACTGGTCGCTGCCCAAGGGCAAACTGGACCCCGGCGAGACCCCGATGGTCGCGGCGGTGCGCGAGGTGGCCGAGGAGACGGGGCTGAATACCCGCCTGGGCCGCTATCTGGGCAGCGTCACCTACCCGGTGCCCGGACATCGCAAGCTCAAGCGGGTGGATTACTGGGTCGCCACGATCAACGACGGCGAATTCACCAGCAATTCGGAAGTGGACGAATTGCATTGGTACAACTTGGACGGGGTAATGGGCGCGCTGTCCTATCCGATGGATCGCTCCATCATCCGCCAGTTCCTGCGTCACCCCCCGGATACGGAAACCCTCCTACTCGTCAGGCACGCCAAGGCGGGACGCCGGGACCGCCTGTCCGGTCCGGACGACGACGAGCGCCCGCTCGACAAGACCGGCAGGGCACAGGCAATGGCCTTGGTCCCCAGCCTGATGGCCTTCGGCCCTACCGAGGTTTCCGCGGCGCCGGTGCAGCGCTGCGTGCAGACCGTCGAACCGCTGGCCGAGGCGCTCGACGTGAGCATCGCCGCCGAACCCCTCTTGACCGAAACCGCTTATGCCGCAGGGCCGGACGCCGCCCTGAAGCGGGTTCGGCAGCTGGTGTCGCCGGGTGCGGTGCCGGTGATCTGCAGTCAGGGCAAGGTGATTCCGCCACTGCTGGCCGAGTGGGCCGAAATCGATGACGTCACACTGCCTCCCGCACGCAATCGCAAGGGCACCGTGTGGGTGCTGTCGGTGGCCAACGGCCGCCTGGTGGCAGCGGACCATCTCGACAGGTCGCTGCGCGAACGCTGAATCCGCTCTGGGAGACCAAGTTCCGGGCGGCCGTCCAGGAAAGATCAGGCCTGACACACCAATCGGCCCCGACTGCCATGCAGCCGGGGCCGTTCTCGGTTCGGTCTCAGCGACGCTTGGTGGCGGTCCGCTTGGCCGCCGCCTTCTTGGCGGGCGCCTTCTTCGCCGTGGTCTTCTTGGCGGTGGCCTTGGCGGCCGCCGCCTTCTTCGCGGGCGCCTTGGCGGCCACGGTCTTCTTGGCGGTGGTCTTCTTGGCCACCGTCTTCTTCGCCGCGACCTTCTTGGCGGGCGCCTTGGCGGCGGTCTTCTTCGCGACAGCCTTCTTGGCGGCCGTGGTCTTCTTGGCGGCCGTCTTCTTGGCGGCTGCCTTTCTGGCGGCGGTCTTCTTCGCCGCGCCCGACACCGGTGCTGCCACACCGCGTTTCACGGCCGGACCGGCCGCTGCGATCTTCTGCTTCCCAGCGATGATCGCCTTGAACTGCGCACCGGGACGGAACGCAGGGACCGAAGTGGGCTTGACCTTCACGGTTTCGCCGGTACGCGGGTTACGCGCCACTCGCGCAGCGCGCTTGCGCTGTTCGAACACACCGAAACCGGTGATGGTGACGCTGTTGCCCTTGTTCACCGCGCGCACGATCGTGTCGACAATCTGCTCGACTGCCGCAGTGGCCGTGCGCCTGTCAGTACCCAACTTTTCGGTCAGAACGTCGATCAGTTCCGCCTTGTTCATTGAATCCTCCGCAGACTAATGGCCCGTCGTCGGACCGACTAGGTACCACGGTAAACCTTCAATGGGCAAGAGTCTATGTGCCACGCCAAATTTCATGTGGTGTGGCACACGCACAGCTACCGCGATTGGTAGCTCCCAGCTAACGCCCAGTCCGATTACGCCCGCGAAATTGGCTCCGGAATGGTCTTGGGTTTCCAACCGGGCCTACCCTTTTCGAACCCGTCGATCGCGTCTTCCTGACGCAGAGTCAGGCCGATGTCGTCCAGTCCCTCCAGCAGCCGCCACCTGGTGTAGTCGTCAATTTCGAAGGGCAACACGACGGTTCCGAGGGTCACGGTGCGCGCCTCGAGGTCGACGATCAATTCCTGACCGGGCTGTTCCTCGAGCATCTTCCAGAGCAATTCGACATCATGTTGTGACATCCGCGCGGCCAGCAGTCCGCCCTTACCGGCGTTGCCACGGAAGATGTCGCCGAAGCGCGAGGAGATGACGACCCGGAAGCCGTAATCCATGAGTGCCCAAACGGCGTGTTCGCGTGAGGATCCCGTACCGAAATCCGGACCGGCCACCAGGACACTACCCCGGTTGAACGGCTCGGTGTTGAGAATGAAGCTCGGATCCGAGCGCCAGGCCGCGAACAGGCCGTCCTCGAATCCCGTTCGGGTCACCCGCTTCAGATAGACCGCGGGGATGATCTGGTCGGTGTCGACATTGGACCGGCGCAGCGGCACCCCGATCCCCTTGTGCACCTTGAAGGCTTCCATGAGTTCTCCTGAGTAGGTAGGGACGGTCAGTTCAGATCGGCCGGTGAGGACAGCGTTCCGCGCACCGCCGTCGCCGCCGCGACCAGCGGCGAAACCAGGTGCGTACGGCCGCCTTTGCCCTGCCGGCCCTCGAAATTGCGGTTGGAGGTCGACGCGCAGCGCTGACCGGGGGAAAGTTGATCCGGATTCATACCCAGGCACATCGAGCAACCCGCCTGCCGCCATTCCGCGCCCGCGGCGGTGAAAATCTCACCCAACCCCTCGGACTCGGCCTGTGCGCGCACCCGCATCGAACCCGGCACGATCAGCATTCGGACGCCGTCGGCCACCTTGCGGCCCTGCAGCACCCCGGCCACCGCCCGCAGATCCTCGATCCGGCCATTGGTGCACGAGCCGACGAATACGGTGTCGACCGACACCTCACGAAGTGGAGTACCGGGCTCCAAATCCATATAGCGCAGCGCCTTCTCGGCGGTCTCGCGCGCGGTTTCGTCGGCCATATCGGCAGGATTCGGCACCGCCGCGCCCAGCGGAACGCCCTGTCCCGGGTTGGTTCCCCAGGTCACGAACGGTGTCAGGGCCGAAGCATCGATGTGCACCTCGGCGTCGAACTCGGCGCCCGGCTCGGTCGCGAGGGCATCCCAGGCCGCCACGGCCGCATCCCAATCCGCGCCCCGGGGCGCGTGCGCGCGGCCCTTCAGGAACTCGTAGGTGGTCTCGTCGGGAGCCACCATGCCCGCCCGCGCGCCCGCCTCGATGGACATGTTGCACATCGTCATCCGCGCCTCCATCGACATGGCGCGCACGGCCTCGCCGCGATACTCGATCACGTAGCCCTGGCCGCCACCGGTGCCGATCTGGGCGATCACCGCCAGAATGACGTCCTTGCTGGTCACCCCGTCGGGCAGCGCGCCGTCGATGTTGACCGCCATGGTCTTGAACGGGCGCAACGACAGCGTCTGGGTGGCGAGCACGTGCTCGACTTCGCTGGTGCCGATGCCCATCGCCAGTGCGCCGAAGGCGCCGTGCGTCGAGGTGTGCGAATCGCCGCAGACCACGGTGGCACCGGGCTGGGTCAGGCCCAGCTGCGGGCCGACCACGTGCACGATGCCCTGCTCGATATCGCCCATCGGATACAGGCGGACACCGAATTCGTCGCAATTGCGCCGCAGCGTCTCGACCTGGATGCGAGAAACGGGATCGGCGATCGGCTTATCGATATCAACGGTCGGGACGTTGTGGTCCTCGGTCGCGATGGTGAGATCGGGCCGGCGCACGGGCCGACCGGCCGCACGCAGGCCGTCGAAGGCCTGCGGACTGGTGACCTCGTGCACCAGGTGCAGGTCGATGTAGATGAGGTCGGGCTCGCGCGCCTCGCCCTCGCCCGCGCCGCGGGCGACGACGTGCTGGTCCCAGACCTTTTCCGCCAGTGTGCGTGGCCGCTCGGCCATAACCGCTGACTCCCTTCGCTAGCCATCCGCGCCGCCGTGGGCCGGCGACGCGATCTCGGATGGGTGTGTCCCGAATTTGCATATCTCACTATTCGGGACGCTAATATCGCTTTATGAGACAGCATAGCGGTATCGGGGTGCTCGACAAAGCCATGGCCGTGCTCTACGCGGCCGCCGAGCAGCCGTGCGGGCTCAACGAGTTGTGCGCGCGGACCGGCCTGCCCCGCGCCACCGCGCACCGCCTCGCGGTCGGGCTGGAGACCCATCGCCTGCTCGCCCGCGACGGCAACGGCCTGTGGCGACCCGGACCCGCACTGTCGGAGCTGGCCACGACCGCCGCGGACCCGATCGTGGAGGCCGCGGCCGCCATCCTGCCGCGGTTGCGGGAGATCACCGGGGAGAGCGTGCAGCTGTACCGGCTGGATGGGCATTCGCGGGTGGCGGTCGCGGCGCTGGAGCCGTCGTCCGGGCTACGGGACACCGTCCCCGTGGGCGCGCGCCTGCCGCTCACCGCGGGTTCGGCGGCCAAGGTCCTGCTGGCCTGGGCGGATCCGGAAACGCAGCGCAGCGTGCTGGCCGACGCGGTCTTCGGCGAGCGGGCGCTGACCGAGGTCCGCAGGCGCGGCTGGGCGCAGAGCGCGGCGGAGCGCGCGGCCGGGGTGGCCAGCGTCTCCGCGCCGGTGCGCGATTCGGCGGGCAACGTGGTGGCGGCGGTGTCGGTGTCGGGCCCGATCGACCGGATGGGACGTCGTCCCGGCGCGCGCTGGGCGGCGGATCTCGTGGCGGCCGCCGACGCCCTGCACAAGCGGTTGTGAGGTACCCCGGGCAAGGCCGTGACCAGGTCCGCGAATACCCGCACTCGATGTGACGAAGACCGCTGTGAGCGGCGCCATACGCCGTAAATTACAGTCGGATCATGGGAGTCAATCAACGCGCACAGATCGTGATGTCGGACGACGAGATCACCGATTTCCTGGGCCGCAGCCGCATCATCACGCTGGCAACCCTCGGGTCCACGGGCCTGCCGCACCTGACGGCCATGTGGTACGGCGTGGTCGACGGCGAGATCTGGTTCGAGACCAAGGCCAAGTCGCAGAAGGCGGTGAACATCCGCCGCGACCCGCGCGTGACGGTGCTGATCGAGGCGGGCGACAGCTACGACCAGCTGCGCGGGGTGTCCATCGAGGGCCGCGCGGAGATCATCGACGACACCGAAGCCCTGTTCAAGGTCGGCGTGAGCGTCTGGGAGCGCTACACCGCCCCCTACACCGAGGAAATGCGCCCCTACGTGGAGCAGATGCTGAACAAGCGGGTCGCGGTCCGCGTGATCCCCGAACGCACCCGCAGCTGGGACCACCGCAAGCTGGGCCTGCCGGCTATGGCTCCGGGCGGCTCCACCTGGCAACAGGATTGAGCTGGCAGCAGGATTGAGGAAGACCGGCCCAAGCGAGGAATCCCGGCACTACCAGCTGAGGTAACCGATCCCGATGCATCTCAGCTGTACCGCCCAACCCCGATGCCCCGATGTCACTCAACCGAGTCCGGTATCCCCAAACGCAACCCGCCCAACTTACGTGCCCAGCGGGAAGCGGGGGGTCCGGGGGGGGCGAAGCCCCTCCGGGCCGGGGGCGTGGGGCGCCCCCACAATAATGACGAAACAAACCAGGCTCATGCTCTCCATGAGCATGAGCCTGGGATTTGTGTAGTCCCGACGGGATTTGAACCCGCGCTACCGCCTTGAGAGGGCGGCGTCCTAGGCCGCTAGACGACGGGACCTCGGACGAGTGTTGCCAACCGAAGCTGGTTCCCACCGCCAACCGAGCTGACGGTGAGCACACTCTGCTGGGGTACCAGGACTCGAACCTAGAATGGCTGAACCAGAATCAGCTGTGTTGCCAATTACACCATACCCCAATGACCTGGGCTTTCGGCCTCCAACCCGTGGGCTGGGGGCTTGTTTCCGGGCCGCGGAGAAGATTACCAGCCCACTACCGGGATTTTCCAAATCGCCTGGTCAAAGCCGGTAGTGGGCGGCATATTCGCCTCAGCCGCGCGCGGCGGCCGCGTGCAGCCGCCGCATGGTGATCTCGCGCCCGAGCAGTTCCAGCGACTCGTACAGCGGCGGGCTGATGTGTGAACCCGTCACCGCAACCCGCACTGGCGCGAACGCCTTGCGCGGTTTGAGGCCCAGATCGTCCACCAGAGCCGTTTTCAGCGCCCCCTCGAGCGCGGTTGCCGACCAGTCGGAAACGCCCTCCAGCGCCTTGATGGCGGCCTGCAACACCGGTGCGGCGTCGGCGCCCAGATTCTTTTCCGCGGCGGCCTCGTCGACGCGGAACTCCGAAAGGGGCACGAACAGGAACTTCAGCAGATCCCAGGCATCGCCGAGAACCACGATCCGGGTCTGCACCAACTCCGCGGCGGCCGCGAAAAGCGCGTCGTCGACCTCGGCCCCGATGTGGCCCTGACCGGTCAGGTAGCTGCGAAGTCGACGGGCGAAATCAGCGGGCTCCAGCAAACGAATGTGCTCGGCGTTGATCGCGTCGGCCTTCTTCTGGTCGAACCGGGCCGGATTCGAATTTACTTTCGATATATCGAATGCCGCGACCATCTCTTCCATCGAGAAGATGTCGCGGTCCTCACCGATGCCCCAGCCCAGCAAAGCCAGGTAATTCAGCAAACCCTCGGGAATGAATCCCCGGTCGCGGTGGACGAACAGATTCGACTCGGGATCCCGCTTGGACAACTTCTTGTTGCCCTGCCCCATCACGAACGGCAGATGACCGAACTGCGGGGTGAACTCGGCGACCCCGATCCGCTGCAGGGCCTCGTACAGGGCGATCTGCCGAGGGGTGGAGGACAGGATATCCTCGCCACGCAGCACGTGCGTGATCTTCATCAGGGCGTCGTCGACCGGGTTCACCAGCGTGTACAGCGGGTCCCCGTTGCCCCGGGTGATGGCGAAGTCGGGGACCACCCCGGCCTTGAAGGTGGTCTCGCCGCGCACCAGATCGTGGAAGGTGATGTCCCGCTCGGGCATCCGCAGCCGGAGCACCGGGGCGCGGCCCTGGGACTTGAAATCGGCGATCCGCTCGGCGGTGAGGTCGCGGTCGAAGTTGTCGTAGCCCAGCTTCGGATCGCGCCCGGCCGCGCGGTGGCGGGCCTCGACTTCCTCTGGGGTGGAGAACGATTCGTACGCCTCGCCCGCCTCCAGCAACCGGCGCACCATATCGAGATGAATCTCACGCCGCAGCGACTGCCGGTATGGCTCATATGGGCCACCGACCTCGGGCCCCTCGTCCCAAGTGAGACCGAGCCAGCGCAACGCGTCCAGCAGCGCGCGATACGATTCGTCGGAATCGCGTGCGGCATCGGTATCTTCGATGCGGAAGACGAACGCGCCGCCGTGATGGCGGGCGAACGCCCAGTTGAACAGCGCCGTCCGGATCAAGCCGACGTGCGGCGTGCCGGTCGGCGACGGGCAGAATCGGACCCGTACGTCTGTCATATCCCTACTTTCGATCAGCGTTTGGCGGCAACGGGATTGGTGAGGGTGCCGATGCCCTCGATCGTCACGGAGACGTTCTGCCCCTCTTTCATCGGACCCACGCCCTCCGGGGTGCCGGTGAGAATGACATCACCGGGCAGCAGCGTCATCACCGTGGTGATCCACTCGATCAGCTTCGGAATATCGTGCAGCAGAAGTGATGTCCGGCTGCGCTGTCGAACCTCGCCGTCGAGTTCGGTGATGATCTCCAGATCTGTTGGGTCCAGCTCTGTTTCGATCCATGGCCCGAGCGGGCAGAAGGTGTCGTATCCCTTGCCGCGGGTCCACTGGCCGTCGTGGCGTTGCTGGTCGCGGGCGGTGACATCGTTGGCGACCGTATAGCCGAGGATCACCTCGCGTGCCCGCGCGGCCGGCACGTCCTTGCAGGGGCGGCCGATCACGATCGCCAGTTCGCCCTCGTAGTCGACCTGAGAGGAACTGGGCGGCAAGACGATTGCGGCGTTGGGACCGGCGATCGCGGTGTTGGGCTTGAGGAAGATCACCGGATCGGCGGGCGCCTCACCGCCCATCTCCCGGGCGTGTGCGGCGTAGTTCTTGCCGATGCACACCACCTTGCTGGCGAGGATCGGCGCCAGCAACCGCACATCCGCCAGCGGCCAGCTGCGGCCGGTGAAGGTGGGGGTGCCGAACGGGTGTTCGGCAATTTCCCGGGCCGTGGAATCGGGGCCCGCTCCCTCGATGCTCACGAACGCGACCCCATCGGGGCTGGCAACTCGACCTAGACGCATGGCTCGCAGTCTATCCACCTGGCGGTATGGACCAAACCACCCGGTCGGCGGGGCACGGGCGTTCGCATTCGTGCGGGTTGCGGTGTACGGTGAGCCAGTGTTTCACAGGGTAAGACTGTGATCCCATTATATGAGATAGAGGTGAGGAAATGGCCCCCGTGATCCAGGAGCGCACCACCCGACGGTGGACCATGCTCGCCCTGGGAGTCTTCGCGCAGGCCGCCAGCGCGGTCATGAGCAACGGCGCACCTTTCCTGTTGCCCGCCTTGACAGCTCGCGGAATGCCTTTGGCCACAGCCGGTCTACTGGTGGCCATGCCTATGGTCGGGATGGTGTGCACCCTGGTGGCCTGGGGGTACGCGGTGGACCGGTTCGGCGAGCGCACCGTGCTGATCGTCGGCCCCGCGGTGATGTTCGCCGCAGGCGCTGCGGCCGCGACCACGACGAATTACGTTGCGCTGGGGGCATTGCTGCTGCTGGCCGGCATCGGCGCGGCCAGCACCAACGGCGCCAGCGGCCGGGTCATCGCGGGCTGGTTCCCGCCCGACCAGCGCGGACTGGCCATGGGAATCCGGCAGACCGCCCAGCCGATCGGCGTGGGCATCGCGGCCATGGCGATTCCCGCAATCGCTGCGGCGCACGGGTTTTCCACGGCCGTGCTGGTACCGGCACTGATGGCGGGCGCGGCCGCGATCGGCTGTGCGATCGGGATCGTCGACCCGCCCCGGCCGGAACGCTCCGGCGCACAGTCGAATTCGGACAACCCCTATCGCGGGGACTCGACATTGTGGCGCATTCACGCCGTTTCGGTGCTGCTGGTGATCCCGCAGGCCACCGTGTGGACGTTCGCACTGTTGTGGCTGAACCACGACGTCGGTTTGTCCCTGCCGGTGGCGGGCGCGCTGGTCACGGTCACCCAGGTGCTGGGTGCGGCCGGGCGGATCGGCGCGGGCAGGTGGTCCGACAAGGTCGGCAGCCGCCTGCGCCCGCTGCGGACCGTCGCGACCGCCGCGGTCGTGTCGATGGCCGCCCTGGCCGCCGCGGCCTGGCTGCACTGGTGGTGGGCCGCACTGCCGATCCTGGTGGTGGCCTCGGTGATCACCGTTGCGGACAACGGCCTGGCCTTCACCGCGGTCGCCGAGATCGCGGGCCCGTTCTGGAGCGGCCGCGGCCTGGGCATTCAGAACACCGGTCAGTATCTGGCCACCGCCGCGGTGGCCCCGGCCTTCGGCGCCCTCATCACCGCCGCGGGGTTCCCGGCGGCCTATCTGGCGGCGGCCCTGTTCGCGGTCGCCGCGGTCCCGCTGGTCCCCCGCGACCGCCGCTAGTACGAACGGTATACGGACGAAAGGCCCCGCACCGGAGGGGATTCCGGGTGCGGGGCCTGCTCGCAGGCTACACCGAGGCGGCGATGCGGTCACCGATTTCGACGGTGGACGAGGTGCCCGAGCGCGAGGCCAGATCCTTGGCGACGGCGGACTCGATGCGGGCGGCCTCCTCGGACTTGCCGAGGTGGTTGAGCAGCAGGGCCACCGAGAGGATGGCCGCGGTCGGGTCGGCCTTGGACTGGCCCGCGATGTCGGGCGCCGAGCCGTGCACGGGCTCGAACATCGACGGGTTCGTGCCGGAGGCGTCGATGTTGCCCGAGGCGGCCAGGCCGATGCCGCCGGAGACCGCGGCGGCCAGGTCGGTGATGATGTCGCCGAACAGGTTGTCGGTGACGATCACGTCGAAGCGGCCGGGATCGGTGACCATGTGGATGGTCGCCGCGTCGATGTGCTGGTAGGCGACCTCGACGTCCGCGAATTCGGCGCCGACCTCGTCGACCGTCCGCTGCCACAGCGATCCGGCGAAGGCGAGCACGTTCGTCTTGTGCACCAGCGTCAGGTGCTTGCGGCGCTGCTGGGCGGCGGCGAAGGCGTAGCGGACCACGCGCTCGATACCGAAGCGGGTGTTGGTGCTGACCTCGGTGGCGACCTCGTGCGGGGTGTTCACCCGGATGGCGCCGCCGGTGCCGGTGTACGGGCCCTCGGTGCCCTCCCGGACCACGACGAAGTCGATCTTCGGATCGCCCGACAGCGGGCTGCTCACGCCCGGGAACAGCTTCGACGGGCGCAGGTTCACATGATGGTCCAGCTCGAACCGGGTGCGCAGCAGCAGCCCCCGCTCGAGCACGCCCGGGGGCATCGACGGGTCGCCGATCGCGCCCAGCAGGATCGCGTCGTGCTGCTTCAACTCCGGCAGCACATTGTCCGGGAGGATCTCGCCGGTGGCATGGAACCGCTTGGCGCCCAGGTCGTATTCGGTCTTCTCCACTCCGGGCACCACCACGTCGAGCACCTTGAGCGCCTCGGCGATGACCTCGGGACCGATGCCGTCGCCCGGGATGACAGCGAGTTTCATGAATTCCAGCTCCGTTCGGATGTGACGAGTCCGTCCGTCACCCTAGCCGGTACCGACTTCACCCCTGCCACCAGGGCAAACCGCTCTCACCCAGTGGGATCGCGAGGTCCGGTGGCCTCGGCGGGTACCGTTCGGTGAATGTTCGACAATCTTCGAATCGAGCGCAAGGTCAATCGGCTGGAGCGCAAGCTCGATCTGATCATCCGGCATCTGGGCATCACCGATCCCGGCGCCATCGACTACACCGAGATCGACCAGCTTCTACAGCGTGGCAAGAAGATCCAGGCCATCAAGCTCTACCGCGATCAGGATCCGGCGGCCGGACTCGCCGAGGCGCGGGACGCGGTGGAGGCACGGGATTCCCGACCGGAGCGCTGAAACCTTCCACCGAACGCATCGGGCCCCTTCCACTCTGCGTGGAAGGGGCCCGTATTGCGTTGCCGGAGAGACGAATCAGCTCAGGTCGACCTGAGCGACCTTGACGGCGCCGACGGCCTCGGCGATGGCGGTCTGCAGCTCGACCGGGACATCCTTGTTGACGCGCAGGATGACGGTGGCGCCCTCGGCCTCCAAGTCCTGGGTCAGCTGCGCGGCCAGAATGTCGATGCCGGCGTCGCCGAGCCTGGTGGCCAGGCGCCCGAGCTGGCCCGGCTTGTCCTCGTAGTTGAGGACGGCCAGGTTCAGGCCCTCGGCGCGCATGTCGTAGTTGCGACCGTTGATGTTGACGATCTTCTCGACCTGGGCGGGCTCGGTCAGGGTGCCGGCCACGTTGAGGGTGCGGCCGTCGCCGAACACCGCGCGCAGGTCGACCAGGCTGCGGTGCGACGGGCTCTCCGACGCGGTGGTAACGGTCGCCTCGATGCCGCGATCCTTGGCCATCGCCGGCGCATTGACGAAGGTGACCTGGTCCTCGACCAGCGCGGAGAAGATACCGCGCAGCGCCGAAAGCTCCAGCACCGCAACATCTTCAGAGGACAGCTCGCCACGCACCTGCACCTCGAGGCTGACCGGCAGCTCGTCGGCGAGGGCGCCCAGCAGCGCGCCCTGCTTACGCACGATCTCCAGCCACGGGGCAACGATCTCGTTGACCGCGCCGCCGGTCACGTTGACCGCACCGGGCACGAACTCACCACCGAGAGCCAGGATGACGGACTTGGCGACGTCGGTGCCCGCGCGGTCCTGCGCCTCGGCGGTGGAGGCGCCCAGGTGCGGGGTCACCACGACCTGCGGCAGCTCGAACAGCGGGCTGTCGGTGGAGGGCTCGGTCTCGAACACGTCGATACCGGCCGCGCGCACGTGGCCGGAGGTGATGGCATCGGCGAGCGCCTGCTCGTCGATCAGACCGCCGCGGGCGGCGTTGACGATGATGACGCCCTTCTTGGTCTTGGCAATCGTCTCGGCGTTCAGCATGCCCTTGGTTTCGGGGGTCTTGGGCAGGTGAATGGAGAGGAAGTCGGCGCGCTCGAGGACCTCGTCCAGGCTCAGCAGCTCGATGCCCAGCTGGGCGGCGCGGGCTGGGGAGGTGTAGGGGTCGTACGCGATGACCTTGGTCTCGAAGGAGGCGAGGCGCTGCGCGAAGAGCTGGCCGATGCGGCCCAGGCCGATGACGCCGACGGTCTTGCCGAAGATCTCGACGCCGTTGAACTTGCTGCGCTGCCAGGTGCGCTCGCGCAGGGTGGCGTCGGCCGCGGGGATCTGGCGGGCGGCGGAGAGCAGCAGGGTGACGGCGTGCTCGGCGGCGGTGTGGATGTTGGAGGTCGGCGCGTTGACGACCATGACACCGCGCTCGGTGGCCGCGGGCACGTCGACGTTGTCCAGGCCGACGCCCGCGCGAGCGACGATCTTCAGATTCTTACCGGCCTCGAGGACCTCGGCGTCGACGGTGGTGGCGGACCGAACCAGCAGCGCGTCGGCCTCGGGCACCGCCGCCAGTAGCTCGGGCCGATTGGGGCCGTCGACCCAGCGCACCTCGACACCGTCACCGAGCGCATCGACGGTCGACTGGGCGAGCTTGTCGGCGATCAGAACAACAGGACGGCCATTTTGGCTCACTGGGGGCACTCCTGGGGAATGGGGATCGGCATTTACCGCCGCCTAGCTTAATCGGCCGGATTCCGGAAAGTGGTGCGGGTGGGCGGATCGCGCGAGCGCGTCGTCGACCGGGTGACCTGAGTCTCACCTGGTCGATCGCCTATTCCACCACTCCCGGCCGCCGCCCGCTGTCATCCCGGCTTGCCGGGACGCATGGCATTCCGGGACCTCGGCTGCCGAGGTGACGACGGGCACCGCATCTACGCCGGGCCGTGCCGCCACCTCATGGGCGCCGTCGGCGGGCGCCGTCGGCGGGCGCCGTCGGCGAAGCCGTCCGAAACCGCGCATGGCCGGAGCGAATGCGGAGGTACGCCTACCCCGCCTGCTCGTGCCCGGCAGGCTCGGACTCCTCCTCGGCACCGCGCATCGCGTACACCCGCTCCAGAAAATCCCGGTGCGCGCGCAGCGTCGAATCCAGCAGCTCGCGCCAGGTGCGGCGGTCGATGCGGGAGTCGCTGTCCAGCGACGAGCGCGAGGCCGGACGCAGCTTGTCGACGTGGTCGACGATGAAGGTGAGCCTGCGGCGCGGGACCTGGGCGCCGATGCGGGGGTTCTCGGTGAGGAACGTGTCCAGCGAGTACAGGTAGTTGATGGCGCGGTTGTACTCCTCGTCGGTGAGGTGGTAGTCCATCCGCTTGATCTCCACGATCCATAGCTCGCCGGAGTCGTGCAGCAGCACGAAGTCCGGTTCGCGCTTCTCGCTGCCGATCGCGGTGGTCACCAGTGCCGTCCCGAATTTCTGCGCATACCAGCGTTCGAAGCTGGCGCGCACCCGCTCGAGCGATTCGTTCATGCCCAGCGGCGTCCACTCCGGGGCGAGTAGCCACGGCGCGCGCTCGATGAGCTCCTGGAAGGGCCGCTCGAGCGAGCGGCGGTCGTCGATCAGCACGCGCAGCTTGTCCACCACGGCGACCCGCTCACCGGCGATCTGCCCGAGCGAATAGATCTCGGCCACCCGGGCTCGCTCGAACAGCGCCACCACCACATCCAGGCGCGGATCGGCATCCACCGCGATCTGCTGGAGCGTCTCGAGCAGGCTGCGCTGCGGTCCCAGCGACAGCGCCAGGCGCACAGTGCTTTCCACATGTCCGGGATTGTCGAGGGCGGCGCGATCCTTGTTGGCCACCAGGATCCGGGCCGCAGCCACGACCGACTCGCGAAACATCTTGTCCCCCGGCGCGATCGCCTCGAGGGTCTGGAAGATATTCGACTTCTCGACGAACTCCTCCCATACCCGGCTCCGGATCGAACGCTCCCCCATCCGCCCGATCTCGGCGATGAGGTGGCGCCCCCACGCGGCCAGGGCCTCCCCGCGCCCGGAGTTCCAGATGATGTCCTGACGGTCCGAGCGCACCAGGTCCTCGTCGTCGTCGAGCCAGTCCACATGGATGGCGCCGACCAGATAGGACCGCAGCTTGAACTCGCCGGCGAATCCGTGTCCGATGCCGAAATCCCGTGTCTGCGCGACGATCTTGCCGCGCGCATAGATCCGCACACCGGCCATCGCCTCGTCGCGATAGGGCTGCTTGGAATAGGCGATCCACCCCGTGACCGGAAGGAACTGCCGCCCCGCGTGGACCGGGCGCGAGGACACGTCGATGCGGGTCTCCTCCATCACATCGATCGGCAGGTCGCTCAGGATGAAGCTCTCGCGGGCGCCCAGCGCGGCACTGTTGTGCACCTCGACCCGCCAGTCCGGGCGCTCGATGCCGAACCGCGCGGCCAGCTGCCGGTTCAGCTCGGCACCCGAATTCACCCGCTTGCGAAAGAAATCCCGCAGGATCACCGTCGTACCGCGCTGCGGGCTGAGGGTGCCGTCATGCGATCCGATCGCCGGGAAGTAGTCACTTTCGGTGTCGCTCAACATATCGTCGAGATCCATCACGATGTGCGAGACGGGCCAGCCGTCTTCGGTGCGGTCGGACTCGCCACTACCGGCGCTGATCACCTCGATGGTCCGGCAGATCCCGAAGGCCGCGAGCTTGCCGATTCCCTTGCGGCCCATGACCGGTCGCCGCCGTTCCCGCGACAGGTCCGAGCCGGTTCGCACGCGCCGGTCGGAGCCGACCATCAGATAGTGGTCGTTGATTTCGTCGGTGGTCATGCCATGGCCGTTGTCCGACACCACGATCTCGTACTGTGGTTCCTGCGCACTGCGCACGGTGCCGGCCAGGGTGATGCCCCACGGTAGCCACACCGCCACCTCGGTGGCGTCCGCATCGTAGGAGTTCGCGATGAGCTCGGCCAGTACCGCCGAAACCCGGTCGTAGAGTTTGATTCCCAGCTTGTCGATCGCCAGGCGGCTGATCCGCATCGTGTACTTGTGATCGGTCCACGCATGGTCGTCGCGCACTTCGTCGTACATGTCGGGCCTCCCGCGCGCCCGCTCGGCAGCCGCCGTTCAGCTACCTCTCCACCCCATGTTGCGTGGCATCGTTGACCAGGGGTTTAACGGTAAACATCCAGGTCGTCACAACCCGGTTCCGGAAATGCCACACATCTCGGAATCATTACCGACCGGTCTGCCGGAAACCCGTTGGCGCACAACGGCTCCAGAAACGCAAAAGGCCCCGCACCATCGGTACGGAGCCCTGCCAAGTCGCGGTGACTCAGATCACGCGGACGCCCTGGGCCTGAGGACCCTTCTGGCCCTGGCCGATCTCGAACTCGACGCGCTGACCCTCATCGAGGGACCGGAAACCCGATCCGGAAACAGCCGAGTAGTGCACGAACACGTCGGGACCACCGTCGTCCTGAGCGATGAACCCGAAGCCCTTCTCGCTGTTGAACCACTTCACAATGCCTTGCGCCATTTCATACCTTCTGTAGACGAGCCAGGCCAGCAAACGTCCGCTGAGCCCGGTCTCGATGTTCCATCGTGCCATGCCGAACGGTGGCCGCGCCACTACTGTCGCGACGAACACATGTTTGCGACCCATATGCCAGCTACCTGGCAAGCCGCTATTTCATTGAGTGTTATCCCAGCGAGATATCGCGGGAGGCGCCGATGGTCTTGACTATTCCAGCATCGAGCCCGAACGAATCAGGACGACCGGTACCGAAAATACGGCCGGCCCCGGACAAACAATGCCCGAGGCCGGCCGTGGGTCGATTCATTCGACCATCATGCGAGCTCAGCCGCCGAAAGAACCCGTCCACAGCGTGTTCACCAGGCCGTGGAACGCAGCGCTGCCCGTGCTCAGAACGCCGTGCAGTGCAGCGGAACCAGTGTCGATGATAACGGGGATCATGGAATTGCCTTTCATTGTTGCAACCCGGCTGAACCGGCTTTCAACAGGCGTATCGAGCAGTCCGAAACAGTCGTTAGCCAGACTTGCGGAAGAGTGGCTGAGGCAACAAAATCATCCGACTGTGTGCCACGCCACAATCAGTTCGGCACGACCCGGACGTCCTTGGCCTCGGGACCGGTCTTGGTGTGGCGGATTTCGAACACCACCCGCTGCCCCTGGGCCAGCGACCGGAAGCCGGCGCCCTCGAGCTCGGTGTAGTCGACGAAGACATCGGGTCCACCGCTGTCCTGCGTGATGAACCCGAAGCCCTTCTTCGTGTCGAACCACTTCACGGTGCCCTGTGCCATATCACTTACCCTCTCGCCGGCGGGCCAGCCAGACCATAGCGAGACATGCAAGTGCCCGTCCAGGTTTCGCCCTCTCGGATCCTCCCGCACGGGTGCGGAGTTCATGGCCGCAAATAGCGGACTTGGCCGGGTTTAGCCGCGTCGTACGCCTCGCGGCCCGATAGCTGGGCGGGCACGCCGACCTCCCACCAGGCCCCGGCCTCGGTCCAGGCCGACGGCTGGGTGCGCACCACGACCACCGCGGGTCGCGATTGCTGTACGGCCGCGCCCCGGGCCCGGAGATACGCGTCCCGAAATCCGTCCAGGTCGGTGGCCGTGAATACCGCGCAGCCCAGGGAATGGGCGTGGGCGGCGAAATTCACCCGCGGCGGAGCCGGGTGATTTGTCCGGCAATCGCGGTACAGATTATTGAATCCGTTGCCGCCCTGCCCCTCCTGCAACCGGGCAATCACCGCATAACCGTCGTTGTCGCAGACGACGGCCACCAGTGGATGGCCCGCGAACGCCGCGGAGAACAGCTCGGAATTGAGCATCAGATACGACCCGTCGCCCAGCATGGTGGTGACCAGCCCGCGACGATGCGCCAGCGCCGCGCCCCACGCTCCGGCGAGTTCGTATCCCATGCAGGAGAATCCGTATTCGACGTCCATACTCGGCCCGTCGCCACCGGATCGCCAGCCGCCCACCAGCTCACCCGGCATGCCGCCCGACGCGGTCATCACGTAGTCGGCCGGTTCGCTGAGATCGTTGACCGCACCGACGATCTGCGCGTACGTCGGGATGCCGGGGGTGGGCTCGCGCAGGTCGTCGATGTGGTCGTCCCACTCGCCGCGCACCGTGGCCGCGCACGCCGTCCAGTCCGGTGCCGCCTGCCAGTCCCCCAGCTCGGGCCCCAGCTCCTCCAGTGCCGCATCGGCATCCGCGACCACGGCGATCGCACCGTGCTTGACCGCGTCGAATCGGGCGGCGTTGATGCTGACCATCCTGACGTCGGGGCGGAACGCCGTCCACGACGCGGTCGTGAAGTCCTGCAGGCGAGTTCCCACCGCAAGCACCAGATCCGCCTCGGCGGCGAGGGTGTTGGCCGACGCCGATCCGGTGATGCCGAGCGGCCCGGCATACAGCGGGTGGTCGTGCGGCACCAGAGTACGTCCGGCCGTGGTCTCGGTAACTGGAATGCCGTGCCGCTGAGCGAATTCCAGCGCCCGCGGCCCGGCCCCTGAATACCGGACGCCGCCGCCGAGTATCAGCAGCGGGCGCCGGGCCGAACGCAATGCCGTTGTGGCACGAGCCAATGCCGTGCGGTCGGGGCGCGGCCGGGTGAGGGCGTGCACCATCGGCGCGAACAGCGAGCCCGGGAAATCGGCGGCCTCGGCCTGCACGTCCTGCGGCAGTGCCAGAGTCACGGGCCCGGCATCGGCGGGGTCGGTGAGCACCCGGGCGACCTGCGGCAGGGTGGCGATCAGCTGCTCGGGGCGGGTGATCCGATCGAAATAGCGGCTGACGGGCCGGAAGGCGTCGTTCACCGTGATCGTCGGATCCCCGAAGTTCTCCACCTGCTGTAGGACCGGATCCGGTGCGCGGCTGACGAAGGTGTCGCCCGGAAGCAACAGCAGCGGAAGGCGATTTGCGTGTGCGACACCGGCGGCGGTCACCATGTTCAGCGCACCGGGCCCGATCGAGGAGGTGGCCACGCCGACCTGCCGCCGATGGGTGGCCTTGGCCAGGCCGACCGCGGCCAGGGCCATGCCCTGTTCGGTGTGGCCGCGCCACACCGGAAGCACATCGCGGCGTTCCTCGAGCGCGGTACCCAGGCCCAGCACGTTGCCGTGCCCGAATATCGCGAAAACCGCCGGGAACAGCGGGACCTCGCGGCCGTCGAGGGTTTCGGAGTGCTGGGCGATCAACCAGGCGACCAGCGCCTGCGCGGTGGTCATTCTCATCGGCGCACCCGTCCCGTGTGGTCGGTAACCGGGCAGCGGGTATCAACCGGCGTCGCATCCCACTCGGCGCGCACCCATCCGTGCGACGGATCATCACAGAAGGCCATGGACCGTTCGGCCGCCGGGCCCGCAAGGACATTCAGGTAGTACATCGGATAGCCGGGCGCGGCGGCACACGGTCCGTGGTAGCCGCGGGGTATCAGGAACACATCCCCGTCGCGCACGGCGACGTTCTCGTCCAGGGCGCGGTCGGCGGTGTAGGTGCGGTGCATTCCGAAACCCTCTCTGGACGGGGTGATTCCATCGCGCCCGGCGATGCGGAAGTAGTAGATCTCCTCGTTGACCACCTCGCACTCGCTCGCCTCGTCGTGCTTGTGCGGAGGATACGAGGACCAGTTGCCGTCCGGGGTGATCAGTTCGCAGGCGTTGAGCTTGTCCGCGTGCTCCCAGGCGCCGGGCGTACCGAAATTGGCCACCTGGCGGGTGGCCTGGCCCGCACCACGCACCTCGACCGGAACATCCTCGGCAGCACCGTATTTCGGTTCGAGTCGCCGCTCACAGCGGGCCATCGGCAGCGCGATCTCCGCATCGCGATCCGCAGAAAGCTCCACCTCGGCATCGCGTGGAACGTAGGCGAAGTCGGTGACTCGCGTGAATACCGAATCCCGGCCGGACAATTCGAAGACCTCGCCATCCACCCGGACGGTGCAGCCGCCGGACAGCGGCAGCACGAAGGCCTCGTAGTCGCCGGTGTGCACCGACCTCGCCCGCCCAGCGCTCAGCCGCAGCACTCGCAGTCCGGCGTAGGACCACCCCGCGACCTCGGGGGACAAAAGTATGGGATCGTCCCCGTCGGAGAGCTCTCCCGCCGGGTAATGCAACTTACTCATCGTGCTGCCTCCCATTCCGATCCGTAGCTGTGTCGGCCGCCCTGTCGTCCAGCCCGCTTCCGGCCGGAATCACCAGGCCGACCGAGGAATTCACCGTGCTTCCTTCAGGATCATCGCCGCCGCCTCGACCGCTCCCGCCACGTCACCGTCGGGCGGATAGAGCAGGCTGCGCCCGACGACCAACCCCCGGGACACCTCGTGCCGCAGCGCCCCGCCCCAGGCGGCCAGATCCGCCGCCGGATCCCCCGAGGGCACTCCGCCCAGCATCAGCACCGGCAGGGTTGTCGCGTCGAGCACCGAGATATCCTCCGGCGCTGGTATTTTCAGCCAGGTGTAGGCCGAGGTCACGCCCAGCCCGGACGCGACGGTGATCGCCCGCTGCAACGAGGCCGAATCCTTGTGCATCACCAGCGATCCGGATGCGTCGCGGTGGTACGGCAGCGGCTCGACCATCGCCATCAGGCCGTGCGCCGCCAGTTCCGACACCGCGCTCGCGCAGGCCTGCAGGGTGGGAATCGTGCGCGGATCCGAATCCACCAGCCGCAGCAGCATTTTCCCGCCGTCCAGGCCGAAATCCACCAGCGATTGCGCATCGTAGCCGGTGAACCGGTCCTCGATCTCCCAGTCGGCCCCGGCCAGGCCGCCGCGGTTCATCGATCCGATGACAACCTTGTCGTGCAGTGCGCCCAGCAGCAGCAGTTCCTCCACCACGTCCGGGGAGCCGAGCACCCCGTCCACCGCCGGGTTGTCCAGCGCGATCAGCAGGCGCTCGAGCAGCGTGCGGCGATCCGCCATCGCGGTCCGGTCCGAGCCGACGCCCAGCGCACCACGCGCGGGATGGTCGGCGGCCACCAGGAACAGGGTGCCGCGCTCGGACAGCAGGCTCGCCCGTCGCCGGCGTGCGGCGTAGGCGCGCCGGACGGCCTCGGGTTCGGTGCCGCGCAGGCGCAGCAGCTCGCGCCAGCGTTCGTCGGTCAGATACACACTCTCTCCTCCGGTCGACTCTCGCGGGCCGCGAATCGCCTCACCCACACAGCAATTCCTCGATCTCGGCGGGTGTGGGCATTGCGTCGGCACACGCCAGGCGCGAGGCGACCAGCGCCCCGGCGGCATTCGCGTACGCCGCGATTCGCTGTGGATCCCAGCCCGCGAGCAGTCCGTGCACCAGCGCGCCGCCGAACCCGTCACCCGCGCCGAGCCCGCACACCACCTCGACCCGGCACGGCGGCACCGTCCACCGCCCGCCGGCGGCATCGGCCACCAGCACCCCGTCCGCGCCACACTTGATCACCGCCAGCTCGACCCCGCGCTCGAGCAGCCGGTCCGCGGCCTGATCGGGGTCGGCCGTGCCGACCGCGACCTGCGCCTCGGTTCGGTTGCCCACCACCACATTCACGTGATCGAGCATCCAGCCGATCTCGCGCCGGGCGGTCGGCTCGTCGGGCCAGAACATCGGCCGGTAGTCCAGATCGAGCACGGTGTGTCCGCGGCCCGCTCGGCGCTCCAGTACGGCACGCTGGGTACCGCGTCCGGGCTCGGCGCTGACACCGGTCCCTGTCACCCACAGCAGAGGCACCGAATCGATGACATCCCAGGGGATTTCGTCGGGGGTGAGGGTCAGGTCCGGGGCGATCGGGGCGCGGTAGAACAGCAGCGGCGGATCGGCGGGCGGATTCAGCTCGCAGAAGACCACCGGTGTCAGCAGATCCGGGGAGGTCGACACGTACTCGGGCGAAACCCCGAACTCCGACAGGGCCGTTCGTACGTATTCGCCGAATCCGTCGGCGCCGACCTTGGTGAGTACCGCGCTGCGCCGCCCGAGCCGGGCCGCGGCGACGGCAACGTTCGTTGCGGTGCCGCCGAGGAACTTAGCGAAGGAGCTGACCTGTGCCAGCGGGACTCCGCTCTGCTGGGGATAGAGGTCCACGCCGACCCGGCCGATGGTCAGCGCCTCCAGAGATCCGCCGATCACGACTGCACCCGCTCCAATTCGTGTTGCAGCGCAGCCAGTTCCGCCCCTCCGGCCATCTGGCGGGTGAGCTCGGGCAGGTCGATCTCCGACTTCTCGTAGGATCCGAGCATCGCGCCGCGCTTGAGCAGCAGGAACCGATCGCCGACGGGATAGGCGTGGTGCGGGTTGTGGGTGATGAGGATGACGCCCAGGCCCCGATCGCGGGCCTGCACGACGTAGCGCAGCACCACCCCGGCCTGTTTCACACCCAATGCCGCGGTCGGTTCGTCGAGAATCAGCACCTTCGCGCCGTAGTGCACGGCCCGCGCGATCGCGACGCACTGCCGCTGCCCGCCCGAGAGCGTGCCGACGGGCTGCTCGAGGTCGCGCAGTTCGATGCCCATGTCCGACAGGGCCTTACGGGTGATCTCCCGGCTCTCGGCCCGGTCGAGCATCCGCAGTGGCCCGATGCCGACCGTGGGTTCGGACCCCAGCACGAAGTTGCGCCACACGCTCATCAGCGGCACCACCGCCAGATCCTGATAGACGGTGGCGATCCCGCGATCCAACGACTCACGCGGAGAGGCGAATCGGACCGGCTGCCCCTCCACCTTCAGTTCGCCCGCATCGTGCTGGTGCACCCCGGCGAGGATCTTGATCAGTGTCGATTTGCCCGCGCCGTTGTCACCGAGCACGCAGGTGACCTCGCCCGCGTTGACGACGGTGGACACGCCCTCGAGCGCCACCATGCCGCCGTAACTCTTTCCGATGCCGATGGTTTCGATGAGCGTGCCGGTCATCGCCGAACCCTTTCCGCTCGCTTCTTGAATTCGTTGTTCACCAGCACCGCCGCCAGCAGCAGCACGCCGAGGAACAACATGAACCAGTCGTCGTCCCAGCGCGCGAAGACGATGCCCTGCCGCGCCATTCCGAAGATCAACGCGCCCAGCGCGGCCCCGACCACCGATCCGAAACCGCCGGTGAGCAGGCAGCCGCCCACCACCGCCGCGATGATGAACTGCAGCTCGAGCCCCACGCCCTGATTGGCCTGCACGCTGCCGAATCGCAGGATGTTGCAGGAACCGACGACCCATCCGGCGAAGCCGGTGCCCATGAACAGCAGGATCTTGGTCCGGACCGCCGGCACGCCGACCGCGCGGGCACTGTCCAGTGCACCGCCGACCGCGAAGGTCCAGTTCCCGAAACGGGTGCGCACCAACAGGATCGAACCCAGCACGGTCAGCACGATCCACCACAGCACCGACGCCTGGAGCTGGGCGCCGCCCAGATTGATCGTGGAGGCGAACACCGAACCCGCCGAACTGTATCCGGCCGCGCCGCGGATCCCCGATACCTCGACGGTGGCGGTGACCAACCGGGTCACACCGAGGTTGAGTCCCTGCAGGGCAAGGAAGGTGCCGAGCGTGACGATGAAGCTCGGTAGCCCCGTGCGCATCACGACCCACCCGTTGAATGCGCCCACGGCCAGGGCGAATACGAGCGATACCAGCAACGCCGCCCAGACGTTCCAGCCGGCGTGCACCGCAAGCAGCGCGGTGACCAGCGAGGTGGAGGCCGTCATCACCCCGGCCGACAGATCGAACTCCCCGCCGATCATCAACAGCGACACCGCGACCGCCATGATGCCCAGCGTCGAGGAGTCGTCCAGCCAGTTCGCGATGCCCAGCGGACTCAGGAACTTGTCGGTGATGACGGAGAAGAACACGAACACCAGCACGGCGCCCAGTAGCGCGCCGAGCTCCGGTCGCACGATCGTGCGCTGCCACAGGGTGGGGCTGGACACCGGCTCCGCCCCGGAGGGTTCGGACGGTTCGGTCTGCGACGGCGTTGCGGCAATACTCAATTCATCGCCTCTCAGCGCGTGCCCTGCGACACCAGCGTCGCGATGGCATCGACATTGTCCTTGTCGACGAAGGCCGGCCCGGTCTGCACCGGTGCGCCGCCGCCGACGGTGTTGCGGTTGGACTTGTACAGCGCGAGCATCGCGATGGGCAGGTATCCCTGCTCGTACTGCTGCTGATCGACTGCGAACAGCAGCTTGCCCGCCTTGATCGCGCCGACGACGTCACTGTTCAGGTCGAAGGTCGCGACGACGGCCGCGGAGCTCGACTCCTGGACCGCGTCCACCGCGCGCGCGGCGACCTGCGAATTCAGCGTCAGCACCGCGTCGATCGAGTGATCGGCCTCGAGTGCGCCCTTGATTCGCGACTGGGCGTCGGTCGGGTTGTTGATGTCGACCTGCAGCGTGGTGGTGTTGCCGCCGAAGCCGGTCGTCGCGCCCTGGCAGCGCTGGTTGTCACCGATATTGCCCGCCTCGTGAATGACGCAGAGCAGCTTGTGCTTTCCGGCCGCGGCCAGGCGCTTGCCCGCCCCCGCACCGGCAGACTCCTCGCTCTGCCCGACGTGCCCGATGGCCCCGACGCTGACGCTCTGTTCCTCACCGGAGTTGATCGTCACCACGGGAATCCCTGCGGCGACGGCCTTTTGGATGGACGGCTTCAGCGCGTCCGGATTGGCCATCGACACCACCAGACCGCCCACGCCCTGGGCCACGGCGTTGTCGATCAGCTTGGCCTGCTGGGTGGGATCACCCGAGGACTGGTAATCGACCTTGATGCCGAACTGTTTCCCGGCGGCGTCGGCGCCGTTCTTGACCACGTTCCAGAACGCGTCGCCCGCGCTGCCGTGGGTGACCACCGACACGGACTTCAATGTCCCTGTCGCACTGGGCGCCTGGGCGGTGGGCGTCGAGTTCTCCGCGGCGGGCCCGCTGCAGGCGGCCAGCAGCGCCCCGGCGGCGAGCCAGGGCAGCACGCGCCGCCACCGCGAACGGGTGCTGCGGGCCGAGACGGACTTCGTTGTCATTGCATCTCCTACATTCCGGCGGAAACCATGGCGGCGCCGATGCCTTCGAGGCGGCGCAAGCTGCGTTGGGTATCGCGGCTGGGACCCGCCGCGGTGTCGGTGGGCGCCAGCGCCGTGTCCTGTTCGAGGACGTACCAGCCTCGATATCCGGACTCGTACATGCACCGCACCAGGGAGTCGACATCGACGTCACCCTCGCCCAGCGGCACATACAGCCCGTTGCGCACTGCAGCGCTGTATTCCATTGCACCGCTGCGGATCCGGTCGGCCATATCCGCGCGAACATCCTTGAGGTGAATATGGCCGATGCGGTCGGCATGTCGGCGCGCCAGTGCCACCGGGTCGGTGCCGCCGATCAGCAGGTGTCCGGTGTCCAGGCACAGGTCCAGATCGGAATCCGCGAGCAGGCGTTCCACCTCGGCCTCGGTCTCCACCAGGGTGCCCACGTGCGGGTGCAGTACTGTACGCAGGCCGTATTCGGCGGCGAGATCGCGGATACCGGCGGCGGTGTCGAGCAGCGTGCGCCATTGCTCCCGGTCCAGCTGCGGGCGGGAATCGTAGCCGTCGACGCCGGTCGCGGCCGCGAGTACCAGCACTTCGGCCCCGGCGGCGGCGAACAGCTTCGCGTTGGCCCGCGCCGCGGCCAGCGCCGCCTCGGGCTCGACATGCAGGGGTAGCGCCACGAATCCGCCGATCGCGGCGATTCCATAGGGGGCCAGCAGTTCCCGCAGCGCGTTCGGCTCGCTCGGCAGGTATCCGGGCGGGCCGAATTCGGTGGCGGCCAGGCCGAGCGCGGCCATCTCCGTGAGCACGGTCGCCGCGTCGAGCACGTGCCCCCAACCGGGCACCTCGCAGACTCCCCAGGAGATCGGTGCCGCGGCAATGCGCAGCGGATGCGTCGGTTCGGTCATCGGGACTGCTCCGGCCTGTCGGTGTATCTTTCGCGCCACCATTGGAGCGCTCTAACAATGTAACCTGTGTCACGACGATGTCAAGGGTCGAATGTAGCGCAGCTTCAACATATCTACCTGGAAGAACGCGCGACATTCGGACAGATTTCCGCTCTGCCTGCGTGCGAGCCGAACACATTAGAGCGCTCTATTGCTTGGAGCGCTCCAACCCGGTAACGTCCGGACACAGAGTTCCGCCCACACTCCTGGGAGAAAGCCACCATGCCGCGACCGACGATGGAAGACGTTGCCGCCCTTGCCGGCGTCTCCCGCGCGCTGGTCTCCCTCGTCATGCGCGATTCGCCGAAGGTCAGCGAGCACCGGCGCCGCGCGGTGCTGGCCGCGGCCAAGGAACTCGGCTACCGCCCGCACGCGATGGCGCGCTCACTGGCCAGCCGCACTTCCAACATCGTCGGCGTCATGGTCTCGGACCTGCACAACGCGTTCTTCGCCGATGTGGTCGAGGCCATGGATACCGCCGCCCAGCAGGCCGGGCTGGAACTGATCCTCAATACCGGCCGCCGCAGCGCCGCCCGCGAGCGCGGCGCGCTGGCCAGCCTGCTGGCCTTCCGGCCGGGAGGGGTCATTCTGCTCTCGCCGGTACTCTCCGCCGCGGCCATTCGCGAGGCCGCGACGCAGTGCCCGGTCGTGCTGGTCTCACGCAGCTCGACGGTGCCCACCGTCGACACCGTCAACGATGATGGCGAGAACGGCACGGCCCTGGCCGTGGATCATCTGGTAGCGCTGGGACATCGGCGCATCGTGCACTTCGACGGCGGCGCGGCCTTCAGTGCCACGCCCCGGCGCAAGGGCTATGTCGCCGCCATGACCCGGCACGGCCTCGAGCCGATGGTCATCCCGAGCGAGCATACCGACGCGGCCGGCATCGCCGCGGTGCGCAAACTCCTGACCGTGTTCTCCCCTGCCAACTTTCCGACCGCGCTGGTCTGCGGCAACGATTTCAACGCGGTCGGTGCGATGTCCGCGCTCGAGGAGGCGGGTCTGTCGGTGCCACAGGACGTTTCGGTCGTCGGCTACGACAATTCGTCACTGGCCGCCCTGCGGCACATCGCGCTCACCACCGTCGATCAACCCCGCACCGAGATCGGGCGGCTGGCGGTCGAGGCGCTGGTCGAGCGGCTGCGCACCGATCGCACCGATCCGGTCCGGCAACGGGTGCAGCCGTCGCTGGTGGTCCGCTCCACCACCGCCGCGCCCGCGGATCTGTTTCCGGCACAAGGAAACACCGCATGACGGGGCTCCGCAATCAAAGTCCGACCCGGCCCCTGGGCCGCCGGGTCACGCGGGCACTCCACGGCCCGGACGAAAGGGCAGGTGTCACATGAGTATCAGGCTGGGCCTGGCCGGTACGGGCCGCATCGGCGCCGCGCACGCGGAAACGCTGCGCTCACTGCCCGGGGTCGACGCGGTCGTCGTCGCCGACGCCGACGCCGCACGCGCCCGCGATACGGCCGCGAAGCTCGGGGTGGACTTCGCCCCCGATATCGAGGCACTGCTGGCTACGGACCCGACCGGCATCGTCATCGCCACACCGACCGATTCGCATCCCGAACTCATCACGCGGGCAGTCGATCTCGGCATTCCGGTGTTCTGTGAGAAGCCGGTGGCCGCGGATATCGACGGCACCCTGGCGGTGATCCGGCACCTGGAAGACTCCACCGTGCCCGTGCAGATCGGCTTCCAGCGCCGCTTCGACGCAGGGTACCGCGCGGCGCGGGCCGCGGTGCGGTCACACGAGCTCGGCTGGCTGCACAGCCTGCGCGCCACCACCCTGGATCCGGCTCCCCCACCGGCGGAATACATTCCGCGCTCCGGCGGGCTGTTCCGGGACTGCGGGGTGCACGATTTCGACATCATCCGATGGGTCTCGGGCCGCGAGGTCGCCGAGGTGTTCGTGCTGGGCGCCAATCGGGGCGAGCAGTTCTTCCGCGACGCGGGCGATGTCGACACCGCCGCGGTCGTCCTGTCTCTCGACGACGGCACCCTCGCCACGGTCTCGCTCGGCCGGTACAACGGCGCGGGCTACGACGTGCGCCTGGAGGTGCTCGGTTCGAAGGGCAACGCCGTTGTCGGCCTTGATGATCGGGCCCCGCTGCACTCGGTCGAGCCGGGCCACCCGGCCGCGACCCTGCCCGCCTATCCGAACTTCATGGAACGCTTCCGCAGCGCCTACGCCGAGGAGCTGGCCGTCTTCGTCGAAGTCGCCACCGGGGCGGCCGAAAACCCTTGCCGCCCCGCCGATGCGCTGGAGGCGTTCTACATCGCCGAGGCCTGCGAACTGTCGCTGCACCAGCGCCGTCCGGTCGCGGTCGAGGAGGTGCGGCGCTAGTGGCCGGACTCATACCCCGGGGTTAGACCGAAACCACTCGAGAGGGTGATTCGCGCCCCGGACGACGGCAGACAAGATCGGCCCATGTCATTGCGCCACACCATGATCGCCGGGGTCTCGGCCCTGCTCCTGACCGCGGGAGCGACCGCCGCCTGTTCCAGCGCGCCACCGTCGCCCCTCACCTGGCGGCCGTGCCCGGAGAACGCCGCCTTCGAGTGCGCGAATCTCCCTGTGCCGGTGGACTGGTCACATCCCCGAGGCGCGACCATCGATATGGCCGTCATCCGCAAGCACACCGAGGCGGCCACCCGGATCGGCACCCTGATTTCGCTGCCGGGCGGGCCGGGTACCTCCGGCGTGGACCAGATCCTGGAGGGATCCCTGCATTTCTCGCCCGGCCTGGCCGAGCACTTCGATCTGGTGAGCTTCGATGCACGCGGCGCCGGGCGGAGCCATTCGATCCTATGTGATGCCGGGCTGGCCTCGACGTGGCCGAATCTGGTGCCCGACAACGGCGCCCGCCTCGACGACGTGCGGTCCTACGTGAGGCAGCTCGCCGACAGCTGCCGCCACTACACCGGCCCGCTGTTGGACCACATGGACGCGGCCAGCGTCGCACGGGATGTCGAGGCGCTGCGAAAGGCACTGGGCGAGAACACCGTCACCCTCTACGGCCGATCCTACGGAACCATGTACGGCCAGGCTTACGCCGAAATGTACCCGCAACGCATGCGCGCCCTGCTGCTGGACAGCGCCGACGACCATAGCCTGGACGGGCCCGGATTCCTCGACAGCGAGGCCCGCGCCGCGCGGGATACGTTCGCTGAGTTCACCTCGTGGTGCGCTCGCGAGAGCTCCTGCGTGCTGCACGGCGCCGATATTCCTGCGCTGTACAACGTCTTGTTCGCTCGCGCGGAGCGCGGTGACCTGCACGCCTCGGACGCATCGCACCGCCCGCTCTCGCCGCTCACGCTCAGCCAGGCCCTCACCCAGCATCTGTCCCGGCCCGACTGGCCCGGCGTGGCAACCGATCTGCGGGCGCTGAGCCAGGAGCCCACCGGCAGCGCACCATCACCCGCCGTCCCGCATCCGAGCGGTGTCCCCATGTCGATGGCGCCCCTCGAGGTCTGCGCCGATTGGCGTTTCGACATTCCGGGCCAGGCCGACTGGGCGCGACTGTGGCGCGAGCAGAACGACAATGCGGGCACCCTGCGCGCCCACTTCGCCTGGGCCGCAGGCAGTCTGTGCTCGGCCTGGCCCACGCCGCCGCCGAATCCGCCGCACGCCCCGCACGTCCACGATGCGCCCCGGATCCTGCTGATGGAGTCTCTGTACGACCCGGCCACGCCCTACGAGTGGGCTACACACATCGCTGCCGACACCCCGGGCACGACACTGCTCACCTACGACGGCTGGGGCCACGGCATCTACGACCGCACGCCGTGCACGGTATCCGCCGGAGACAACTACCTGATCAATCTCACACTGCCGCAACCGCATACGCATTGCGCAGCGGCCGGATAGCCGGGCTCAGCCGACCATATGCAGATATTCGCCGTAGAACAGTGCCAGGCCCACTGCGGCGGCGATCCCACCGAGCACCCAGAAACGAACGATCACCGTCGTTTCGGCCCACTTGCTGAGCTCGAAATGGTGATGGAAGGGCGCCATCTTGAACAGCCGGCTGCGGGTGGTGCGGAATACCACGATCTGCAGCAGCACGGAGGAAATCTCCATGACGTACAGCGCCCCGACCACCACCGTCAGCAGTTCGGTCCGGGTCGTGATCGACAATCCGGCCAGCATTCCACCCAGGCCCAGCGCCCCGGTGTCGCCCATGAAGATCCGCGCGGGGGCGGCATTCCACCACAGGAATCCCATGCAGGCCGCCGCCCCCGCCGCGCACACCACGGCCAGATCTAGCGGGTCGCGCGCGTCGTAGCAGCCGATCCGGGGCCGGGCGGCACACGCGTTGAGGTACTGCCAGATCGTGATGACCACGTACGCGCACAGCGCCAGGCTCATCGACCCGGCGGCCAGCCCGTCCAGGCCGTCGGTGATGTTCACCGCGTTCGACCAGGCCACCACCAGAAAGCAGACCGCGACCAGGAAGCTGATGACGCCGAACGACACGGTGTTGATATCGCGGACGTAGGACACGTGCCGGCTGGCCGGGGTCAGCCCGGTGGCGCCCGGGAAACGCAAGGCCAGCACGCCGAATATCAGCGCGGCCGAGATCTGCCCGATGAATTTCCCCGACGCGGTCAGCCCGAGATTGCGGCGCTTGCGGACCTTGAGCAGATCGTCGATGAATCCGACGACGCCCAGCGCCGTCGCGAGGCCCAGGACCAGCAGGCCCGAGGCGGTGATTCCGGGCGGATGGTTGCTCACGCCGATCAGGTGCGCGCCCAGGTATCCGGCCCACATCCCGATCAGGATCGCGATGCCGCCCATGGTCGGTGTCCCGGCCTTGGACTGGTGGCTGGCGGGGCCGTCGACGCGGATCTCCTGTCGCACATTGGTGCGCGCGAACCATTTGATCAGTAGCGGCGTCAACGTGATCGAGACCGCGAGGGCGATCATCGCCGCGTACAGAACCTGCTTCATGCGCCCCCGAACCACCGAGTTGCTGCCGCCGACTACTCCGGCGGACTGCACCGATGGTAACCATGGCGAAAAGCCGCGCCCTAGGCGCGCGCCCGCTGACCACCTCCCGAGGTCCGGCCGCGGTACGCCGCGATCACCGAGACGACCAACACCGTCACCAGTTCCAACACGTTCCACGCGACAGGCGCTGCGGGCGGCGAGGATTCGGCGATGGGCTCGGACTCGGGCACGACTCGCGACGGCGCGGGCACGATCGCGGGCGGTGGCGGTCGCAACGGGGCGGGCATGCGGACCGGGGCGATCGGCGGGATCGACGGGATCGGCATGGGAATGCGCAGCGGCAGCCCCGGTGCAGGAGGCGGGATTCCGGGCAGGAGCAGCAGGCAGGTCAGCAGGGCGCTACCGGTGAGGGCGCTGCCCACCGCGACGCTGCCGAGCGACGATCCGCTGGACCCGACACCGACCGTGCCCGGGCCGACGAGACCGCTGCCGGTCAACAGGCCCAGCAGGATTCCGCTGCCGTCGGCGACGGCGCTTCCGGCACAGGCGGTTCCGACGCTGCCGGAGTTCAGGCCGAGCGTATGGGCCCATGAGGCATCCGGGGCGGCGACCTCGCGCGCGGGCGGGGCGGGCACGGGTGCCGTCCCGACCTGCGGCATGCGCGGCGGCGAGGTGTGGACAGCGATCGGGCCGAGTCGCAGGGCATTGTCCCGCGGGCCCGGGTTACCGCTTCCGCTCGCGACAATGCCACTGCCGGAGGCGAAGCCGCCCGATCCGGTCGTGCTGCTCCCGGTGGCGAAGGCCCCCGGCGGCGGCACGGGCGGATCCGCGGCCGCTGGGATGCCGCCCAGGCCCAGCGGGCCCAGCACGGCTGCGGCCGCCAGACCTCTCTTCAGCGCGCCTGTTCCGGATGCCATGTGCGCGAACCTCATTCGTTGCCGGTCACCGAGCTGATCTGTTGATACCGTGACAGAGCCTGGTCGAAGGCGTCGTGCGAGACGACGACCACACCGGCATAGGGCTGATCGAGCTTGTGGATCTCCAGCAGTGCCGAGCCGACCACGACCCCGAGCAGCCCGGTCATCACGACACTTCGCCAGCTCACCCGCACCCCGGACAGCACCGGATTCAGCAGCAGCAGGACGGTGCCGAATAGCAGCACGACATTGAGGAATCCGGAAATGCTGTGCCCCTGGTCCAGCGTGCGATCGCTACGCGCCTCGGCGACCTTCTCGAGGCTCGCCAGGGCCCGTGAACGCTGATCGGTGACCACCGGATCGGTCGAGCGGACCGCCGTCACCGCCTCGCGCGCGGTGTCGAGGGTGTGCTGCGCGGTGGGGCTCAGCCGCCCGTGCTGGTTCATCATCGGCCAGTCCTGGCTCACGACCTGATGGGTGTAGGCCTGCAGCAGGCCCTCGATCCGCTGCTGATCGGGCTCGGGCATGAAGTGCGCCGCCCAGTAGGCGTCAACCAATCCCTTTGCCTCGGTGACGGTGTGGCTGTGCGCGTTCTGAAATTGCTGCCAGCAGATCACCACCACGAAGGCGACCACGGCGGTGAAGAACGTCTTGCTCAGGTCCAGCACCAGCGTGCCCGCGGCCTCGTCGCCGGTGTGGCGCCAGGACTTGGGGCGCAACCGATCCCCGATCACGAAGACGGCCATCGCCAGGATCGCCGCCGCGACCGCGACGATCAGTTCCTGAGTCATGCCGGGTATTCGTGGCGGCCGGTGACCCCGGATGTGTTGCCGTCCGCCGGCCGCGTGTCGCCCCGGCGGGTCTCAGTCGGCCGGTACGGGCTCGCCGCGCTCCAAATACTCCGTGCCGCCCTCGCGGTATGCCGCATAGGCCCGCTGCAGGCGGATCGCCAGCCGCGGCGCCACATAGTCCTCGAGGGCCGCGATCGGCACCCACTCCCAGCGATCCAGCTCGCTGTCCTGCAGCACGACGGCGGACTCGTCGCCGAGTTCACCGCAGTCGAAGACGAACAGCAGCCGGTCGGTCCCGTCGTGCGGGGACCAATCGCAGACCAGCAGCCGCCGCGGCACGCGCGCGATGCCCAGCTCCTGCGCGATCTCCCGCCGGCACGCCTCGACCGGCGCCTCACTCACATCGACGAAGCCCCCCGGGATGTCCCAGTCGTCCCCATAGGTTTTGTGCACCAGGAATACCGACTCCTCGCGCACGAACAACGCACCTGCGGCCAACCACGGTCGGGCGAAAACCTCTGGAGTGTAATCCGTTTGCTCGAACGAGGCATGCATGCCCACACCGACCTCACCAGCCCTCACCACGAGGGCTTCACTTCCGGAAACCGTACCCATTCGCCGACCACGATCTCATATCGCCGCCTCACCGCGCCGACCTTTGGAATCGCCCTGCGGCAACCCCGTCGAAAGGCCCTGATCGACGCCCAAAATTACCCCGCCGTCAGGCAACTCTGATATCGATGTGGCATGGCGAACGATGGACCAGAGCCCGAGTACCGATTCACGTGCTACACCGTGTCCGGCCTGGGTACCGTCACGCCGATCCTGGCCGCCGAGGCGACCCTGTGCGGGTTGTACGTCCTGCACTTCGCGGACGGCGAGGCCTACGTGGGGCAATCGGTCAATGTCGCGGCCAGATTCTCCGCGCACGCCCGGATGTGGAACGACATCGAAACGCTCGACTTCGCCCCCTGGCCCGCCGACGATCTCGACCGTGCCGAGGACCGCCTGATCGAACTGCTGGAGCAGACCAAGGAACTGCGCAACAAGCAGTGGGTGTACCTATCCGCGGACGACAAGGACGACGACGTCACGGCCGAGCGGGCCCGCGAGATCGTATTGCCCTGGAACCGCACCGCACGGGTGACGGTCGATTCGGGCGCCACCTCGGAGCATCGGCTGCGCTACTGGGAACTGCACCGGCACAACGACTATCCCGCGCTGCGCGCCGCAATCGCGCTCTACATCAACGAAACCGTCCCCGATCCGGTGAATACCCAACGCTACCTGTGGAATATCTCCGCGTTACCCACCCGCTCCAAGTACGGCCGCCGCCTCATGACCCTGCGCTGCGGCAACCTGGAGACGCTGTTCGTCTCGGAGAGCAAGCTGGATGACGGCAGCCTCTACACCACGATTCGCATGAATGTCGATGTGCCCCAGGGCATGACCGATGAGGACCTGAGCATCGACAGCGACCTGTTCCACGCGCTCCCGGGCACCTACCGCAACCAGCGGGTCTGGTCCTGGGTCTTCGGCCTCTACGACCTCATCGAGGAGGACATCAACGTCGACTCGGTCACCGGCGGGCACGACTTCTTCGACCTGGCCTACAGCCTCAACATCCGGATGATGCGCCGCGGGGTATCGCGCTACGCCAAGAACCACAACCCGGATCTGGCCGATGACGTGCTGGCCGAGGCGTATCGGCAACAGATGGATTTCGGCGAGGAGCAGTAGGCTCAGCCCGGCAGTCCGCCGAACCCGATCTCGTTGCCGTCCGGGTCGTAGTATGTAATCTTGCGGACTCCATTGTCGAAAGTCTCGCGCTTCGCGGGTTCCAGTCCCCGCCCGGCGATTTCGGCCGCGCGGGCGTCGAGGTCCTCGACGATCATCGTGTGCACGGCATGGCCGGCGTCCTCCGGGCGCTGCACGATGTACATCAGCCGATATTCGGCGAGCTCCCAGACCGCCTCGGTGTCATGCGGAAAGGATGAGGGCGGCATGCCCAACAGGCGCTCGTACCAGGCCAGGGCCGCGGTGAAATTACGCACCGGAATTCCCGCGAACAGGTACAGGGTCATGGCCTCATGCTATTTGGTTTCGAGACCTGGCAGTCGCTGTGCGGGTTCGGGTGTATCAATCGTGGATCCGCTGTGTGGTCCGCCGGGTGGATCTACTCTTGGCAGGTGCGCTGGTTTCTCGTTCTGCTGGCAGGGAGTGTCCTGCTGACCGGCTGCACGAGCGCGCCGGTCCGAACACCTCCACCCGTCACAACCACGACCCCCTATGCGCGCACGCCCGGTGACTGCGCAAAGCTGACCGTCACGCCCCTGGTCGTGCAGCCGGGTATCGGCTATGTGATCGGCACCCACGCCGAGTGGGATCCCAAGGGCCAGTTCGTACGGATCCGGGTGGCGATCACCAACTCCGACGCCACTTATCACACGACCCGCACCTCGGACTATCGGCTCCTGGATGCCGCCGGCGCCGAATATCCAACGAGCGTGGACGCGATGCGCATCAAGCGCCAGCCCGATGCGGTGGAGATCGGCGCGGGCGACCGCCTGGAAGTCGAGCTCTGGTACGACATCCCGACGACCACTACCGCCCGATCGCTGCGGGATACGGTGTGCGGCACGGTAATTCAACTGACCACCTAGCGGCCGCCCGTCCGCCGTCCGATCAAGCTTGGCCGGTATCGAAGCGAGAGATTTTGTCGCCGTCGACAGTGAAACGCCACGCCGTGCGCATCGCACCCCAGCGGTCGTTGGTGAACTGCGCAACCAACGCCCGCCCGCCATCGGTCACCGATTCGACATCCATCCGGCCATTCGTGCCGAAGATCTCGCTGCTCACCCAGTTCGCGACGTCCCGATCGCTACCGTCGTCGGACATCGCGACATCCTCGGTGAGGACGTCGTAAAAGGCGTTCTGATCTCCCGCATTCACCGCATCGACGAACTTCGACACCACGGGGTCGAGTTGAGGTAGAGACATCGTGCGACCTCCCGATTGTTGGGACCGAACCGTCATCGCCCAATACTCGTACTCGGATGGTCGTGCAGAAACTTCGGCACCACCATGCGCCAGGCATCGACCACCAGCTCGCGCATCCGGTGCTCGTCCAGCGCTGCCATCGAACAGTCCACCCAGTTGTACCGCTGATCCGACACTGGCGGCATCAGGAACGTCTCCGGTTCCGCGGCAATAAGCGCCGGCCGTTCCTCCTTCGGATAGGCGAACCCCATGACGGTCTCATCCCGCGAGAAGGCGACATACACGATCCGCCCCACCCGAAACTTGATGCGATCGCGCACAATCACCTCATACGAGCGCGGCAGTCGCACCGCCACGTCGCGTACGCCGTCCACTGTGATCACCTGCCGATGATCGCAGGGGGCACCGACATATTCCGGCCCGATTAGGGCGACGGAATCCACCTGGCAGCTACAGACCGAACCCGGTTTCCGCCACAGAGCACTACCGGGGCCGACCGGCGCACACGTGCAGCGATCACGCCGACCTTCTCCAGATGTAGTGATGGCCCGGATGGCACTGCCATGTTCGACCCCAGATTGCGCTGCCCCACGGCTGAGCCGGAGCCGAGCTGCCGCGCATACTCAGCCTTACCCACAGCGGACCAGCGCGTCAACGCATTTGGCAGAATCTCGCATAGTGATCGCCTGTGTACCAGGCCGTTCCGTCATCACCGGTAACGATCCGCTCGGCATCGCGCGTCTGACCCGGCTGCTTCTCGTTGACGTCCCACTCGGTGTAGTGCACGGGATTCCCATTGGCCCCCGTGCGCGGCAGCGACCCTTCACGATCGGTCCAGGTGGTCCCGCCCTTGGTACCAGACCCGTCGTTCGGCGGCCATTCCCCGGCATCGATCAACTTCAACGTCTGCCACGCACGATCGGGAATCGCGCAGCCCACCTGCTGAATCTGGGTCGCGGCCACGGTAATCCCCGGCGTCCGCACGGCATCGGCCCCGCCGAGCAGCACCGACATCGCGGTGAGGCCGGCCAGCACCACGGCGGCCAGCGACGCAACAGCCTTGGACTGCAATCGTTTCGACGACATGGGATCCCCTATCCTCAACTGCCCCACACCAACTGTTGGTGCTCCGTAGAGCTGTCAGCCTGACATCCCGGGGTGAATGAATCGCCAACATCGCCGAAATAGTGTCGTTTGCCGGCACCGAGCCGTGGGACCGCTACGTCGGCGGGCGTGGGACAACCAGCAGGCGTTACCTCCGAGATAATCGCCCCTGCGCCGACGCCATGCGAATGTCGTGTGTACAGGCAGTCGGCACCACAGCAACAGACGCCACCCGAGCCACCGTCGACGCCTTGCTCGCCGCCCGCGCCAACGGCGACACCGACAAACTCACCGCCCTGTTCGCCGACGAGGTCGACTGGCGGCTGGCCGAGAATCCCGTGGTCCCCTGGATCAGGCCGCGTCGGACCGCCGCCGAATGCGCCGCACAGTTCGATGAGTTGATGGCCCACACCGTCTCCCAGGACGCCCAGGCCAGTATCGACACTTGCCTGATCGACGACACGGACGCCGTCCTCTTCGGACACCTCTCCGGAACCGTACGTGCCACCGGCAAATCATTCGGGGGCCCCCTCGCACTGCGCCTGACCGTTGAGAACGGTCGCATCACCCGGCACCACCTGTACGAGAACAGCGTCTCCATCGCCGCGGCCTGCACCAAGTGACTTCTATCCCGATCACGGGGCCTAGGCTGCGAAACCTGCTGCGCCGCCGTGACTTCCAGCGTCCAGTGCCGAACTCGCAGCTACAGGGCCCAGCACAACGTCGATTCGAGGCGGCATCGGTAGCTGACATCGATCCACACCACCTCGAAGGCGTCAAAGAGGCTGCTGCACCTGATGATTGCTCCACACCCGCCGATCAGGGTGACCGCACAGGAATACTGACGAAATGACGAACCGCTGGATCGGCGTAACAATCGACTGCCTAGACGTACCCCGAGTAGCCACCTTCTGGAGCACCCTCCTCAACCGCCCCCAGGGCCCCTCCGAACCCGGCTGGATCTACTTGGGCCACCCCAACGACCCCCACCCCCGCCTAATCTTCCAACCCGTCCCCGAACCCAAACACGGCAAGGTCCGCCTACACCTGGATATCGCCGTAGACAACATCGACGAGGGCATCGCCCAGGTGATCACCCTCGGCGGCCGGCACACCGGCGAGCGACACGAGTACCCCCAGGGTGTGGTTGTCGTAATGACCGATCCAGAAGACCACGAATTCTGCCTGGTCGAGTATTACTGATTCTGAGCACAGCCGGAATCCGTCCACTTCGAGCGAAATAACCTCGTCCTTCATAACCGCCGCGACCGGTCGCGAGTCATACGGCCCGCCGCTTCCAATGCGCTCATGGCCTTCGCCTTCTGCCTGCAACCACCAGGGTCGCAGTTCAGGTGCACTTGCATACACCGATGAGCCGCGTCGACTTCGAGCAACTGCGCAGGCGTGGAGTAAATCCGTAGCAACGAACGCATCTCTGTGTGCTCAGTTCTAAACACGCTCTCGTCGATATTCGACTCATCAGCGCGGCGCACCGTATCTATACTCGGCCACAAACAGGCGGCCATCGCCGCTACGACGACTGCTACACCCAGTGTCGCCAGAAGCGACAGGACCGTCCCCCAACTCCACACCATGTCCATCGCGGCATCGGAGGAATCCAGCGAATAGCGCTGATGCTGAAATGATTTCGTAGCACCGTAACTCAGTTCACACGATCGACTTCGAGCCGCTGAAGCGCAGTCCCCCACGCCCCACGGCACGACCGTGTTCATGGCGAGCAGATCGCTCACCGCTCGTGCCGACCGGAGATACGGGCTCGGAGGCAAACGGTGGAGGGGAACACCGTCTCGATGTTGCATATCTCGCGAAACAACTCGGGCTCACCGATATGACCGAGGTCCGGAGTGATGATGACGTCCACACTGTACCCACGTACGACCGAAAGCAGCCGCGAGGACGAATCCTCTACCACAACACCGTAATAGAGCACGAGTCGCACTAGCCTATAATCACGCTGCAGCGCGTGCTTTTGGACGCTCACCTCGTTGTCCGGCCACCCGGGCAGCGAGCTGTCGATATATCCGATCGCGCCACGCAATCCGATCGGCGCACCAGTCGACGATGCACCGTGGGGTGGGTGCTCGAAGGTATCCCATCCGGTCCGACCCGATGCGAATGCGAAGGGATGAATAACGTTCGGCACCATTCTGAATTCCTCCCAGATTATTGGAAAGCACCCACCGCCGAGGAACACTCGGATACGGGTTGGTGGCATCCGATGCCCGGAGCGGGCATCATCGACCCGGCGGCGGGGCTGCTTCAAGACTCGCTCGAAGTGGCACGCGGATGAAGCCACACGGCAGCTACGGAACCTCTACGCTGCAGATACGGACCGGCGAGCGCAGGCGGTGTAGATCGCAATGAGCGTGACCAGATGGACGGGTAGAGAAGTTCGGGCACTTCGCACTGACGCGCTGCGCATCACGCAGCGCGAGTTCGCCGAGCAACTCGGCTGCAGCGAGGCCGTGGTCCGAAAATGGGAAGGCCGAGGCGAGACGATCACCCTCGTCCGCGAATTCGCATCCGCGATGGATACTGTGCTGCGGCGCCTGGACCAACACCAACTCGAGCGCTTCCGAGATGGGCTCACCGCTCGGCAACTGTCGACCACCGACGCAGACAGCGCGGCCACCGCCGTCGCGACACGCCTCCCAGATCTGCGAAGAGCCCTGGACTCCCACGACATCCCGGATGACGGACCGATCCGGTCGCTGGCGTTGCTGCGCCGAGCAGTTGCCTCGATCATCGTCGATCGACTCAATTCGAACTACCTGCGCCTCGCCTGCGAGCTGCCATCCTTACTGGACGAGCTACACCGCGCACGCCTGCAGCAGCCCGAGGCCGGCGTCAATTCCCTTCTGGTACAGGCATACCGAGCGGCCGATGCAATCGCTGACAAGTACGGCTATCCGGATCTCTCCGCCCGCATCATCGCAATGATGAACGACGTTGCCGATGACGACCTGCTTGCCGCCACCACTGCATATGTCCGCACCGAACTCTTCTTCGGCAACCATCAGTTCGCAACCGGACGAAAGCTCCTCGAGCGCGCCGCCGACTCTGTCAATCCAGCTGATTCGATCCGCGCCGCAGCAACTTTCGGCGCGTTGCATATGCGCGCTGCGGTCGTGGCCGGGCGTGAATTTCTGACCGAGACGGCCCGCGCGCATCTGGTCGAAGCCGAGCGCGCAGCACAGAACGTCCCCGAAGCGGCCTACCTCGGAACAGCATTCGGACAATCATCGGTTCGAATCCACCGAGTCTCCCTCAGCGTTGAACTCGGCGACATCGATACCGCACTCGCTGTCGCGCGCGCCTGGGCGCCCGGTGCCGAAGTGCCCGCCGAGCGCCGCTCGCACTTCTATATCGACGTCGCCCGCGCCAATCTGCAAGCGAGCAGACATGACGAGGCGCTGACCGCGATCAACACGGCCCGCTCGATTGCACCCCAGCACACCAACAGTCACCCGCAGGTACGAGACATGTTGACCCGACTGAGCCTCTAACCAATGACCTCGACCAGCTCATCGAGGGAACCAACCACCCAGTCAGCCTGTCCATCGGCCGCGACCTCGTCCGACCACAAATACCCCCACGGCCCCCGCCGGATCAACGCACACCGAAGACCGGCTGCACGAGCCGGAATCACGTCGTTGTCCCGGTGATCCCCCACGTACAGAATCTCTCCCCGCTCACCAGGCGCAAACTCGACAACTCGATCGAAGAACGCCGAATCCGGCTTGGCGACACCCCATTCCCCCGATGTCGCAATCGCATCACACGGAAGATCCAAAGCCCTCAACAGCTCAGCCGCACGAACCGTCTGGTTCCCAGCCACCCCAACCCACACCCCCCGCTCCCGCAACGCCGACATCGCGGCCCGAACATCCGGATACAGATCCCCCTCCTGGATCTCTTCCCCACGCCCGGCCGCCTCACGAAGCTCCCGCTCCCGAACCACATCGAAGCCAGGCCGAAAGTACTGAAACGTCTCCGCGTTGTTCCGCCCAGCAGCAGTGATCGCCCCGAGCACCGCTGAGAACGTGTGTCTAGGAACACCAATCCAGTCGGCCCAGGCCCCGAACTCCCGGGTGTCGTCCAGCAGCGTCTCCCCCACATCGAAGACGACCGACCTGATCAACACGATCACCTCCTACGCGCGCCGACTACCAGTACAAACCTGAGCCTACGGCCAGCGGTACGCACGACTCGCTGCAGAGGAGCCGACCACACCGGATTGCAGATAGGCCCATGCCTACATCCAACTTCCGCCACCTAGTGACGGGCGACTTGCCCAGTGTCGTTTTGATATCTCTCAGCACGACAGATCAACACCGGCGAGTGCAGGTATGGAAAGCTCGACATGTGGATGATATTGCCGAAAGAGCGTTGCGCGAAGCCATCTTCGAACGTCTCAGGCGGATGGTGCGCGAACACGAATTTGTGACACGTCAACAGCTCTGGAACTTTGAGATCGACGGCGCGGTACTTCATCTCGTCGACTGGAGTCGAGGGATCCGAAATCCGGCCGAGATGAACGGAACCCTCTCCATATTGTCGGATCCCAACGGCAAGTACCCCGACCAGCAGCTGCCCGGAGGCCTCTTCGCATACTCTTACCGCGAGGGCAACACCGACGGCGACAATCGGAAACTTCGAAGCGCCTTCGAACTCAGGCTACCTATGATCCTCTTCAGAAAGATCTCCGACGGCATCTTCGTTCCGATCTTTCCGGTGTATGTCGTCCAGGACGACGCCGAGAACAGGCGGTTCCTCATCGCCGTCGATGAAGCGCTTCGGTCGATAAGCAACCCGATCAACCCCAAGCCCCTGGAGAAGGAATACGCGGCCCGCATCGTCAACCAACGGCTCCACCAGCCAGAGTTCCGAGGGAAAGTCCTACGCGCCTACGAATCACAGTGCGCAATCTGCAATCTCAAACATCCCCAACTACTCGATGCGGCGCACATCATTGCAGACGGAAAGCCACACGGCACCCCGACAGTCGACAACGGCCTGAGTCTATGCAAAATCCATCACGCCGCATACGATTCCAACCTCCTCGGAATCAACCCGGACTACGAAGTCGTCATCAGTCCCGAGCTCCTGAAAGACGAGGGCGGTCCGATGCTCAAACACGGGCTACAGGAGATGGACGGCAGGCAATTATTCGTACCATCGAAAAGAAGAGACCGACCATCACGAGAGCGATTGGAGGAGCGGTTCGCCGACTTCCTGAAAGCTAACTGATCACCTACGCCGAGAGCTGGCTTCATCTCAATAAGCTCCATATCCAAACCCCAGTCTATGGAATCTAGCAGGGTAAGCCCCAGGCTTGGTGACCCGTAAAAGTCGGCGAGGACAGACCGACCGGCCTGTCCTCGCCGATTCAGCGCCGACCGGGGTAGAAGGAATGGTCCTGAGGGGCAGCCAAACCACAGGACTCAAACCCGAAGCCTCACACCTATTAGAATTACAATTCAACTGGACGTCAATGCAAATCATTTCTTAGCCAACTGAATAAGCATTCCATCGATTTGTCCGAAACCATCGCGTATCATTCGAACCCGTTTTAATTCTTGCTCCGGATCCGGCTGCCAATTCACCTTCCTGCCCTGATGGGCGGTTTCACCGCGCTGAGTCGCCCACGCATCGACCGTATGGAGCCAGCTTATATCGATGTCATCCACCTCCACTCCAAGTGGCAGTAGAATTCGGAGCAGGTTCTTCTCTTTTATTCCATGATTCTTCGACCTTATATAATGGTAGAAGTCATCTCGAGCCTGATCGACACGCGCATGTAAATCCGGCGAACGCTTCTGAGGTGGAGCGATTATGGACGACGGCTCCTCTTCAGTTCTCTCCTTGTATGCCAACAGTGAAACCAGCAATCTAGATGGAGTTCTACTCTTCTTCCATGACCTAAACGCTGTATTAAGCGCAACCTGCGCGCTCTCCTCGATGTATGACTCAAACTCAGCGTGCACTAAAACCCGAAAGGACAGAGTACGATCGTGCACCCGACTTGGATATTGCCCCGTAGGGGAGAAGTGTCTGGGGAGCAAATTGTTTCGCAACTCAGTAATTCGGCGCGATAGCTGATTATATCGCTGCGTCGGCATCCGAAATACCCATCTATTTAACGATCCGATTGTCGACGAGTTCGGGTATGCGGAACTCGGTATCAAGCACCGTCGACAAGACATTACCCCACCGCTCCAGGCGCCTGTGCGTCGCTTCCGGGGTCTTAGTGGTAGTTTGAATGGACTCGACGAAGCGATGATCGGTCTCACAAAGCTCTTCGAATCTGCGCTTCACTTCAAGCCTATTATCACGCGCACGATCTCGAATATCGGCAGAAATAAAATAGTAGATCATAATGTCAAATACGGCGCGATTGAAGCGGCCTTCATATTTCTCGCCCGACCATCTTGTGAATGCGTCGTCGCCAAATATGTCGAATGTTACATCGATCGCAGCGTCACATTCCTTTCCCGCTATTTCGATTGAGTCGGCCGACTTTTCCCATCGGGAGTTCAGATCCTTCACCGTATCATCCAAAAATCTCGCCAAATTACCCGTATAGCTATTGAGTCTGAAGTAGAATCCATAGAAACGGAGAAGGACCTCCACGTCCCGCATGCGAAAGTCTGGTTTAGTAAGGTTCAGGGCACGCTTCAGAGATACACTATCGGCGGACTTGTCATCCAGATAATTCGTAAAGGGCCCCGGATGAAGCGCTTGCCGGAGCTCCTGCGGAGAAAGTTTGACACTGCCGGTATTCAATCGCAAGAAAACTACATTCAAGAACTCATCATTAGGCCAGCTGCGTACGACCACCGTGCGTATGGTCTGGTTGAGAAATGAATTAAGATCATCAATACGAGCCGGGTCGCTATCGAGCTTGTCGAGAGTAAACCTTCGCAAATCCTTCCGGACCTCTAATCCGGCCAGAGAAAGCTGCTCGAAACCTTCATTCAGCCCTTGAGTTCCGAAGGTCGACCCCGCCGCGAACTGACTTAGCGTAAGTAGCCTTTGCTTCCCATCTAGGACAATGAATTTTCCGCGTCGTTCCTTATCTTCAGCAAGAACAATTTGTGGAATAGGAAGACCGAGAACAAGCGATTCAATAAATCTACTCTTCCTAGTCTTATCCCAGGCATCTCGCCTCTGGAACCTTGGGTTTAACTGTATATTCCCCCTCTTTAGCTGACTCAGAATTGTCTCTGAAGTCCAGTCGGTATCGGTCACCACTGCATTGGCAATATCTTCTGACTTGATCGGATTGTCGTCACCACCCGATTCATCTCCATCCTTGTCATCCCATTCATTCGTCAATATGACCACCACCGCCGACCTTTCATAGGCTTCCAATTTTCACATTCCCTCGTCTCGATGAGCGAGAACATGAGCATCTACTTACGTCGCACCGCCAAGATTCGATTAATTAAATCAAGCGCTCCCCACTGAATCATATCGGACCTACGACCCAAATAGGTCGAATAATCTATTCTTGATGACATCAGTCGATTTGTCAACGGTAGACAGCATAGGCTCAATGGAGGTATTTTAAAGCGCTCTACCTTACTCAGCCCGAAATAAGTCCACGATTCGCCATATCGGGACACTTGTTGACCTCAACCTCACTTGAGGTCATAGCATCGCATCCATGCCCTTCACCGAGATCGAACGCACCTACCTCCTCACCCACCCTCTCGGCCGCCTGGCCACTGTCACCCCCGGCGGCCTCCCCCTCATCGCCCCCGTCGGCTTCCAACTCAACCCCGACGGCACCATCGACATCGGTGGCCCCAACCCGAACTCGCAGCGGTACCGGAACGTCAAAGCCAATCCGAACGTCAGCTTCGTGGTGGATGACATGACCCCGGACGATCCGGGCGAGGTCAAGCCCGGTTGGGGGCGTGGTGTCATCATTCGCGGGGAGGCCGAAGTGTTGGTCGTCGAGACTCCGCCGGTGGCCCCGGAGTGGTTTGCGAATCAGATCATTCGGATTCATCCTCGGCGGATTCACAGCTGGCATATCGATCCGGGCAACCCTGAGGGTGAAACGCGGACCGTCGCATAGGGGTTGCCCCGGAGGAGGGGTCATCCTCCGGGATGGTTTCACCCGGAACTCGTGCCAGCACCCGTGACCATCGACTCGGAACCCGCGAGAGTGTAAGCGGGGCAATCGAGTTGAGAGGGGTCACCGTGTTTTCGATTAGTAGACGTCTGGTTGCGGCGGGCGTGATCGGCGCCGTTTCGGTTGCCGTGCTGGCGATTCCGGCTCAGGCTGCGACGGTTGGCAGTTCGCCCGCTGCACAGGTGCGGCGCGATCAGTGGACCAATCCGTGGGCTGAGCCGGGGCCTTGGAACCGGTGGAATCCTCGAAGCCACCGGGACAACTGGGATTCGTGGAACCATTACCGGCATCACCATCCGCGATGGCAGTCGGGATCGTTCAGCGGCAACTGATTTCGGGGCAGGGCCGTTGTTCGGCACTGCTCGGGAGGCCGCGTGAATGGGTGGCCGGGCCGTCAGTCCGAGGTACTGGGTTCGGTCCGGTGGTGCCGGCGCCATTTCCACAACACCACCCCCAGCACCACGACGACCACGAGCACTACCGCCACCCACGAGTTGATTCGTTTCAGAATCACCGCGAACGACTGCCCGATCGCATACCCGGCCATCACCATCGCCGAACCCCAGATGATCGCGCCTGCCGTACTCGCCAGGAGAAAGCGTCGGTAGCGCATCGTGGACATGCCGACCAACTGGGGCAGCATCGTTCGAAAGAAGGTGCTGAAGCGGCCGACTACCAGGGCCTTTGTGCCGTGGCGGTCCAGGAACCGGCCGGATCGGTCCAGGCGGTCGCGATAGCGTTCGAAGATCGCCCATCGCAACAATCGTTCGCCGTAGAAGCGGGCGAAGCCGAATCCCATGCTGGCACCGACGATCGCGGCCACCACTACCAGAGCCAGGGTGGTCGGCAGGTCGAGATGTCCGCGGTTCGCGGCGACGCCGGCCAAGACCGCCGCGGTATCGCCGGGCACCAGCAGTCCGAAGACCATCGCCTCCTCGGCGCACACCAGCAACGCCACGACCAGGTAGGTCCACACCGGCGAGAAGCTCAGTATCCGCTCCACGAGCGAGTTCATACCCTCGACGGTATCCACTGCCGGACGCCGCCGCCCACACTATTCGTTGACACCGCACAGGCGCTTCGGCGTCAGCTCAATTACAGGTCCAGCGGCACAACGGGGCAGGCCGGCTGGTCCTACCACCCGCACACGCTCAACATGAGCTACGGCGTGCCCGACCGCGACACCTTCCGGGGCACGCGGACCCGGCATGTCGACGAGCGCGGAAGGGGTAACCGGCGGCCGGTCGGGCAGCGCCGATCCAGAGGCGCGGTTATCGGCCGTCACGCCAATGGGTGGCCAACGCACAACAAGCAGATCGACAACCAACAGGGATGCCGAGTCATTGCTGATATAGCAACTTCCAACCATCGATTCCCCCAAACCATCGTCACAATTGGGCCCGCTTCCCAGTTGCGCCGACATACCCCGAGACCAGGGAATTTTCGCATTCCGGAAGTCAATCCAGCTGTAACGGACCCCAGTGAATGCCAGATATTAGCGATGGGTCCAGATCGCCGCATACCCATGCGACGCTCACCCACACCGCAGCTAACGCATCGAAGCTGCAGTTGAGTTGGAAGGATTTTGCATTGCTGTCGAAGACCCGCAAGAACCTCACGCGTGCCGTCCTGGCCGGCGCGATCATCGCGGCTCCCGCCGCCGCCCTGGCCGCCCCGGCCTCGGCCGCCCCGGTGACCGCCGCCCCGGTTGATCGCCACGGGGATCACGACGGCTGGCACGGTGGCTGGGACCGCGGCTGGGATGGTGACCACTGGTTCCACCCGGACTGGTTCCGGCACTTCCTGCCCACGGGCTCCGACTGGGACTGATCTCCCGCTTGATCCGTGGATTGCGGCCCGGCACCCGGGAAGGGTGCCGGGCCGCCGTTCGCGATGGTGGGCCGCCGACAACCGATCGCTTGTTACGATCAGCGCAGCTCCAGAGGAGGTGCGGTGTCGGATATCGAGCGAGTACCCGAAGGGATCGACCCGTCGACGCCGAGCGCGGCGCGGGTATACGACTACTTCCTGGGCGGCCGGGACAATTACGCGGCGGATCGAGCTCTGGCCGAATGGCTGCTGTCGATCGCGCCGGACAGCCGGACCGTGGCCCACCTCAGCCGGCAGTTCGTCCTGAAAGCCGTTGAGCTGATTGCCGAGGCGGGCATACGGCAGTTCATCGACATCGGTGCGGGCATTCCCACCTCACCCAGCGTGCACGAGGTCGCCCAGAAGGTCGACTCGGCGGCAACGGTGGTGTCTATCGACTATGACCCGATCGTGCACGCGTACGGGAACGCATTTCTGTCCGGCACGCCGGGCGTGACGACGATGCAGGCCGACGTCCGCCGACCCGACGACATCATCGACCGGCTGCGGTCCGGCGCGCTGATCGACTTCGAACAGCCAGTGGCGATCCTGCTGTGTAGCATCCTGCACTTCGTGCTGGACGACGAACATCCGGCCGAGATCATCGCGCGGTTCCGCACCGCGATCCCGTCGGGCAGCTATGTGGCTTTCACGCACCCATCCGACGAAGTCAGTCCGGCCGGCATGGCTCAGTTGACATCCCACAACGTCGGCAGTCCAACGCAATTCGTCTCCCGCTCCCGGACCGAGCTGGCCGGATTCTTCGACGGATTCGAGTTCCTCGGAGGCGGGGTGGTGCCGGTGCAGGACTGGCTCGACGGCGAACAGCCCACGACCCAGATGGTCTGGCTGGGCGGCATCTGCCGCAAACCATGACCGCCGCGAGCATCCGCATCGTCACACGGCCGAGGGCCCGCTCACCTTTCGGCGAACGGGCCCTCGAAGCAGCGAAAACCCTTACGCGGTCTCGGTGATCGGGCGATCCACCCAGCTCATCAGCCCACGCAGCTTGGCACCGGTGACCTCGATCGGGTGCTCGGCGTTCTGCTTACGCAGCCCCTCGAGCTCCTTGTTGCCGCCCTCGACGTTGGCGACCAGGCGCTTGACGAAGGTGCCGTCCTGGATGTCCTTCAGGATGGCTTCCATGCGCTTCTTGGTGTCGGCGTCGATGACGCGCGGGCCCGAGAGATAGCCGCCGAACTCGGCGGTGTCGGAGACGGAGTAGTTCATGCGGGCGATGCCGCCCTCGTACATGAGGTCGACGATCAGCTTGAGCTCGTGCAGCACCTCGAAGTAGGCCATCTCGGGGGCATAGCCCGCCTCGACCATGACCTCGAAACCGGTCTTGACCAGTTCCTCGGTGCCACCGCAGAGCACGGCCTGCTCACCGAACAGGTCGGTCTCGGTCTCCTCCTTGAAGGTGGTCTTGATGACGCCCGCGCGGGTGCCGCCGATGCCCTTGGCCCAGGACAGCGCCAGGGCCTGGCCCTCGCCCTTCGGGTCCTGGTCGATGGCGATCAGGGCCGGAACGCCCTTGCCGTCGACGAACTGACGGCGGACCAGGTGGCCCGGGCCCTTCGGGGCGACCATGCCGACGGTGACGCCGGCGGGGGCCTTGATCAGGCCGAAGTGGATGTTCAGGCCGTGGCCGAAGAACAGCGCGTCGCCGTCCTTCAGGTTCGGCTCGATGTCCTCGGTGAAGATCTTGGCCTGCGCGGTGTCGGGGGCGAGCACCATGATCACGTCGGCCCACGCGGAAACCTCGGCGGGGGTGCCGACGGTCAGACCGGCCTCCTCGGCCTTCTCGCGCGACTTGGAGCCCTCCTTGAGGCCGATGCGGACCTCGACGCCCGAGTCGCGCAGGCTCAGCGAGTGCGCGTGCCCCTGCGAGCCGTAACCGATGACGGCGACCTTGCGGCCCTGGATGATCGACAGGTCGGCATCGTCGTCGTAGAACATCTCGACAGCCACTGGTGTTTCCCTTCTGAGAGGCTCATCCCCGGCGGGCGGGGAATGTGCGGTGCACGCCGAAGCGCACGTTCAGTTCAATTCATCAATTTCGATCGGACCCCGCAGCTGCGGGAAGCAGTGCGCCAACCTTCGATCGGCGACCACATTAGTCTCCGGTGCACCGCATCTTTGCAGTGCCCATCCATTACCTGCTGGTAGAAAGCCTGCTATCGCGTCGCAGTGATCGACTTCGGCCCGCGGCCCACCGCGACGACACCCGACTGCACGATCTCCCGGATCCCGTACGGCTCCAGCATCCGCAGCAGCGCATCGAGCTTGGAGCGCGTCCCGGTCGCCTCGACGGTCAGCGCGTCCGGTGAGACGTCGATCACCTTGGCGCGGAACAGATTCACCGACTCGATGACCTGCGTCCGCACGCTCGCGTCGGCGCGCACCTTCACCAGGATCAGCTCGCGGGCCACCGAGTTGTCGGCGTCCTGCTCGACGATCTTGATGACGTTGATCAGCTTGTTCAGCTGCTTGGTGACCTGTTCGAGGGGCAGATCCTCCACCGTCACCACGATCGTCATGCGCGAGATCTCCGGGATCTCGGTGCCGCCGACCGCGAGGGACTCGATATTGAAGCCGCGGCGGGAGAACAGCGACGCCACGCGTGCCAGCACGCCCGGCTTGTCCTCCACGAGCACGCTCAGCGTGTGGGTCGTACTCATTCGTTCTCGCCCTTCTGTTCCCGCCCGTGCGCCATCGCCTCGTGGATGACAGTCGGCTCGGCGGCCGCCTCGTCGTCGTCGAACAGCGGGCGGATGCCGCGCGCGGCCATGATCTCGTCGTTGGAGGTGCCGGCGGCGACCATCGGCCACACCTGCGCGTCCTTGCCCACGATGAAATCGATCACCACGGGGCGGTCGTTGATGGACTGCGCCTCGCGGATCGCGGCCTCCACGTCCTCCTCCTTCTCCACGCGAATGCCGTGGCAGCCAAGGGCTTCCGCCAGCTTCACGAAGTCGGGGATGCGCAGGGTGTGAGTGCCCAGGTCGGTGTTGGAGTAGCGCTTCTCGTAGAACAGCGTCTGCCACTGCCGGACCATGCCCAGGTTGCCGTTGTTGATCAGCGCGACCTTGATCGGCACGCCCTCGACGGCGCAGGTGGCCAGCTCCTGATTGGTCATCTGGAAGCAGCCGTCACCGTCGACCGCCCACACCTCTTTGTCCGGCGCGCCCATCTTGGCGCCCATCGCGGCCGGAACGGCATAGCCCATGGTGCCCAGACCACCGGAATTCAGCCAGGTGCGCGGCTTTTCGTACTTGATGAACTGGGCGGCCCACATCTGGTGCTGGCCGACACCGGCGCAGTAGATGGCGTCCGGACCCGCGAGCTGGCCCAGCTTCTCGATGACGAATTCGGGCGACAGCGAACCGTCCGAGGGCGGATTCCAGCCCAGCGGGTAGCTCGTGCGGATGTTGTCCAGGTAGCTCCACCACTCCGAAAGTTCCAGCAGCGGAGCGCCCTTCGCGGCCGGGTCGGCCTTCAGGGTCTCGATCAGCTCGGCGATCACCTCGCGGCAGTCGCCCACGATCGGCACATCCGCGTGGCGGTTCTTGCCGATCTCGGCCGGGTCGATATCGGCGTGAATCACCTTGGCGTTCGGAGCGAACGAGTCGAGCTGTCCGGTGACGCGGTCGTCGAAGCGCGCACCTAGGGTGATCAGCAGGTCCGACCTCTGCAGCGCCGCAACGGCTCCCACGGTGCCGTGCATGCCGGGCATGCCCATGTTGAGGGTGTGGCTGTCCGGGAACGCACCGCGTGCCATCAGGGTGGTCACCACCGGGATGCCGGTCAGCTCAGCCAGTTCCAGCAGCTCGGCCGAGGCGTCGGCCTTGATGACGCCGCCGCCGACGTACAGCACGGGGGCCTTGGCGTCCATGATCATCCGGGCGGCCTCGCGCACCTGCTTACCGTGCGGCTTGGTCACCGGACGGTAGCCGGGCAGGTGCATCTCCGGCGGCCAGCTGAACAGGGTGTTCGCCTGCAGCACATCCTTGGGGATGTCGACCAGCACCGCGCCGGGACGGCCGGTGGCGGCCAGGTGGAAGGCCTCGGCGATCGTGCGCGGGATGTCGATCGGGTCGTTGACCAGGAAGTTGTGCTTGGTGACCGGCATGGTGATGCCGGAGATGTCGGCCTCCTGGAAGGCGTCGGTGCCGATCAGGCTGCGGCCGACCTGGCCAGTGATGGCGACCAGCGGCACCGAGTCCATCTGGGCGTCGGCGATCGGGGTGACCAGGTTGGTCGCGCCCGGGCCGGAGGTGGCCATGCACACGCCGACCTTGCCGGTGGCCTGCGCGTAGCCGGTCGCCGCGTGACCGGCGCCCTGCTCGTGCCGGACCAGGACGTGACGCACCTTGGTGGAGTCGAAGAGCGGATCGTAGACCGGGAGTACCGCACCACCCGGAATGCCGAAGACCGTGTCGACGCCGAGCTCCTCGAGGGAGCGGACGACCGACTGCGCGCCGGTGACCCGCTCGGGCGGGATCTGGCGGCGGTTCGGGGCGGCAGTAGCCGCAGGTGTCGGCTGGGTAGCCGTGGGCGCGGGCCTGCGGGCACTGGGCCCGGGCCGAGCGGTAGGTGCGCTCACCGTCTTGATCCTTTACTGCTTGTCGTTCTTGCGGAACTGACCTGAACACAAAAAAGCCCCCGACAGCCAAGGCTGGTCGAGGGTGGCGCGTCGCAGCTGCGAGCTGAAGTAGTCAGTCTCAGCGCTGGACGCGCCGGCCGATTACGAGGAGCTCGATTCGATTCACGCCAACGACGGTATGTGTGCGTGAGGCGTGGAGTCAAATTACTTGACATTGGCGTCCCATTATGTGAGACAGGGCGGTTATCTGTGTCCGTTCGCCATAATGCGAGGATGAGGGTGTGTCCTCGTCGCATCAGTCCGTGCCACCTGCTCGATCGTCCCACACCGCCGAGGCGGGAGCCGATACGGGTCGGGTGATCAGAATCCCCCGCCTGGTTCACATCGGGGTTTTCCTGCTGCTGTTCTGCGCGGCATTCCCGTTCTTCGGCTGGCCCCAGGTGATGTGGATTCTGTTCGCGATCCCGGCGGCGGCCGCGATCTGGGTCGAGCGGACCCGCACCACCGTGTCCGCGGCCGGGCTGGACCTGCAGACCTTCTTCGGCTCCCGGCATATCGACTGGTCACAGGTGCAGGGCGTGAGCATCCCGAAGCGGGGATATGTGCGCGCGCACCTCACGGACGGGTCCGAGGTGAAGCTCCCCGCCGTCGGCTACGACCGGTTGCGCGCCCTGATCGAGGCCTCCGGCGGCCGCATTCCCGACCCGTTCGCCGCGGCGGAAGAGGCGGAGGCGGCCAAGGCCGAGGCGGAGCGAGCCGAAGCGGAGCGGGCCGAGAATGTGTCGGAGAACACCGACGGCGAGAGCACCGAAAACACGACACCCGCCACGGAGGGGCCGGACATTACGGAGGGGCCGGCCATTGCCGAGGCCGACACCGAGCCCACGTCCGGCACCTGAACGATCGGGCACCTGAACGCGGATCCGTCACCCGCATCGGGACTGCCGACATTGCGGGTCAGCCGCGCACGCATCCGCGCGCAGCTAACCGGCCAGTCGTAGGTCGCGCGGCGAGGGAATACCGGCCGCGGTGTATACGCTGGTAGTGGTGCGCTCGCGTCCGGGACACGATCGACGCGCGGCGCACACCACCCGCCCACCGGCGGTCCACCACCTCCTCACTCGGGAGTAACGTAAATAGGCCGTTCAGGCACTCGCTGTCGCTGAACAGCCCCCGCGACGAGATTCGAGGACCCAACACTCATGCCACCGCTTCGTTCACGCACCACCACGGCCGGACGCAATGCCGCAGGCGCACGCGCGCTGTGGCGGGCCACCGGCCTCACCGACTCCGACTTCGGCAAGCCGATCGTCGCCATCGCGAACTCGTACACCCAGTTCGTGCCGGGCCACGTGCACCTCAAGGACGTAGGCGAGATCGTGGCGGGCGCGGTGCGGGCCGCGGGTGGCGTGCCGCGCGAATTCCACACCATCGCCGTCGACGACGGCATCGCGATGGGCCACGGCGGCATGCTGTACTCGCTGCCCAGCCGCGAGATCATCGCCGATTCGGTGGAGTACATGGTCAACGCGCACACCGCCGACGCGCTGGTGTGCATCTCCAACTGCGACAAGATCACCCCGGGCATGCTGAACGCCGCGATGCGGCTGAACATCCCGGTCGTGTTCGTCTCGGGCGGGCCGATGGAGGCCGGTAAGGCCGTGGTCGTGGGCGGTGTCGCGCAGGCGCCGACCGACCTGATCACCGCGATCTCGGCCAGCGCGTCCCCCGATGTCGACGACGACGGCCTCTCCGAGGTCGAGCGCAGCGCCTGCCCGACGTGCGGTTCGTGTTCGGGCATGTTCACCGCCAACTCGATGAACTGCCTGACCGAGGCGCTGGGTCTGGCCCTGCCCGGCAACGGCTCCACGCTGGCCACCCACGCGGCGCGCCGCGCGCTGTTCGAGCGGGCCGGAGCCACGGTCGTCGAGATCGCGAATCGCTGGTACCGCGAGGACGACGCCTCGGTGCTGCCGCGAAACATCGCCAACGCCAAGGCATTCCGCAACGCGATGGCCCTGGACGTGGCGATGGGCGGCTCGACCAACACAGTGCTGCACACCCTGGCCGCCGCGCAGGAGGGCGAGATCGACTTCGATCTCGGCACCATCGACGAGATCTCGCGCCGGGTGCCCTGTCTGTCCAAGGTCTCCCCCAACTCCGATTACCACATGGAGGACGTGCACCGCGCCGGCGGCATCCCCGCCATCCTCGGCGAGCTGCGCCGCGGAGGACTGCTCGAGACCGACGTCACCTCCGTGCACACCCGCACCCTCGACGAGTGGCTGGACACCTGGGACATCCGCTCGGGCAAGGCCAGCGACGAGGCCGTCGAGCTCTTCCACGCCGCACCGGGCGGCGTGCGCACGACCGTGCCGTTCTCGACCGATAACCGCTGGTCCTCGCTGGACACCGATGCCGACAACGGCTGCATCCGCGATATCGCGCACGCCTACACCGTCGAGGGCGGGCTGTGCGTGCTGCGCGGCAATATCGCCCTGGACGGCGCGATCCTCAAGACCGCCGGCATCGACGAGGACCTGTTCACCTTCGAGGGCCCGGCCGTGGTGCTCGAATCCCAGGAGGACGCTGTCTCCGCGATTCTCGCCAAGAAGATCCAGCCGGGCGATGTGGTGGTGATCCGCTACGAGGGTCCTGCGGGCGGACCGGGCATGCAGGAGATGCTGCACCCCACCTCGTTCCTGAAGGGGTTGGGCCTGGGCAAGGTGTGTGCTCTGATCACCGATGGCCGCTTCTCCGGCGGCACCTCGGGCCTGTCCATCGGGCACATGTCCCCCGAGGCGGCTAGCGGCGGCGCCATCGGCCTGATCGAGAACGGTGACCGCATTCGTATCGATGTGCACACCCGCGCGCTCGAATTGCTGGTCTCCGACGAGGTTTTGGCCGAGCGCCGCGCGAAAATGGATGCGCGCGAGCGCCCGTGGCAGCCGGTCGGCCGGGATCGCACCGTTACCACCGCACTTCGGGCGTACGCGGCACTGGCGACCTCGGCCGACAAGGGCGCGGTTCGCCGGGTGCCCTGAGCAGACCCAGCAAGAAGGCCGGGGACTCGCGACGAGTCCCCGGCCTTCGGCGTCTGTCCAGTCAGGACAGGTGGAACAGCAAGGACAGGATTCCCTACCTGGAGATCCCGTGGAACGGATTGCCGCCGTGCAGGTAGAACCAGCTCGCGGCGGCCGCGATCAGCGCCAGGACGAGCACCGCGAACGAACCGAACATCGGGCGGGTGGCCCAGCCGCGGTTGCGGTCGAAGGACAGGCGGCCAGGGCCGGTGAGGATCAGCACGGCGGCCAGGCCCGCGAGGATCGACTCCAGTTCCACTGTCTTGTACTGGAATCCGGGGGCCATCCCCTCCTTCCACAGCCACGCATCGGTGATCGAGGCCAGCACGGCGCCCGCGGCCAGCGGCGTGGCCAGGCCCAGGATGATCAGGATGCCCCCGCCGACCTCGGAGACGGTGAGCAGCGACGCGGACAGCTCGACGTGCTTCCAGCCGCCGTGGGCCAGCATGTCGCGGGTGCCGCCGAGGCCCGGGCCGTGGAACCAGCCCGCCAGCTTCTGCAGGCCGTGATAGAGGAAGGTCAGGCCCAGGACCAGGCGCAGCCCCAGCAGGCCCAGATCCTGGGTGCCGCGCCGGGCATCGGCGCGCGGGCGACGCAGCCGAGCCGCGCCGTCGGGGGGCGTGGGGGCCGGGGGAATCGTGGCGAAGGCGTAGGTGGCCGCGACCGGATCGCCCGCGGGCGGGTCCTTCCTGGTCAGCTTTTCGGTTCGCGCCTCCGCGCCGTGCAAGTCGGGGGTCGCCGCGGGAACATCCGGGTCGAGGCCGAGTTCGTCGTCGGTGCGTGGAACATCCCTGCCGATGGTCTTCATGGACGGGAACTCACCAGTGGGCGCGTCGTAGGGACTGCCCGCTGGCTGCCCGGGTGACATCGGCCCGGAGCGTACATTCGGCTTCTCGGTCACCCGAGAAGACTATGTCGGCACGACGGCCCGCGGGGTGTGTCCAGGCGGCGTGTCCGCGCCACGCGACCGGGCCGTGTCACCCCCTGCGAGCGCCCGCGTGGGTATTTCCGTAACGTCTTCGGCATGAGTTTGGTTGTCGCCGGCCGTGTCGCTGTGAGCGTGGTTGCCACCGCCGGTCTGCTGGCCGGGTGCGCCAGCTTCGACGATTCCGCGTCCAAACCGTTCACTCCCGCGCCGAAGATCATCCCCGAGGGTTCGGGGCCGACCACCACGCCCAGCGTGCCGCCCTCGGCCGCGCGACGCCCCGCCGGACCGTGCGTCGACCCTGATCCGGCCGTCGTGGTGTCCTGCCTGGATACCACCGGCCAGCTCGCCGTCATGCCCGACGGGCAGCAGGCCGTGGTCCCCGAGCGCGTCACCGGACGAATCGTGAAGGTCGTCGCGGTGGATCCCAGTCAGGTGCCGCCGGCTCCGGCCGAGGTCGCCCGGCTCGACGTCGACGCCACGGGCGACGGCGGACTCAGCGATGTCACATTGTCGCCAACATATGCGCAGGACGGGCTGATGTACGCGTACATCACCACGCCGAGCGACAATCGGATCGTGCGCATCGGCGCGGGCGGCGTGCCGAAGCCGATTCTCACCGGAATCCCGAAGGGCCCCACCGGTAATCGCGGTTCCATCGACTTCGTCTCCCCCACCCAGATGGTGGTGATCACCAGCAATGCCGGTAACCCGGCGCTGGCCACCGACCCGAATTCGCTGGCGGGCAAGCTGTTCACCATCGACAACCCGGCGCCGGGCAACGCGACGCCGAAGGTCATCGCCTCGGGCATCGGCGTCGCGGGCGGCGTGTGCCCGGATCACAAGGACACCATCTGGTTCACCGACCGCGTCGCCACCCAGGACCAGCTGCAGCGCATTGCCCCCGACGGCACGGTGAGCACCGGCTGGACCTGGCCGGACCGGCCGGGAGTTTCGGGCTGCGCGGCCGCCGCCGACGGCGTCGCGGTCTCGCTGACCGGCGCCAAGGCCCTGGCCTTCGCGACCGCCGACCCGAACACCCACGCGATCACCACCCCGCCGATGCTGGTGGCGCAGAACAAATACGGCGCACTGAACGGCGCATCCCTGTCCCCGGACGGCTATGTATGGGTCGGCTCGGCCAACAAGCCCTCGGTCACGGGCCCCCTGGACGATCGCATCATCCGCATCCCACCGCCGAAGGGCGGCAGCAGCGGCAGCAAGGACTAGCCGAACCCGAAAACGAATGCGGCGCACCGATTCCGAACCGGTGCGCCGCAGTCGTTCTGTCAAAGGCCGGCCCGACTAGCTCACGCCGCAGGCGGCAAGCACCAGCTCGCGCACGCGCGCCGCATCCGCCTGGCCGCGGGTGGCTTTCATGACGTCACCGACGACCTTGCCGGCGGCCTGGACCTTGCCCGACCGGATCTTCTCGGCGATGTCGGGGTTGGCGGCCAGGGCCTTGTCGACCTCGGCCTGCAGGGCCGAGTCGTCGGAGACCATGCCCAGGCCCTTGGCCTCGACGATGGCGCCGGGCTCGCCCTCGCCGGCCAGGACGAAGTCGACGACCTGCTTGGCGACCTTGCTGTTGATGGTCTTGGCCTCCACCAGGGCGGCGACCTCGGCGACCTGGCGCGGGGTGATGGGCAGTTCCTCGAGGGTCCGCTCGGACTCCTTGGCCTGCTCGGTGAGGTAGTTGACCCACCAGGCGCGCGCGGCGTCCACCGAGGCGCCCGCGTCGACGGTGGCGATGATCAGGTCCAGGGCGCCGGCGTTGATCAGATCGCGGAACACCTCGTCGGACAGGCCCCAGTCGGCCTGGATGCGGGCGCGGCGCAGCCACGGGTACTCGGGGATGGTGCCGCGCAGCTGCTCGATCCAGGCGGCGTCGGGGGCGATCGGCTCCAGGTCGGGCTCGGGGAAGTAGCGGTAGTCCTCCGCGGACTCCTTCGGGCGGCCGGGCGAGGTGGTGCCGTCGGTCTCGTGGAAGTGGCGGGTCTCCATGAGGATGCTGCCGCCCGCGGCGAGCACCGCGGCCTGGCGGCGCATCTCGAACCGCACCGCGACCTCGACGCTCTTGAGCGAGTTCACGTTCTTGGTTTCGGTGCGGGTGCCGAATTCGCTTGCGCCCTTGGGCATCAGCGAGACGTTCGCGTCGCAGCGCAGCGAGCCCTGCTCCATCTTCACATCGGAGACGCCGAGCGATTTCAGGACCTCGCGCAGCGCGGTGACGTACGCGCGGGCGACCTCGGGCGCGCGCTCGGCGGCGCCGGTGACCGGCTTGGTGACGATCTCGATCAGCGGCACACCGGCGCGGTTGTAGTCCAGCAGCGAGTGGCTCGCGCCGTGGATGCGGCCGGTGGCGCCGCCGACGTGCAGCGACTTGCCGGTGTCCTCCTCCATGTGGGCGCGCTCGATCTCGACGCGGAAGGTGGAGCCGTCGTCCAGCACGACGTCCAGGTGGCCGTTCACGGCGATCGGCTCGTCGTACTGGCTGATCTGGTAGTTCTTCGGCTGGTCCGGGTAGAAGTAGTTCTTGCGCGCGAAGCGGCCCCACGGGGCGATCGAGCAGTTCAGCGCCAGCCCGATGCGGATCGCCGACTCGACCGCCTTCTCGTTCACCACCGGCAGCGAGCCGGGCAGGCCCAGGCAGACCGGGCAGACCTGGGTATTCGGCTCCGCGCCGAACTCCGTCGGGCAGCCGCAGAACATCTTGGTCGCCGTGCCCAGCTCGACGTGGACCTCCATGCCCAGCACCGGCTCGAACCGGTCGACGACATCGGCATAGTCCATCAAGTCCACCGTGGGTGCAGTCATGCCGACAAGTCTAAGGACAGCCCCCGACTTCCTCGCCCCCGTCCCCCGTCCGGAGGGATGAAAGCCCTCACCCGCCCGAGCTCGGGTGAGGGCTCCCCTCCTGGGTTGCCGGTCAGTCCGCGGCTATCGCCTCGACGATCGGCATGCGAGCCGCGCGCACCGCGGGCGGTATGGATCCCACGAGCGCGAGGATCAGTGCGGCCGTGGCATAGACCAGCAGCATCGGGCTCGGGCTGTAGACCACCGGAATGGTCATGGCGCGTTCGAACGCGATGTCCGCAAGATACTGGAGTGCCCCGCCCACGGCCAGCCCGAGCAGCGCCCCGCACAGGCCGATGCCCGCCGCCTCGGTCAGGACCGCGCGCAGCAGGAAGCGGCGGCTGGTGCCCATCGCCCGCAGCACACCGAGCTCGCGACGGCGCTCGAGTACCGAGAGCATGAGCGTATTGAGCAGCGCCACGGTCGATACCAGCACCATGATCCACAGGATCGACGTGGACAGCGACGTGCCCTGCTCCACCCCGCGGGTCGTCGCGGCGAGCGCGCCGCGGCCGCTGTCGAGGTGCAGGCCCGCGGGCAGTGACCTGCGGATCAGATCCATTTCGGCGGCCGGGTTCACCCCCGGCGCGAAGCTCACCCCGAGAATGGTCTCCCCGGGCCGGTCGTACCACTGCCGCATCACGTCCAGGTCCAGCAGCACGGTTCCCACGATCGCCGAGAAGTACGGAACCACCTGCAGCACCCGAACGCGGTGCACGCCACTCGGAGTCGGCAGGTCCACCTCCGCCCCCTCCCGCACGCCCAGGGATCGGGCCACATCCCCGGACAAAACAATGCCCGCTCCGGACGCCATCAGATCCGGTACGCCGGGCTTCAGCTCATCGATCAGCCCGACCGGGTCCCCGCGCTCGTACGCCTGCAGCATCACCTGGCCGCGTCCGAGCGTGGCGAAGGCCATCTGCGCCGAGCCGATACCCGAAACACCGGGCAGCGCACCGATTTTCGCCTTCAGATCGGCGGGCAGCAGCGGCCCGGTGGGAAACTGCCCCATCGAGGTGGGACTGATGTAGGCGTCGCGGCGGGCCAGATCGGCGAAGGTCGCACTCGCCGAGTCGACCAGATTGCGCGAGGCGCCGCCCATCGCTACGACCGAGCTGATCCCCACCATGACGGTCATCACCGTCGCCCAGACCCGCTGCGGCGCACGCTCGACCGTGGTGGCGCCCAATGCCCCCGGCGCCCCGAAGATCCGGGCGATCGCCGCGGTTGCCCGGACGATCGGCCCGGTCGCGGCGAAGCACACGTGAAGTGCTCCGGTGACCGCCAGCGCGAGCGAGGCCATCGCGTACCGGCCGATGTCGGCGCCGGCGACGAAGACCGCCACGACGAGCATCGCGATGCCGATGATCAGTGCCGCCCACCGGAACAGCGGACTCACCAGATCGGATTTGGACACCCCGACCGGCGCCAGGGCCTCGATCGGCTCCACCTTGTAGACCTGGCGCGCGGCACTCGCGGCGGCCGCCATGCTGGCGACCACGCAGGCGGCGATCGCCACCGGGACAGCGTATCCCGGCACCATGTAGTCGGTGCGCGCCTGTACCGAGGCCACCATCGCCGGGGGAAGCTGATTGATCGCGAGGCGCCCCGCGAACGCCCCGACGACCGAACCGATTACACCGCCGATCAGCCCCAGCAGCGCCGCCTCGGCGATCAGGTCGCGCACCATCGGCGCCCGCCGCCCGCCGATTGCCCGCAGCATCGAGAGCACCGGACGTCGTTGCGCCACGGCCATACTCATCGCGTTGTAGATCAGGAAGGCCGAGACGATCAGCGCGGCAACCGCGGCCATCGCGGTCGAGTAGCTCACCAGCTGGATGGCCCCGCCCGCCTGCGCGGCACGCAGCCCCGGATCGGCGACCACGGCGCGACCGCCCACCACCTTCGTCAGTTCCGAACGCAGCTGTGTCACATCGGCGTCGGCGGCGGGCACGATCTCGATCGAGTCCAGCGAGCCGGCGCGATTCATGATCTGCTGTGCCATCGGCAATGTGGCCACGACGATGTGCCCGTCGTTGACCTGACGGGACGTCGCGTCGTCGAGCACGCCCGCAACGGTCACCCGCGCCGCGCCGAGGGTGAACTGCTCACCCTTCGTGTAACCCGTTGCGGCGCCGACCAGGACGCCGTTGGGCACGGCGAGCATCGCGAACGCTTGACTGCCGATCGAACCGTTCAGGGAGCTGTCCAACTCCATGACGGTCGCGTCCGCGCCGATCACCAGGGTGTGATCGGCGCTCACCGGCGCCCGCAGCATCGGCACCGCCGCCGCCACCCCCGGCAGCGCCCGGATCGGCTGCAGCAGTTGCTGATCGAATCCGCTGTCGGTGATGCCCGAGACCTCGAGCGCGGCCTTGCCGCCCAGCGCCTTGGACAGCTTGCCGACCGACCCGGTCACCGATCCGGAGATGCTCAGGACCGAGACCAGCAGCGTCGCCGATACCGCCAGCACGGTCAGCGACATCAGGGTGCGCCCGCGGTGCACCAAGAGTTCGCCGATATTGAACAGCCGCAAGCGATCCCAGGCCGCTCGCGGCGAAAATGCGGACGTTGTCACGGACGGACCGCCTGCGCCTCGGCGATCCCGGATCGCACGGCGGCGGGCTCGGGCGCGTCGTCAGCGCTCACGTCGTCGGGCGCATGCGGCCCGGCATGGTCGTGCGCCGTCCGTCCGGCATGCTCCCCCGCCACGATCGAGCCGATTCGCCCGTCCCGCAGCGTGATAACCCGATCGCAGTAGTGTGCCGCGCCCATGTCGTGTGTCACCATCACCACCGAATTACCGGCCTCGGTGATCGAGCCGAGCAGTTCCAGAATCGCCGCGCCGGTCTTGGAATCGAGATTTCCGGTGGGCTCGTCGGCCAGGATCAGCGGCGGATCCATGATCAGCGCCCGCGCCACCGCGACCCGCTGCATCTGCCCGCCGGACAGCTCGGCCGGGCGGTGCTCGGCCCGATCGGCCAGGCCGACGAGCTCGAGCAGTTCCAGCGCGCGCGGTTTGGCCTTGCGTAATCCGGTGCCGTCCAACAGCTTCGGGATGGCGACGTTCTCCCATGCGGTCAGCGTGGGCAGCAGGTTGAAGAACTGGAACACGAAACCGACTCGGTGCCGCCGGAATTCGGACTGCCGGTCGTCGCCCAGACCGCCGATCTCCTCGCCCTGGAAGACGATCGATCCCGAATCCGGAGAATCCAGCGCGCCCAGCAGATGCAGGAGCGTGGATTTTCCCGATCCGGACGGACCGACGATCGAGGCGAACTCACCCGCGCCGATACTCAGGCTGATGCCGTCCAGGGCGCGCACACGCTGCTGCCCCACCCGGTATTCCTTCACGACGTCGGTCAGTTCCAACATGCGGTGCCCTTCTTGCCGAATCAGCTCGCCAGCGCCATCCGTTCATGCGGACGCGGGGCGTCCTGGACGTCGAGTAGCGCCCGCAGCGTGGGCTGTTCGGCGGCCAGTTCGAGATATGCCTCCGCCGGAGACTGTCCTTGCAGCAGAGCCATATCCAACTTCGCATGTACATGGTTGTTCCAGCGGTACCGTAGCGCAGCAAGCACGCCCGCGGGCCCGCCGAACAATCGTTCACAATCCGGAAGTTCCTCGAACAGGCCCGGAGCCGCCGGATCGACGGCCGCCCGGGCCAGGACCTCGTGCAGGATCTCGGTTCGGCTGTGGTGATCGGTCCATGACATCGCACCCACCCCTTCCCTGTTTCGCCGTCGGTGCTGTGCCAACGACGCTACGGACGCCGCGGTCCGGAAACCTCGTGCCGAGGGCGTGAGTTGTTCCCCGCCGGTCTCCGCCCCCGGTAGGAGAGCGCGCCCGCTCCGGGAACGATGTACCAGGGAGTAGGCGGTCGCTAGCCTGGTCATATGGAGGTGATCCGGGTCATAGTGTTCGCGGCCTGCGGCGGGCTGCTGGTGTATGCGGCCTGGAAGGTGGTCACCGGCTGGCGGCACGCCCGCCAGCGCGTAATCGACTTCCACCGCGATCCGTACGGCACCTTCATACGGCACCTGGAGGAGCTGCCGTTCGACTACCCTCCGGCGGTGATCATCGTCGCCGACCTGGGGGCGGCGGTGGCCGCTCTCACCGGCACGGTGCAGCGCAGTCACTACTTTCCCACCGCTGTCCCGATCCTCGCGATGATCCTGGTGAGCTTCACGTTCCCGGTGATGACACTGTTCGGGGCCCTGCCCCGGCCGGTGGCGCTGGCCACGGTCGGACTGGTGGCCCAGGGCCTGTTCCTGCTGCAACCCGTGCCGCTGGACGCCTCGCCCTCGGTGCTGTTCGTCATCACCGGCGAGATCGCGGCGATCGCTCCGAAACGCATCAGCCTGCCCTTCACCGGTATCGCGATAGCCGAGCTGGTCGTGTTCCAGGCGGTCGGGTACACGATCGATGCGCTGCCCTTCTACATCGTCGGCGTCATTCTCGGCACCCTGGTCGGCATCATGATGCAGTACCAGCGGCTGTATCTCTATCAGGAGCGGGAGAACCAGGAGATCCGCGCCGCGCAGGCCGCCGACGCCGAACGTCACCGCATCGCCCGCGAGGTGCACGACGTGATCGCGCATTCGCTGAGCATCACGCTGCTGCACCTGACCGCGGCCCGGCACTCCCTGCAGACCGACCGCGACGTGGACGAGGCCATCGACGCGCTCGCCGACGCCGAACGCCTGGGTCGCCAGGCCATGGCCGATATCCGTCAGACGGTGGGCCTGCTCGACCAGCGCCCGTCCAGCCTGACCCCCGAGCCGACACTCGACGACATCGAGGATCTGGCCGAGGATTTCGGCCGCGCCGGGCTGAACGTCGACTTCTCACTCTCCGGCGACACCCGCGCGGTCTCCGCGACGACGGGCCTGGCGCTGTTCCGGATCAGCCAGGAATCCCTCGCCAACATCGCCAAGCACGCCCCCGATGCCGCGGCCACCCTGCGCATCGAGGTGACCGACAGCGAGGTCACCGTCCTGGTGACCAACACGATCGACGACCCCGCGCCGGTGCGCCGCGGGCGGGGCATGGGTCTGCCGGGAATGCGCCAGCGCGCCACTCTCATCGGCGGCACCCTCACCGCGGGACCGAACCGGGGCGGGTGGGAGGTGCGCGCCGGATTCCCGATCGCCGCTGCCCGCCCGGTTCTGCCGTGCGGGAGCCCCGCACCGGACGCCCCACTGCGCATCGTGCGCGAGGCATTCAGCTCCGTTACTCGAAAGCTCCAGGAGGGCATGTGATCCCGGCTACCCCGACGAACGCCGAGGAGACCGGGGACGACGTCGTCGTCGTGCTGGTGGTCGACGATCAGGAACTGGTGCGCGGCGGCCTGCGCCGAATCCTGCGCCGGCGCGACGGATTCCACGTCACCGAGTGCGCCGACGGCGACGAGGTGCCCGCGGCCCTGGCCGCCCAGCCCGCCGATGTGGTGCTGATGGATCTGCGGATGAAACGCCTCGGCGGAATCGACGCCACCCGCACCCTGCGGGCCCGCGCCGACGCGCCCCCGGTGCTCGTGCTGACCACTTTCGACGACGATCAGCTACTTTCTGGCGCACTGCGGGCGGGCGCGGCGGGGTTCATCCTGAAGGACTCCCCCGCCGAGGATCTGATCCGCGCGGTGCGCACCGTCGCCGACGGCGGCTCGTGGCTCGATCCGTCGGTCACCGGACGGGTGCTGTCGGCCTACCGAACGGTCCGCCCGACCCCCGCCGGCGGCCGCAGCCGCCTGGACGAGCTGACCGCGCGCGAACTCGAGGTGCTGCAGCGGATCGGCCGCGGGCGGGTCAACACCGAGATCGCCGCGGAGCTGGGTATCTCCGAGGTGACCGTAAAGAGCCACGTAGGGCACATTTTCGGCAAGCTCGGGTTACGCGACCGGGCGGCGGCGATCGTCTTCGCGTTTGACCACGGCGTGGTAACACCCGGAGAATCGTCTCGATAGAGGGGCAGGCAATCCCGGTGCGGCAGCCGGGCACCGGTGTCACACCCTGCCCAGGGAGTGGAGGTTTCACGGGTGAACGCGACGCGATCACGAGCCGGGAGCAGATTCGGCCCGTACGAGCTGCGCTCACTCATCGGCCGCGGCGGCATGGGCGAGGTCTACGAGGCGTACGACACGCACAACGATCGCGTGGTTGCCCTGAAGTTGCTGCCTGCGGAGCTGGCGCAGGATCCGACCTACCGCGAGCGATTCCGCCGCGAATCCCATGCCGCGACGCGCATCGCCGATCCGCACATCGTCCCGATCAATCGCTCGGGCGAGATCGAGGGCACGCTCTATCTCGACATGCGCCTCATCCGGGGAGACGATCTGCGCGCGCTGCTGCGCCGCCAGGGCGCGATGGATCCCGAACGCGCCGTGCACATCGTCGCGCAGGTGGGCGCCGCCCTGGACGCCGCGCACGCCGCCGGGCTGGTGCATCGCGACGTGAAACCCGCCAATGTCCTTGTCACGCCGACCGATTTCGCATTTCTGACCGATTTCGGCATCGCCCGCAGCGAGGGCGACAGCTCGACCACCATGGTGGGCATCACCGCCGGTTCGTACACCTACATGGCCCCCGAGCGCTTCGACTCCGGCCCGATTACCGGGCGCGCGGACACCTACTCGCTGGCCTGTGTGCTGTTCGAATGCCTCACCGGCGCAACGCCCTTCGCGGTGCAGAACGTCAGCACGCTGATCCGATCGCATCTGTCCGATCCGCCCCCGCGGCCCAGCCTGTACCGGCCGGACATCCCGGAGGCGCTGGACGCGGTGATCGCGCACGCCATGTCCAAATCGCCCGCCGATCGCTTCGCCAGCACCGGGGAATTCGCGGGCGCCGCGCGGGCGGCGGTGGGGCTGACCGCCGGATCCGAGCCCACCACACGGGAATACGTGCCCGAGCCGGAGCACGAGGCCCCGGCGCCGTCCCGGCTCGCGCCCGGACCGGGTGCGCCGCCCCCGGTGCCCGAGACCACGACATTCCAGCCGTTCGGGCCGCAGGGCCCGACAATCGCGGCCCAGTTCCAGCCGCGCGGGGAAGCGCCGCCGGAACAGCCGCGGTCCGCCGATCCGATGCCCGGCTCCCCGACGACGGTCATGCGTTCCGGTGCTCCGTCACCCGGCGCCGAGCGGAACTACCCGGGCGCACCCGCATCGACGACCGATTCGCCGGCCGGTGCCATGCCCCGGGGACCGGTGCCGTCCACGGAATCCTCCGACGACACTCCGGGCGCCGCTGTACAGCGCAGTTACACCACCACCGGCTCGCTGCGGATCATCGCACCGCCCTCCCCGGAGGACCGGGACACCGGCAGCGATCTGCCGGTGATCACGCCCACGGACGCGACGCAGGTGCGTCGCGAGGAATTTCAGTTCACCCCCCTGCCGACGCGGGAAACCGCGCGGGATCAGGCAGCATCGACGCCCCGGGCGGTCACGCCGGCCCCCGGCGTATCCCCGCAGACGACGAAGATGCCGGTGCAGGGGCTGAATCTGCCCGCGTCCGAGCAGAATCCGTCGACGCGGGGACTCGATCTGCCGCCGCAGTCGCCGGCCCTGCCGCAGCGTAAACCGCGCGACACGTCACCGCGGACCGAACTGCTTCCGTCGCCGGGCACTGCCGGCCCCGGGCGAAACGACGTCTACCGGTCCGAATCCGGCGACGAGACCACCTACATGCGCGCCGAACCGGACGCCTACGGCGAATACGACCGGGGCGACGAGCACGGCCGGTACGAGCACGGCGGATACCCCCTGAACGAGTATCAGGAGGAGCCGCATTCGGCGCGCGCCTACAACTCGGCCGAGGGCTATGACCACGCCGGGTACGAACATGCCTCCGGCACAGGCGAGTACGGCTATTCGGAGGCCGAATACGCCGCCGAGGGCGAATATGCCTACGCCGAAGGCGAGTACCACGGCGCCGCGGGCGAATACGGATACGCCCAGCACGAATACGGCTCCGCGGAGGGCGAATACGAGTACGCCGAGGGCGAATACGCCGGCGCCGAGGGCGAATACGAGTACGCGGAGGGCGAATACGGCACGGCCGAGGACAAGAAGCCGCCGGCCAAGCGCTCGGTGGCGCTGCCGGTCGTACTCAGCGTCCTCGGCATCGCCGTGGCCGTAGGCGCGGCGGTGATCGGATGGCAGGTGCTGGGCAAGCCCGGCGGCAGCACCACCACCGGCGCCGCCAACGTCTCCACCGCCGCACCGGTCGTCGCGACCACCGGCCCCGCCGGCGCGCCGGTGACCTCGGCCGCGGACACCACCACCAGCGCCGCCCGCAAGACCCCGCCGGCTGGGGCAACCGTCTGCCGATCCACCTCGTCCACGGAGACCCCGTATACCAAGTCGGCCGTGGGCTCGGGAACGACCTGCGGATTCGCCGAGGCGGTTCGCAAGGCCTATGCGGCCGAGTCCTCCGAATCCGGTACCGCCACACCCTCGTCGGTGGTCGCTGTCAGTCCTGCCACCGGGAAGTCATACACGCTGAGCTGCACGGCGACCGGTCGGCTGATCACCTGCACCGGCGGCGACGGCGCGATGGTGTACCTGTACTGAGCACCGCCGGACATGGCTCGCCGTTCGTCACAAATAGGACACCTTCGGTCGCTCCGGTTGACCGCAGGACCACGACGGCACAGAATTCCTCGACCAACCGGTGGCCCGTGCACGAGCCACCGCGCGAAAGCTGGAGGATAGCCGGGTGTACGTAGCGGGAACGCTGGGCAGGCGCGGCGGACGCCTCATCGCGGCGGTGTGCGGGCTCGCCCTGACCGTCGCGGCCTGCGTGGGATGTTCGGCCAAGCCTCCGCAGGACGACACGGCGGGGGTGTTGTCGCGGCCCGTCAACGCGGCCCCGGGCGCGGTCGTCGCGATGCCGGGCACGCTGGCCGCGGACTTCGCCACGCTGCTGCCGACGCTGGGCGGCCACGCCGGGATGGCGATCATGGCCGCGGGCGGCAATGTCGTAGCGACCATGGGCGACTGGAAGACCGGCCCGGCCTGGTCGACGATGAAGATTCCGCTGGCCCTCGCGACGCTGCACAGCGACAGCAACACGCCCGGCTACGAGCTCTCCGCGGCGATCACCGAATCCGACAACAGCGCCGCCGATCAGCTGTGGCAGTCCCTCGGCACGCCCGATCAGGCCGCCGCGCAGGTCGCTGCGATTCTGCGCCAGGGCGGCGATACCACCACCCAGGTGCCCGCGAACCGCGCACGAGCGGACTACTCTGCCTTCGGCCAGGCCACCTGGGCCCTCACCGATCAGGTGCGGTTCGCCTCGCGCCTGCCCTGCCTGCCCAATGCCGGCACGGTGACCGATCTGATGGGCAAGGTGGTGTCCAGCCAGCAGTGGGGCCTGGGCCATGTCGACAACGCGTCCTACAAGGGCGGGTGGGGTCCCGATCAGGCGGGCAACTATCTGGTCCGCCAGCTCGGGCTGGTCCAGACACCCAACGGTCAGATGGCGGTCGCCGTTGCCGCGCAGGCGAACTCGGGCGGCCTCGACGACGGCGAGGCGATGCTGACCAAGATCGCGCCCCTGATCGTCAAGCATCTGGGCGACCTGCCGGCCGGGAAATGCCAAACGGGACATTGAGCCCACAGGGCCCGGCACCGACTGTTCACGGACCCGAATCCTCGCCGTCACGGCAATGACGGCATGATGGGCGGCATGCGCATCGGAGTCTTGACCGGAGGCGGAGACTGCCCAGGACTGAACGCGGTCATCCGAGCCGTCGTCCGCACCGCGAACGGCCGGTACGGCGACGCGATCGTCGGCTTCCAGGACGGGTGGCGCGGCCTACTGGAGGATCGCAAGATCCAGATCCTCAACGACGACCGCACCGACCGCCTGCTCACCAAGGGCGGCACCATGCTCGGCACGGCGCGCACCAATCCGGACGTCCTGCGCGAGGGACTCGGCCGGATCAGGCAGACCCTGGACGACAACGGCATCGACGCGCTCATCCCGATCGGCGGCGAGGGCACCCTGACCGCGGCCAGCTGGCTCGCCGATGAGGGCGTACCGGTCGTCGGGGTGCCCAAGACCATCGACAACGACATCGACTGCACCGACACCACGTTCGGGCACGACACCGCCGTCACCATCGCCACCGACGCCATCGACCGGTTGCACACCACCGCCGAATCGCATCAGCGCGTCATGCTGGTGGAGATCATGGGCCGGCACGCGGGCTGGATCGCGATGAACGCCGGCATCGCCTCCGGCGCCCACCTGACGCTGGTGCCCGAGGTGCCCTTCGACGTCGACGAGGTGTGCACGCTGATCAAACGCCGCTTCCAGCGTGGGGATTCACACTTCATCTGCGTCGTTGCCGAGGGCGCGAAGCCCGCCGAGGGATCCTTCGCGCTGCGGCAGGGCGGCATCGACGAATACGGGCACGAGCGGTTCACCGGGGTGGCGCACCAGCTGGGCGTGGAGATCGAGCGCCGCATCGGCAAGGAGGTGCGTACCACCGTGCTCGGGCACGTGCAGCGCGGCGGCACCCCGACTGCCTACGACCGGGTGCTGGCGACCCGTTTCGGCGTGCACGCCACCGAGGCCGTGCACGACGGCCAGTTCGGGCAGATGGTGGCGCTGCACGGCAACGACATCAACCTGGTGCCGCTGTCGGAGGCCACCAAACAGCTGAAGCTTGTGCCCACCAACAGGTATCAGGAAGCGGCCGCCTTCTTCGGCTGAGCCGTATCGGCCGATCGCTACGGCATCGCCGCGCCGGACGGCGCCGATACTGCACCAGCCGGTCCCGCGTCCGTCGAGCCGGCCTGCTCCATCCGGCGGCTGCGGTACCGCACCAGCGCCCACAGCAGCACCGCCTCCGCGATCGCGGTGAACACCGTGAGGAACTGGCTGAAGTAACTGGCCAGCACGTTGACCACGGTCAGCGAGACGACATCCGACCAGATGCCCAGCCGCAGCGCGGTCTCCTCGTGCCCGCGCAGCCACGCCACCGCGGCGGCCGCGCAGCCGATGCCCACCGCGGCCTCGGCCACGGCGGCGATCGACAGCCCCACCATCGACTTCCAGCCGTGGCCCTGGGTGACGTCGAGCAGGTGGTTCAGCTGCGGCCAGCGCGAATGCCATCCGGCGATCACGACACCCGCCAGGATCAAGCGCAGCAGCGACCAGATCGCGTGCGCGATCAGCACCGCGATCAGCACGACGCGCAGCGCGGGCAGCGGCAGGAAGCGGTTCTCGAACCGGACACCGAGGCGAGCCAGGCGCCCGCCGACGGTCGGCGCGACATCACAGGACACCGCCCGCACGTAGTTGGTCAGCGCCGCGTGGAGTTCGCGCTGCTGCGGACCGCACCCCTCGATGTCCACCGCGCGCAGCTCGGCCAGCAGCAGCTCGCGGCGCTGGGAGGTCAGGCGGGTGCCGACGAACTGGCCCACCTCCTGGGTGACCGCGCCCAGCGCCTGCTCCGGTGAGCGGGCCGTGCGGTGCGCCGAGGTCCGCGCGACCGCGACGGTCAGCAGGAACACCAGATAGATGATCGGCGCGGCCAGCGGGAAGAAATAGTTGTTGTTGGAGGTGATGAACTTGCCCACCTCGTCGATGAACAGACCCAGCCCGACGCCGGACAGCAGCGCCGCCCAGATCATCGCCCGCCGGCCCGAGGACATCAGCAGCAGCAGGACGGAGATGACCAGCAGCAGGCCGCCGAACAGGGCGTGGGCGATGTGATAGGTGCCCCCGCCGATCTTCGGGTATCCCGAGGCCATCAGGTACAGCCGGGTGATCACGACGGTGAGCCCGAAGGCCACCGCCATCAACGTCACCAGCCGCCCCGCCTCCGGCCGCCACCGCATCCTCATGCCCTGTGCGCCGATCATGAGTGTCCACACTGTCACATGACGATCCGGCGGCGGTGGACGATCGGGATTCCGGCGCCTACAGCGGGGTCTTGTCCCACCACTGCGCCAGCACCTCGTGCGGCGGGGTGTCCGAGCCCGGCTCCGCCGAACCGCTGTCGTAGGCGTACAGCACCGCGGTGGCGCGGGACGGATCGGCGTCGAAGCTGACCACCATCTCGGCGGTCTCGGCGTGCTCGTCGTCGGACTCGGCCCAGCTGCGCTGGGTGTAGCTGCTGTCGCCCTTGCTACCGGACGCGGTGCTGTTCGGCGGCACCGCGGCCAGCGCGGCCCGGGCGTTCGCGGCGGTATCGAACACCACGATCGCGTAGCCGAGCGAGGTCTGACGCGAGGTGCATTCCCACGCGCCGAGCCAATTCGCCTGGGCCAGTGGACCACTGCGCCGGGTCCGGCCGCCGGTCTGCAGCACCTTTCCGGGTTGCCCCTGGGTGCTGCGCTCGCAGGCGACCCGGCCCTGATACGCGTCACCGGAGCTCGAATCCCCCTGCGGCAGCAGCGTCGGGAAGTACCGCGCAATCGCGGCGACCGGATCCTGCTGGCCGGGGACGGAGGTCGCCGAGGGTGGTGCGCCCCCCGTCGGCCGGGCAGCATCGGTGGCCAGACCGCTCTGCCGCAGACCGGGATTCACGCCCGTGGTCCGGTGCGGCGAACCACCCGACAGCATGAAGAGTCCCGCAACGACCACGACCAGTACGGCCACCACGCCGAGTACCGCCCATAGCAGCGCACTCGACGATCGTCTTCTATGACGTTGCAGCAAAACAGAATTCGGAGGAAATCCGGTGGGGTTCGGGGACAGCAGCGGCGGTGCGGCCGGCGGAACCGGGGGGACGGACGACGGCGCCTGAGGCACAGGCTGATTGGGAAGTTGCGGCGGCACGGCCGGATTCACGTGACCGTTGAGCGGGGCGCCCGGCGCCAGCGGCGGCGCACTCTGCGGCGCGGCCGCGCCCACCGGCATGCCCGGATATCCCCCGCCGGGCACCGGCAGCGCCGCCGGCTTCGGCGCCGTCAGAGCGTGTTTCGCCGCGGCCGCGAACTCCGAGCAGGTGGCGAATCGGTCCGCCGCTCGCTTGGCCATCGACCGGGCCAGCACGAGATCCATCGCCGGATTCAGTCCCGCGCGCCGCGCGCTGATCGGCGGCACCGGCAGTTGCAGATGCCCGTGGATGAGCTCGTTGGCATCCTCCGAATCGAAGGGCCCCGCTCCACACAGCAGCCAGTACAGCGCACAACCCAGCGCATACTGGTCCGAGCGATTGTCCAGCGGCGAACCGGTCATCTGCTCCGGCGAGGCGTAGGCCAGTGTGGCGGTGAACATCCCGTCCTGGGTGAGATGGGTGGAGTCCTCCCGCAGCCGCGCGATGCCGAAGTCGGTGAGGTAGACCCGCTCCCCCTTGCCACCCACGGCGCGACCCAGCAGAATGTTGGCGGGCTTCACATCCCGGTGCAGCACCCCGTTGCCGTGCGCGTAATCCAGTGCGGCCGCGACACCCTCGATGATCTGGACCGCCCGCGCCGGCGGCAGCGTCAGCGGATTCACCGTGGCCGCATCCACACCGTCGACGTACTGCATGCTGATCCACAGCTGTTCGTCCTCGATCCCGCGGTCGTAGACCTCCACGATGTTCGGATGATCGAGCTGGGCGACCAGATTGGCCTCGCGTTCGAAGCGGGCGCGGATCTCCTTATCGGCGAACAGTTCTCGGTTCAGCAGTTTCAGCGCGGTCTGTCGCTGTAGCCGCGGATGGCGCGCCAGGTAGACCGACCCCATGCCGCCCTGCCCGACCAGGTGCTCGATCGTGAAACCGGCGAACACGTCACCGCTGCGCAACAACTCACGATCCCCTTCCAGCGGTGGCTCATCGCGTCACGCGATCCTACTCGAACCCGACCTGCTCAGCCCGGCGTCACCAGGCCCGATTCGTAGGCCAGCACCACCGCCTGCGCGCGGTCGCGCAGATCCAGCTTCGAAAACACCTTCGATACATGGGTTTTCACGGTCTGCTCGGCGACGAATAGGGCCTTGGCGATCTCGGCGTTGGACATCCCCCGCGCGATGAGCTCGAGCACCTCACGTTCGCGCGGGGTGAGCGAGTCCAGCGCCGGGGACGGCTTGGGCCGGGCACGGCGGCGGGTGACATCGGCGATGAGCCTTCGGGTGACGGTCGGGGCCAGCAGCGCCTGCCCCTCGGACACGACACGCACCGCCCGGACCAATTCGTCGGCGGGAGCGTCCTTGAGCAGGAATCCGCTGGCGCCCAGACTCAATGCCTCGTAGACGTAGTCGTCGATGTCGAAGGTGGTGAGCATCAGCACCCGCACGGGCGGGTCGAATCCGGCCGCGAGGATGGCCCGGGCGGCGTCCAGGCCGTTCATCTCCGGCATACGCACGTCCATCAGCACCACATCGGGGCGCAGGCGTTTGGCCTCGGTGACCGCGACCCGGCCGTTGGGCGCGTCCCCGACGACGCTGATATCGGACTGCGCGGCCAGCAGCGCCCCGAAGCCCTGCCGGACCATCGCCTGGTCGTCGGCGATCAAGACGGTGATGGGCACGCCCGCCTCACACGGCAAACTTGATGACCGACAACAGCCCCGCGATCAGGCAGTACACCGCGAACGGCAGCATGGTGCGAGTCTTGAAGAACCGCTCCAGGAATCGCACCGCCAGCCAGGCGGCCGCACCGGCGACGATCGCACCGACCAGCGCCTGCCCGCGGATACCGTCGCCCTGATGCCCCAACAGCTCCGGCATCTTCAGCACACCCGCGGCCAGAATGACCGGGGTGGCGAGCAGGAAGGCGAACTTCGCGGTGTCCTCGTGATCCAGGCCGCGCATCAGCCCGCCGACCATCGTCAGGCCCGAGCGGCTGAATCCGGCCAGCAGCGCGCCGGACTGGGCCAGGCCGATGCCGAGCGCGTCCTTCACGCTCAGGGCCGCGAGCCGCTCGTCCGAGGCCAGGTGGGTCTCCTCGTGGACGTCGTCGTACTCGTCGTAGCCGTCGTACTCGTCGTACTCGTCGTAGTCGCCGTGTCGGCGCGCGGCCCGATCCTCCGCCTCGGCGAACCGGCGCCCGTATTCGGCCAGCGACGGCGCATTGCGCCGCTTCATGCCCTCGCCCACGATCAGCACCACGCCGTTGAGCATGAGGAAGATGCTCGCGTAGATGGGTGTGGCGAACAGGGTGCGCAGCGGATGTTCCAGCGCCAGGCCCAGCAGGCCGACGGGAATGGTGGCGACGACGATGAGCCATGCCAGCCGCTGCGCGGAGGTCTCGATGCGGCGGGTACGCAGCGTCTGGACGAATCCGATGATGATGTCGCGCCAATCGCGCCAGTAGTACCCGAGCAGGGCCAGCGCCGTCGCGACGTGCAGGGCGACCACGAACGCCAGATACGGCGTGCCGTTCTTGGCATCGCCGTCGGTGACCAGCTTCTCCCACGTGCCGCCGACCCACGCCGGGACCAGCACGGAGTGGCCGAGGCTGGAGATGGGGAACAACTCGGTCACGCCTTGCAACGCGCCGATCACGATGGCTTGGATGTAGGTGAGCATCGCCACGAGTCTCGCATGTGTGCGCCCGATCCGCCGCACCAGTTCCGGTGCGGGGTCGCGAGCCGGTACAACGCACACCGGCACGCGCGTCGGACCAGCGGCGGTCGCGCTCCGGTGCGCGCGACCGCTCACCTCCCGACACACATCGCGCGCTCCACCGACCCGAGCGCCAACAGCACGCACGGCGGACCAAGGGTCGGCCTGCGTCGACATCGACGCAGTGTGGAAATCCAGCAACGGCATCGGCGACCGTCGCGGATGCCAAGGTGCGTACGTTACGGCAGGGCCGGTGGTTTGACCGCAGCGGCGATGGCATCGTTCGACGACGCCTGGGCCAGGGGCAACAACGTGCGCACCCGGAAACCACCCTCCGTCGTGGGGCTCGCGGTGAGGGTGCCGCCGATGGCCTCCGCACGGGCGCGCATGCCCGAAATGCCCGTACCGTTCGCCGATCCGTCGGCCGTGCCGGGCGCGGTATCGGCCTCGGGACAATCCCGGATTCCGCTCGTACCAGGGCCATTGGTGACCACCAGCTCCACGATGCCGACGCGCACCGCCATGCTCGTGTGAACCGGCGCGCCCGGCGCATGGCGCGACGCGTTCGACAGCGACTCCTGCACAATGCGATACAACGCCAGACCGATGGTGTCCGGAATGTCGTGCAGCACACCGTCGATCGACCAGTCGATCGGCACGCCGGCGCGACGCACACCTTCGAGTAACGCGAGCACATCGGCCGCCGCAGGCTGGGGCGCATGATCGGGCAACTGTCCGTCGCTGCGCAAAACCCCCAGCATGCTGCGGATCTCGTTGAGTGCCTCGCGCGCGGACGCGCCGATCGACTCGAATTCCGCTCGCGCCGCCGGTGAGACGCCCTCGACCCGATAGGGCGCGGTCTGCGCCTGCACCACGACCATCGACATGTGATGCGCGACGACGTCGTGCAGGTCGCGGGCGATGCGGGCCTTCTCCTCGAGCACCGCCCGGCGCGCCCGCTCGAGCTCGTTGACCTCCTCCTGTTCGACCAGTGCCCGCCGCGAGAGCACGAGCCAGCGCACCAGCAGCCCGAACAGCACCAGTCCGGTCATCGCGATCGGCCAGCCGAAGGCCGAGGAGGCGAACGAATCGCCGGTGGCGGCCATCGTGGTGGCGAACAGCAGCGAGGAGGACACCCAGGCCACCACCACGATCTGCATCTGCGCGCGGATCGCGACGGCGAACAGCAGCGGGAAGAGCACCAGGATGTGCACGACCTGGAACGGCAGGTGGTTGTTCGGCTGATGCGGGATCGCCAGGGCGATCAGCAGTGCCGAGCCCGCCGAGATCGCCCATCCTAGGGCCGGATTCACGCGTATGAGCACCAGCGGGAACACCGCGAGCCCGGCGATGAACGGCTGCGCGGCCGCGGGCACCTGATGGGTGATGTGCAGCGTCGGCCACGCCACCGCGAACAGGATCGCGGTCACGACGCCGACGACCACATCGAATGCCTGCTGCGCCTGCCGCGGGTCACGTGCCGTGCGTGCCACCGTCCGCGCCGAGCGCGTCATCCGAGCCATACCTAAGACAGTAGGAATCCGAGCGCGCCCCCGCCGTCATACCCCCGGGTGAATTCCCACCCCCTACCCCGGTACGGGGTGCGCCAACGCCTCCCCCGCCACACCCGCCCACGAACAGATCCCCAGCGTGAGGCCCGATTCCGTCGCCGATTCCTACCGTCGGCACCATGAGTGAGTCCCCCATCCCGGTCCCACCCGCCGACCCTGTCCCCACTCACCGGCCCCCGTGTCGCACGGACGCGCCCCGTCCCGGGTGCGAGTCCCCGAACGCTGTCTGGTCGGCCTCCGCAGCCGAGGAAGGGGCGGTCACCGCCGAGGATGTCGCCGATCACGTCGCTCGGCAATCGCGCTCGGCCGACAGATCCGCACCCGATACACGGCGCGGCACCGAGTGCGAATCCAGGGAGCATGTCAGGCAATTGCCGGACGAGTGCGAGTTCACCGAGAGCACGCGAGAATCCGACGGCGATGTGGCGGCGCCTGGCGACACCGGCGCGGCGTTTCACCACGTGCCCGGACCATCGCCCGCGCCGTCGACAGGGTCCGAGCCCGAGCAGGGCGGACGGGCGGGCCGGTGGTGGGCGGGGGCATTCGTGGCGGCGGTCGCCGCGGTGTCGGTTCTCGCGGTGGCACAACCGGTTTCGGCTGCGACGTCGGGTGGTGGTGGCGAGGATCCGGCGGCGCGGGCCGCGGTGGTGGAGCTGACCGGAGCGCATCCGGCGGCGGTGGAGATTCCGGCGGGGTTCGCCGCGGAGCACGGGTATCGGCCGGTGGTCCGCGGCGGATTGCTGGTGGATCCGTTGGGCGCCTGCTCGTCCCCCGTGCCACTCCCCGCCGAATTCGTCACCGCGTGCCGGGCGCACGACCTCGGCTACGACATGTTGCGCTACGCCGACGATCGCGGCCGGCCGCTGGGCCCGTGGGCGCGGCAGGCCGTCGACGCCGTGCTGGACCGGCGCATGCATGCGGCCTGCGATCACCGGCACGGCCTGGACCAGGGACGTTGCCAGGTCATGGCGAGTGTCGCGAGTACCGCGGTGGACCTGAACTCGCGCCGCCAGAACTATGCGGCGCCCCGGCCCGAGTACCTGTTCGGCGCCCGGCTGTCCGGCAAGCGGCTCGGCCACCAACTGCTGGCCGTCGGCGCACCCGCATCCCTGGTGCTCGCGGCGCTGGCCCTGCTCATGGTGGAACTCGTGCGCCGCAAGCGCCAGCGCGTCACGGCCTCCGGCGCGAGTCGGAAGTACCAGCGATGACCGCTGCAGGAGCGGATCGGGCCGGTCGCTCCCGGGCGGTCGCACGGCTGCCGCGCACGCATGAAACGTCGTATTCGTCACGATTACAGGAACTTTCGATGACCAGAGTATTGGCAGACTCTTCCGAGCACGGCTCCGACAATGATGAGCTGGAAACGGCCGCACCTCGCCGCCCGGGCACCGGCGCCGCGATCGCGGTCACTCTCGGCGTCGCCGTCTCGCTCGCGCCCGGTCTGCTGCCGCGCACACCGACCGCACAGGGATTGCTCACCGGGGTGCTCGTCGCGCTCGCAGTCGGAGTCGGCGGCCTGCTGCGAATGCTGCTGCGACGTGGCCCATTCGATCCCGATCGGCGGCTGCGGATCCCGATCCTGGCCGGCTGCGCGCTGGTCGTGGCCGCCGCCGTGGCGCAGGCCTGGCGGTGGCAGAACCGGTTGCGGACGGCCATGGGCTTCCCGCACGCCGGCCTTCTCTACTGGCTGGAATGCGCAGTCGGCGCGACCCTGGTCGCGGCCACCCTGATCGGCGTGTGCGGCGGAATACGGTGGGCGACACGCCGAGTGCGCCGGGCCCGCGGCCTCACCGTGGCGCTGATCGCGGCGCTCGCGGTGCCCCTGGCCCTGCTGCCCACGCTGACCGGGTCGCAGCGCCCCGCGCGGGCCGCGGCCGATCCCACTGGGCCGCAGGCTGTCTCCTTGACGGCGGCGGACCGGACCGGACCGGCGATGAACTGGTCGTCCCTGGGTAGCGAGGGCCGCAGATTCATGTCCGGGCCCGGCCGCGCGATCCGGGTGTATGCCGGCCTGGAATCGGCGCCGGACCTGGATTCCCGTGTCGCCCTGGCGATGCGCGAGCTGGAGCACTCGGGCGGGCTGAGCCGGGGAAATATCGTGGTCATGGTGCCGACCGGCTCGGGTTGGGTCGACGCGAACGCGGCGACCGGGATGAGCCGGCGGTTCGGTGGCGACGTGGCGATGGTCGCCCTGCAATACACCGACACCCCGAGCTGGGTGAGTTTCCTGTTCGACCGCCGAACGGCCGAGCTATCCCAACGGGCCTTGTTCAGCGCGCTCGAACACCGCCTGTCCGGGCTGAAACATCCACCGCACCTGTACATATACGGGCAGAGCCTCGGTGCGACCGCGGGCAGCGCGGTGTTCACCGACGACGCCGATCAGCGGCGCCGCGCCTGCGCGGCGCTGTGGGCGGGCCCGCCGGCCGATCGTGTACATCGCTCCGGCGCGACGGTTCTGGCCAATTCGTCCGATCCGGTGGTGCAGTGGTCGCCCGAACTGCTGTGGCGGGCACCCGATCTCACCGGCGTGCGCCCGGATGCCCCACACCCACAATGGGTCCCGTTCGTCACATTCGTCCAGACCAGCGCGGATCTGCTGTCGGCCCTGTCCACACCGCCCGGCCACGGGCACCGATACGGCATCGATCAGGGCACCGCGTTGGGCGGCTGTTGACAACTCGCACATCTCACCCGGCGGCCGTTCACATAGCTGTCCACCCATGGGGACAACCGAATTCGCGCCGTCACGACCGGATTCTCAAAAAGTTGCCCACAACTTGCCAACACAGTTTGCGCACACCCGGCAATATCGGAAGGGCCCTATTCACATGCGTATCCACCTGTGGACAGCGCACTTTCGCGCAGTTGCGCACAGCCCCGGGGAACCTCGGCGCACACCACACACAACAGGAACGCCGGGACCTGCGTCCCGGCGTTCCCTGTCGTGTTGTGTCTCTAGGCGATCGGTCCGCGGGCGGCCTCGTACGCCGCACCCACCCGATACAGCCGATCGTCGGCCAGTGCGGGCGCCATGATCTGCAACCCGACCGGCAGTCCGTCGTCCTTACTCAGCCCCGACGGGACCGACATCGCGCAGTGACCGGCCAGGTTGGTCGGCAGCGTGCACAGGTCCGACAGGTACATCGCCAGCGGATCGTTGACCTTCTCCCCCAGCTTCCACGGGGTGAACGGGCTGGTGGGCGACACCAGCACATCCACCTGCTCGTAGGCCCGGTCGAAGTCCTGCGCGATCAGGGTGCGCACCTTGAGCGCCTGACCGTAGAAGGCGTCGTAGTAGCCGGCCGAGAGCGCGTAGGTGCCGATCATGATGCGGCGCTTGACCTCCGGGCCGAACCCGGCCTCCCGCGTGGCCGCCATCACCTGTTCCGCGCTGTGGCGACCGTCGTCGGCGACCCGCAGGCCGTAGCGCATCGCGTCGAATCGCGCCAGGTTCGAGGACACCTCGCTCGGCAGGATCAGGTAGTAGGCGGGCAGCGCGTGCTCGAAGTTCGGGCACGACACCTCGACGACGTCCGCGCCGAGATCCTTCAGCGCGGCCACGGCCGCGTCGAAGGAAGCGATGACGCCCGGCTGGTAGCTGTCCGAATGCAGCTCCTTCACCACGCCGACCTTCAGGCCGCGCAGATCGCCCTGCGCCCCCTGCCGGGCCGCGGCGACGACATCGGGGACGGGCACATTGCGCGAGGTGGAATCGCGCGGATCGTAGCCCGCGATCACCTCGTGCAGCAGGGCCGTGTCGAGCACCGTGCGGCCGCACGGGCCGCCCTGGTCCAGCGACGACGCGCACGCGACGAGTCCGTACCGCGACACCGTGCCGTAGGTGGGCTTGGTGCCGACGGTCGCGGTGACCGCGGCGGGCTGGCGGATGGATCCGCCGGTGTCGGTGCCGATGGCCAGCGGCGCCTGGTACGAGGCGAGCGCGGCCGCCGAACCGCCGCCCGATCCGCCGGGAATGCGCTCGGTGTCCCACGGGTTGCGGGTCGGGCCGTACGCGGAGTTCTCCGTCGACGAGCCCATCGCGAACTCGTCCATATTGGTCTTGCCGACGATCGGGATGCCGGCCGCGCGGAGCTTGGCGGTCACCGTCGCGTCGTACGGCGATACCCAGCCCTCGAGGATCTTCGATCCGCAGGTGGTGGGCATGTCGGTGGTGGTGAAGACGTCCTTGAGCGCCAGCGGAACACCCGCCAGCGGCGAGGCGACGGTCCCGGCCGCGATCGCCCGGTCCACCTCGGCCGCGGTGAGCAACGCCTGCTCGCCCGCGACGTGCAGGAACGCGTTGAGCTCGCCGTCGACCTCCGCGATGCGCTGCAGATGCGCCTCGGTGACCTGCACCGAGGAGACCTCGCGCGAGTGGATCTTCTCGGCCAGTTCGGCCGCCGACAGCCGGGTCAGCTCGGTCATTCGGCCTCTCCCAGGATCTGGGGAACCAGGAACCGCTGCTCGTCCACCGCGGGCGCGCCCGACAGCGCCTGCTCGGGGCTCAAGCACGCCACCGGCACATCGGGGCGGGTCACGTTCGTGGTCGGATTCGGCGACGCGGTGGCCGGGACGTCGGCGGCGACCTGGGAGATCACCTGGACGTGGCTCAGGATCGAATCCAGCTGACCCGCATACAGGTCGAGCTCTTCATCGGTCAGGGCGAGCCTGGACAACCGGGCGAGGTGTGCGACCTCGTCGCGGGAGATGGCGGGCACCGCGGGACCCCTTTCGGCGGGCGGGTTCAATAAGGTTCGGCAGGTTCAGCCTAGCGAGTCTGCCACCAACGGCACGCACAGGAGCCGGTCCGCCGCCGGACACCGGGTTGACCGCTCAAAGTCACCCCTGGTTCGGGTGGCACGAACGACCGGATTCGGCCGACAATGCCAGTGGAATACGTCACCGCGAATGTATCGGTTCGTGTACCCCACATCGCGAGTGTAAAGATGGCCAGGCTCGGGTACCCGTCCGAAAGTCTCGGTCGCACAGGAAGAAGGAACGCACGTGTCATTTTTGCTCCGCGTGCAACTTCCGGATCGCCCAGGAAGTCTCGGATCGCTGGCCCTCGCCCTGGGGTCGGTAGGCGCGGATATCCTCTCGCTCGATGTCGTCGAACGCGGCGCTGGTTACGCGATCGACGACATCGTCGTGGAGGTGACCCCGGGCGCACTGCCGGATACGTTGATCACCGCCGCCGAATCGATCGAGGACATCCGCGTCGATTCCCTCCGGCCGTATTCCGGCGTGCTGGACACGCACCGGGAACTCGAGCTGATCGACCAGGTGGCCAGCGCCCGCGACGACCGGCTGCAGGTGCTCGTCGACGGCGTGCCGCGGGTGCTGCGCGTCGGCTGGAGCACCGTGCTCGACATCGGCCCGCAGGGCGCCTTCCGGGTGGTGGGCAGCCAGAGCGCACCAGAGACCCAGGCGGCCACGGCCCCCTGGATGCCGCTGGAGAAGCCGATGTCCCTCGACGGCGAGGCCGACTGGGTGCCCCAGATCTGGAAGGACATGGACACCAAGCTGGCAGCCGCCCCGCTCGGCAGCACCAGCAAGGTACTCATGCTCGGCCGACCCGGCGGCCCGGAGTTCCGCCCGTCCGAAATCGCACGCCTGGGTTACCTCTCCGGCATCGTCGCCACGGTGCTCGGCTAGCGGCTCGCCGCCGGCACACCCCGGCGACGGCCGCTCGCCTACGCCGGGCGGGCCGTCGACACCGCTGATGTGTCGCCTATGGGCAGCCGCATCACCGTCAGCGGTTTACCCGCATCGGTCACCCAATCCCGTTCCGGCACATGGACGAAGCCCAGCCGCTCGTACATGCGGCGGGCATCGGCCATGAGAGGCATGGTCGTCAGGACCACGGCAGCGAAGCCATCGGCCCGGGCCGTGTCGATCACGGTATGCACAAGGGCCGCACCGACTCCGGCGCCGCGGGCGCGCTTGCCGACGGCGAGCATCCGGAATTCGAGTTCGCCCGTGCGGGCTATATCGGAGAAGGGAGTCCGCGGACGCGCGATGGTGACCGAGCCGAGCACCTCACCGTCGCGCGCGGCGACCAGGACATCCGCCGACCTCGCCCGGGTGGCGGTGTCGGACAGTTCGGCAACGTACGGGCTCTCCGGATCCACATGCCCCTCACCGACATAGATCTCGACGGTCAGCGCACCGATCGCGGCGTACTCCGTCTCGCGCGCCGGGCGAATCTCGAAATTCCTGCTCACGACTCCACCTCGCTAGCGCTCGGCTCCGCCGTGCGCACAGCGCGCTGGCACATCGGTTCACTCCGCTCCGCTCCGCTCACACCCTCACCTCACCGATACTCGACCCCGCCATGCATACCACCGTCGCGCGCGGCGCTACTCCCCACCCTCGCCGGCCTGGGGCGGCGTGAGGGCCTCGGGTCCCTCCTCGAGCAGTCGGCGGAACCCGTCCTCGTCCAGGATCGGCACGCCCAGTTCCTCGGCCTTGGCCGCCTTGGTACCGGGCGCATCGCCGATGACGACGAAGGCGGTTTTCTTGGAGACCGATCCGGCCGCCTTGCCGCCGCGCACCAGGATCGCCTCCTTGGCCTCGTCGCGCGAAAAGCCCTGCAGCGAACCGGTGACCACGATGGACATGCCCTCGAGATTGCGCTCGATGGAGGCGTCGCGCTCGTCCCGCATCCGCACGCCCGCCGCGCGCCACTTCTCGACGATGGTGCGATGCCAATCGACGGTGAACCATTCGAGCAACGCGGCCGCGATGGTCGGGCCGACGCCGTCGACATCGGCCAGCTCCTGGTCCGAGGCGGCCTCGATGCGGTCCATGCTGCCGAATTCCGAGGCCAGCGCGCGGGCCGCGGTGGGCCCGACGTGCCGGATGGACAGCGCCACCAGCACCCGCCACAACGGGCGATCCTTCGCCGCATCGAGATTCTGCAGCAGGCGGCGGCCGTTGGCGGACAGGCTGCCGTCCTTGTTGACGAAAAGCGTTGTGCCGAGCAGCTTTTCCTCGGACAGATCGAACAGATCACCCTCGTCGGTGAGCACGCCGGATTTGAGCAGGTCGATCGCGGCCTCGTAACCGAGCGCCTCGATGTCGAACGCGCCGCGCCCGGCCATGTGGAACACCCGCTCGCGCAGCTGCGCGGGGCAGTACCGCTGATTCGGGCAGCGGATGTCGGCGTCCCCCTCCTTGGCCGGGGCGAGCTCGGTGCCGCATTCGGGACAGCGAGTGGGCATCACGAAGGCACGCTCGGTGCCGTCGCGCGCGTCCACCACGGGCCCCAGCACCTCGGGAATGACATCGCCGGCCTTGCGGATGGTCACCGTGTCGCCGATCAGCACGCCCTTGCGCACCACCTCTGCGGCGTTGTGCAGGGTGGCCATGGCGACGGTCGAGCCCGCGATGCTGACCGGCTCCATCACCGCGAACGGGGTGACCCGGCCGGTACGCCCGACATTGACCTGGATGTCCAGCAGCCTGGTGGTCGCCTCCTCCGGCGGGTACTTGTACGCGATGGCCCAGCGCGGGGCGCGGGAGGTGGCGCCGAGCCGGCGCTGCAGGGAGATCTCGTCGACCTTGACGACCTGGCCGTCGATCTCGTGCTCGATGTCGTGGCGGTGCTCGCCCCAGTACGCGACCCGGGCCAGCACCGCATCGGCGCCCTGCACCCGCACCGTGTGCGCGGAGACCGGCAGCCCCCACGCCGCCAGGGCGCGGTACGCCTCGTACTGCGAGGCCGGGCTGAAACCCTCCATCCGGCCGAAGCCGTGGCAGATCATCCGCAGCCGCCGCTGCGCGGTGACCGCCGGATCCTTCTGCCGCAGCGATCCCGCGGCCGTGTTGCGCGGATTCGCGTACGGCGCCCTGCCCTCGGCAACCATGGCGACATTCAGGTTTTCGAAGTCCTCCAGCCGGAAGTACACCTCGCCGCGCACCTCGAGCAGCTTGGGGACCGGGAATTCGGCGGTGGCTGCGAGTTCGGCGGGGATGTCCTCGATGGTGCGGGCATTGAGCGTGACATCCTCGCCGGTGCGCCCATCGCCGCGGGTGGCCCCGCGCACCAGGCGGCCGTCCTCGTAGACGAGGTTGAGCGCGACGCCGTCGATCTTCACCTCGCAGACGAAGTGAATGTCCGGGCCGGTCTCGGCCTCGACCCGAGAGATCCAGGCGCGCATGTCCTCCGCGTCGAACACGTTGTCCAGCGACAACATGCGCTCGAGATGATCGACGGCGGTGAAATCGGTCGCGAATCCGCCGCCGACCAGCTGGGTCGGCGAATCGGGAGTGCGCAGATCCGGATGTTCCCGCTCGAGCCCCAGCAACTCCTGGAACAGCGCGTCGAACTCGCCGTCGGAGATGATCGGTGCGTCCCGTACGTAGTAGCGGAACTGGTGCTCGCGGACCTCCTCGGCCAGCCGCTGCCACCGCAACCGCACCTCCGCGGTGGCCGCACCGACCGCACCCGGTGTCGTCGATTCCCTCGCCAGCTCACTCACGACTCGAACCATATCGTCCCTCGCCGACATTTCGCCGTGCCCTCGGCATGCGCGCACGCGGACCGCCGACGCACACGCCCCGCGACCGGAACACGGACCGCGGAAGCCAGGTTGCACTGCGTATGGAACTCGCCGCAGCACTCGATTTCGCCCGCGCGCACACCCGCTCGGTGCTCACCACCCTGCGCAGGAACGGCCGCCCGCAGCTCTCCAACGTCTCCTACTGGCTCGCCGAGGACGACCTGTTTCGGATCTCGATCACGGCCGACCGGGCCAAATATTTCAATCTGCGGCGTGAGCCGTGGGCCGCGCTGCACATCACCCGGCCGGACTTCTGGGCGTACGCGGTGATCGAGGGCGAGGTGGAGCTGACCCCGGTCGCCGCCGAGCCCGACGACGCGACCGTCGCCGAGCTCATCGCCTACTACCGCGGCCTGTCGGGCGAGCACCCGGACTGGGACGACTACCGGCGCGCCATGGTCGCCGACCGCCGGCTGATCGCCCGCATCCGGCCCACGCACGTGTACGGCATGCTGCCCTGAGCCGGAATACGCTCGGCCGCCGCAGCTCTCGGTACCGACATTGAATTCGGGACCGAAAGCCCCTCAGCGGCGGCCGGATATCCCTCAGGGCTCGATGTCGTCGTCGATCCGCTCGCCGAACCGATCGCGATTGTCCTCGGCCGCCGCGAAAACCGAAGCGCCCGTTCGCTTCCCGAATTTCCACTCGTTGAATGCCACATTCAGCACGACCGCGACGATGGCCGTGGCGCTGATCCCGGAGTTCAGCACCACTCCGACCTTGTCCGGAAACGCATCCCAGAACTTCGGCGCCGCAATGGGAATCATGCCGACGCCGATCGCGACGGCCACGATCACCATGTTCAGGTTGTCCTGATAGTTCACGCGCGACAGCGTGCGAATCCCGCTGGCCGCAACCGATCCGAACAACACCAGTCCCGCGCCGCCCAGCACCGGATACGGGATACCCGACACCACCGCCCCGACCACCGGCAGCAGCCCGAGCAGCACCAGAATGAGCCCGCCGGTGGCGACCACGAACCTGCTCTTGATACCGGTCAGTGCCACCAGACCGACGTTCTGCGCGAACGCGCTGCACGGGAACGAGCCGAATACCGGCGCCACCGCGGTGCAGGCCATATCGGCGCGCAGCCCGTCCGCCACCCGCCTGGCATCGACCTCGGTGCCCACGACCTCGCCGATCGCGAGGATGTCGGCCGTGGTCTCGGTCATGATGACCACGATGACGATCGTCATCGCCACGATCGCACCCACATCGAAGCGCGGCGAGCCGAAGTGGAACAGCTGCGGGGGCGCGACCAGGCGCGCGGTGCGCACCGCGGAGAAGTCCGCGTGCCCCGCGGTCGCCGCGACAATCGTGCCCGCGACCAGCCCGATCAGGATCGACAGCCGCGAGATCGCGCCCTGGAACAGGCGGCTGATCACCAGGATGATCAGCAGGGTCAGACCCGCGAAACCGATATTGGCCATGGATCCGTAGCCGGGCTTGCCGGGGTTGTTACCCATCGCCCAGCCGAACGCGACCGGCATCAGCGACATGCCGATCACGGTGATGATCGAGCCCGTCACCACCGCCGGGAACAGCCGCACCAGCTGCGCGAAGAACGAGGACAGCAGCAGCCCGATGACCCCCGCGACCATCACCGAGCCGAACACCTCGCGCAGCCCGCCCGCATGCGAGATCGCCACCATCGTCGACACGCTCGCGAAGGACACGCCCTGCACGATCGGCAGCCGGCTGCCGAAGGGCCCGACACCGAGGGTCTGCAGCAGGGTGGCCAGGCCCGCGACGAACAATCCGGCGGTGACCAGCAGCCCCATCTCGGCCGCGGACAGCCCGGCGGCGCCGCCGACGATCAGCGGCGGCGCGATCACCCCGCCGTACATGGTGAGAATGTGCTGCATGCCGTACGCGACGAGCTGCCCGGCCGGATATTTCGCATCCTCGGGGCGCTGCGGGCTCGCCGCGCCCCGATGCCGTGCAAGTTGCCATGCGAAACGCCTCATGGCCCACTTCCTCTCTTGATGCGGAACATATCTTCCGCCGTCCGGAAGTGTTCCACGACACATCCAGGCACATGCCCGAATTTCCCGAGAGATTTCGTATATCTCGCCGATGGACGGTGAGCCCCGGTCAGAGCGCGTCCGACTCCGAGCAGTTCCAGAACTTCCCGAGTTCGGCCTCGCTCAGCGCACGCACCCGCGCGATCGCCGCGGATATATCGTCGTGCGTCATCGCCTCGATCTCCCCGTCAACCCCGCTCAACCGGGCTCGGGCGAGCAGCGTCTTCTCGTTGGTCACCCATTCCCCGCGCGCCGCGAGGATGGCGTGCGCGAAGCACGATGCGGCCACGGCGATCTGCCCGGCACACTGCGTGATACGACCGTGCGGGGCATGGTTGCGGTGACCGCGGACAGCGAAGACAGTGCGTCGGAGGTCGTTTCGAGGAACGTGTCTTCGTCCACAGCCGCTCCCTCTGAAATAGGTTTGTCGGCAATTCGCGGGACCGATACCATCCCTTGGCAATTGGGGAGGGATCAGAGTACTTCCCGCACATCAGATTTAGGTTGGTTCATGACTTCGTTGGTCAAGCGCCTCGGGTTGCCCCTCGCCGTCCTGGCGTGCACCGCCGTCCTCGCGGGATGCAATGGTTCCTCGAAATCCGATGCGTCTTCGAGCAGTTCGGACGGCGCGAACACCCACTCGGCGGTGTACATGTCCGAATGCAAGGCGATGGTCAAGATCTTCTCCGACAAGAGCCTGCCCGCCTCGGCGCGCGATCCCGAGACCGTGGTTAACGGCTTCAAGAACGGCCCGGAGTGGAAGGTGCTGACCAGCCAGCAGCAGACCGATGCCGTGGCGGGCATCCGCAAGGCCGGCACCGGCTCCTGCGACTGACCCCGTCCCGCCGGCGGGGGTCCCGGCTCCCCACACCTGGCAGTATCGAGCCATGACACTGCGCACCGCATTCACCGACGCCCTGTCGATCCGGCACCCGATCGCCTCGGCCCCGATGGGGGGCGAGGCCGGTGGCGCGCTCGCCGCGGCGGTGTCCGAGGGAGGCGGGCTCGGACTGGTCGGCGGCGGCCACGGCGATCTCGGCTGGCTCGAGCCGGAGCTGCGTCTGGCCGCCGCCGGCACCGAAAGGCCATGGGGTGTCGGATTTCTCACGTGGGGGGTGCGGGAGGCGGCGATCGCGCGGGCCCTGGAATTCCGGCCCGCGGCGGTGCTGCTGTCGTTCGGCGACCCCACGCCGTTCACCGATCGGATCCACGCCTCGGACGCGCTGCTGATCCTGCAGGTGAGCGATGTGGACTCCGCCCGCCGCGCGCTGGATCTCGGCGCCGACATCATCGTCGCCCAGGGTTCCGACGCGGGCGGGCACATGGGCGAGAACGGCACGGGCACACTGTCTTTCGTGCCGACGATCGTCGATCTCGCCGGCCCGGTACCGGTGCTCGCCGCGGGTGGCATAGCGGACGGCCGGGCGCTGGCAGCGGTCCTGACGCTGGGCGCGGCGGGGGCGATGATCGGCACGCGGTTTCAGGCCACCGCGGAGTCCCTCGTCGACCCGAAGGTCCGCCAGGCACTGGTGAACGCCCACGGCGAGGACACCGAAACGAACCGCACCCTCGATATCGCCCGTGGTTCGGCCTGGCCGCATCGTTATCCGGCCCGCACCCTGCGTAATGCATTCCTGGATACCTGGCGCGGGCGCGACGAGGAGTTACGCGCCGATCTGGGCACCCAGCGGGAGTTCACCGAGGCCATGGCGCGGGTGGATCTCGACGCCGCGCCGGTGTGGGCCGGTCAGGCCGTCGACCGGGTCACCCGCGTGGACTCGGGCGCCGAGGTCGTCGCCGCCCTGGCCGCCGAGGCGGAGCGCGCCCTGTCCGGCATTCGCATCGACTGAGCACCACAAAACCAGCCCCCTGGACACCGAACGACGCCGACGCCGTTCGAATCCCCAGCTGCCCGCCCTGCCGAATGCCCTCGTCAGGAGGCGGTTGCCGAACGAACTGGACGGCTTGTGCCGGTCGGGACCTTCGGCCCTCCCCTGGGAGGAAATTCTGCGCAAAAGTAGGAAAACTGGCCGCACCCCCCAATGCCGAGGTGGTCCGATGAACAAGTTCGACCGACGGATCCGGTTGTCTGCGATCCAGGTCCACTGGTCCCGCCAACGTGGGGCGTTCACCGCGACATCCGATCAGTTCCCGGGCGTCACCCATTGCGACGATTGCTCCCTGGCCGCCCTCGATGGGTTCATAGATCGGGTCAGCGGACTGCTGAGGCTGGACGCGGTGGGTATCGCCTGAGATGTCCGCGCCTGTCCCGCACGCCGGTCGCGGCGCGGATCAGTACGCGATGAACAGGATCTCGTCGCGTGAGTAGTCGTGCCCGGGGTGCTTCTCGGTCAGGTGGGCCTGCGTCTTGGCGACCAGATCGTCCTCGTCGGTGCCGACGATCGATTCCCCGCAGGGGCAGTTCAGTCGTGTCTTCATCGGGTGTCCTTTCGCTCCCGACCGAGTGTATGCGGAAGGACGCATACACCGCGCGGCGCGCGCCTCAGTTCTGCGCCGGAACGGGCTGCGGCATAGGCTCGCCCGTCTCCAGCAGCGTCTTGAGCCCGGCGATGATGCCCGGCCAGCCCTGCCCGATGGAACGCCGTACCGCGCTCTCGTACGGGAATCCGTCGTGCACGACGGTCAGCTTCACGACCTCGCCCTGCGGCTCGATCTCGAAGCTCACCGTGGACCGGGGCTCGGCGGCGAACGCCGCGAGTTCGGCTGTGCTGAAACCGAATTCCCGGCCGAAGGCGGCGTCGAAGGTGTGCCAGGTGTAGGCCAGCCGCCGATACGGCTCCGATATCAGCACCTGCTGCGCCGGATCGCTGCCTGTCCAGTCGCGCTGCTGCCAGACCATGGACGAGCCTGCCCGCCAGTCGGTCTCGAAGGTGGCGCCCCAGTAGCGGCGGGTGAATTCGGGCTCGGTGAGCGCGCGCCACAACTGCTCCGGCGTGGTCCTGATGTATGTGGTGTAGACGAATTCGTCGGTCGTGTCGGCACGGGTGGTCATGTGCGTGTCCTCCGATGTCATTGCGGCACTCTCCAATACGGATTTCAGGTCGGCCAGGGCCTGCGCCCGGCCACGGTCGTAGCGATTGATCCAGCGATCGGCGATGGCGTTGATGGGCTCGGCGTTGAGGTAGTGCAGCTTCTCCCGGCCGTTGCGGCGTGTGCTCACCAGGTTGGCCGACTCCAGCACCGCGAGATGCTTGCTCACGGCCTGCCTGGTCATCTCGAGGCCGGCGCACAGCTGCCGCAGGGTCTGACCGTTGTGCGCGTTCAGGCTGTCCAGCAGGCGGCGGCGACTGCCGTCGGCCAGCGCCTTGAAGACCGCCGCCCGATAGGCCTCGTCGTCCACACCTGCTCACCACTCTCCATAGGCAACCATTCGGATGCATATTTCACGATAGGCATCCAAATGGTTGCCTGTCAATGTTCGAGGGCATGCTTCCGACAACACACGCGGACGTCGCGGCCGGCGGTGCGGCGGCCCGGTGTCGGCCCCGTGCAACCCGGACGGCAGGATTACTCGCGTGCTGCGCAGTTTTCAGGTGACGAATCACAGATCGCTGGCCGGACCGCAGGAGCTGCGACTGACCGGCAGCCGAGCCGGGGCACTCCCCGCGCCGGTCACCGCCGTGCACGGCCCGGCCGCGTCCGGTAAGTCCAGCCTCGTCGATGCCCTCGGCCACATGCGCGACGCGGTGCTGAACTCGGTCACCGGCTGGGACCCGTATGCCGGGCCGGCGCGCACCCCGCACCTCGGATTTGCCGACCGTCCTTCGGAATTCGCCGTCACGTTCGTCGCCGAGGGCATCCCGTACAGCTACGGGTTCCGCCTGGACAACGCCGACATCTGCGCCGAGTGGCTGCACAGCCACCCGCACAATCGCAAGCGGATCGTCTACGAGCGCGAGGGCGAACAGATCCGCGTCGGCCCGATGTTCGAGCCGGTCCGCTACGGCATCGGCGCCCTGGCGCCGCTGGTACGCCCGAATGCGTTGCTGCTGAGCCTGGCGGGGCAGATGTATGCCGAGGCGCTGGTGCCCGCGTACCGCTGGTTCTCCACCCAGCTGGAGGTGGTGCGCGGGCACCAGGACGCACAGACGACCGCGCACCGCCTGAGCAGCCACATCTCCCGCTCGGCCGACAACGCCGCCCGGCTGCTGACCCTGCTGCGCTCCGCCGAGCTGGGCATCGAGGACATCTTGATCGCCGAGCACGATCCGATGTACGCCGATTATCTGCGCGATCTCGATGCCGAGATCGCGGGCGCGGCAACCGAACTCGATGCCTGCCTGGCCTCACCCGCGCGCGCCGCCGACCTCGAGCGCACGCACGGTCTGTCCCCCGTCGGCCTCGAGCGCGAGCTGAGCAACCTGCGCGCGGCCCGCGATACCCTCTTCACCCGCATGGTGACCCGGCGCGGCGCCGGGCTCAGCCTGGTGCACGAGGGTTCGGCCACGCCCTTCGACATCGCCGACGAATCCACCGCGACCCTGGCCCTGCTGCGGCTGCTGCCCACCGTGCTCGACGCCCTGGACACCGGGCGCGTGCTGGCCGTGGACGATATCGACGCCCACCTGACCGGTGACACGGCGGATCGGCTGATCCAGCTGTTCCAGAATCCGGAGACCAATTCCCGTGGGGCCCAGCTGATCTTCACCACGCGTAACCGCACCCTGGTCGATCGCGGCAACGGGCGCTCGCAGTCCCGGCGCACGACGGTCTGGCAGCTGCGCCGCACAGCACAGGGGACCAGCGAGCTGACCGCGAGCTGAGCGGCCCGAAGGCCGCGCCCGCCACGCGCCACCCACCGCACGCGCGCCTAGCATGGAGTTCATGCTGCTGCAGATCGTGTTCATCGTGGTGATCGCCGGCGCGCTGGTGAGCATGCTGACGATGTATCGGCGCGGGCGCGGCAGATCGTTCTTCGCCGGAGCCCAGGCCGAGTCGGGCACGCTGTACGTCACCGGCGTCAGCCCGCGACCGGCGGCACAGGGCGAGCAGTACGTCACCATCACCGGCACCATTTCGGGCCCGTCGGTCGCCGGGGAGACCGTGTACGGCCGTTATGCCTGGGATGTGAACCGGTGGCCCTCCCCCGGCGAGATGATCCCGGTGACCTACCCACCCGGCAAGCCCCGCAACTGGACCCTCGCCCATCCGGGCGCTCGGCCTTACTTCGGCTCCTGAGGACTAGCTACTTGCCCCGGTGCCGGTGGGCACGGCGGTGCCACCTACGCCTCGAGTCAGTCGAACGTCAGTGCTTCCGGTTCGTCGGCGAAGGCGCGTGCCGTTTCGGTGGCCAGCGTCAACGCCCGGCGGGCCCAGGACAGCGGGGCATTCGCGAGTCCGCAGGCCGGGGTGACCAGGACGCGATCGGCCAGGGCGCGGCGCGGGAATCCCAGCCGATCGACCAGACGCACGGCGGGTTCGGCAACCTCGCGCCAGGTGAACGGCCCGGGTGGGGTTTGCGCCGGAATCAGGCCCAGCGCCAGCTGTTTTCCGGCCTCCAGGAGTTCGCCGATGTCGTCGAGATCGGCGGTGCCGATGGTGGCGAGGTCGAAACCGATTGCGGCGGCGGCGCTCCCACGCAGGAAGCCCAGGGCGGGCCGCGAGGCGCAGGTGTGCACCAGGACCGGCCCCGGCACACCGGTGATCACGGGGTCCAGCACGGCCAGCGCCTCGGGCGCGGGAATCGCTCGCACCGTGTCGAGCACATCGGTCCCCTTCAGGGATCCTTCCAGCACCGCGGTCAGCGACGGCTCATCGAACTGCACAACGACTTTCGCGCCGAGCCTCGACTCGATTTCGGCGGCGTGCCGGGTCATGCCCTCGGCCAGCGATTCCGAAAGGTCGCGCACCGCACCGGAGTCCGTGAGCACGCGATGCCCACCCACCAGCTCCACCTGCGCGGCCAACGTCAGCGGACCCGGGGCCTGCACCTTGAGCGCGCGGCCCGATCCCGCGAATCCCGCACCCTCCCAGGCCTCTTCGAGGGCGTCGAGATCCGTCCGCAACAGGTCGCGGGCGCGCCGAGACACCGCTCCCGGCCGCGCCGCGAGGCGGTAGCCGCGGGTGGTCGTATCGAAGGGCAGATCGACCAGCAGCGCGCTCGCTCGCCCGATCATGTCCGAACCGGCACCCCGCCCTGGCAATTCGACCAGGTGCACCAGATCGCCCAGCTCGCCGACGATGGTCGCGGCGGCCTCCCGCGGATCGGTTCCGGGCCAGGACCCGACGCCGGTCGCGATGCCGCCGCGCAGTACCTCACCATTTACCTCAGTACCCACAGCGCACAATCCCCACTCGCTCGTTGTCGTCCCGGATTCGCAGGCGGATACGCCACCATCCGATGATCATCGCATCACCCGGAGCAGGAGCGATTCTCCGGACAGCCGATTCGACAGCCGCCCCACGGCGGAACGACCATCGTGCTCGCGACGGCGACGACTTCCGGCTTTCCGGCGACACCGTCGCAGCAGTGCCGCCGACAGGCTCACTCGCCGCTGTTCGAGGCGGACCGGGTCGCGACGACCTCGTCCCGCTCGTTTCCGGTACCGGTGATGGTGCCGCTGCCGATCACCTCGTCGCCGAGCGTGTCCGGCCGGTACAGCACGACGGCCTGGCCACGGGCGACGCCGGTCAACGGCTCCCGGAGGCGCGCCACGAGCCCGCCGTCCACGGCCTCGGCGATGGCGGGGGCGGTGCCCCCGTGCGCGCGCACCTGCACGACGCACTCGAGGGGGCCGGCGGGCGCCGCACCGGAGGTCCAGATCGCCCGATCCGCCCGCACGCTCCACACGTCGAGATCCTCGGCCGCGCCGACGCGGACGGTTCCCGAGTCGGGGTCGATCCCGGTGACGTAGCGGGGACGCCCGTCCGCGGCGGGGCCGGGCAGCCCGAGTCCCTTGCGCTGACCGATGGTGAAGCCGTGCACGCCGTCGTGATCGCCGAGCTTGTGCCCGCCGGAATCGACGATCGCGCCCGGCCGGATGCCGATCCTGGCGCCCAGGAACGCACGGGTGTCGCCGGAGGGAATGAAGCAGATGTCGTGTGAGTCGGGTTTGTTCGCGACCGCCAGCCCGCGCTCGGCAGCCTCGGCGCGGATCTGCGGCTTGGGAGTGTCCCCGATGGGGAACATCGCGCGCGAAAGCTGCTGGGCGGTCAGCACCGCGAGCACATAGGATTGATCCTTGTCCGCGTCGACCGCGCGGCGCAGCACGCCGTCGTCCAGGCGCGCGTAGTGACCGGTGGCGACCGCGTCGAAGCCCAGTGCCACCGCGCGATCGGCCAGCGCGGAAAACTTGATCTTCTCGTTACAGCGCAGGCACGGATTCGGCGTCTCACCCGCCGCATAGGACGCGACGAAATCGTCGATCACGTCCTGCTTGAACCGGTCCGCGAAATCCCAGACATAGAAAGGGATGCCGAGCACATCGGCCGCCCGGCGGGCATCGCCGGCGTCCTCCTTGGAGCAGCAGCCGCGGGAGCCGGTACGCAACGTCCCCGGCGCCTCGGACAGCGCCAGATGCACGCCGACCACCTCGTGCCCCGCATCCACCGCGCGCGCGGCGGCCACGGCCGAATCCACGCCGCCGCTCATTGCCGCAAGCACTCTCATCACATACCTCCCTTCATACTTGCCAATCCTGCCGCCCGAGCCCGCTCCACCACCGGCGGCAGCGCCTCGAGCACTCTGTCGATATCGGCTCGGGTCGTGGTGTGCCCCAGCGAGAATCGCAGCGATCCCCGGGCCTCGCGCGGGTTCGCCCCCATTGCCAGCAGCACGTGGCTGGGAGCGGAAACCCCGGCGTTGCAGGCCGATCCGGTGGAGCACTCGACCCCGGCGGCATCCAGCAGCATCAGCAGCGAATCGCCCTCGCAGCCGGAGAAGGTGAAGTGCGCGATGCCGGGCAGCCGCCCGCGCGCGGGACCGTTGAGCACCGCATCGGGCACCGCGGCCCGCACACCGGCGATCAGTTCGTCACGCAACAGCGTCAATTCCACTGCGCGGTCGGCCATTTCCCGCACCGTCTGGCGCAGCGCGGTCGCCAGCCCGACGGCGCCGGGCACATCGGAGGACCCCGAGCGCAGATCGCGTTCGTGCCCGCCGCCGTGCAGCAGCGGTACGCACGGCACCTGGCGGCCCAGCAGTAGCACGCCCGCGCCGTGCGGCCCGCCGAGCTTGTGCGCGGCGAAACTGGCCGCGGCCGCACCGCTCGCACCGAAGTCGATGGGCAGCTGGGCAGCGGCCTGCACCGCGTCGGTATGCAGCGGCACGTCGAATTCCTGTGCCACGGCCGCCAATTCGGTGATCGGTTCGATGGTGCCGACCTCGTTGTTGGCCCACATGACCGAGATCAGGGCGACCTCGTCGGCGTGCCGCTCCAGGGCCGCGCGCAGCGTCTGCGGGGACACCACACCGTCACGGTCGACCTCGAGCAGGCTCACCCGGGCGCCCTCGTGCTGTTCGAGCCATTCGGCGGCGTCGAGCACCGCATGATGCTCGATCGCGCTCACCAGGATCCGGGTGCGCGTGGGACTGGCGTCGCGGCGCGCCCAGTAGATGCCCTTGAGGGCGAGATTGTCGCTCTCGGTCCCGCCCGAGGTGAAGATCACCTCCGAGGGCCGCGCCCCCAGATCGGCGGCGATCGACTCCCGCGCCTCCTCGAGGGTCCGCCGCGCGGCCCGCCCGGACCCATGCAGCGACGAGGCATTGCCGACCGTGCTCAGCGCAGCGGCCATCGCCTCGATGGCGGCAGGGAACATCGGTGTGGTGGCCGCGTGATCGAGGTAGACCGTCTGGGGCACCGCACCGACCGCACCCGGGAAGACCGACTTCATGACCGTGTAAGCCTAACCGACCGTTGACCTGCGCATCGTGGGGGTATCCCTCCTGGATCTACGATTTTTCTACGATTTACCCACGAGTCGTAACCCGGTGACCGTCTTGCGGTATTCCCGCAGACCGCTGTGCAACGCTTCGCCCAGGGAGAGCGCGCCTGTCCGCTGGCCGTCCACCAGATGGGTGTAGACGTCAAGAGTGGTGGTGTTGTGGCGCATCCGCCGAGTGACGTCGGCCAGGCTGTAGGCACCGTCGGCCAGCAGCGAGCCGTAGAGGTGGCGCAGCGAGTGCCCTTTTCCACTTCGGGCCGTAATGCGGATCTCGAATTCAAGCCGCGGCTTCCCGTGCAGTTGCCGCACATCTCGCCGCGCGTCGTCGCGACCGTGCTGATACACGGCCGCGATGACGCGTGCGACGCCGAGGCGGTGAGCGTCGACCCCCAGGCGATCGGCGGGTCTTCACCGTCCAATGGTGAGAATCGCTTTGCCGCGTAGCGTGCGGTCGGCGAGAGCCTCGAAAGCTTCCGGGGTTCGCGTCCAGTCGAGGGTGAGGCCGATGCGGGGTCGCAGGCGGCCGTCAGCGACGAGTGCGGCGAGAATGCCGACGTCGTCGCCGAGGGTTTCCTCGGGTACCGGGCTGATGAAGCCGACGATGTGGGCGTTCCAGGCGCCGGCGTGGCCGAAGAAGTCGGCGAGGGTCAATTCGGCTGCGCCACCGACGTTTCCGTACCAGGCCAGGTGGCCGCCCGGAGCCATGCGACGGATCGCCTGCGCGAGCAGCGGTCCACCGATCCCGTCCAGAACCAGATGGAACGGGCCGAGTGATTCGTCGGCGAGATCGGTGACGACATGGTGCGCGCCGAGTTCGTAGGCTTCCTGGATACGGCCGGGGCCGCTCACCTGCGCGGTCACCCGAGCGCCCGCCGCCACCGCCAATTGCACGGCGAACTGGCCGACGCCGCCGGTGGCTCCGGTCACCAGCACCTCACGCCCCAGGATCGCGCCGCCCACCCGGACGGCACGCAGGGCGGTCACACCGGCGATCGGCAGCGATGCCGCCTGTTCGAAGCCGACGGCGTCGGGCAGCACCGCCACCCGCCGGGTGGGGACGGGAACGCGCTCGGCCCAGCCCTCCCAGTCCATGTAGCACACGACCCGGGCTCCCACCGCGGGCCCACTGCCGTCGTCGGCCGCCCGGATCACCACACCGGCGACGTCCTGCCCGGGTCGCCAGCCGGTGGGTCGTCGCGCGATCAGGTTCCGTTCGTCGTGATTGATCGCGTAGGCCTTTACCTCGACGACGACCTCGTCGGCGGCAGGTGTCGGTTCCGGCAGGTCGTCGGCGAGCCGCAACCCGGCTCGGCCGGCCGTGTCAGTGATGAAGCCAAGCATGCCGGATAGTTCAACACGCCGACGGCAGCGCCGCGAAAACGGGGCAGCGGAAGGGCCCGAGCACGTGTGCACTGGTCATTTCATTGCCAGGGATTGCGGTATCCCTCGGGAACCATGCTGTCGAACATCGCGCGAACCTGTGGGGACAGGCGCAGCAATTCGATGTACGCGCCCAGCGGCCCGCCGTCCAGGTAGATCGACTCCATGCCGATCTCGGGGAAGACTCCTCGCGCGACGATATCCGTGCCGTTCGCCTCGATCGCGGTCAACGCGGCATCGAAATCCTCCGGCACCCAAGCGATGTGGTGCAGGCCGGGCCCGGACCGTGTGAGCATGTCGGTGTAGTGGCTGTCTCCGGACACCGGAGTGATGAGTTCCACCTGCTGCCCACCCGCATAGCCGAGTGAGGAATCGATCGTGAAATCCGCCGGCTTGCCGTGGAATAGGCAATGTTCTGGGCCGAAATGGATGCCCGGCACCCGCACCCAACGCTCGACGCCGTAGCGGTCGCCGAGCTCCTTCTCGGCGGAGTCGAGGTCGTGGACCACCCACGCCACCTGAAAGATCGGTCCGAAGGCGATGTTCATTGCGATGCTCCTTAGAGATGCTGGTCGGTAGGACTGTCCGGCCCGGCCGGTCGGCCGCGCCGCAGGAGAAGGCCGCAGACGAGTGCGGCGAGAAGCATGACCACGGCTCCGACCGCCGCCATGGTGTCGAGGCCGTCGGTGAACGCGACGCGCGCGGCGGACAGCAGCGGGTCACCGATGCGCGCGGGCAGCTCGGAGGCGACCCCTGCCGCACCGCCCAGGGTTTCGCGCAGGGTGTGCGCGGCCCGCGCGGGCAGGTCCGCCGGGATCGCCGTTTCCACCCGGTGGCGATAGACGGCCGCGCCGATACTGCCGAGAATCGCGATCCCCAGTGCGCCTCCGAGCTCGCCGCCGGTCTCCAGCACCGCGGACGCCGCGCCGGCGCGCTCCGGGGTCACCGTGCCGACGGCCAGGTCGGTGACGAGGGTCATCACGATCACCAGCCCGGCACCCAGCAGGCCCGCGCCGATCAGGATCGGGATCAGTGCGTGCATTCCGATCGTGGCCATCACGGCGAAACCCGCTGCGGCGATGATGAATCCGGCGGCCACCACGGGTCCGGCCCCCAGCTTCGGGGCCAGCACGGCGGCCAACGGGGCCGCGCCACCCACGAGAACCGCCGGCGCGAGGCTCCACAGCGCGGAGATGAAGGGGCTCATGCCGAGCACGGACTGCAGGTACTGGGTGACGAAAACGGCGTTGCCGACGAGGGCGAACATGGCGAGCAGCTGTGCGGCCACCGATACCGTGAAGGCACGCTGGGTGAACAGACTCGCATCGAGCACCGAATCGGGAACTCTGCGCTGCCGCCGCACGAACAGGGCGCCGATCACCGAGCCGGCCAGCACGCAGGCCAATCGGGCCACGGTGAATCCGTCGGCCGCCCACTCCTTGATCCCGTAGATCGCGGGCATCACCGCGGCCAGCGACAGGATTGCGCTGACTCCGTCGAAAGACCCGCCACGCGCACCGCGGAATTCCGGCAGCAGCAGCGGTGCCAGTATCAGGAGCAGAACCATGGCCGGGATATTGATCAGAAATACCGATCCCCACCAGAAGTATTGCAGCAGCGCCCCACTCGAGATGGGACCGATGGCCACGCCGCCGCTCATCACTCCCGCCCACACGGCCATGGCCTTGGCGCGGTCGCTGTCGTGCGCGAAGATGTTGCGGATCAGCGCCAATGTGGACGGCATGAGTGTCGCTCCGGCGATGCCGAGAACACCACGGGCCGCGATGAGAGATTCCGCATTCGGCGCGTAGGCGGCGGCGAAGGAGGCCGCGCTGAATCCGGCCGCGCCGATGAGCAGCAGTCGCCGCCGCCCGATGCGATCACCGACCGCGCCCATCGTCAGCAGCAGTCCGGCGAGGACGAATCCGTAGATGTCGAAAATCCAGAGTTGTTGTGTCGCCGTCGGATTCAAATCGCGAGCGATGAAGGGCACCGCGAAGTAGAGCACCGAGACATCCATGGACACCAGCAATAAGGGGAGGATCAGGACCGCGAGCGCGGTCCATTCCCTGCGACCCGCGCGCTGCGGGAGTTGATCGACCGTCATTTTCGGCTCGCTTTCGAGATCTCGTTTCGGTCGGTAAGACCTGTGGTACAGCGCCGACGACGCGGAGGCTGCTGCGCCGCCCGTCGACCGGAGCGGCGCGGGGAGAGGGGACGTGTGATCGGGCGTCGCGCTACGGGAGCGGTCTCGAGCGTGAATGCCCGGATTGTTTCGAGCATGCGGAAGCGATGGCCATCGAAGTCGACGAAGGACCGGCTCACGAGCAAGGCCAGCGTCCCGAGCACATCGCCGGTGCACGATTGTTCCAGCGTGTCGAGTGAGGTGCCGTCCGGCAGTGTCGCAAGCTCCCGCGCGAGCCGACGCTCCGGATGGCCGAGTGTCTTCCAGCTCCCGAGGATCGCCGCATGCAGTGAGCGATGTCGTTCCGCTCCATGCTGATTGCCCACCAGCAGACGAAAGCGGTCGGAGAGCCGGTCCAGAATCTGCTGGGGAGTCATGAACCGGACGCGGGCGGCGGCGAGTTCCAGAGCCAGCGGTATACCGTCGAGTCGACGGCAGATGGCGCTGATGGTTGCGGCATTGTCGTCGGCCAGCACGAAGCCGGGGCGTACCGTGCGGGCGCGATCCAGGAACAATTGCACCGCAGCGGATTCCAGGACGTCGGCAGGCACGCAGTCGAGGGGTGGCAGCGCGAGCGGGCGGACCGGGAAGAGCGTTTCCCCGTCGATGCCGAGTGGCTGCCTGCTGGTCGCGAGGATTGTCAGGTTCGGGCACAGGCTCAGCAGCTTCGAGATCGCTGTGGCGACATCGCGCCGATGTTCGCAATTGTCGAGCAGCAGTACCATGCTTCGGCGGCCGATCCGAGCGGCGACGCGACCGAGGGCAGAGTCCTGTGCGACCTGCGGGCCCTCGGCACGAACGAGATCGCCCAGCTGAGCGAGGACAGCTCCGGCTATCGGCTCGAATTCGCCGACCGCGGCCAGTTCGACCAGCCGGCATCCGCCCGACCAGTGCGGTGCCAGCCGGGTGGCGACTTCGACTGCGAGACTGGTTTTCCCGACGCCTCCCGGACCGGTCAAGGTCAGCACACGCACGGTGTCGAGCTGCGCCGCGACCTGTTCCACCTCGTACTCACGCCCGATCAGGCTGGTGATCCTCGCGGGCAGTCGCGAACCGGGTTCGTCGGCGCTGCCGGTCATTTCATCCCGGGCGCGTACGAGCTCGGGGGAAGGCACGACGCCGAGCTCGGCGTGGAGCAGCCTGTGGGTGGCGGCGAACACCTCGTGGGCGCGGCTGTGTTGACCACCGGCCGCAAGAGCCCGGATCACTCTCGCCGCCAAGGATTCCCGCAACGGATGCATCCGCAGTTCGTGTTCGAGCGATACACCGAGTTCCTGTCCGCGGTCCGCGGACAGGTAGGCGTCGGCGCGCGCCTCGACCGCATCGAGCCGCAGTTCGTTCCATCGGTCCGCGTGCCAGTAGAGATCGGGAACATCGATCAGGTCGGCGAATGCCGGACCGCGCCACAGCAGGAGCGCGGCATCGAGTGTCCGCGCCGCCGTTCCGGTCCGGCCGGCCGCCAGCTGAGCCGTGCCCTCGTCCACCAGGCGGAGGAACCGATGGATGTCGATATTGTCGGCATCGACCAGCAATCGATAGCTCGCTGCCGCGTGTTCCATCGCGACGCCGTCCGGCAGCACCGCACGCAGTCGTTTCACCAATGTTTGCAAGGCATTCGCTGGATCTGCGGGCGGGTTGTCACTCCAGATCGTGCCGATCAATGCCGAACAACTCACCGCGCGACCGGGTTCGAGCGCGAGCAATGCCAGCAGCAACCGTACCCGCGGACCACCGACGCGGACCACCGAACCGTCCGCCGCCGAAACCTGCACCTCGCCAAGGAGTGCTATCTGCACCATGTTCCTCACTCACCAAGATCTCGAGTGCCGCTATCGCACTCGCACGGCAAGTCTCGCGGTGATCTGGGCCGTTCGAGGAGGACGAAACGTGCCGTCCGCAATGCAAAAGGTGCCAAATTCCGGGCGATGGAGTCAGTCGCCCCAACGTTGCACGGCGCGACGCGCGGAGCGCACATCCTTGTAGCCGAGCAACGCGGCCTGTCGCGAGCGGGTGAGGACGCCGTCCGCCCGCGCGTTCTCGTAGCGGGTGCGGCGGGCGAGTTCGAGTTCGGCTCGCCAGGTCGTGTCATGTGCTGCCAGCTTGCGTTGCAGCGTGCGCCGACTCATGAACATGCGCGTGGCCACGCCGTCGATCGTGGCCGAATCATCGTGCAGGGCAGCGGAGATGACCGCCGCCAGATGGTCGAGCCAGGTTGTCGCGCGGGGCGGTGGTCCGGGCAGTGTGGCCGCGTATCGTTGCAACACCGCGGCGAGACCCGCGTCCGCGGTGCCCAGCCGGACGTCCAGGTCGGCTCGGCGAAGAGTGATCCTGTCCGCGGGTGCGCCGAATTCGACCTCGCTGGTACCGAATACGCTCACCAGTCCGCGATGATCACGGGGAGCGGCCTGACGGAATTCGACCCGAGCCGGGCTCACCGGCCGCTCGGCGACCAGCCGGCCGCGGGCGAAGATCGCGGCGAGCGCCCACTGCATCGCGAGATCCCGCCCGCGACCGTCCCCGTTGATCATCGTGACCTCGAAACTGACGTCGCGCTCGGTCTCCGGACCCGGTTCGAAACGGAAATTCGTGCTGATCGCGCCCACATACGGACCACACAGAGCCAGTCCCGCACCGACGGTCGGCGCGGTCTTGAAAAGGTAGTCGTACAAACCGACCTGGCCGATCACATACTGCTCGGCAATCCGCACGGCGATATTCGGATCGTCGAGGCAGTGCTCCACCACCTCCCAGACACGCAGATACTGCGTGCTGGGAACCCGATACTCCTCGCCGCCGGCGGCCGTCCAACTGGGCAGGCCCGACTCGCGCTCGATCCGGTCCGGCGGGAGTCCGGCCGACACAGCGTGACGCAATATCGATATCGGCAGAAGAGCATTGTCCGTGGCCTCGAACGACTCTCCGGACTCCCGGTTACCTATCACCTGACACCCTGCTACCAGCTCAGTTCCCATAGCGGGTGTCAGCATCTCCCGCCAGCGGCCGGCCCGCAACTGTCATCCACCATGGGTGACGACCACGCACCTGGGCGTAGTGGCTCTGATACAGGCCGTGCCCGGCGTCGATGTACTCCTTCAGCACGGCATTGGGCGCGATGTCGACCGTGCGGCGGCTGGACAGGTCGATCGGGATCGACTGATCCTGTTCGGTCCGATATGGCCGGTCGGCCACGCCGCGCACTATCCACCACAACGCTGGCAAAGTGCTGGCATCACGATCGCCGGCGTGATCGGAAGCCTGCAGCTTCCGTAGCTCCCGCCTGCCGGACCTGCCCGGGTCAGGGGGCCTAGCTGAGCCGCTTCTTCTCCTGCGGGGACCGGAAAGTCGCGCTCATCGGGGAGCGGTCCAGCGCATGCGATCCCCGCCGGCCCGCTCGTCGATCTTGCCGCGGACGAACTCACCCAGTGGCACGCCTGCGAACTTGCGGAACACCACGGGCCGCGTGCCACGAAGCCGCTCCTCGGCACGGTCCGCCCGCACCTCGTCGACCGGACCCAGCACGCCGCGCAGCTCCCGGTCCGCGCGCTGCCGATTCGCCCGATGGGTCTGGGATCGCCTGCTGGGCAGCGCTTTACGCGAGGCGGGATCCCGACCGAAGACGGCCCGGTGATCCCGCTCGAGGCTGAGCCGCTTCTTCCGCTGCGGGGTACGGTGGGTCACACCCTCACGATACGGTCGCCGTCGAGCGAATTTCGTTGTCCTGGACGATCTCCCGGGTCGGACCGGTGCCCACCGCAGTGGCATGGGCGTCGATGTCGACCGTTTCCGGGCCGCGGATCGCCTGCTCGCAGCGTCTGGCAAGGTCGTGACGGTCCGGCCCGGGAGTCTGGCGCGGGAGCAGCACGATCTCGGCGGTCACGCCCTTGGAGTGCAGCACCCGGCTGACGGAATCCAGAAAGGTGTCAGTCCCGACGAAGCCGGGGACGGTGGACACATTGCCGTCGCGATCGAGGTAGCGCACGCGGATCGGCTGGACCGCAGCGCCGGTGTCGACGGCCGCCTGGTACAGCGCGGGGCGGTGGCGGCCGTGGGCGCGGCCGCACCATGTGGTGCCCTCGGGAAAGACCGTGACGCGATCACCGGCGCGCAGGCGCGCGGCGATGGCCGAGATGACCTCGGGCAGCTGCCGCAGCCGCTCCCGCTCAATGGGGATCACCCGCATGAACCGGGCCAGGCGGCCAAGCAGTGGCCATTCGATCAGGTCGGCACGGGCCACGAAGCCCATCGGCTGCACGGCGGCCAGCGCGATCACATCGGTCCAGCCGACATGTCCGGCGACGACCAGCAGGCCCTGGGGATCGGCGGCGCCGGAGACGAGCTGCCCCTCACCGGCGGCCCGTATCTCCGGCACATCGCCCGCCGGATCGGCACAGGCGAGCGGCTTTTGTGCACCGGCGTCACCGAAACGCTGATCAACGATGCGCAATCCGATTCCGCAGCACCGTAATACGGCCCGGGCATACCCGCGTTGCAGACCGTGCCGCCGCCCGCGCGGGGTAAGTGCATTGACCGCAGGGAAGGAGACGAACAGGCCGACCACGCCCATCGCCCGGCCCACGGCGCGCAGCCCACCGGTCTGCGCGACCGTCTCGACACAGCCGGGACTGCAGGGGCTCGACGGCATCCACGCGTGCACGGGCGCGCCGGGCGGACAGGACAGGACCGAGGAACCCGGAGTCGATAAGGCAGGCACCGGATCTCACCGCCCATCCATGGCAGTGGCGGCGGATTGTAAACGCTCGAGGTAGCGGCGGTTGATGGTGTCCAGGCCGAGCAGGCAGACGAAATCGGCGACCGCGAAGTCGGGATCGTGGGCCGGCTCGCCGCAGATCCACGCACCCAGGCGCAGGTAACCGCGAAGCAGCGGTGGAAGTTTCGGCCGCGCGGGCGGTTCCAGCTCGTCCAGAGTGCGTCCGTCCACGACGACCGGGTTCAACGGGCGCACACGCCGCGCCGGATCGCCGGCGTGCTTGGACAGCAACAGATCCCGCACACCGCGCACGTTCACCCCGGCCGGATCCGCGGGGCTGTCCTGCATGGGCACCGAGACGCAGCCCATCACCCAGTCGTAGCCGGTGAGCTGGATGTAGTGCAGAATGCCCGCCCACATGAGCGTCAGCACCGAACCGTTGCGATGATCGGGTACCACACACGCCCGGCCCATCTCCACCATCCGATGCCCCTCGGGATCCATTGCGGTGAGGTCGAATTCGGTGGCCGTGTAGTAACCCCCGGCCGCCGCGACCCTGTCCGGCGGCAGCATCCGATAGCAGCCGACGAACTGATCGGTCAGCTCGTCGCGCACCAGCAGGTGGTCGCAGTGCTCGTCGAAGACGTCGGCGTCCAGCCCGTCCGCACGCTCGGGGATGTTGAAGCCCGGTTCTCCGGCGAACACCTGGTAGCGCAGGCGCTGCGCCGCGGTACGGTGCTCGAGATCGGAGGACACCACGAGGGAGTATTGTGGCTGCGTCGAGCGGGCCGCCCCCGGAGTGAAAAGGGCGGTATCTGATACTGCCTTTGTCGCCATGTCCTGATGAAGCCAGCCCGAATCGGCCCTGGGGCGACCGCCGAGTGTCGTTTCGATGCCAGTCGGGTGAACGAGACGAGCGTCACACCGGACGTTCACCACGCCGATGCGCCCAGTTCGCCCAGTTTCCGAACAGTCTCGTTGCCGGACGCCTGCTCGTGATCTTCACACCCGTCCGATCCCCGATCGTGACCTCGTGATCGCCGCGCCCGGCGGAGTGTGCAAGATACTCGACGATGCCGCGGACGCCGCCGACGGCCCTTGCCGACGCTTTCCCGGGACATCCCGGGGCGTGCGGCTCCGACCCCGCTGTCGCTCAGGCGTTCTCCCGCGCGAAACTGCGCGCGCCGACCACGACGAGCGCCAGCGAGACCCCGACGGTGAGCCCGGTGCCGAGGTACACCTCCGAGGCGCGGCACGGACAGGCTGTTGAGCACCGAGGCCAGGGTATCCTCCGAGCGGGCCCACAGCGCCAGGGCGTAGGAGCCCGAGGCGAGCCCGGCGGCCATCACCGCGATCAGCAGCACCGAGGCGAACAGCCCGATGATTTTGGGCCGCAGCGAGAATGCCACCCCCTCGGAAGCGCCGCCATAGGCACAGCCGCGAGATTCACCAGCGGCGCACGGTCGCCTGCGAATGCGAGCGGATCGCCTCGGACTCCTCCTCCGGCACGTACACCGACTGCACGGCGACGCGCCCCGGCCCGACCAGCCGCAGCCAGATGCTCCGATAGCTGAAGCTGCGCCACCATCCCAGGCCGCGGGTGTGCGGATATTCCAGGTGCAGGTGCGCGGTCACCGACAGATCGCGGTACAACAGCGCCGACGGCTTGACCAGCAGGCTCTGCCCCGGAGCCAGGTCGCGAATGAAGGTGTTGCCCGGCGAGTGCAGGAGCAACAGCCCGGGGCCGCCCTGCGCGGTGAAGATGTCGCCGAACATGCCCAGCGGATAGTGCGTCTTGCGGTCGTCGCCGGAACCGGTGACGAACCAGACGTTGTTGTTGGCCCAGTCGTAGGAGATATTGCCGCTGGCCCCCAGGAATCGGTGCTCGTGCACCCACATTCGCTGATTGTGCGCCAGCGGCAGCACGACGATGTCCCCGGCGTGGGTGCCGGCCAGCGCGATGTGCCCGGGCCCGCGGCCGGTCATCATGACCAGCGGCAACCCGCCCATCATCCGCTTCCACGCACCCTTGAGGCTCATCCTGTCCAGCTGTGCGCTCGGATCGGCCCAAAGCAGGTGGTGGTGCGAAAAGTAGATCCAATCACCCTGTGCGAGGGCGAAATCCGCGGCCGGGAGCAGGGTTCCCTCGATCTGACAGCGGGATTGGCCGAACTGGATCCGGGCCATGTCCCGGATCGCGGGCTGCTTGGTCCAGCCCGAGGCACTGACGGCAGCCTGGATATCCACCGGCGCACCGCAATTGGGGCAGGTGCGGGCGTTGGGATCGCTGGGCTGACGGCAGAACAGGCAGGTGTAGGCGGGTGCATTCATCACGGCCTACCCGGACCGGTGGTGCACGTACATCGACTGGATGCCGACGCGGCCGGGGCCCGTCATCTCGGCCAGATACAACCGGCCGAACAGCCCCACCTTGATGTTCTGCGGCACCGCCTGCATCTGCACGGTGGCGTCCTTGTAGAGGAATCCGCCCGGCTCGACCAGGATCTTCTCCCCCGGCCGCAGCATCCGCTCGAAGACGTTGCCGTAGCCGTGCAGCATCAGCAGCCCGGGATACCCCTGGGTGATGAAGCGGTCCATGTACATGCCGTTGCCGCCGTGCAGGACGTTGGCCAGGCCCTTGATGCGCACGAAGGAATAGTTGATGCTCCCGGACGCCAGCAGGAAGGCGTGCTCACGCACGTCCAGTTCCATACCCGGATGCATCGGCAGCACCACCAGCTCGCCCGGCGAATCCCGGGAGAACGCCACCCGGCCCGGCCCCTGGGACACGGTGATCACGTGCGGCATCCCGGCCAGCGAGCGCTTCATGCCGCCGCCGGTGTTGAGCGCGAAGATCGGGACCTGCTCGTCCTTCCACAGCATCACGTGATGCTCGTAGTACACCTGATCGCCTGGGCCCAGCGCGATCTCGGCCACCGGCACCAGCTCGCCCTCGACCTGGCAGGTGCTGTTGCCGAACCGGAATTCGGTCATGTCCCGCAGCCGCGGCGCCTCCCGCCAGCCCGAATCGCTGACCTTGTTCGCCTCGTCCAGCGGCGCACCGCAACTGGGGCAGGTCCGGCCGGTGCCGGGCGGCGTCTGCACCCCACACCAGTCGCACTGCAGCTTGTCCACTGCCGAATCCTCCCCACGCGCAACCGGTCCGCGACCGGCTCATGTCGAAATCGAGTAGAAGGTAACACCCGTGAGCGATCGGTCCGAAACCGAATTCCGGGTACGCGGTCATTGCGGTGTGCTCTCGGCCGGAAGCCACCGCGGCATCCCGGCCGACAGCGCGCCGGGACGAGGACGAATTCAGTCGGAGTTCGGATCCCGTTCCGGCAGTGGGCGTTCCACGACAACGGGACGGCCCAGCGGCGTCCGGACGCGGCGCTTGGCGGCCTGGTACACCTGAATTGTCTCGGCCGCGACCACATCCCAGGCAAAATCGGCCGTCAACCGCTCTCGCGCGGAATACGCCCGATCCTGGGCCGCGGCCGGATCGTCCAGCACCGCGCAGACGGCCTCGACCAGCCCGTTGACATCGGCCGGCTCGAAGGACGCGCCGGTGACCCCGTCCACCACCAGCTCGCCCAGTCCGCCCGCGCTGGAGGTCACCAGCGGAATTCCCGCCGCGGCCGCCTCCAGCGCCACGATGCCGAACGGCTCGTAGCGGCTGGGCAGCACGATGGCATCCGCCCCGTGCAACCAGCCCAGCAGCTCGTCGTGATCCAGGCGCCCGACGAAATTCACCGCCCGCGCCACCCGGTGCGTGCGGGCCCGCTCACGCAGCCAATCGAATTGGGTGCCCACGCCCGCGACGGTCAGCGTGGCGCCCGGATGCGCGCGGCGGATCCGCGGCAGCGCCGCGATCGCGTCCTGCACGCCCTTCTCGTATTCCAGCCGCCCGACGTACAGCAGCCGCGGCGGCCCCGTGCGCGGCGCGCGGGTGCGAAAGGACCAGGCGGCCACGTCGATTCCGTTGCGGATCACCTGGATCGGCACCCGCTCGGCGCCGTAGAGCCGCTCCACCTCGTCCTGCATCGAGGCCGAGCACGTGATCAGCGCGTCGGATTCGTTGGCCAGCCACCACTCGACCGAATGCACCTGCTTGTTGACCCGGCCCGACACCCAGCCGCTGTGCCGCCCGGCCTCGGTGGCGTGGATGGTGGAAACCAGTGGCACGTCGAAGTATTCGGCCAGCGCGATCGCCGGATGCGCGACCAGCCAGTCGTGGGCGTGCACCACATCGGGGGCCCAGCCCTCGGCGATGCCGGGCTTGCTCAGCGCCACGCCCGCGCGCACCATCGCATGGCCCATCGCCAGGGTCCAGGCGAGCATGTCCTCGCCGAAGTCGAAGGCGGGCGGATCCTCGGCCACCGCGACGACCAGCACCCGGTCCTCGATATAGGAGTACGTGGGATGGCTGGAGGCATCGGTGCCCATCGGGCGGCGCGCCAGCACGACGACCTCGTTCCCGGCGGCGGCCAACTCGGTGGCCAGGTGATGCACGTGCCGGCCCAGCCCACCGACCACGACCGGCGGGTACTCCCACGACACCATCAAGATCTTCATGCGGGGTACCTGTTTTCCATTGGCAATACCGGGTCCGGGGAGCCCACGCCCAGTCGCCGCGCATCCAGCGCCGGGAACAGCCCGTCGGCCGCGCTCCATCCTGCCGCCAACTGCCGTGCTTTGGCTAGCTGACCGGACGCCAACATCGCCGCGATCTCGCGCACCGCGTGCGCGTGCTGGTGGGCGCGGTCGCGCGCGTATCCGGCCGCGGAATCCTTGCTGACCATGAATGCCCAGTCGCTGGAGACCGCGAGGACGGCCTCCCGCAGCAGCTGGTCCGCGACCGGATCCCGCACGTCGGCGCGACCCGCATCCGCGCGGTGCTTGTCCAACGTGTCCAGCGCGAACTGCACGATCTCCGCGTTCAGCTCGACCAGATCCCGCACCTGGTCCCCGGCCCACACCCGCCAGTCCTTGCCCGAGCCCCACGACGAGTCGGCCAGCGGAACCGGTTCTCCCACATAGCCATCGGCGCGGGCATCGGCGAGCGTGCCGACGGTGACCCCGGCCTCGGGCAGCGCCCGCAGCACCTGCTCGAGCCACTGCGGGCCCTCGTGCCACCAGTGCCCGAACAGTTCGGTGTCGAAGGCGGCCACCACCAGCGCCGGACGCCCGATCCGGGCGGATTCGGACAGCAGCCGCTCGCGCACCGTCTCCACGAAGTCCGCGACATCGCGGCGCACCGCCGCCGCGGCCAGCTCGGCGTCGTAGGGCGCCTTGTCCTGCCCCTCGACCTTCTTGCCCGTGACGCGGTACGGCTTGAGCCCGGTGGCGTGATCGTAATGATGGAAGTCGCGATAGGCGCCGTGCCCGGGATACCCCGACTTGGGCGACCACACCCGGTAACTGACCTGCAGATCCCGCCCGAACGCGACCACATCCGACTCGTGCACGGGTCGCCCGAGCGTGGTGTCGCCGCGCAGCGCGGGCCCGTCGACCATGAAATGCGTCACACCCGCCGCGGCATAGCCTCGTTCCATGCCCGGGGTGAACCCGCATTCGGGCGCCCAGATGCCCGAGGGGGTGTGGCCCCAGCGATGCCGGGCATCGGCCAGCCCCTCGGTGAGCTCGAAGGCACGCAGGCGCGGATCCAGCAGCGGCTGGAACGGGTGCGCGAGCGGCCCGCCGAGCAGTTCGATCGTCCCCGCGTCGATCAGCTCGCGCCACACCGGCGACCCGCCGTGCCGCCATCGCTCCTCGAAGTCGGCCAGCGCCTCCGCGGCCAGGGCGTGCTCGCGGCGTCCGAGCGCGAGATTGCCCGCCATCGCGGCCTCGTCGGCGCGCAGCTGCCAGTTGCCGAGCCAGTGATGCATCCCCGACAGGCAGTGCGGGTCGTCCAGCTGGGCGGCCAGCACCGGAGTGATCCCGAAGCTCAGCAGCCGCGAACGCCCCTCGGCGGCAAGGGTTTTCAGTACCCGCGCGACGGGAATGTAGGAGGCGGCCCAGGATTGGTACAACCATTCCTCACCCACCGGCCACCGGCCGTGATGGGCCAGCCACGGCAGATGCGAATGCAGGACCAGCGTGAACCGGCCCGGTACTGCCTCACTCACGGCTTCACCGCGATCGCCACCAGGTCCAGGCTCGCATCGATGCGGGGATCCCAGCCGTCGGTGGGCGCGAGGTCCAGCTCGAAGTCCTCGGTGCGCACCGCCGCGACGTCCGCGGCCAGGTCGGCGGGCCACGGCTCGCCCGCCAGCGCGCGCTCGATCTGGGCGTCGATGATCGATCCGCCCCACTTGCGGTCCAGCGCAACCACTTCCGGCCCGTGATGCACGCCGGTCATCACCTCGACCCGAAATCCCGCCTGCACCAACAGCTCCGACAGCTCCGCAGCGTTGAGCTCGCGGGTGTGGAAGGGGTTCAGGGGCGTATCGCGGCCCGGCGAGAACGTGATCCGGTTCGGCGTGCTGATCAGCAGCTCGCCGCCCGGCGCCAGCACCCGCAGGCATTCGCGCAGGAATTGCGCCTGGTCCCAGAGATGTTCGATGACCTGGAAGTTCACCACGACATCCACCGAGCCGTCCTCGAGCGGAAGCTCGGCCAGGTTCCCCTGGAGCATCTCCACGCCCGGATACGCGGCGCGCACGTGTTCGACGGCGCTCGCGTCGTAGTCCAGCCCGATCACCCGGGCCGCGACACCGCTGATCATGCTGGCGCCGTAGCCCTCTCCCGATCCGGCCTCCAGCACCGTGCGACCCGCGCAGCGCGAGAGCAGTCGCGCATAGGCGATCTCGTGGCGACGGAACCAGTAGTTCTCCTCCGGGATGCCGGGCACCGTCCGCTCGCCGGTCAGTGGCAGCGGATCGAGGGCATCGGACTGGGAGGAAACGGCCTCACTCATTCACCCGACGTTAGCGGTTGCCCGTATCACACCGACGCCCGGAGGTGGCGATGCAGAACATCACATCCTAAGTTACCCATGAGTAACTTAACGTAGGGTAATGTCCCGAGCTGAGCTACTTCGTGGACGTACGACACCCGTGCGACCCCACTTCACGTGCCACCAGAACAGGAGGTCGACGAAGACCAATGCCGAACATCGTCGTACTGATCAAGCAGGTTCCCGACACCTGGTCCGAGCGCAAGCTGACCGATGGTGACTACACCCTCGACCGGGAGGCCGCCGACGCCATCCTGGACGAGATCAACGAGCGCGCCGTCGAAGAGGCCCTGCTGATCAAGGAGGCGCAGGGCGGCGAGGTGACCGTGCTCACCATGGGCCCCGACCGTGCCTCCGAGGCCATCCGCAAGGCGCTGTCCATGGGCGCCGACAAGGCCATCCACATCAAGGATGATGCGATCCACGGCTCCGACGCCGTCCAGACCTCCTACGTGCTCGCGGCCGCGCTCGGCCAGATCGAGGGCATCGAGCTGGTCATCGCCGGCAACGAGGCCACCGACGGCCGCGGCGGCGCCGTGCCCGCGATCATCGCCGAGTACCTGGGCCTGCCCCAGCTCACGCATCTGCGCAAGCTGACCGTGGACGGCGAGCGGATCACCGGCGAGCGGGAGACCGACGAGGGCGTGTTCAAGCTCGAGGCCACACTGCCGGCCATCGTCTCGGTCACCGAGAAGATCAACGAACCTCGCTTCCCCTCCTTCAAGGGCATCATGGCCGCCAAGAAGAAGGAAGTGCAGACCTTCACCCTGGCCGACCTGGGCGTGGATCCCGACACGGTCGGCGTCGCGAACGCGGGCTCCGCCGTCTCCGGCGTCACCCCGAAGCCGGCGCGCACGGCGGGCGAGAAGATCGTCGACGAGGGCGAGGGCGGCAACCAGATCTCCGCCTACCTGGTCGGCCAGAAGATCATCTGATTCCCGCCCCTCGAGCAACCCCCAGGAGATAAAGACAATGGCAGAAGTACTTGTGCTCGTGGAGCACGCCGACGGTGCGGTCAAGAAGGTCAGCACCGAACTCCTCACCGCCGCCCGCACGCTGGGCACCCCGGCCGCGGTCGTGCTCGGCCCCGCCGGCACCGGTGACAAGCTCGCCGACGCGCTGGCCGCGGCCGGCGCCGAGAAGATCTACGTCGCCGAGTCCGACGACGTCGACGGCTTCCTGGTCACCCCGAAGGTCGACGTGCTGGCGGGCCTGACCGAATCGGCCGCCCCCGCCGCCGTGCTGGTCGCCGCCTCGGCCGAGGGCAAGGAGGTGTCGGGCCGCCTCGCCGCCCGCATCGGCTCCGGCCTGCTGGTCGACGTCATCGACGTCAAGGCCGACGGCTCGGTCGCCCACTCCATCTTCGGCGGCGCGTTCACCGTGGACGCCAAGGCCACCGGCGACGTCCCGGTCATCTCGGTACGTCCGGGCGCCATCGAGGCCGCGCCGCAGCAGGCCGCGGGCGAGAAGGTGACCGTCGAGGTCCCCGCGCAGGAGGAGGGCGTCACCAAGGTGATCTCTCGCGAGCCCGTGGTCGGCGGCGACCGCCCCGAGCTCACCGAGGCCGCGATCGTGGTCTCCGGCGGCCGCGGCGTCGGCAGCGAGGACAACTTCCACAAGGTGGTCGAGCCGCTGGCCGACGCGCTCGGTGCCGCGGTCGGCGCGTCGCGCGCGGCGGTGGATTCCGGTTATTACCCGGGTCAGTTCCAGGTCGGCCAGACCGGTAAGACGGTCTCCCCGCAGCTGTACGTCGCCCTCGGCATCTCCGGCGCCATCCAGCACCGTGCCGGCATGCAGACCTCCAAGACCATCGTGGCGGTCAACAAGGACGAAGAGGCGCCGATCTTCGAGATCAGCGACTACGGCATTGTCGGCGACCTGTTCAATGTCGCCCCGCAGCTGACCGAAGCGGTCAAAGCGCACAAGGGCTAGCTCGCGAGCAGCACCTATAGTGGCCCCGGCTGGAAACAGCCGGGGCCACTGGCGTTTTCGGCGGGTCGAGTTTATAACGGTTCGGTCGCTACCGACCCGAAAGGCTGCTAATGTTGGCCCCCGTCGGGTCATGGAGCGATCGATGTCCTATTTCCAGTGGGTGTCGGTCGTGGATTCACTTGTCCCGTAGGTATTTCTAGATCTTCCCGATGGGCGCACGGCATCAGTGACCCTTCGGAACAAGAGCATGAGTAGTCCGGGGCCGCGGTAAACGCGGCCGACAAGTTCAGGAAGGCGAGGCGGCCGGGCACCCGGCGACTGGGGAACTGATGAATCAATCTACTGCCGTGACGATTTCGTGGACCCTCGCCGGAGTACTCCTCGTCGCCGTCGTGGCGGCGGTGTACGCGGCGTTCTATGCTGCGCAGCAACACGCCCGGGCAGAGGCCGCCGCCCGCGAGTTACGCTCCCGCGAGGACGAGCTCGAATACTTCGTTACCAGCACAATGAATTTCGCCGCCGAGGCGGGGCGGCACGCGGAGGCCCAGGTCGATCTGCCCGCCGGGGCAGAGCGCTTCCCGCGGCTGCTGCGCGGGCTGGCCGAGCGGTACATCGGCGATCTGCGCGCGATGCAGGCCGAGACCCGGGAGCGGGTCCGGCGTGAGGCCGATTACGAGACCCAGCAGGCGGTTTCGCGGGCCGAGGCCGCCGGTCGCGCCGAGGTCGAGGCCGCCCGGGCCGAGGTGGAGAAGGCGCGCTCGGATGTACAGTCCACCTCACAGGAGGTGACCAGTGCCGCCGTGCGCTCCTTCGGCACTTCGGTCGTGAGCCTGGGCGCCGACGTCGGCCAGGTGCTCAGCGAGGCACTGCGCCGGCACCGCAGCGACGACGTCTACGAGACGCTCACCATCATCGACCACAACGTGCAGCAGATGATTCGTCAGGCGCAGTCCTACGTCATCGTCTGTGGCGGTCTGCCCGGCCGGCGCTGGCCCCAGCAGTCGCTGACCGATATCGTCGGCGGCGCCATCGGCCGCGTGCGTGACTACACCCGCGTGCGGTCCGGTCAGCTGGAGCGGACCGTCATCAGCCGTGCGGTCGAGCCGCTGGTTCACACCCTGGCCACGCTGCTGGACAACGGGTTGCGCTACTCCCCCCCGACCTCCTTCGTGGACATCGGTTTTCAGGAGGGGCACCACGGCGTCACCGTGATCATCGACGACGCGGGCGTCCGGATGAACGCGGAGCAGATGGAGGAGGCCCGCCAGGTACTGGCCGGCGAGCGCGCCATCGATATCCACCAGCTCGGCCCCGCGCCCCGCGTCGGACTGCCCGGCGTGGCGGCCCTGGCGCGACGGTACGGATTCAGCGTCTACGTCGACGGGCCCAACGCCTACGGCGGCATGCGCGCAATGGTGTTCGTGCCCGAGTCGCTGCTGACCGAGCGCCCGTCCGCCGACTCGATCGCCCCCGCGGTTTCACCCCCGACGGCGGTGCCGTCCGTGGCTCCGATGATGCCCACCGTATCCGCCGTGGCACCCGTGGAACCGGTTGCGCCCCAGCCGATCACCCCCGCACCGATGCCGCAGCCCGAGCCGATTCGCGAGCCTGTGCCTATGCTGGAGCCGGTGTCCGTCCATGATTCGTCATCTACCCGCGATTCGGAGCCAGGCCTGGACTCGGTGCCGTTCCAGGAGAACGAACCGGTCATCAAGCAGGAGCCGATGACCACCTCGACCGTTTCCGACATAACCCCCGGCGGGTTACCGCGCCGACGCCGCAGAACTGTCTCGGTATCCAGCGTCTCTCGCCTATCCGCCGGACCCGAGTCCGATTCCGCCGCACTGCCACACCCTGAGATCGCCGACGCGTGGCACCGCGGTTCCCAGAGCGGCCGCGCCGCTTACGGCGAACACACCGAAGGGATGACATCCTGATGGGCACACCCGCTACAGCCGTCACCGACGGCAACAAACTGGCCTGGATGCTCGAGGACCTCAACGTTCCCGGCGTCCGCTTTGCGGTCCTGCTGTCCGAGGACGGCCTGCGCATCGCGCACGTCGGTGCGATCACCCTGGACGACGCGGAACGCTTCGCCGCCGCGTCCTCCGGACTACGGTCACTAGGCAAGGCCCTCGGCGAGTTCTGCGGCTCGGCGAATTCGGTGCGGCAGAACATGACCGAGTACAACGACGGCATGATCTTCATCACCGCGGCCGGCGAAGGCGCCCTCATCGGCGTCTCCACCACCACCGAGGTCGATGTCAGCCTGGTTGCCCATCGGATGAACGAGCTCGCCGGCCGGGTCGGCCGCGAGCTCGGTAGCCTACCGCGCCAGCACTAAGCGATGAGTCGGCACCGGCGCGACCCCGATCTGGTGCGGTCCTATGTCCGCACCGGCGGTCGATCGCGGCCCAGTCGCGAGCTGGATTTGGTGACACTCGTTGTGGCGGCGCAGGATCCGTCACCCGCCTCGAGTCCCGACGCGCGCCGGGTACTCGGAGTCTGCAGCCGCAGCCGGGTGCTCTCCCTCGCCGAGATCGCCGCCTATCTGGATCTGCCACCCTCGGTGATCAAGATCCTGGCCGCCGACCTGTTGGACAGCGGCCACCTTTCCACACCGGCCCCGGCTCCGGCCGTGCCGGAGCTTGCTTTGCTCGAGGAGGTACTCAATGGGCTCCGCGCTCTCGCCGTCTGAGCCTGCGCTGCAGTCCAATCGCCCTGTTGACTACGTTCCCGAGACAGTGACCCGGTCGGTCAAGCTCTTGGTGGCCGGTAACTTCGGGGTTGGCAAAACCACCTTTGTGGGCAGCGTGTCCGAGATCAAACCCCTGCGCACGGAGGAGACGATCACCGAGGCCAGCGTCGGCATCGACGATATGGCGGGCCTACCGGGCAAGGTGACCACCACCGTCGCAATGGATTTCGGCCGTATTACGCTGAATCCGCAACTGGCGCTGTATCTGTTCGGCACCCCCGGACAGCGCCGGTTCGTCCCGCTGTGGGAGGAACTGTCGCGCGGCGCACTAGGGGCGCTGGTCCTGGTAGACACCCGGCGCATCGACAAGGCCGACGAGGTGCTGGCCGTGCTCGAGGAGCGCGGGGTGCCGTATTCGGTGGCGGTCAACGAATTCGAGGGTTCGGAGCGCTATCCGCTCACCGAGATCCGCGATGCACTGGATCTGGAGCCGAGCACGCCGCTCACCGCGTTGGACGCGCGGGACCGGGGCACCTGCCTGCGATCGCTGATCACCTTGGTGGAGTATCTGTTTCACCGCCAGTCGCAGGGCTGAGCACCGCTCCCCCGCCGTCGTCCCGGCATTCGAGTGCCCGTCGTCCCGCCATGTTCCGGCCGGGGCGACGAGCACTCGGGTCCCGGCCACGGGCATGCCCGGCCGACTGCGCGGTCAGGAGCTGTGCAGCGCCGCCAGCAGCGTGACCAGGATCGGCGAGAGTCGCACGTCGCTGCGCACGACGGAGGACACCGGGATGCGCAGCGGACGCCCCGCGAGGTTGAGCCGCGCGAGCCCCTCCAGGGGACTGTTCGCGTACAGGATGGTCCAGGCGTCCGGGCGGTTGATCAGTTCCATGGTGGCGGTGTGGTCCGGCGGGATCGGCGGGCCGAAGGTGGGACGGATCGGTAGGTCCGCGAATGCGGCGCGGACGACCGTGTGAAGCAACACCTGTTCCTGTTCCGGGGGCAGCAGGAGCGGATAGCTACCCAACTGAGTGAGTGTGACGTCCTCGCGTCCGGCGAGCGGATGGGTCGTCGAGGCGGCCAGCACGAGGTCCTCCACCCACAGTTCTTCGACCGTCAGACCGGGCTGATCGACGCTGCCGCGGATGAGAGCAAGATCACAATCGCCGTCCGCGACCGCCGCGATGCGCTGGCGGAACGGTTTGATCACGAACTCGATCTCCGCACCCGGATGCGCCTCCCTCGCGCCGGCGATGGCCGACAGCGATCTTGTTGCGAAGGACATGTTCGCGGCCAGGCGAATCCTCGGCCCGGATGCCCGCACAGCTGCGCGAATGGCAGATTCGAGGCTTAGCATCTGTTTCGCAAGGGGAAGTAGCCGAGCGGTTGCGTCGGTCGGGACGACCGAGCGCGTCGAGCGTTCGAAGAGCTGTACACCAAGATCATGTTCAAGTCTGGCGATCTGATGACTGATAGCCGATTGCGATATGAAGCACCGCGAGGCGGCCCGGCTGAAGCTCAACTCCTCGCACACCGCGACGAAGTACGAGAGCTGCCGCAGTTCCATCACGATCTCCATTCATGAGGGATCCAGATAAGAGTCATCTAAATTATGCGCCTGACCCGTGAAACGGTCTGCTTCCGAATCGCGTTTACTAATGACAGAAGGAGGATGTCATGCAGAACGTGGACGCGGGAATCGAAGCCGCAGAGGTTGTCATTGTCGGATCGGGCTTCGGCGGGCTCGCCGCCGCGAAGCAGTTGAGCAAGTCGGGGGTTGGTTACGTCCTCATCTCGAGTACGCCCGAACACCTCTTCCAGCCGCTGCTGTACCAGGTTGCGACCGGTGTGCTCCCCGCCACAGACATTGCCCCGCCGATCGCGCAGGTGCTGCGCCGCCACAAGGGCGCGGACGTGCGCCTGGGCAAGGTCGTCGGTGTCGACGCCGATGCCGCGGTACTCACCTACGACACGGCCGAGGGCCAGAAGCAGATCCGGTACGGCTCGCTGATCGCGGCCACCGGCGCCAACCAGTCGTATTTCGGCCGTGACGATTTCGCCGAGAAGACCTTCTCGCTCAAGACCATCGACGACGCCACGCGGCTGCGCGCGCAGATCGAGCGCGTCTTCGCCGAGGCCGCGGGAGCGGACAAGACCACCCGGGAGCGGCTGCTGAGCTTTGTGGTCGTCGGGGCCGGGCCGACCGGCGTCGAGGTCGCCGGTCAGCTGAAGGAGCTCGCCAAGCGGCACTACCACCAGGAGATCTCGGTCACGCTCGTCGAGGGCGCGGGCGCGGTGCTGCCCCCGTTCGGCGGCACCCTGTCGGAGTACGCGCGGGAATCGTTGAGCGGCAGCGGGGTCGAGGTCCTGCTGGACACCTTCGTCACCGATATCGACGAGGGCAAGGTGACCGTCAAGTCGAAGGACGGCGTCGAGCGGGGCATCGCGGCGGAGACCGTGGTGTGGTCGGCGGGCGTTGCGGCCGGCGGATTCGCCGCGCTGCTGGCCGAGGCCACCGGCTGCGAGACCGACCGCGCCGGGCGGCTGCTCATCAACCAGGACTGCACCGTGGGCGGGCGTGCCGATATCTACGCCATCGGCGATATGACCTCGCTCAACGGTTACCCGGGCCAGTCGCCGACCGCGATGCAGGAGGGCCGCCACGTCGCGGACATCATCCGCCGCAAGAAGCAGCCCGGCACCCCGTTCGTCTACTGGGACAAGGGCTCGATGGCGGTGATCAGCCGCTTCAGCGCCGTCACCAAGGTCAACGACAAGATCAAGTTCACCGGCCTGATCGCGTGGGCGACCTGGCTGGCCGTGCACCTGTTCTACCTGGTCGGCTTCCGCAACCGGTTCATCGCGGTGATGTCGTGGCTGGTCGCCTTCATCGGCACCGGGCGCCCGGGATTCGCCGAGGTCGAGAAGACCGCGGCCGAGGCGATCACCGAGGAACGCCGAGCGGCATAGCTCCGCGCATCCTGCCCTCCGGTACCCACCGGAGGGCAGTGTCGTATCCCCGGACGGCCTCGTCGCGCACCAGGAAGGGCCGCACGGTCGCCTCGTGACACCGCACGCTCGGCATCGGCGCACAGCCACGACTCCGCCTGCGCCGCACCACAATCCGGCGCGTGCCGCGATACTCGGCCGCGCTCGATGCGCGGCCGGGCGCCGTATGCTCATGCCTCGCGTGCCACCTCCGCGTCCGTCGTCGCCATCTCGAACAGATCCTGCGCGAGCGCGTCCGGGTGGACCCGCTCGAACTCGCCCGCGTCCACCGAGTCGAAGTGACCGGTGTCGAATACCTGCTCGGCCGCACTGGTCTCGATGAGCCTGCCGATCAGCAGACTACCCACGCGCACGCCCCGCGGGCGCACCTGTTGGTCCACCGAATAGAGGTAATTGAGCAGGCCGGACTGGGGCACGCTCACGCTGGCCAGCATCGTCCGCGGGTGCAGCACCGAACTGCCCTGCGCAACGAGGATCGCGCCGGATCCGCGCTCGATCATGCCCGGCAGCAGGGCGTGCATGATCCGGACCGGGGTCGTCAGGTTCGTAGGCAGCCAGGCCCGCAGGGTGTCCGCGTCCAGGGCGAGCGCATCCACCGGAAGCCGATCGAGACCGGACGGGCTGTACAGCACGACATCCGGAATGCCGTGGTGCGCCCGCAAATCCTTCAGCGCGACATCAACCTGCGGGTCGTCGGCCAGATCGGCCACCTGCACATCGGCCTCGACGCCGTCGGCCGCCAGGACGGCGCGCATCTGCTCGAGCCTGTCCGGGTTGCGGGCGATGAGCGTGACCGAGTATCCGGCGCGGCCGAAGCGACGCGCGGCCGACAGGCCGAGAGCGGGACCGGCGCCGAAGACTGCGAGATGAGCCATGGGGATGTCCTTTCACGAAGTTGAGAGGGTACTCAATTTGAGCACCCTCTCAACTTAGCGCGAAGTCGAGGGGGCGTTCAAGTTGTTAGGCTGGAGGCATGGTCGAGGCGGTCGGAACGGCGACGAACGCGGTCCCGGGCAGCGCGCGGCCGCGCCGCCGGGACGCCCGCGACAACCGGGAGAAGGTCATCGCCGCCGCCCGGGCCCGATTCACCGCCGAGGGCCTGGACGCCTCCCTGAACGCGATCGCGCGCGATGCCGGGGTCAGCATCGGAACGCTCTACAACCACTTCCCCACCCGCGACGCGTTGATCGGCGAGGCGATGCTCGAGCGGGTCGAACGGTCGGCGCGCAGCGCCGAGGCCGCGCTCGCGGCCCCCGACCCGTGGACGGGTCTGGTCGACCACCTGACGGCCCTGGCCCAATGGCAGGCGGTCGATCGCGGATTCACCGACCTCTGCGTGCGCTCGCTGCCGCCCGAGAGCCCCCTCGAGATCACGAAGATGCGCGGGCACAGGCTGTTTCGCGAGGTGATCGCGCGGGCGCAGGCATCCGGCGCGCTGCGCGACGATGTGGACGTGACCGATATCGGACTGCTGCTGTGGTCGGTCGTGCGCGCGACCGACGGGGCCCGCGAGCGCGCACCCGAGGCCTGGCGGCGGCACATGGGCGTGCTGCTCGACGGGCTTCGCAGCGGCGCCGCCCATCCCCTGTCCGGGCCGGCTATCGACGACGAAACATTAGGTGCGGCAATGCGATCGGGGCACTGATCCGTCACCGGCGCCACAGTGGCGCCTGACGGATCGGGTCGCGGAAGTCAGCGGGGCATACCCGATCACGGAGCAAGGTCGCGCGAAGGCCGAGGCCCGCGGGCGAACGTCTGGCTGAATCCGCCGCGGCGGGTCGAGTCGATACTCAGCCGTCGATGAGGAAGTCCTTGGCGGCGGCCAGGATTCGTTCGGACAGCTCATCGTCCGCGGTCGCCCGGGACAACATCAACGCGCCCGCGAGCACGGCGAGCTCGACGAGATGGTCGCGGTCGGCACCGCCGGAACGGTTTTCGTCGAACTTGGCCAGGTCGTCCAGGATTCCGTGCACGCCGTCGAGGTAGGCCTCGCGCAGCGGGCTGCCGGGCTCGGCACGCGCGACATCCCCCGCCAGCGCGGCGATCCCGCAGCCCTGCCCCGGGGTGTCGCGATGCGGGGTGGACAGGTATCGCTCGACGAATACGCGGCGCGCGGCGGGTTCGTCCGGACCGGCCGCGAGGATCTGCTCGCGTTCGCGTTCCTTCTCCGCGTTGGCCGCCGAACATGCCTGCGCCACGAGATCTTCCTTGGACTTGAAGTGCCGGTAGAACCCACCGTGGGTGAGCCCGGCCGCGGCCATCACCTCGGGCACGGTGACGCCGCCGACGCCCTCGCGCCGGACCAGCGCCGAGGCGGCGTCCAGGACCTCCTTGCGATGTACTTCCGCCTGCGCTCGGGACGATCGCGGCATGTGGTCCCCTTTCCTCGGCTCTCCGTCTCCAGTCTTGCGCATCGGAATAGATGATGGCAATAATCTATTTGAATAGAGGGTACGGACATCGCCGGATCGGGCCGAATCCGCGTCGCCGCGAGCGCCCGATCACATCGAAAGGACTCAGGATGACCAGCATCGAAGGCGCCACCGCGCTCGTCACGGGCGGACAGCGCGGCCTGGGCCGCGCATTCGTCCAGGAACTGCTGCGGCGTGGCGCGACGAAGGTCTACGCCACCGCGCGACGGCCCGTCGACAGCGAGGACGCGCGCATCATGCCGCTGCCCCTCGAGGTCACCGACCCCGATTCGGTCGCCGCGGTCGCCGCGCGCGCGACCGATGTGAACATCGTCGTCAACAACGCGGGCCTGCTGCGCCCGGCGCCGCTACTGAGCGCCGATATCGCCGACGTCGTAGCGACGTTCGACACCAACGTCTTCGGACCGCTGCGCATCGCACAGGCATTCGCGCCGATCCTCGGCGCCAACGGCGGTGGCGCGCTGGTCGATATCCATTCGGTGCTGTCGTGGGGCGCCGGGTCCGCCGCCTACGGGGCGTCCAAGGCCGCGATCTGGTCGCTGACCAACTCCCTGCGCATCGAGCTGGCCGGGCAGGGAACGCAGGTGATGGGCGTGCATCTGGGCTTCGCCGACACCGACATGGTCAAGAACCTGACCGCGGACAAGATCAGCCCGCAGGCGGTCGCCGAGGCGGTGGTCGATGGATTGGAGAAGGGCGAGAACGAGGTCCTGGTCGACGAGCTGACCAGGCGGGTGAAGGCTGCCCTGTCGGGGCCGGTGGAGAACCTCGCCCTCTCGATCGGCCGCTGAACGCAGCCCATTCATCCACCGAAACAGACACCGAGACAAAAGGATTCGTCATGCCGCTGTGGAATATCCATCACCCGGCCGGGGTATATTCCGAGCAGGACAAGCAGGATTTCGCCGCCGACATCACCCGCATCTACTCGAGAGTGGGCCTTCCGGAGTTCTACGTCGTCGTCCTGTTCCACGAGATCACCCCGTCGAATTTCTATGTCGGTGGCAAGCCCACGGGCGACACCGTGCGCATCGACGTCGCCCACATCGCGCGTCATCTCGACGATGATCAGCAGCGCATCCGGATGGCCGAGCGCCTCAATGCGATCCTGCTCCCCTACACGCGAGATCGCGGTCTGCACTGGGAATTCCATGTCGACGAGACCCCGCGCGACCTGTGGATGATCGAGGGGCTGTGGCCGCCCGGGACCGGCACCGACGCCGAAAAGGCCTGGGTCGCGGCCAATTCGCCGTTGCCCTATTGATCGGCCGCCGCACTCGGGGCATCGGATGCGCCGAGGCGGCGGCCTCGCGCCGGACTACGCGCGGCGCAGCGCCACGACCGGGATCGTGCGAATTCCCTTGGTCTTCTCCTCGTATTCGGCGAAGTTGGCCATACGGGACGCCTGCTCGCCGTAGATCCGATCGCGATCCGGGCCCGTCACCTCGGCCACGGTCACCGGATACGACTCGGTGCCGCGCTCGATTTGTGCCTTCCCGGCCGCGACGAGATTGTGGTACCACTCCGGATGGGTTGGTGCGCCGCCCTTGGTCGCGAAGATGTAGATCAGATCCGCGTCCTGCTTATCGGGTAGATACACCAACGGGATCTCGAGGTCCCGTCCGCTCTTGCGGCCGCGGTGATGCAGCACCAGCATCGGCGCGCCCTCGAAGCCCCCGCCGACGCGGCCCTGGTTCTCCCGAAACTCGCTGATGACATTCGCATTCCAGTCAGTCATACCGACCATCTTGCCGATAGCCGGCCCGGTTGGCCGGAATTCGCCGTCGGCACGGCAGCCGACCGGCGATCGGGATGCCGTCGCGCACCTGAGTACGCCGAGGACAACCCGGCGTGGCAGATGCCATTTCAGATCTGCGCCGAATCGCGCGGCGGCCGGGCGACGGCCGCGCGATAACGGCCGGGGGTGTCACCGAGCACCTGGCGATACACATCGATGAACGCGCTCGGCGTCGCCCAGCCGCACCGGTGCGCGACCGCCGTCACCGATGCGCCCTCGGCCAGGAGTTGGGTGGCGTGATAGAGCCGCAGCTGGGTACGCCACTGCGGATAGGTCATCGCGAACTCGGTGCGGAACAGCCGGCTGAGGGTGCGTTCGGCGACGCCGGCGCGGCGGCCGAGTGCGGCCAGCGTCCACACCTGTGTCAGGTCGGCCTCGACGAGGTCGCACACATCACGCAGGCGCGGATCGACCGCGACGGGCCGCCGGAGCGGCTGCTCGGGGCAGCGTCGCAACTGGTCGAGCAGAACGCGGCGCATGCGCGCGAGTTCCGGGGCGGGCAGCGCCGGCTGCTCATCGGCCGGCTCGTCCGCGGGAGACGTGTGTGCCGGCTCGGCCGAGTCGGAGTAGTGCCCTCCGTCGGGCAGGTCCTCCGGACGGGGCAGGTGGGCGGGGTCCGGCAGATCGGCGGTCGAGCAGGCGATGATCAGCTCGCGGGCCAGAGGCGTGACGGCGAGGACGACCGGCGACGTCCGGCCTCGGATCAGATTCGTCGCGAAGCCCATGGAGTGGAACGAGGTCGGGCCGTGGAAGCGGTGCGCGTGCGGGCAGCCCGCGGGTATCCAGATCGCCCGGTCGGGCGGGGCGATCCAGCTGCCCGCATCGGTCCGCACCTCGGAGGCGCCCGAGCTCATGTACACAAGCTGATGGTTGTCGTGCATATGACGCTCGAACCGGAAACCGGCGGGCAGATCCATCGCCACCGCGGGCCGAGCGGGGCGATGGCTGATTATCGACATACTCTGGCATATTATCGGAAGCCCGTCGCCCGCTCCGTTCCTAGGCTCTGCTGTGGAACGAAAGGGGCCGCGGCAGTGACCATCAACATCTCGACCGTCCGGATCGACCGTCCGTCCGCCTGGAAACGCATGCGGTACTGGATGATTGCGCACGCGGTCGACGACTTCTATCAGGGCATCGTCCCCGCCAGTGTGCCGTTCTTCGTGCTGGAGCGTGGCTATTCCTATACCGCCGCCTCCGGGCTCGCGCTCGCTGCAACGCTGGGAAGCGCACTGCCGCAACCGATTCTGGGCATCGCCGTCGATCGGTGGGCACTGTTGTGGATGGCGCCGGCAGGGTTGACGCTCGCCGGGGTCGGCGCCGGGCTGTCCGGGCTCGCACCGGCCTATCCGATCGTGTGGATCCTGTTGCTGCTGTCGGGAATCGGTGTCGCAGCCTTCCATCCGGCGGCGGGCCGCGATGCGCGCCGCGACGCGGGCGACAGCGCGTCGGGGATGAGCCTGTTCGCCGCGGGCGGCAGCGTGGGCTTCTTTCTCGCACCGGCGCTGGCGACTCCGGCGCTGGTGTCGCTCGGGGTCGGCGCGACGGCGCTGTTCCTACCGCCGGCGGTCCTGATGGGGTTCGTGCTGTGGCGCTATCAGCGTCGGTATGTGCTCGCAGCACGGACCTACGCCGCCGCCGGCGGGCGCGATCGGTGGCTGCCGTTCCTCGGGCTGACGGCGTTCGCCGTCGTGCGCTCGATCATCACCTTCGGCACGAACACCTTCATCGCGCTGTATTGGATCAGGTATCTGGGCGCGTCCCGCGAGCTCGGCGGCGCCGCCCTGACCTGCTTCCTCGTCGGCGGCACGCTGCTCGGCGGCCGTCTCGCCGACCGGTTCGGCATGCTGCGCACGATCCACATCGGCGGGATCGCGGCCCTGCCCGCGCTGGTGGCGTTGCGCGCGATCCCGGATTCGCATCTCGCCCTGGCGGCGGCGGCCATCGCCGGTGTCACGGTGAACATTCCGTTCGCGGTGCTGGTCAAGCTCGGTCAGGACTATCTGCCGTCGCGCCCCGGCACCGCGTCGGGGGTCACCCTGGGTCTCGCGGTGAGCGCGGGCGGGCTGTTCGTGCCCGTGCTGGGCATGATCGCCGATCGGTACGGACCGCAGGCGGTGCTGACCACGCTCTGCTTCGTGCCGATCGTCGCGATCGTGCTCGGGTTCCTGCTGCCGGCCGGGGATCGCAACACGAGGTAGGCGGGATGCGTTACTCAGCGGCCCGCGCTGCCGACCGTTATTACCATGCCGGCCCGACGTTTCCGGTGCTGTGCCGCCGAAACCGGATAGGTCCCTGGGTTCAGCTCGCCGTGCAGCCGGGATAGGCCCTCGGTCAGCTCGCGGTGCAGGCGATGGTTGCGTACTTCGCCTTGCCACGCCACAGGACCTGTGCCCGGCGCGCGGCGTCGTACGTGTCGCCCGGGACCTGGAGGGTCACCGGCGCCAGCGCATGTCCGGCCCAGTCCTGGGCGGTACAGGTGAAGTTCTGCGGGACCTCCGGTCGGTGCGGATATCCCTGGGCCTGTGCGGGCGCCACCGCGGTCAAGGCGGTGAATCCGGCCAGCACAACCAATCCCATCAGGGGTTTGCGCATACGCATGGGCAGCACTCTCGACGACGACACGATGATCGGGGGCCGAGATTACCGGGGCCGCCCGAGAAGATCGCCGGTTGTTGCTTTCATGGAATGGCGGGGCCGCGGATCGTGGCGCGGCGGGCAGGGGGAATTCACGACGCCCACAGCGTGCCGCCGACCGGCGCGCGCCCGTAATGTAGGCGCATGATCGAACTGCGCGCCCGGGTGGCGCGGCTGTGGTCGATGCCCGCCGCACTGCGGGCACTCCGCGCCGCCCTCGTCGTTCCGGGACTATTCGCCTTGACCGCCAAGGCAATCGGCAACATGGATATGGCGACCTTCGCGGCGTTCGGCGGTTTCGCCACGCTGGTCATGGCCTCGTTCGGGGGCAGCCGCAGGGATAAGCTGCTGGGCCACCTCGGGCTTGCGGTGGTGGGCAGTGTGCTGCTGGCGATCGGCACCGTGGTGCACACCATCGTGTGGCTCGCGGTGGTGGTCACGCTGGTGGTCGGGTTCGCGGTGCTGTTCGCCGGGGTGATCGGGCCGAATGTGGCGGCCGGCGGGACGGCCGCGCTGCTCGCGTTCGTGCTGCCCGCCGCCTCCCCCGGCGCGATCGAGGCGATCCCGTCGCGGCTGGCGGGCTGGTGGCTGGCCTCGATCGTGGGAACCGCCGCGGTGCTGCTCATCTCGCCACGGCCGAACAGCGATGGGGTGCGCGCGGCCGCGGCGACGCTGGCGCGCGCGCTGGCCGACCGGCTGGACGCGGCGCTGGCGGATTGCGAGGCGTCCGCGCCCACCGCCACGGCCGCGCAGGGCCGCGGCGTGACCGAATCCGGTGCCCTTGCGGTCCAATCCGAGCCGACGGCATCCCAGACCACGGCCCAGGCGGCCAGGGTGGCGGCGATCGAGGCCAAGCACCGGCTGCTGGAACAGTTCAATTCCGGGCCGAACCGGCCCACCGGGCTCACCGCGGCCGACCAGGCGTTGACGGCAATGGTCGGCATGCTCGAGTGGATCGCCAGCGTAATGGACGACTGCCTGAGCGAGCATGCCGACCTCACCATCCAGATCGACGTGGAGCAGGCGCTGTTCGTCACGACCGCCACGGTGCTGCGGGAGGTGGCGGGACTGCTGGACGGCTCCGGGGACGGCCCGCGGGTCACCGCCGATCTCGAACGCCTGGAGCGTGCGCTGGACGAGAGCGTCACCACGCTGCGCCACATGGATATCGGACGGCCCGATTACGCCGACGCCGTGGACATCTCCTTCCATGCCCGCACGATCGGCCTCGGGGCGCGCACCGCGGCCCTGCAGACCCTCACTGTCGCCGGGCTCGCGGACTACGCCGTCGAATCTCCTTCCGCGACGGATGAATTGCCCGCTCCGCGGCGACGTCTCGGAATTCTGAGCGCCGTCGGCGGCGTCACCCTCGGGCACGCGAGCCTGCGCTCGGTGTGGTTCCTCAACGCCATGCGCGGCGCGCTGGGTCTGGCGGCCGCGACCGCGGTCGCGGACATCAGCGGGGTACAGCACGCGTTCTGGGTGGTATTGGGCACCATGTCCGTGCTGCGTACCAGCGCATCCACCACGGGCGCAACGGCTTTGCGGGCGCTGGCGGGCACGGTGCTCGGATTCGTGGTCGGCGCGGCGCTGCTGCTGGCCATCGGCACCGGCCCGGTCGCGATGTGGATCGCACTGCCGGTGGTCTCCCTGATCGCCGCGTATGCGCCCGGCGTGGCGCCCTTCGCGGTCGGCCAGGCCGCCTTCACCCTGACCGTCTCGGTGCTCTACAACCTGATCGTCCCGGTGGGCTGGCAGGTCGGCGTGCTGCGGGTGCAGGACGTGGCGATCGGCTGCCTCGTCAGTGTGGTTGTGGGAGCGCTGTTCTGGCCGCGCGGGGCGGGGCAGATCGTGCGCGACGACCTATCCGACGCGTTCCATCAGGGCGGGCACTATCTGGCCGGTGCGGTGGAATGGGCACTGGGGATGCGCAACTCGCCGCCCGATCAGGGCCGCACGCTCACTGCTGATATGCGCCTGGAGGAGGCGGTCCGCGGCTACCTGGCCGAGCGTGGCACCAAACGCATGCCGCGCGAACATCTCTGGCGCCTCGTGACCGGCACGACCCGGCTGCGCCTGACCGCCCAATCACTGGCCGGTCTGCCCCATCCCGACGCCGAACCGGACCCGGTGAGCCAGGCCCTGCACGGCCAATCCGCCCAATTGGCGCTCTGGTTCGACGAATTGGGCGACAGCCTGGTCGGTCGTGCCCCGCTGCCGGCCGCCTCGCTGGTCCCGCCGGAGCTGGACACCATCGCGGCGTCGGCCTCGGTCTCGGTGCTGCCGTGCACCCTGTGGGTGGAGCAGCACATCCAGCACGTCAACCCACACCTGGCCGAGTTGGTGGAGGCCGCCGACGAATTGGCACGCCAGCGCGCGCTGCCGTGGTGGAAGTAGGCGACGGCTCACCGCGGCCCGGTCATGCAGGTCCGCGCGGGCGTGACCGTACCGAGACGTGAATGTTCATGCCGGGGAATCGTGGCAGGTCGTAGCGTTCGGTTCATGCGCGCGCTGATGTTCTCGCTGTGGGCTTCGGTGTTCTTCGTCGTGGTGTCGCTGCTGTGGGGGATCGCGGCGGGATCGCAGATGATCGTTTTCGACGGGTTGTATTCGTTGGTCAGCATCGCGTTGTCGGGCTTCGCGATCGGGGCCCGGCATACCGCGGACAAGGGTGCGGACGCCCGATATCCGTGGGGGCGGGAGATCTGGGAATCGATCGCCGTCGTGGTCAAATCGACGGCGCTGGCAGGACTGTGTGTTTACGGGTCGGTCAATGCCGTGCGGGAGATCTTTCACGGCGGGCGAGCTGTTTCGGTGTCCTCGGCGCTGGCGTACGCGGTGACCGCGTCGCTGACGAGCGTCGTCGTCGCGCTGGTGCTGCGCCGCGCGGCACGCGGCGATTCGGCGCTGGTGCGGGCCGAGGCCGCGGAATGGATGGGCGATGCGATGTTGAGCCTGGTGACGCTGGCCGGGTTCGGGGTGGCGGCCGTGCTGGAGGCGACGGACCACCGGTATGCCGCGCGGTTCGTCGACCCGGCCCTGGTCATCGGCGTATCGCTGATCTATCTGTGGATTCCGCTGGGGCTGTTCCGCTCGGGCTTCCGGGAGATTCTCACCATGGCGCCGCCGGAACCGATGCTGCACGAGTTGCGGGATCTGGGCGAACGGATTCGGGCGCGGGCCGGATTCGAGGAATCGATCGTCCGGGCCTCGACCGTGGGCAGCCGAGTCGATGTGGAATTGGCATTCGTGGTGGGTGCGGCGGCGGCGCGCCGCGACATCGACTATTTCGACGGTCTGCGTGCCGAGATCGACCACGATCTGCACACGCTGGGGCACCGGTATTCGACCTCTGTGGTCTTCACCGCTCAGCGGAGATGGGTCCAATGAGTCTTTCGGGCTCGGTCACGGGGTTGGGGTGGAGCGGCAGGCTTCGATGAGGCCCTTGAAAACGCCGCAGTCGCTTGTGGTTTCGGGGTGCCATTGGACGGCTACGGCGAAGCGGGGGCCGGGGGCCTCCATAGCTTGGATGACGCCGTCGGCGTCGCGGGCCGTCGCTACGTACCCGGGGTGTGTGGCGACGGACTGGTGGTGGTGGGAGCGGACGAGTAGCTCGTTGCCGATGAGGTCGGAGATGCGGTGGCCGGGGGCTACCGTGACGGGGACCGTCGAGTAGTCGCCGTCGCCGCCGGAGTGCACCGCGTGGCCGACGACGTCGGGGAGATGCTGGACGAGGGTTCCGCCGGCCGCGACGGCCATGAGCTGCATGCCGCGGCAGATGCCGAGCACGGGCAGGGGCCGGGCCTGGGCGGCAGCCAGGAGCCACAGTTCGGAGGCGTCACGGTCGTCGTACCAGGCGGTGACGCTCTCGTGCGGGGGCCGGCCGTAGCGGGCGGGGTTGATGTCCGCACCTCCGGCCAGGAGCAGCCCGTCCAGGCGGTCGACCGCGGAGGACGCGGCCCGCGCGGTCGCGAAGGTCGGCAGGAGCAGCGGGATACCGCCCGCGCGCTCGACCGCGCGGGCGTAGTCCGAAGGCAGCAGATCGGCCTCGACCCCGCGCCAGGACGACCAGTCGGCCGCCTGGCGGTAGGTGCTGAGGCCGATGACCGGCGTGTCACTCAAAGTCGGAATCCAGCGGCGTGACATACGCGTTCGACAGGCCGCCGTCGACGAGGAAGTCCGTCGCGGTGATGAAGCTCGACTCGTCGCTGCCCAGGAACGCGACCGCGTTCGCGATCTCCTCGGGCTCGGCGAAGCGGCCCATCGGGACGTGCACGAGGCGGCGCGCGGCGCGCTCGGGATCCTTCGCGAACAGCTCCTGCAGCAGGGGCGTGTTGACCGGTCCGGGGCACAGCGCGTTGACCCGGATTCCCTTGCGCGCGAACTGCACACCGAGCTCGCGGGTCATCGCGAGCACGCCGCCCTTGGACGCGGTGTAGGAGATCTGGGACGTCGCCGCGCCCATGATCGCCACGAACGAGGCGGTGTTGATGATCGAACCGCTCCCCTGCTCGAGCATGTACGGCAGCACCGCCTTGCAGCACAGGTACACGCTCGTGAGGTTGACCTTCTGGACGCGATCCCACGCGTCGATGCCGGTCTTCAGGATCGAGTCGTCGTCGGGGGGCGAGATGCCCGCGTTGTTGAACGCGATATCGATGCGGCCGTAGACCTGTTTCGCGTGCGCGAACATCGCCGCGACGTCGTCGGCGTTCGTGACGTCGGCGCGCACGAACTCCCCGCCCACCTCCGCGGCGATCTCCTTGCCGCGCACCTCGTCGAGGTCGGCGATGACGACCTGCGCGCCCTCGGCGACGAACTTGCGGACCGTCGCGAGGCCGATCCCGCTGCAGCCGCCCGTGATGACCCCGACCTTGCCGTCGAGCTTTCCCATGCCTGTGTGCCTTTCGTCAGATGCTCAGTTGTCCGTGGCGATGAAGACGTTCTTGACCTCGGAGAAGGAGTCGGGTGCGTCGGGCCCGAGTTCGCGGCCGAGCCCGGACTGCTTGAACCCGCCGAACGGGGTCCAATAGCGGACCGAGGAGTGCGAATTCACCGAGAGATTGCCGGATTCGACGCCGCGCGCGACCCGCAGCGCCCGCCCGATATCCCGCGTGAAGATCGATCCCGACAGCCCGTATTCGGTGTCGTTGGCCTTCGCGATCGCGTCGGCCTCGTCGGTGAACGGCATGACCGCGACGACGGGCCCGAACAGCTCGTGCCGCCACACCGGGTCCTGCACTCCGCGGGGCAGCACGACGCGGGGGGCGAGCCAGAAGCCCTCGGAGTCGCCGACCGTGCGGCCCGTAATCGCGACATCGGCGCCGTCGAGATGCGCGGTGACCGAATCGCGCTGCCGCGCCGAGATGAGTGGCCCCATCTCGGTGTCCGGCAGGGTCGGATCCGCGACGCGGAAGCCCTCGACCGCCGGCCGCAACAGGTCGAGGAAGCGCTCGAACACCGTGTGCTCGACCAGGATTCGCGAGCGCGCGCAGCAGTCCTGCCCCGCGTTGTCGAACGCGCCGCCCGGTGCGCTCGCCGCGGCCCGCTCCAGGTCCGCGTCGGCGAACACGATGTTCGCGCTCTTGCCGCCGAGCTCGAGCGTGACGCGTTTGACCTGGTCCGCGCAGCCGCGCATGATGCCCTTGCCCACCTCCGTCGAGCCGGTGAAGCACACCTTGCGCACGAGTGGATGGGTCACGAAGCGCTCACCCACAACGCTGCCCTTGCCCGGGATGACCGTGAACACGCCCTCGGGCAGGCCCGCCTCGTGGGCGAGCTCGCCCAGGCGCATCGCGGTCAGCGGCGTGAGTTCCGCGGGCTTGAGCACGACCGTGTTTCCGGCCGCGAGCGCGGGTGCGAACCCCCAGCCCGCGATGGGCATCGGGAAGTTCCACGGGACGATGATCCCGACGACGCCGAGCGGCTCGTGAAAGGTGACATCGAGCCCGCCGGACACGGGAATCTGCCGGCCGAAGTGCCGCTCGGGCGCGGCCGAGTAGTAGGTGAGCACGTCGCGGACGTTGCCCGCCTCCCAGCGCGCGTTGCCGATCGTGTGGCCCGCGTTCGCGACCTCGAGCCGTGCGAGCTCCTCGAGATGCTCGTCGACGACGGCGGCGAAGTTTCGCAGCAGCCGCGCGCGGGCGGCGGGTGCGACCTCCCGCCAGGCGGGGAAGGCGCGATGCGCCCGCTCGATCGCGGCATCGGTCTCCGCGAGGCCGGCCAGGCGCACGGCGGCGACCGGTTCGGCCGTCGCCGGATTCAGGGCGGTGACTTCTCCGCCCGCGCTGAAGGGGGACGTGGGAATGCGCATATATCAGAGCCTTTCGAATCCGCGACGGAGTTCCCAGTCGGTGACCGCCGCATCGAACGCGGCGATCTCGGTGTCGGCGTAGTGCAGGTAGTGCTTGACGACGTCGTCGCCGAACGCCTCGGCGGCGACCGCCGACCGCGCGAATGCTTCGCGCGCATCGCGCAGCGTGGCCGGCACGGTCGGCGCGCCGGATTCATAAGCGCTCCCGAGCATCTGGGGCTCGAGCGGAAGTTCGTGCTCGATGCCGTGCAGTCCGCCCGCGAGCATCGCGGCGATCGCGAGGTACGGGTTGACATCACCGCCGGGCAGGCGGTTCTCGAGGCGCGCGCTCGGCCCGTGACCCACGAGCCGGATCGAGCAGGTGCGATTGTCCAGGCCCCAGGCGACCGCGGTGGGCGCGAACGAGCCCTTGACGAAGCGCTTGTAGGAGTTGATGTTCGGCGCGTACAGCAGCGTGAATTCGCGCATCGTCGCCAGCACGCCGGCGACGAAGTGGTCGTAGAGCGGGGTTCGGCGCCCGGCGGCGTGGTCCCAGAAGACGAGCGCATCGTCCAGGCCGCGCAGCGACAGGTGAATGTGGCACGAATTACCTTCGCGCACATTGGGTTTGGCCATGAAGGTGATGGACTTCCCGCGTTGCTGGGCGATGTCCTTGGCCGCGGTCTTGTAGACCGAATGGTTGTCCGCCGTGGTGATGACCTCGTCGTACTTGAAGGCGATCTCGTGCTGGCCGAGATTGCATTCGCCCTTGGCCGATTCGACGTTCAATCCCGCTCCGTACATGGCGTTTCGGATCTCGCGCAGAATCGGCTCGACCCGTGCCGAGCCCAGGATCGAATAGTCCACGTTGTACTGATTGGCGGGCGCCAGCTCGCGATAGCCGCTCGCCCAGGCGTTCTCGTAGCTCGTGTCGAACAGGATGAACTCGAGTTCCGTACCGGCCAGCGCCTTCCAGCCGTGGGCCGCGGCCCGCTCGACCTGCCCGCGCAGGATCGAGCGCGGCGACACGCGAACGGGAGTCCCGTCCTCGAGCGCGAGATCGCACTGGATCATCACGCTTCCCGGACGGTGCGGCAAGCGGCGGATGGTCGCGAGATCGAGCTCGAAGACCATATCCCCGTAACCAGTGTCCCACGACGAGATGTCGTACCCGGCAACGGTATTCATCTCGACGTCGACGGCGAGCAGGTAATTGCAGCCCTCCGTGCCGTGATCCAGCACCGTGTCCAGGAAGAACTGGCCGTGCAGGAGCTTGCCCTGCAACCGGCCCTGCATATCGGTGAAAGCCAGGATCACCGTGTCGATGTCGCCGAGGTCGATCGCGGAGCGGAGCTCGTCGACCGTGAGCATTCGATCGTTGCGGACCGAGACGTCGGAAAGGTTCATGTGGGAGAACTCATTTCAGTAGGCCCTTGAGAAGAGCGGCGGTCGCGTCGCAGTGCTCGTGCATGACGAAACGCGCACGTTCGGCGTCGCCATCGAGAATCGCGTGCACGATCGTGTAGTGCTGGCCGTCCGAATTGGCGATATTCGCCTGGAGGAACGGGATTTCCGCGAGAAACTGGTGGACCTTGGCCTGGACGAGACTGCACGCCTTGGACAGCTCGTCCGATCCGCACACCGTGGCGATCGCCAGGTGGAGCCGGGCATCGGCCTGCCGGTAGTCCGCGGGTGTCGCGGCGTGTTCCAGATCGCGCAGACAGCCGGTCAGCAGCGCGCGCTGCTGCGAGCCCAGGGCGGTCTTCGCGGCCCGGTACGCCGCCCCGGGCTCGATCACCGAGCGGAATACGACGATGTCCTCGATCCCGGCCCGCCGGTCGGCGGCGGGATTCACCTCCCCCGGCCACTCCCCCGCGATCGCCGCGACGACCGTGCCGCCCCCGCGCCCGCGCGTGGTCGTGACGAACCCGGCGGTGCGCAGGGCGCTGATGGCCTCGCGGAGCGTCGCGCGGGAGACGTTGAGCCGCTCGGCGAGCTCGCGCTCGTTCGGCAGTTTCGAACCCGGCGGGAAGATCCCGAGCTGGATGGCGGAGCCGAGCTGCTCGACGCACGACTCGAAGGCCATGTGCCCTCGCACGGGGTGCAACATGGCATCGACAAGGGGCGAATCCATCGTGCTGCTCACGGTGGTCAGGCTATTCCTCGAGGAGCTTCTCGGCCCGGATGGTCAGGTGTGAGTCCTGTTCGGATGTCATGAAGTGCCGGCGCCCCCGGGTCAGCCACAGCACCGTGGCCAGCGCGGCGACGATGACCACGGCGATGGGCGCGTAGTTGAACGTGCTGACGGTGATCGGCGAGGTGGGCGGCAGGACGAACAGGATCACGATGAAGACCACCCAGACCACCGCGATCCAGCCGATGATCGGGCTCCATTTGCCGAGGCTCCAGGGCCCGGGCACGAAGTTCCGGTCCAGGCGGCGCAGCAGCACCGGCGTCACATACGCGATGTAGAGGCCGATGACGGCGATCGAGGTCACCGCGAGGCACGCGGTGTAGTTGAACAGCGCCGGCGCCGCGAGCACGACCGAGAGCGCCACGCACAGCCAGATCGAGTTGGTCGGCGTGCCCGTGCGGGGGTTCACCCGCGCCCAGAGACGCGATCCGGGAATCGCGTTGTCGCGCGAAAACGCGTAGCTCATACGGGAATTCGCGGTCACCGACGCCATTCCGCAGAAGAACTGGGCGCCGCACACCAGGAACAGCAGGAACTTCGCGACCGCCGGATTGTTGAGCGCGTCGAGGAAGACCTGGGCCGGCGGCAGGCCGGTCGATGTCCCCGCGAGCTTGGTGAGTCCGTCCTGGCTGCCGTTCTGAATCGCCGCCGTGATCGAGTACAGCAGGATCCAGCCGCCGATGATCGAGACCAGCACGCTCATCACGATGCCGCGCGGCGCGGCGGTCGCGGCGTTCTTCGTCTCCTCGGCGACGTGGGCCGAGGCGTCGTATCCGGTGAAGGTGTACTGCGCCATGAGCAGGCCCATGCCGAAGACGTAGGGGCTGAACCCCCAGCCGGTCTGGTTGTGCCAGGCCGTGAACGTCCAGGCCGCCGACTGGTGCGAGGTCGGCATGATCCACAGCGCGCCCACGATGATCGCCACGCCTGCGATGTGCCACCACGCCGAGACGTTGGACAGCAGGCTCACGAGCGTGACACCGAACGTGTTGAGCAGGCCGTGCACGACGATGAGGACGACGAACAGGATGAACGTGTTGAGCGGATGCGGCGCGACGCCCCACATGAGGTTCGCGAAGGCCATCATCGTGACCGCCGCCCCGTAATCGATCGCGGCGGTCACCGCGACCTCGCCGAGGAAGTTGTACCACCCGACGAACCAGGCCCACTGGCGCTTGTTTCGCTTGGCCAGGCGCCCGGCCCAGAAGTACAGGCCGCCCGCGGTGGGGTACTTCGAGCAGACCTCGGCCATCGCGAGCGCGACGCACAGCACGAAGGCCCCCGTGAGCGGCCACCCGATGTCGATGGCCGCCGGGCCCCCGGAGATCAGCGCGATCCCGTACGAGGTGATGCAGCCCGCGAGGATCGAGATGATCGAGAACGACACCGCGAAGTTGGAGAAGCCGGTCAGCCCGCGGTGCAGTTCCTGCTTGTATCCGAGCTCGGCCAGGACAGCGGCATCGCTGTCGACGGGGGGAATCTCGCGGCCCATGGCTTCTCCTTCAGGCACAGGAGGGTGATGAGCGAATGTTGCCCGCGTCACAGCTAAATGTCAATGGCCTGACTTCAATCCATTTATTTCACACCGTGAGGATCGTGCGGCCGATCGCCGTTCGCGATTCGATCGCGGCATGGGCCGCGGCCGCATCGGCGAGCTGGAAGGTCTGGCCCACAACGACTTCCAGCTTTCCGGCGGCGGCCTCCGCCAGCGCCCGGCGGCCCGCCGCTGCCCAATCGATATCCGCGCGCAGCAGATCCGGCAGCATCGTCACGGCGACGCCCGACGCGGCCGCGGATTCGGCGGAGATCGCGGCGAATCCGCCTGCCGCATTGCCGTACCCGAGGAACCGTCCGCCGGGCGCGACCGCGCCCAGCGCGTCGATGCCGATCGGCCCGCCCGCGCCGTCGAAAACCACCTGCACGCCCGTGCCACCGGTCAGCGCCAGCACCTGGTCGGCCCAGCCGTATTCGTCGTAGTCGACCACCGCCTCGGCGCCGAGGCGTTGTGCCAGTGCCAGTTTCGCCTCTCCGCGGGCCGCGGCGACAACCCGCGCCCCGGCCGCGCGCGCCAGCTGGATGAGCAGCGTGCCCAGCCCGCCGGCCGCCGCGGTGATCAGCACCCACTCCCCCGGCTTCGGATCGGCGAATTCGGCGACCGCGACGGCGGTGCGGCCGTCGGCGACCAGCGCCGCGGCCTGCACCAGGTCCAGCCCCTCGGGCACCTCGAGCAGCGCATCGGCCTGGGCGAGTGCCCTTTCCGCGTATCCGCCGGTCGGCACCCCGCCACCGATCGCGCTGGCGGCGGTGCGGGCGATCACGCGCTTGCCCGCCCAGGCCGGGTCGACGCCGGGCCCGACGGCGGACACCACACCGGACACCGACCCGCCGGGCACGTAAGGCGTTTGCACCGGGAAGTAGTTCACCCCCGACCCGTCGCGCAGGCGGGTATCGAGGAACATCACGTCCGCGGCGGCGACATCCACCACGACCTCGCCCGCGCCGGCCACGGGATCGGGCGCCTCACCGGGCACCAGCACATCCGGGCCTCCGAACGACTTCGCCTCTACCACACGCATTTCCGGCCACATCCCTTCGTTGTCGAACAATGGGAACAGCCTCTTACCTCAACATAGATTGAGGTCAAGTTGTTCGCTGCGAGCGAAAGTCGCGGGCACACCGGGCATCTCCGGTACCCGCGGATGCGATTTGCTGAGGGATCGCGGCGTCGCTACCATGATCGGTGAGGGGAGTACTTCCCAAGCGCCATTCCGGTCAGTACGGATTCCACCGTTGGATTCCCCGGATGGTCGCCCGGCAGCGGGTGAAGGAGACCTCGGGTTATTTGCCGTACCCGAGGAGATCCATGAATCCGGCCACATCCGCACTCGCATCGTCCCAGCTGCACACGATCGCCTCGCCCTGGCTCTGGGCCGTGACCATCGCCGGGGTGCTGGCCCTGCTCGTGCTGGACTTCGCAGTCACCCGCCGCCCGCACGAGGTATCCATGCGCGAGGCGATCGGGTGGACGGTGGTCTACCTGGCCCTGCCGCTCGCCTTCGGTTCGGCCATCTGGGCCGGGTACGGCGCGCGGCCTGGCACGGAATTCCTCACCGGCTATCTACTCGAAAAGTCGCTGTCGGTCGACAATCTGTTCGTCTTCATGCTGTTGCTGGCCGCGTTCGCGGTGCCCGCGGCGCTCGCGCAGCGGGTGCTGCTGTACGGGATCGCGGGCGCGCTGGTGTTGCGCGGGCTCTTCATCGCGCTGGGCGCCGCCGCGCTGGCCTCGCTGGATTGGGCATTTCTGCTGTTCGGTGCGATTCTGCTGGTCACGGCCGCGAAACTGCTGGTGGACGCGGCCGGCGGACAGGAGCAGGAGGTCGAGGTCTCCTCGATGCGGTCGGTGCGGCTGCTGCGCCGGATACTGCCGGTGACGGACGATTACCGGAGCACGCGGATAACCGTGCGGGAGGCCGGACGGCGTGCGCTGACACCGCTGGCGCTGGTGGTCGCCGCGGTGGCGACCACCGATCTGGTGTTCGCGGTCGATTCGGTGCCCGCGGTGTACGGCGTCACCGGCGACCCGTACCTGGTGTTCGCCACCAATGCCTGTGCACTGCTGGGACTGCGCGCGCTGTACTTCGTGCTGCGGGCGGCGTTGAGCCGGTTGGTCCACCTGGCCTACGGGCTCGCGGTGATCCTGGCCTTCATCGGGGTGAAGCTGGTGCTGCACTGGGCACACGGAATCTGGGACGGGATGCCGCAGATCCCGACGCACGCCTCGCTCGGGGTGATCGTGGCGGTGCTGGCGACGGTCACCGCCAGCAGCCTGTGGGCCACCCGGGCAGCGCGGGAAAACGACGCCACCGCAGCGGGTTCCGCGTCCTAGCCCGGCGTTACTCCGCCGACGGCGACGGCCCTCGACCGGTCCGGATACTCAGTGCGGGACCGTCCCGACGTGCTCTCGCGGGTCCAGCAGCAATCGCATCTCCCGCGCGAGCCTGGTCGTCCAGGGATCCTCGTGCTTCTCGAAGTGCCAGCCGGTCTTGTTCATTTCTCGCAGATGATTCGGACCGAAAAAGATCATGAGATGCAGCAGGGCGTCGACGAACACCGCCAGCACGACCGCCGAGATCAGGGACACGGCCAGCATCGCAAAAAAGATTCCGACATATGCCATACACAAGCGTGTACCTACCAGCGACGCAAGTGCAAGCCCCCGCTCTCGATCCGGTCGCCGCGAGCGTGCGACCGACCCGCCGCGGTCGGGATTCGGCAGCCCCGAAAGCGCTTGTGCCCCAAGCCCGGTCGAGTCGGTGCGGGTACGCATTGCACATCAAGGGACTGACACTACGTCTTGTCCAGCGGATCTTGATTGAGAGCTGCCAAGAGACGCGGGACCAGGGGGTTTGAATCGTTCTTGCGCCAGGCGACGGCGATTCGTGTGCGCGCGGTGTTGGGCTCGATCCCGCGGAAGGCAACGCCTTTGAGGCGAATGCGGCGGATGCTCTTCGGGGCCAGCGACACTCCCAGGCCGGTTTCCACCAGGGCGCAGACGGTCTGCCATTCCACGGCGTGCTGAGTCACTCGGGGGGTGAAGCCTGCGGCGGTGCACAGGTTGGTGATCTGGTCGTACAGCGGCGGGCCGACGGCTCGAGGCAGGAGCACGAAGGGGTAGTCCGCCAACTGCTCGACTCGGACGGCTCGTTGTGCCGCGAGTGGGTGTGAGGAGGGCAGGACGGCCACGAACTGTTCGGTCAGCACGGTCTCGAATCCAAGTTCCGCGTCATGGGCAGGCGGCTCCCGCAGCAGGCCGATGTCGATCGTCCTTTCGCGCAGAGCGGCCAGTTGGGGCGTGGTGGTCATCTCATGGATGTCCAGGTCCACGGCGGGAAACCGTTTCCGGAAGGTATGCAGCAAGCCGGGGAGGACGGTGAGGGCAAGGGAGGCGGCGAAGCCGATCCGCAGCCGGCCAGCCCTGCCGCTGCCGACCTCTCGGGCTGCGGTCAGGCCCTCTGCGAGGTCGGTGAGGGCATGCCGGGCAGCGGGGAGGAGTTCCCGGCCTGCCGGGGTGAGGCCGATGCGCCCGGGCTCGCGGCTGAACAGCGCGTATCCGACCTTGTCCTCCAGGCGACGGATCTGCTGGCTCAGCGGCGGTTGGGCGATGCCCAAGCGGGAGGCGGCGTGGCCGAAGTGGAGTTCCTCGGCGAGCACGACGAAGGCATGCAGCTGCGGAAGGGGAAGTTCAGGGCGCTCCATACTAATAGAGATATCACTCCATGCCTGAAGGCGTATTAGACGTATCAGTGCTGGTCACTTAGCATTCGGCGCATGACAGAGCGACGTTCGATCCTCAGCGGCTCCACGTTCGAGGAACAGATCGGCTATGCCCGCGCCGTGGTCGACGGCGACTGGGTTCATGTGTCCGGGACGACCGGATTCGACTACACCACCATGACGATCTCAGACGACGTGGTGGAGCAGGCCGAGCAGTGCCTGCGCAACATCGAGGCTGCCCTGGCCGAAGCGAAGTGCACCTTCGCTGATGTAGTGCGGGTGCGCTACCTGCTGCCCGACCGGGCCGACTTCGAGCCCTGCTGGCCGGTACTGCGTTGCGCCTTCGGCGAGGTCCGGCCGGCCGCCACCATGCTCATGTGCGGCCTCGCCGATCCCCGCATGAAGATCGAGATCGAGGTGTACGCCCGGCGGATCACCGAGTAACCGTCCGCGTAATCCGATCTGGGTGAACGGGCGCGGCGCTGGATCGATTGGTCGCCGACTTCGGTTAGGCCGGTAGCGGCGGGATCTGTCGGTGTGGGCGACTATGGCCCTGCTCACCCGGTCGGCGCACCGTGATATCGGCTGCTGGAAGTCGGTACGTGCCAGCCGAGAACCAATGATCTCACGGCCGTCTGGATCACCGCGTCGATGTACGCCGAGGGCAGGGTCCCGTCGAGTTCGAGCGTGACGAATCCGTGCAGCGTCGCCCAGACCGCGACAGCGATGTGGTTCACCTCTGCGGTCGGGTGCAGGGAGGCGTGTACGCGGCTGATCGCCTCGACGAGCGGCGCCGCCGGGTCTTGGTCGCTCGGGGCGCCGCTGGGAGTGTAGGTCGTGCCGCCGCCGAAGATTACCGCGTAAAAGTGCCGCTCGTCCAGGGCCCACCGCCGATAGGCCGACGCCATCGCCAGCAGGTCGGTGAGCGGGTCGTCACCCGCGGGTACCGCGACCAGAACTTCGAACAGCTGCGCCGCCACGCGCCGGCGCACGGCGGCGAGCAGACCCTCCCGGCTTCCGAACAACGTGTAGATCGAGGTGGTCGAAGCGGTTGCGGCAGCGGCAACTTCGCGCATCGACAAGCGATCCGACGAGCGGTCGCGCAGCAGATTCGTCGCAGCGCTGACGAGGCGTTCGCGCGTGGCGTCATCGTTGGTTGGCGGACGTCCCATGGAGACGCAGTCTACTTCGCAGGTAACACTGTTACAGAACATTGTTCTGAAACAGTGTTACAGTTTTTTAGAACAATGTTCTGAAATTGAGGAGATCGTAGTGACGTTCGTTCGACAGAGCTTGCGAGTGTTACGGACCACGGCCATCCACGTCACGGCCGTACTGGCATTGGTCGTGGTGTTCCTGGCTGTCGTGGTGCTGACCGGCGGGGCTGGGCGTGGATGGGCGGCATGGACCGTCACTGCCATGATCGGCACGGCCACTGCCGGACTACTGGCGGCCCGTGACCGCCGGCGCGCCGCCGTGCACATGTTGATTCAGACGGGTCTGGCCTGCGCGCTCACCGCCAGCGCCTGCGTACCAACCGTTTCGACGAGCTGGCAGTATCGTCCGGACCTACCCGGAGTTTCGAGCGAGCGTTGGACGCTGGCGACGGGCAGCCGTGTCGCTGTGTATCACTACGCACCGCAGGCGGGCGTCGCGCATCACGGTATACCGCTGCTGTATCTCAACGGTGGTCCCGTCCGCAGCATCGCCCTGATCGACCACACGTTTCTGCGGCGGCTGGCCGACGATGGCTTCGATGTGTACGCCTACGAACAAGCCGGCGGCGGGCGAAGCGATCCGCTGCCCATGCGCGACTACACCATCGACCGCTCGGTGCGCGACCTCATGGCAGTGCTGGAGCACGTCCCCGGCCGACGCGCCGACGTGATCGGTTTCTCCTCCGGGGCAGTGATCCTCACGCGAGCCCTGGCCGACGCCGCAAGCACGGTCTTCATCCACAGGGCAGTGATCGTGGAGCCGGGACCGATGGACGGCCCCACGGAGCATCTGGCCGGCTGGATCGGAAGCGCCACGGCCGCCGGGATCGCTCCCCCACCCGGCGGCCCACGCTCGGTCTCCATGCCGCGCTATGCGGTTGCCTTCGGGCTGCAGCGGCTGGGGCTACTGTCTCCCCAGGATCAGATGGTCGGCCAGGCCGAGGCGGTCAACGCCTTCCGGGCCGCCGATCTCGGCAGCGACACGGCGAACAGCTACTGCGCGAAGGACGCCCAGCGCATCCCGGTCGAGGACAGCGCCGCGAACTTCTCGTTCAACCCGGCCGCCAGCCTCCGCATCCAGGACACGATCACCCATTCGCCCTCGATCGCTCCGCAACTGCGCGCATCCAAGGTTCCGGCGATGCTGGTGATGGCCCAATGTTCGCACCAATTGCGCCAATGGGCGACGGCCGTCCTGGCGTCCGATCCCGCGATTGCCCGGACCCAATACATCACCGGCGTCGGCCATCACATCTGGAACAGCCTCGATGACAACCACGACCGCGCAGCATCGGTCATCACCGCCTTCCTCGACAACAAGCCGGCACCGCTTCCCAACTACCCCACGGCCGCAGACATTCCGACCTTCCTCGGCGAACACCGGTAGGGCCGGTCCGGCGGCCAGGGAACACCGTGGGCGGCTGATGTGTCGTCAGCCGGCCCGACGCCGCCCACCATCGCACCCTCGCGCAGCACACCTCCACGCGCGCATCTCGACATGAGGCATCGGGGCCACCGGTTGCGGCGACCGCTTCGAGCTGCACGGCAGGTCAGCGCGAGCCGCCCCGGTTCACACCTCAGGTCAGCTTCACCCGTGCCGCGACGAATCGGGCGATCGCCGGCGCGAACCGATGGAAGTGATACTGCAGGTGGGCTTCCGGTGTCACCGGAACGACGTCGCGTCCGTCCTGCACCGCACGCACGATCTGCGCGGCGACCTTCTCGGGCCCGTAGTGCCGCTTGCGGTACAGCTCATCATATTTGGCCTGCTTGGCCGCCTCATCCTCGGCCGAGAGGCCCGAGAATCGGGTGGTGGCAACGATATTGGTGTGCACGATGCCGGGGCAGATGGTGTGCACGCCGATCCCCTTGCCGGACAGTTCGGCTCGCAGGCAGTCGGAGAACATGAACACCGCCGACTTGCTCGTCGAGTAGGCGCTGAAACCGCGCTGCGGGGTGTAGGCGGCCATGCTCGACAGGTTCACGATGTGCCCGCCGAGCCCGCGCTCGGCCATGGCGGCGCCGAAGGTGCGGCAGCCGTTGATCACCCCGCCCAGGTTGACCCGCAGCACCCGGTCGAACTCGGCCGCAGACGTGTCGAAGAAGTCGCCCGCCTGGCCGATTCCGGCATTGTTGACAAGCACGTCGGGCACCGCGTGCGCGGCGATCACGGTCGCGGCATGCTCGGCGACGGCGTCCGCATCGGAGACGTCCACCGAATATGCGTGGGCCACACCGCCTTCGGCCTCCACGAGCGTGACGGTCTCCTTGGCCGCATCCAGATTGACATCGGACACCACGATCTCCGCGCCGCAGCGCGCGAAGGCCAGGGCGGTCTCGCGGCCGATTCCGCTGCCGCCGCCGGTGATCACGACCAGCTGATCCTCGAACGGGCGCCGCACACGCGCGCTCACCTCCGCGCGCCGCAGTGCGCGCGACGGCGTACCCGCGGTGAGCGAGTCGATGAGTTCCGTGGTGGCAGTGGCCAGTAGCTCCGGATGCGAGAACGGCAGCCAGTGGCCCGCCGGGACCTCCCGCCGCCACAGCCGCTCGGTCCACTGCGATTCGTTCTCGTATCCCGCGGGCCGCACGGCCACGTCGCGGCCGGCGATCACCAACTGCACCGGCACCTCGGTGCGGCGCTCGCGGGCATCGACCAGGCGCTGCACGATATTCGCGCGGTAGATGCGCATCCCGTCGAAGAAATCCTCGCGGAAATTGGGGCCCAGCCGCACGTTCTCCGGGGCCGTCTCGTTCATCAGGCCCACGAAGCGCCGCCACACCGCCTCCGCCGACAGCGGCCGCAGCACCACGCGCGGCACACCCGGCGTCATGAACAGGAAGGTGTAGGCCGAGGACAGCAGCTGGGTGAACGGACCCCACGCCGCGCCGCGGGACAGCTTGGCGCGCATCCACTTACCCATGTGGTCCAGGTTCGGCCCGGACACCGAGGTGAACGACGCGATCCGCGCGGTGGCCCGCGGTTCGCAGACCGCCTCCCACATCTGCACCGAACCCCAGTCGTGCGCCAGCACGTGCACCGGCTTTTCGGGGCTGATCGCATCGGCGACCGCGAAGAAGTCGGCGGCGAAGGCATCCAGGCGATAGTCCTGTGTGCGGCTGGTGCGGGTGGAGCGGCCGTGCCCGCGGGTGTCGTAGGCGACGACGTGGAAACGCCCGGCCAGCAACGGAATCACCCGGTCCCACAGGTGGTGGTCGTCGGGCCAGCCGTGCACCAGGATCACGGTCTCGGCGGCGGAATCGCCGTATTCGTAGACGGCGAGGTCGAATTCGCCGCTGCGAACGGTCCGCTCCGCGTCGGGAGCAGGGGGCGAGGCGGGCATTGTCTCTCCTTCGACGAGGGGAAGATTCACAGATCCAGTACGAGACGGTCACCGCCGCAGCGGGATACGCAGATGAGCATGTCGCCCTCGGCGCGCTCGGCGTCGGTGAGCACGGTGTCGCGATGGTCGACCTCGCCGGACAGCGCGGTCACCCGGCAGGTGCGGCAGAAGCCCTGGCGGCACGAGTAGGGACGATCGGGCCGCACCTCGAGCACCGCGTCGAGCACCGAGCGATCGGCCGGGATCGCGATAACCTCGCCGGTCCGGGCCAGCTCCACCTCGAAGGCCGTGCCGTCGAGCACCGGCGGGGCGGAGAAGCGCTCGCAATGCAGTTCGACGCCGGGCATCTCGCGCACCGCGGCCGCGATCACCGCGGTCATCGGGACCGGCCCGCAGCAGTAGACCGAGGTGTCCGCGCCGACGCCGGGGAGAAGTTCGTCCGCTCCGGGCAGGCCGTGTTCGTCATCGGTGCGCACGCGCACGCGATCGCCGAACGCCTCCAGTTCCTCGAGGAAGGCCAGCGAGTCGCGACTGCGGCCGGTATAGACCATCGACCAGTCGACGCCGAGCCGGTGCGCCATCCGCACCATCGGCAGGATAGGCGTGATGCCGATACCTCCGGCCACGAAATGCACACGGGCGGCATCGGATCCGTGCCCGGGCAGCACGAACGGGAAGGCGTTGCGCGGACCACGCACGGTCACCGCACGGCCGACACCCAGGTCGTCGTGCACCTCGATCGAACCGCCGCCGCCGTCCGGAATCCGGCGGACCGCAACGCGATAGCTGTGCCGATCGGCAGGATCACCGCACAGCGAGTACTGGCGCAACCGGCCCGAGGGCAGTTCCAGATCCAGGTGGGCGCCGGGACGCCAGGGCGGCAGCGCGCGGCCGTCCGGCGCGGTCAGCAGCAGGCTGACCACGTCGGCGTCGTGGGCCTCCACCCGCCGCTGCGCGACCCGCAGGTTCAGGCGGTGATCGTCGACCGAACCGTGCGCGGGGCGCCGGTTGATCAGCGTGGCCCAGCGCAGCCTGCTCGTGGCCACGGCATCGATGACCCGAATCGCCCTGTCGCCGCGCCGATTTCCGTACAGGTCGGCGGGCCGGGACAGCGGAACGCGTCGCGTCACGACGCCAGCGCCTGCGCCGCGGGCGATTTGGCCAGGTAGGCCACGGCCTGGGCGGTGGATCCGACGGATTCGGGGTTGTAGCCGGGCAGCAGCACCGATCCCGCGCTCCACAGCAGCGACGGCACGCCGGGCAGGGCGCCGCGCCACATCGCGCCGAAGATCCGGAACAGCAGCTGCGGATAGCGCATGTTCGGCAGCGAGGGGTCCTCGTGCACAAGGAATTTCGTGCCGCGCCCGACCAGGCACAGGAAGATCGGGAAGACCATCAGCATCAGCGCGCAGCGGCGCAGGTAGCCGATGTCGAAGTAGCGCGCGACATCGTGGGCCACGTGCCGGTGCTCGACCTCCTCCGCGCCGTGCCAGCGGAACAGATCCAGCACCCGCGGATCGGCGCCGAACTGCTCCAGGTCGGCGTTGAGCACCCAGTCGCCGAGGAAGGCGAAGAAATGCTCCAGCGTCGCGATGACGCCCAGGCGCTCGACGAGGGTCTGGAACACCGCGGCGGCGTCGCGTCCGGGGCGGGGACCCAGGGTGTTGCGGAACAGATACTCCATCTGCCGCACATAGGCCTCGACGTCGATGCCGTGCGTGGTGAGCACCTGCTCGAGCACGCCGTTGTGCGTCTCGGCGTGCATCGATTCCTGCCCGATGAATCCGAGCATCTGCTCGTGCAGCTTCTCGTCGCGCACCAGCGCCAACGCCTCGGAGAAGGCCAGGCAGAACATCCGCTCCCCCTCGGGAAGCAACAGATTCAACGCGTTGATCACGTGCGAGGCGATCGGCTCGTCCGGCATCCAGTGCAGCGGGGTGTCGCGCCAGTCGAACTGCACGTTGCGCGCGTGCAGAGCTACCTCGCCCGGATCGGCCGCCTCCTGGCGGGTACGCCAGGCAGACAGCATGGGAAGTAACTTCATCGGGCACTCCTGGTCATCGTCGACGCGGTCGCTACATGAGCGTAGCAAAATTTCGCGTGTATATGCGACCAGGAGTAACAGCTATAGTCGAAAGGGCGTCATCGCTGCTTGACCAGCGGAACGCTGTAGATCTTGCCCTTCTCGTCGGTGGTCGTGGCCTTGGTATAGAGATTGGCCGGCTGGGCGGGATCGGACAGCACGACGTGCACCGGCTTGGTGATGTAATGCCCGGCGGCGCAGTTGGGAATGCAGGTGTTGTCGCGCTCGGTACCCTCGCCCTCGGCCTTGTCCGCCGTCCAGGATTTCCAGGTGATCTTGTCGACCTCGGCGCCCAGATCGGCACAGGCAAGGATCAGGTTCACCGGCCGCACGGCCGGCTTGTCGAAGGAACAGTCGATCACTTCCGGGAGGTTCTTCGGCTGCGCGGAGGCATCGGTGCCCGACCCCGGGGGATTCGATGTGCCCGAACCGCACGCCGCGGCCGTCGCGGCCAGGCACGCCAGCACCAGCGCGCCCGCGATACGCGGGCGAATCGATCCCATCACCGTCATACTCTCGCTCCCAGCCCGTGCCGCCGCATCCGCGGCCCGTCGTCGATTCCGGCAGGCTAGCGCACACCCGCCCCGGGTGGCACCCCCACGCGCCGGATCGCGCTGCCCACCGGGTAAGACGGTAGCGCCGCTCCGGTGACGATGCTAGGAATGGAGAGACGGAAGATCGCGTTGGAATCGCCATCGGTGAACCACTCCCGTGGGCGCCCGCAGCGATGAAAAGTCCACGCTAGGAGAAACATTGACCGGGGGCGCACCGGAGACCGGCGGCCGGGGGGCACGCAGATGGTGACGATCCTCGGCGGCGGCATCGCGGGGACCGTGCTCGCGGGCGCGCTGGCCCAGGCGGGCCATCAGGCGATCGTCTACGAGCGCCGGCCCAACGTGCGCGGCGGCGCGTTCCTGTTCCTGGACGGCCGAGCGCACCGCACGCTGACCGAGCTGGGGGTTCCCGCGGACGAGCTGGAGCGCGCGTCGTATCCGACGACCGGGTTCCGGGTGAGCTCCCCCGCCGAGGAGATGCGGGAGAATCCCGCCGCGGGCCACCGCCTCTACCACCGCACCGACCTGATGCGGGTGCTGACCGAATTCGCCGACGACTCCAAGGCCGAGATCCACTACGGCACCGCCATCACCGATCTGGATCCCGACACCGGCGTGCTGTACCCGGGCGGCACCGCGGCCGAGCTGCTCATCGCCGCCGACGGCATCGATTCGATCGCCCGCACCCGCCTCGAGCCCGCCCGGCAGCCCGAATACGCCGGCCAGGTGGTGCTGTATGCCACCGCCGCACCGGGCACCCGGCCCAACACCGCCCCGTCCGTCCTGCATTTCCATCGCCGGGTGGACGCGAGCCCGGCCACCTTCGGGCACTTCTGGAACGATCAGGTCACGGTGTGGTTCGTGCGACTAACCCGCGAGCCGATCCCGGTGGGCTACACGGGATTTCATCCGCTGGCCCGCTGGATCGCCCCGATCCGCCAGGCCCTGCCCACGATTCCGTTCCTGCTCGACACCCTGCTCGAGGCCACCACAATGGTGCACGTCTCCAATGCCCGCACGGTGCCGCTGACCCGCGCGCTCCCGCCCCGCGCGCCGGTGATCCTGTGCGGCGACGCCGATCACGCGCTCAGCCCCGCCGCCGGGGTGGGCGCCCGCGACGCCATCGAGGATGCCGCGGCGCTGTGCCGGGCGCTGCTGTCCGGGGCCGATCCCGCCGCCGCCATGCGCCGCCGCCGGGAGGAAGTTCTCGCCGTCCACGGGCGAGCGAGGCGGCAGCGGGAGCCGGCTCAGAACGCGAACACGTATGTGCTGCGGTTCAGCTCCCCGCAGGAGTTGGGGTAGGTGTGCCGATACGAGACCGAGGCGCCGTTCCAGACACCCTCGGCGGTGATGGTGACGGGATCGTAGATCATCGGGCAGAAGCGCATCGGGTGGCCGTGCAGGCGCTCGAAGTCGCCGCCCACCGCGGCCAGTTCGCCACAGGCCGCCGCGGCGTTCGGATGGGTGCCGCCCACCGTCGGGGAGCAGACGAGTAGCACCGTGCGCGGACCCGCTGCGGGCACAGTGCTCTTGGACACCGTCAGCGTGAGGGCCGAGGGCAGCGGGGTCGAGGACTGGGCCTGCGCGGGCGCCGCGGCGACTCCCGCGACGGCCACGGCCAGGACCGCGGCACGGAGGGCGATCATCGGCTTCTCCTCATCGTCGAGTTGTGCATGGACTGTCGATCGCGGCGGGCGGAATGTTTCAGGCGGGGTTCTCGTCCGGGGGGCTGATCGTGTCGCGCCACCGGTCGGACCACTTCCACAGCCGCTCCAGGGCGCGGCCCAGTTCGACTCCCGGATAGGTCAACTCGTAGGACTTGTCGGGTCGCTTGACGATGATCCCGGCGCTCTGCAGCGTCTGCAGGCGCACCGACAGCATGCTGGAGGAGCAGTTGCCCATCCGGCGGCGCAGCTCCAGGAATCCCAGCGGCCCGGGTTCGAGCTCCCAGATCACGCGCAGCATCCAGCGCTGGCCGAGCAGCTCCATCGCCTGCTTCGGCCCTGCGGCCGGGTCGCGCCCGGTGGACCCCGAATCGTTTGCGCTTCTCATTTAGAACCAGCATAGTGGTTCTGAAATAGAAGCAGCGGAGGAGGGCGGGCATATGGAGTCGAGCAGAATCGCGCTGGTGACGGGCGCCTCGCGCGGCATCGGGGCCGAGACGGCGCGCGTGCTGGCCGCGCGCGGCGATCACGTGGTGCTCAACTATCGCGAGAAGCGCAGGCGCGCACAGGACCTCGCCGACGAGATCGCCGCGGCGGGCGGCAGCGCCTCGATCGCGGGCGCGGACCTGTCCGACGAGGCCGCCGCACGCGGGCTGAGCACGGAGATCGCCGAGCGGTTCGGGCGCCTGGATGTGCTGGTGCTCAACGCATCCGGCGGACTCGAGCGCGGCGCGAGGCCGGACTACGCCATGGCCATCAACCGGGACGCGCAGCTGCGCCTGGTGCAATTGTTCCTGCCACTGATCCCCCGCGGCGGCCGCATCGTCTTCGTCACCAGCCACCAGGCACATTTCCACGGCCGCAAACCCGTCCCGTCCGAGTACGAGCCCATCGCCGCGAGCAAGCGCGCCGGCGAGGATGCGCTGCGCGCTTTGACCGGCGAATTCGATTCCCGGGGAATCGGTTTCACGATCGTCTCGGGCGACATGATCGACGGCACCATCATCGTGCGGCTGCTGGAGCGCCGCGATCCGGACGCGGTCGCCGCCCGGACCGAGCACGGCGCGCTGCCGACGATCGAGGAATTCGCGACCGCCGTCGCCGATGCCACCACGGGCAATCACGCCTCCGGGCACACGGTATACATCGGCGGCGCGGACTACCTCGCGCAGTGGCCGCCATCCCCCGCTACAGCCTGACGTATCGCCGCACCGCCGTCTCCAAGGCGGTCAGATCCTCGCCCGTCAGGAACCCGACCATGTCGTACAGATACTGGGTATCGATCGAGCGCATCTGGTCCACCAGCAGCCGCGTTCTCCGCTCATTGAGCTCGATCTCCGGCCGAAAAGGTGACGCCTGCGCGCTGGTGGATGTCGGGACCACGGTGACCACCGTCCAGTCCGTCACCGAAAGCACGACCCCCGTACCTGCGGCCGCGCTGTTCGTGACCCCGTTTCTCGTCGCCGAGATTGATGCGGTGTACCGCGCCGCGGATCACGCTCACCACTCATCCGGTTCGTCGCCGAGGTTCTCACCACTGGCCATGATGGCTCGCGCCGTCTGCTGGGCTTCGCGTTCCCACTCGATCCGCTCCAGAGCAGCCAGAGCCCTGCGAATGACGTCCGCGATGGATTCGTCGCGATGCTGAAGCTTGGCCAGTAGCTGCTGGTCGTGCTCGTTGGCCCGGAAGTTGATCGCGCTCATACACCCATGATCAACCCGGGGCCGGTACCACGGTCGATCAACCGGCATCGATCAGGCGACGGCTTCCAGCACCTCGTCCCGGGACAAGAGCCCCGCGTAGAAACCGTTGCGTTCCAGCAGTTCCCGATGGGTGCCTCGCTCGACGACGTGCCCGGAGTCCAGCACCACGATCTGGTCGGCGTCGCGAATCGTGGACAGGCGGTGCGCGATCGTGATGGTGGTGCGGTCCTGTGCCAGCGCGTCGATGGCGGCCTGCACCTCGCGTTCGGTACGAGTGTCCAGGGCGCTGGTGGCCTCGTCCAGGACCATGATCGGCGGATTGCGCAGGATGGCGCGGGCAACGGCGAGACGCTGTTTCTCGCCGCCGGAGAAGCGATAGCCCCGCTCGCCCACGAGGGTGTCATAGCCGTCGGGCAGGCTCGCGATGTGCTCGTGAATCTGCGCGGCCCGGGCGGCGGCGATCAATTCCTCGTCCGTCGCATCGGGTTTGGCGAAGCGCAGGTTGTCCGCGACCGAGGCGTGGAACAGATAGGTCTCCTGGGACACGACGCCCACGGCCGCCGACAGATCGGCGAAACTCAGCTCGCGCACGTCGATTCCATCGATGGTGACCGCTCCGGTGCTGGCGTCGTACAGCCGCGCCACCAGATAGCCGAGAGTGGTCTTGCCCGAGCCGGTCTCGCCGACGATGGCCAGCGAGGTCCCCGCGGGAACCGTGATGTCGACGTCGCTGAGCACATTCCGGTCCTGCGGATCGTAGGCGAAGCCGACCCGGTCGAATCGCACCGCGCCCGAGGCGGCCGGTAGCGGCACCGGATCGGCCGGTTCCTCGATATCGGGGCGCAGATCCAGGTATTCGAAGATCCTGCCGAACAACGCCATCGAGCTCTGCATATCCACACCGGTGGACAGCAGCTGCACGGCGGGGCGCAGCAGCCCGGTCTGCAGCGTGGTGAAGGCCACCAGGGTGCCGATCGAGACCAGCGGATGCCCTGAGGCCACGGTGAGCCCGGCGGCCCAGTAGATCACCGCGGGCATGGCCGACATGACGATCTGAATCGTCGCCTGCCGCCAGCGCCCGGCCATGCTCGCACGGATCTCCATATCCACCAGCCCGCGCGATTCGCGCGAGAAGTCGTCCACGAGTTCCGGCGCGCGACCCATGGTGCGCCCCAGCAGAATTCCGCTCACCGACAGCGATTCCTCCACGATCGCCGACATTCCCGCGAGCTGGCGCTGGCGCTGGCCGGTGATCCGGCGGCGCTCGTCGCCGACGCGGCGGCTGATCCAGACGAAGAAGGGCAGCATCAGCATCGAGACGGCCGTCAGGCGCCAGTCCAGCGCGATCATCGCGATGATCGCCGCGGCGACCGAGGTGAAGTTCGATACCAGCGAGGTGGCGGTCGAGGTGACCGTGGACTGCATGCCGCCGATATCGTTGGCAATCCTGGACTGCACCTCGCCGGTGCGGGTGGTGGTGAAGAAGGCCAGCGGCATGCTCTGCAGCCGCGCGTACACCGCCGCGCGCAGATCGTGCATGACCTGCTGGCCGACGGCGGTCGAGATATAGGTCTGCAGCACGCCGAACACGCTGGTCAGCACGACGACCGCGATCATGCCGGCGGCGAGCAGGGTCAGCAGGCCGACGCGGCCGTGCGGCAGGGCGTCGTCCAGGACCGCGCGCAACATGAACGGCGAGGCGAGGGAGACGACGGACGACAGGGCCACCAGCGCGGCGACCAGGGCCAGGCGGGCGCGATAGGGACGGAAGAGCCGGAGGATCCGGCGGAGCTGAGGTGGGGATTGGGCTGCCATAGGCGCCTCCTTCCGGGAACTACCGCTCATAACTGAGCTTGGCTCACAATTATTCCATAGAACAGTGAGCTAAGCTCAGAGTTATGGGTGAAGCCACTCCGACCGACACCGCGGAGATCGATCTGCCCGAGCTGTTCCTGCGGACCAGCAAGCGCATCCGGCGCAATCAGATGGCCCGCCTCGCCCCCCTGGGCCTGACGCCCGCCCAGAGCAGGGCGCTGCGCATCATCGGCCAGGATCCCGATCCGCTGCGCATGTCCGCACTCGCCGATCGCCTGGGCATCGTGCCCCGATCGGCCACCACGGTCGTGGATGCGCTGGTGTCCGCGGGCCTGGTCACTCGTGCGCCGGACCCGGCGAATCGCCGCTCCACGTTGGTGTCTCCCACCGACGCGGGCCGCCGCACCCTCACCCGGATGTCGCAGGCGCGCCGCGATGCCGCCAGCGAGACGTTCGCGGCGCTGTCGTCGGCGCAGCGAGAAACGTTGCGGGAGTTGCTGGCCGCCCTCGAGCCGGGGGATCCGGCCTGAGCATTGCGGTCATCGGGCTCTCCCGGCCGACCCGTCCCGGAAAGGCCTATCCCGGCCGTCATACCCTGCAGTGAATTGTCCATGCGACGCGCCCGGCGGATTGTGGAGCGCGTGAACGATATTCGATACGGACTACTGCTTCCCGCCGGTCAGGCTCAGCTCCAGGCCGGCGGGTCGGCCGCCGCGCTGCTGGACCTGGTGGTGACCGCGGAACGACGGGGATTCGATTCGATCTGGGTGGGCGATTCGCTGCGCCGGGCGCGCATCGAGCCGCTGACCCTGCTCGCGGCCGCAGCTGCGGTCACCGAGCGGATCACGCTCGGCACGGCGATACTCATGCCCGCCTACCGGCAGCCGGTGCACACCGCGCTGACGATCGCATCGCTCGACCTGCTGTCGCGGGGACGGCTCGTGCTGGGTGTCGGGGCCGGATTCCCGGGTTTGAGCGAGAACGAGTTCGAGCTGTCCCGGGTGGAATTCCGAACGCGCTTCTCCCAGCTCGACGACACCGTCCGGCTGTGGCGGCAGCTGTGGTCGGGAGACTCGAACCCCTTCCACGGCAAGGTTTTACACTACGACTGGCTCCCCGAGGTGCCGAGCCCGCATCGCCCCGGCGGCCCGCCGATCTGGCTGGGCGGCATCACCCCGGCCGCCCTGAGACGCACCGGCCGCCTCTACGACGGCTGGCTCCCCTATCCGCCCGAGGTTTCCGACTACGCCACGGGACTCGAGGCGATCCACGCATCGAGCGCCGAGGCCGGGCGCGACGAGAAGGACATCACCCCAGCTCTTTTCGCGACGGTCTTCATCGACGACGACGCCGAGCGCGGCCGCGCCGCCCTGGCGGCCTTCTGCGAGGCGAACTACCGCATGCCGCTGGAACAGGTCGGGCAGATCCAGGTGATGCTGACCGGATCCGCGAATGAGGTTGCCGCACAACTAAACCGGTACGTCGACGCGGGCGCGCGGCACCTGCTCATCCGAATCGCCGCGATCACACCCGATTCGTTCGCCACCCAGCTGGACCGCGTCACGCAGCTGATATAGCGGCACCGAAATCACCGAGCGGTTCGGCGAGGCGGAGTTGGTACCGTGCGAGGCAGTACTATTCACCGCGGGGCGTTCGCCCTACAGCCCGGGCGGCGCACCCGGATCACCCCGTCAGTGCCGACGAATTACCGTGCGGGAAGGACGGTCCGGGCCGGTTCCAGCGTGGACTCCATGGGTGGCGGACCCAGCGTCTCCCCCGGCTGCAGGCGGTGGATCGAGGCGTCGGTGCCGCGCAGTTCCGCGCCCGAGCCGCCGCGGCGTACCGCGACGATCTCCGCCGCGACGGCCACGGCCGTCTCCTCGGGGGTGTGCCCGCCCAGGTCCAGGCCGATCGGCGAATGCAGCCGGGACAGTTCGGGTTCGGTCAGCCCGGCGGCGAGCAGCCGGGCGGTGCGGTCGCGGTGGGTGCGCCGCGAGCCCATCGCGCCGACATACGCGACGCGGCGGCGCAGGGCCACCTCCAGCACGGGCACATCGAATTTGGCGTCGTGGGTCAGCACACAGATCACCGTGCGGGAATCGGTGCGCGTCTGCTCCAGATAGCGGTGCGGCCAGTCCACGGCGACCTCGTCGGCCTCGGGGAAGCGGGCCGTGGTGGCGAAGATCGGCCGGGCGTCGCAAACAGTGACGTGATAGCCGAGGAATTTCCCGATTCGTGCGACGGCGGCAGCGAAATCGATGGCGCCGAAGACGATCATGCGCGGCGGCGGCGTCGAGGATTCCACGAACACCGTGACTTCCTCGGCGTCGCAGCCGATCACGCGAATCCCGGTGGCGCCGAGGTCGAGCATGGCCCGGGCATCGGCGACGATCCGGGCATCGGCGGCCGCCACCGGGCCGGGCGCGCTCCCCTCATCGAGTGCGCCCGCCCCGGACTTCACGAGCCAGTCCGGGCCGACCGCCAGCATGTCGCCGGAGGTCGTATCCCGTACCAGCGCAACGGCTTCCTCGGTCCGCAGCGCCTTGTCGAGAACAGCGTGGTCGCGTGAGCCGACCGGGTGCACGAACACCTCGAGCACTCCGCCACAGGTCAATCCGACCGCGAAGGCGTCGGAATCGCTGTAGCCGAACGTCTCCCGCACCGGAACCCCGGTGGCCAGCGCCTCGCGGCACAACTCGTACACCGCGCCCTCGACGCACCCGCCGGAGATCGACCCGATGACGACGCCGTCCTCGTCGACCGCCATCGCGGCCCCGATCGGGCGCGGCGCGCTGCCGGTGACGCCGACGATGCTGGCGACGGCGAACCGCTTGCCGGCGGCCTGCCACGCGAGAATGTGCTCGGTCAGCTCACGCATTCCTCTTTATCCTCTCAGGAGTACTTCGATTCCGGATATGGCGAAGTAGCAGGCGAACACCGCAGTGACCACCCACACCAGCCAATGGATCTCCCGGAACTTGCCGCGCGCGGCCTTGATCACGGTGTAGGCGATCAGGCCCGCACCCACACCGTTGGTGATCGAGTAGGTGAACGGCATCGCGACGATGGTCAGGAATGCGGGGATGGCGACCTCCAGGTCGTTCCAGTCGATCTTGCGAGCCTGAGTCATCATCAGCGCCCCGACCAGCACCAGCGCGGGCGAGGCCGCCTGGATCGGCACCACCCCGGCGATCGGGGTGAAGAACATGACAGCCGCGAACAGCCCGCCGCTGACCAGGCTCGTCAGACCGGTACGGGAACCCTCACCGACACCCGTCGCCGATTCGACGTACACCGTTGCCCCCGCGCCGCCGGACACGCCGCCGATCACCTGGGCGATGCCGTCCAGGGTCAGCACCTTGCCCATGCCGGGCATGTTGCCCTTCTCGTCGACCAGGCCCGCCTCGTCGCAGACACCGAACACGGTGCCCATCGCGTCGAAGAATCCCGTCAGCACCAGCGTGAACAGCACCACGCCCGCGGTCAGCGCGCCGGCGGTGTGAAAGCCGCCGACCGGATCGACGTGCGCCATCAGCCCGAAGTTCGGCGCCGCGAAGAAGTTGTGCGGAACGTTGGGAACCGCTGTGCCCCAGTCCTTGTCCGGAATCTTGGCGACCGCGTTGATGATGATCGCCAGCACGGTCGAGGCCGCGATGCTGATCAGGATCGCGCCCGGCACCTTGCGGATGTACAGGGCCAGCATCATCAGCAGGCTGAATCCGAAGACCACCACCGGCCAGCCCGCGAGGTGTCCGCCGACACCCAGTGTCACCGGCGGCCCGTCCGAGGGACCGTGGCCGACCACGCCGGCCGACACCAGGCCGATCATCGCGATGAACAGGCCGATTCCCACACAAATGGCGTTCTTTATCGCTAGCGGAATCGCATTGATGATCATCGTCCGCAGGCCGGTGGCGGCCATGATCACGATGACCACACCCATCAGCGCGACCAGGCCCATCGTCTGCGGCCAGGTCATGTGCGGTGCGGCCTGATAGGCGACCACGGGCACCACGCCCAGGCCCGCCGCCAGGGCCAGCGGCACGTTGCCGACCAGGCCCATCAGAATTGTCGACAATCCTGCGGCAAATGCTGTCGCCGTGGTGATCTGTGCCTTGTCCAGGTGCGCACCGTGGATGTCGGTCGCGCTGCTCAGAATCAGGGGGACCAGCAGAATGACGTATGCCATCGCTAGGAAAGTGGTGATACCGCCGCGAATTTCGCGCGAAACGGTGCTGCCCCGCTCCCGGATCCGGAACAGCCGCTCCAGCGGCGGTCTCCCGGGTTCGGTGCTGACTTCGGGGCGGGTATCTACTTGGGTCATGGCTGCCCTCCTTTGGGCATAGCCGACCTGCGGTCCGAGCCGTCTCCGGACTTGGGTGCGGTTTGCGGTTGTGCGGCTCCGGCCCGCCTTTGGTCCCCCGGGGATGGTAGCCAGCGGAGCTTGCGGAGCTGGCGGGGTGGGTGAGTTCAGGCGGGCCGGAAACCCCTGTTGATCAACAGCTTTCGATGATGTCCGTCGGACGGACCGGCACACGGTTGATGTACCCGGCACCTCCGGCAGCCCGGATGGCGTCGCGGATCGCGGCGACGACAGCCGGGGTGGAGGAGAGCGTGGGCGGCTCTCCGGCGCCGCGCAGCCCGTATGGGGCACGCGGATCGGGGTTCTCGAGGATGACCAGGTCCTGCTTGGGCACATCGAGGATGGTGGGAATCAGATAGTCGGTGAACGAGGGATTGCGGACCTTACCGTCGGAGACCAGGATCTCCTCCATGACCGCGAGGCCGAGGCCCTGCACGGCGCCGCCGTGGATCTGTCCCTCGAGCTGCAGCCGGTTCATGATCTTGCCGACGTCCTGGACCGCGTCCAGGCTGACGACCTTCACCAGACCGAGATCGACGTCGACGTCCACCACAGCGCGGTGCACGCAGACGGCCAGCTGGGTGTGGCTGTCTCCCTGGCCCGTCACCGGATCCATGCCGGTGGTCGGGTGGTGATGGTATTCGCGGGTCTCCTCGACAAACCCCTCATCGAGCACGTCGACGAGTGCCGCGAGCACCTCACCGGAGTTCGAAACGACCTTTCCGCCAACGAGATTCGCCGCGTCGGTCAGGCCCCTGGCGCGGGCCCGCACGAGCACCGAATCCCGCACGGCCCGGCACGCGTTCATCACCGCGCCACCGGTCATGTAGGTCTGGCGCGAGGCCGAGGTGGAACCGCCGCTGCCGACCCCGTTGTCCGCCGGATGGATGGTCACCCGCTCGATACCGAGTTCGGTGCGCGCGATCTGCGCCTCCACGGTCACCAGGCCCTGCCCGACCTCCGCGGCCGCGGTGTGCACCAGCGCCACCGGCTCGCCGCCGATGACCTCGAGCCGCACTCGGGCGGTCGAGAGGTCGTCGAAACCCTCGGAGAAGCAGATGTTCTTGATGCCCACGCCGTAGCCCACACCCCGCACGACGCCCTCGCCGTGGGTGGTCTGCGACAGCGCGCCCGGCAGGTTGCGAATGTCGGAGGCATCGACCGCCGCGGGCAGCGGCAGCGCCTTGGCCTGCTCGAGCATCGACACCAGCGGCGTCGGCGCGTGCAGTACCTGTCCGGTGACGATGGCGTCGCCCTGCTCGGTCACATTGAGCTGGCGCACGTGTACCGGGTCCAGGCCCAAGGTGTCGGCGAGCTTGTCCATCATCGACTCGTGCGCGAAACATGCCTGCACGCCGCCGAATCCGCGCATCGCACCGCACACCGGGTTGTTGGTGTAGACGCCGTAGGTGTCGACCTCCACGTGCGGGATCTTGTACGGGCCGATGGACATCGAGGCCGCGTTGCCGGTGACGTTCAGGGTGGCCGAGGTGTAGGGACCGCCGTCCAGCACGATCTTCACCTTGGCGAAGACCAGCCGGCCCTCGCTGGTGGCGCCGTACTCGTACCACATCTGCGCCGGGTGTCGGTGCACATGCCCGAAGAAGGACTCCTCGCGGTTGTACACCATCTTGATCGGCTTGCGCGTGTACAGCGCGAGCATGCCGGCGTGGATCTCCATCGACAGATCCTCGCGGCCGCCGAAGGCGCCGCCGACACCCGCCAGCGTCATGCGAATCTGGTCCTCGGCCAGGCCCAGGCACGGGGCGATCTGCGTCAAATCCCAATGGAGCCACTGGGTTGCGACGTAGAACTCGAGGCCGCCGTCCTCGGTCGGAATGACAAGGCCGGACTCCGGGCCCAGGAATGCCTGGTCCTGCATGCCGACCTCGTACTGCTGGCTGATCACGACGTCGGCCATCGCGCGGCCGATCTCCAGATCGCCGACGCGCACCGGCTGATAGCGGGTGATGCCGCCGCGCTCTTGCACCGCAAGGGTTTCCGGGTCCTCGATGACCGCCACGGGATCGGTGATCGGCTCGAGCACCTCCCACTCGATGGCGATCTTGTCCATCGCCCGGCGGCAGGTCTCCGGGTGGTCGGCGGCCACCAGCGCGATCGGCTCGCCGTGGTGACGCACCTCGTCGAAGGCCAGCACCGGCTGGTCCCAGGTGTGGTCCAGGCCGAAGTGCTTGCGGCCCGGCACATCCTCGTGGGTGAGAACGGCCTCGACGCCGGGGACCCGCAGAGCCTCAGTGATATCGATGGACAGCATGCGTGCGCGCGGGTGCGGGCTGCGCAGCGTCATGCCCCAGAGCATGCCGTCGATCCACAGGTCCGAGGAGTAGGCGAAATCGCCCTTCACCTTCAGAATGCCGTCGGGGCGAAGGGGACTCGCGCCGATGCCGTCCTTGCCGGGCGCGGCGACATCGGTCGGAAACTTCGTGGTACGTGCCGTTGTCATCAAGAATCCTCTCGCAGGAAGCGACGACGAGCCTCGACACCGGCCTGGGCCAGGCGTTCCTGGTCGGCCGTGCGCAGCTGGCCGTTGTCCACGACGGTGTTGCCGCCGACCAGCAGCCGCGCCAGCGGCGGGGTCGGGCCGAAGACCAGGGAGCAGATCGGATCGTCGATCGCGGCGTAGAACCCGTCGACGCGCCACATGGCGATGTCGCCGAGCTTGCCGACCTCGAGCGAGCCGATCTCGTTGTGGCGGCCCAGGTTCCGGGCGCCGCCCAGGGTGCCGATCTCCAGCGCCTGCCGCGCGGTGAGCGCCTTCGGGCCGTGCACGGCGCGCTGGAACAGCAGCGCCTGGCGCATCTCTCCGGCCATGGCGGTCATCTCGCTGGAGGCGTTGCCGTCCACCCCGAGGCCGACCGGGGCGCCCGCGGCGAGCAGATCCTTCACCCGCGCAATACCCGCACCCAGACGGGCATTGGAGGTCGGGCAGTGCGCCGAGCCGGAGCCGGTGTCGGCGAAACGCTGAATGTCCTTGTCGTGCAGGTGTACCGCGTGCGCGAACCACACATCGTCGCCGAGCCAGCCGATCCTTTCCATGTATTCGACCGGGGTGCAACCCATCTGCTCGATGCAGTGCTCCTCCTCGTCGAGGGTCTCGGCGAGGTGGGTGTGCAGGCGCACGCCCTTGGTGCGGGCCAGCGCGGCCGATTCGCGCATCAGGGTCTCGCTGACCGAGAACGGCGAGCACGGCGCGACCGCGACGCGCAGCATCGAATCGAACGACGCGTCGTGGTAGGTGTCGATCATTTCGACTGTGTGCGCGAGGATTTCATCGGTGGTCTCCACGCACTCGTCCGGCGGCAGGCCGCCGTGGGACTGTCCGCGGTCCATCGAGCCGCGGCACGGGTGGAACCGGATGCCGACCTCGCGGGCGGCGGTGATCTCCGCGGCGAACAGATCGCCACGGCCCTTGGGGAATACGTAGTGGTGATCGGTCGAGGTGGTGCAGCCGGTCAGCGCCAGCCAGCCCAGCCCCGCCGCCGCCGCGCCGTACACGGCCTCGGCGTCCATGCGCGCCCAGATGCGGTACAGGCCGGTCAGCCACTCGAAGAGGGTGGCGTCCTGGAACAGGCCCTGCGTGGCCCACTGGTACAGGTGGTGATGGGTGTTGACCAGGCCGGGCGTGACCAGGGTGCCCGTGCCGTCGATGCGCTCGGCGCCCTCGATGGCCGGGGCGGCGCCCGAACCGAGCGCGGCGATGCGGCCGTTCTCGATCACCAGGTGGCCGTTGGCGATCTCCTCGCCGACAACCGGTGCGATATAAGCGTTTTCGATGACTACCGTGCTCACTTGGCCGTCGCCTTCCGCTCGGCCGCCAGATGCACGGCATTGAGAATCTTTTCGTAACCGGTACAGCGGCACAGGTTGCCGGACAACGCCTCCCGGATCTCCCCGTCGGAGGGTTCCGGAACGCGCTCGATCAGATCGTGGGTCTGCACGAGCAGGCCCGGCGTGCAGAAACCGCACTGCACCGCGCCGGCGTCGACGAACGCCTGCTGCACCGGATCGAGCTTGTCCCCCTGCGCCAAGCCCTCCACCGTGCGCACCGAGCGCCCGTCGACCTGCCCGGCCGCGACCAGGCACGCGCACGCCGGGACACCGTCCAGGTACACCGTGCACGAACCACATTCCCCCTGCTCGCAGGCGTTCTTGGAGCCCGGCAGCCCCATCCGCTCGCGCAGCATGTAGAGCAGGCTCTCGCCCTCCCATACATCATCAACAGTTTCGTCGGCCCCATTGACCTGGAAGTTAACGCGCATTACTCCGCCCTCCACTGCATCTTCTGATCAACAGTTTCGTCGGCACCATCGACCTGGAAATTGACACGCATCAGGCTGCTCTCCGCTCTGCCGCAAAGTCGTTCCAGGCCCAGGCGAGGGTGCGGCGCGCCATCACCGAGAGAGCATGCTTGCGATAGTCCGCGGTGCCGCGGACGTCGTCGATGGGCTTGGCCGACGCGGCGACCAGCGAGCCGAATTCGCGCAGCACGGAGTCCGCCAGTGGAGCCGGGTCGTCCCACGGCAGCGCCTGCGCGAGAAATTCCTCGGCCGGGCGGGCGCGCAGCGGGGTGGGGCCGGAGGATCCGATTCCTGTTCCCGCGGAACGGCTTTCCGGATGCAATGCGACCGCGAAAGAGCACACCGCGATCACCATCGCGTTGCGGGTGCCCACCTTCGAGAAATACTGCGGGCCCGTCGCCGGTTCGAGCCAGGTCGCCCGAATCAATTCATCGGCCTCGAGGGCATTCTTCTTCACCCACACATAGAAATCATCGATCGGAATCATGCGCGATCCGCGCGCGGCCGATTCCACCTCGATCACCGCATTCGCGGCCAAAAGCGCGGGGTGCGCGTCACCGGCCGGAGAAGCGCCGCCGAGATTGCCGCCGACGGTGCCACGATTGCGAATCTGCGGCGAACCGACCGTCCGCGAGGCCTGCGCCAGACCGGGCACCTGGCACCCGAAGTCACGAATGATCTTCACATACGACACCCCCGCGCCGATACGAAGCTTGCCGTCGATTTCCTCGACGCGCCGCAGCTCACCGCACGGATTCAAATCCAGCAGCGCCGCCGGGCGGCTGTGATCGAAATTCATCTCGACCATCACATCCGTGCCGCCCTGAATGGCACGGGCCTCGGGATGGGCCGCCCGCAATTCGAGCGCTTCGGCCCAGTTCCCGGGTCGAAGGAATTCCATCGTCACTCCCCCCTGGCTTTCGCAGGTGTGCACCGCTGCACCGTCATCTGACCTCCATGGCATAAAACGTGTAGGCCCAGTACACCTGTCGGCGGGCGCCCGCGGCCACGACCGGAACTCCGAACTGTGCGCTGCTTCACACCGGATCGTTTGTGGTTATCTCCAATCGCCATCCCGGCGGCGTTACCCGCTCGGCGGATGCGACAGCCGGGTTACCGGCCTGTCACCTGCGGATCGGAGACAAGCAACCATCCGGACTGTTAGCGTTCGAGATCATGCGTCTACGTTCTCTGCTCGCCATGACGGATCTGGGACTGGAGCTCGTCACGGGGGAAGAGGAGCTCGACCGGTTCGTGCGGTGGGTGGTCACTCAGGATCTACCCGACCCCAGCCGCTACCTGTCGGGCGGCGAGCTCGTGCTCACCGGCATGCAGTGGCGCTCGGCCCCGCAGGACAGCGACGCGTTCGTCGCGGCGCTCGCGCGCGCCAAGGTCGCGGCGCTGGCCACCGGTGACGCCCGCTACGGCGAGCCGCCCGAGGACATCATCGAGGCCTGCCGCAAGTACCGGGTGCCGCTGTTCCGGGTGCCCGAACAGGTGGCCTTCGCGACCGTCACCGAGCGCATCACCCGGCTGCTGTCGACGGGGCGCGCGGCGGATCTGACCGCGATCCTGGACCGGCACCGCCAATTGGTATCCGGGACCGGACTGGGCTCGGTGCTCGAGCTCATCGAACGCGATCTGGACATGCGCTGCTGGGTGATGTCCACCACCGGGCGGGTGGTGGCCGGGCCGATCGCCGCGCCGCCCGCGCAGACGGTGACCGCGTTCCTGTCCGCCCGGCGGCTGCCGTGCGTCATCCGCACCGGGCCGCGGCCGTATTCGCTGTTCGCGGTCGACGAGCACGGCACCTCGCGCGCGGCGGACTGGATGCTGGTCTTCGATTCGGACTGTTCCGACTGGCCCGAGCAGCGGCGCGCACTGGCCGGGGAACTGGCCGCGATCGCCTCGCTCGAGCGCGTGCGCCACGACGATCGCCAGAGCGCCGAGGGGCGGCTGGCCGAGGAGCTGATCCAGCTGATCGTCTCCGATGCCAAACCGGCCGAGATCGTTTCGCGCCTCGAGCTGACCGGGCTCGGGGTCGCCGACAGCTATATCGCGGTAGCCGCTGCGGCCGAGGATACATTGCGGCCCAGGGAATTACGCGCCCTGTTGCGCGAAATCCTTTACGGCAGAACGCCGGCCGCCGGAGTGGTCGACGGCGAGGCGATCGCGCTGATCCCCGCCGACGATACGGTGCTGACCTCCATCGGCCGGGCCCTGGAAACCCTCGAGCCCGGCCTGGGCGGCGCCCACCTCTCGATCGGGGTCAGCGGCGTCGTGGACGGCGAGGGCCTGCGCGGCGCGGTCGAGGAGGCCCGCTACGCCCGGCGCATGGCCGCCGGGCGCGGGCGGGCCGCCGCCCTGGTCGGCCACGACGAGCTGGCCACCCACATGATGCTGCTGTCCAGCGTGCCCGACGAGGTGCGGCGGATGTTCCGGCTGCGCCTGATGGACCCGCTGATCAGCTACGACCAGGACAACGGCGCCGACCTGGTGCACACCCTCGAGGTGTTCCTGCAGACCAACGGATCCTGGACCCGCAGTGCCGAACTGCTGCACGTGCACGTCAACACGCTGCGCTACCGGGTCGCCCGCATCGAGGAGCTCACCGGGCGCGACCTGTCGCGACTCGAGGACCGCGTGGACTTCTTCCTGGCGCTGGCCCTGGGCTGATCACTTTCCCGGCGCGTAGGTGGTGAGTTTGTCCGGGATGATCCGGACGGCCAGCCGTTCCGCGCCGGGTTCGTCCGGGTGGGAGCCGCCGCCCATGTACCGGGCGTACATCTCGTTGCCGACAATGTTCTCAGGATCGTCGGCAATCTCCACGTGGCCGCGAATCTCGACATACTGCCCGCTCGTCCGGCTGACCACCAGCAGGCTGACCCGGGGGTCGCGCTGCATATTGCGGGTCTTCAACCGGCCCTTGATCGTGCTGAACAGGACGGTATCGCCGTCGTCCTTCACGAAGATCACCGAGGACTGCGGTCGCCCGTCGGAGTTGGTGGTGGACAGGATCGCCGCATGCGGGCCGTCGATCAGTTCGCGGGCTAGGGTGTTCAGGGATGTGGTCATGATGTGCTCACCTTGGTCGGTCGGGTAGGTACGAACAGGCAGACCACGCCGGTCCCGGAAAGGAATCGGGTCGGGGCGAACAATTTCGTGCCCGGTTCGGGCCCCGAGGACCGCCCCGGCAGAGAGGATCATCGTGCGGGCGCAGGACCGCTCACCGCATGCCGAGTTCACCGGGCGGACCCAGCCGTACCGGCGCGAGCTGCTGGCACACTGTTACCGCATGCTCGGCTCCCTCGACGATGCCGAGGATCTGGTCCAGGAGACCTACCTGCGGGCCTGGCGCTCCTACGGCGATTTCGAGGAGCGGTCCTCGATGCGGACCTGGCTGTACCGGATAGCCACCAACGCCTGCCTGACCGCGCTCACCCGGCGCGGGCGGCGAGTGCTCCCGTCCGGGCTGGACGCCGCCAGCGAAAACCCTTATGCCGCACCATCTGCCGCCGACGGCGACGTCGACTGGCTGGACCCGCTACCGGATCCACTGATCACCGCCGAATCCGACGATCCGGCAACGGTTGCCGCCACCCGCGACAGCCTGCGGCTCGCGCTCATCGGCGCGCTGCAGCATCTGTCCGGCCGTCAGCGCGCGGTGCTGCTACTGCGCGAGGTGCTGAATTTCTCGGCCGCAGAGGTGGCCGAACTGCTGGATACCAGCCCGGCCGCGGTCAAGAGCACGCTGCAGCGGGCCCGGGCGCACCTGGGTGAGATCGCCACGACCGCGAGCGGACCGGCCCGTCCGACGACCTCGCAGGCGCACGCGCTGCTGGCGGAGTACATCTCAGCGTTCGAGAACTCCGATGCCGCGGCGCTGGAGAAGATCCTGCATCGCGACGCGGTGATCGAGATGCCGCCCTCGCGAACCTGGTTCTCCGGCAAGCGAACCTGCGGCGCATTCCTGGCCGCCCAGGCGGTCGGCGTGCCCGGCGACTGGCGCATGCTGCCCACGACGGCCAACGGTCAGCCCGCCGCGGCGGCCTACCACCGCGATGCCGACGGGGCATACGTGGCATTCGGCATCGCGGTACTGACCACGACGGACGATGCGATCACCGGCATTTCGGTGTTCGAAGATCCGGACCTCGTGCGCCACTGCGGCTTCGACGCGGTCCTCGCCGACGGGTGAGCACCACCACCGCGCCGGCGACGCCAGGCCGGGGCCGTAGCGCCGGGGCGGCCCATCGCATCCGGTCCCCGCGCGGCAGCGCTCAGCCGAGCAGGGCGGTGAGTCCCCCGGCCAGGAATGTGACCTGATCGTCGAGGTATTCGGCGAGGTCGTCGGCCGAGGGAACCGCGCCGCGGCGCGAATTCCACTCCTCGGCCCGGCTCAGGCCCTGGAGAAAGACCATGAGGGCCACCGACCAGCGCCGCTCCAGCCGCAGCGGATCCGTGGCGGGGAAGGCGCGGCGCACCTGAACCAGCAGCTCGGACCGCAGATCGTGCTCGGTCGCGTCGAGGGCGGGATGGTTCTGGGTCGACATCTGCGCGACGATCTTGACCCAGCGGATCCCCCGGGTGCGATGGCGCCGCAGCAGTTCCCGGTAGGGCTCGGTGACCGCATCCACCAGATCCTGCGCGGTGGGCGGGCCGGGGCACGCCGCCAGCACCGCGGTACGAGCTCGAATCCCATCGCGCACAGCGGTTCCCAGGTCGAGCAGGACCGCGGGATTCGATGCGCTGGACCGCAATTGGGACGTCTACGAAAAGGTCTGCGCCGAGCACGGACACACCTCGGACCGCTCGACGTGGCGGCTGGTCACGCCGATGTTCCTGGCCGAGACCCAAGCCGAGGCCGAGCGCGCGGTATCGCGGCGGATCGGGTCCATGGCTGCCTACGTCAATCGCCAGACCGGGCGGGATCCGGACTGGGCGTACACGCCCGCGGGCATCATCGGGCAGTGGCGCGACGACTCGCTCGGCGAGTTCGGCCAGTCGATGTCGCCGCCGCCGCGGGCTACCCGCTCGCCACCTTCGACAATGCCAGGCCGGTCGTCCTGGGGCACGAATACGCGGGCACGATCGCCGAAATCGGGCCCGGTGTCACGGATTTCGCGATCGGCGATCGGGTCGCCGGAATCGGCCTGGCCACCGACACCGCCAGCGGCATTCCCACGATCATCGGATACTCCAACGAGTATCACGGCGCATTCGGCGAACAGATCGTGGTCGACGGCTACTGGGTGCGCAAGGTCCCGGATTCGTTGTCCTTGGAGCACGCCACGCTCGCCGAACCCCTGCACGTCGGGGAGATGCACGTGCAGCAGTCCGGGCTCACGGCCGCGGACTCGGCGCTCGTGATCGGTTGCGGCACCATCGGTCTCGGCGCGATCGTCGCGGCCAAGGCGCACGGGGCCCGGCGGGTGATCGCCTCGGAGCCCTCGCCCAAGCGCCGGGAGCTGGCCCTGCGGATGGGCGCGGACATCGTCGTCGATCCCGGCGAGCGCGACCCGATCCAGGCGTGGAACGAGCTCGCCGGCGGCGACGGCGTGGTCGGCGGCGGCGCCGGATTCTCCGACGAAACCATCATCCCGGTGACCGCCCAATTCCGCCGCATCGCAGTCAATTTCGGGCACGGTCCGTATTCCGAGCCCTACGACATCACCCTGGCGCGCCTGGCGAGCGGTGAGATCGACGCCGAGGCGATCATCACCGGCCGCATCGGCCTGGACGGCGTCGCGGACGCATTCACCGCGCTGCGCGACCCGCGCGAGCACGTGAAGATCCTCGTGCGCCCCGGCGGCTGACACCGCACCCGGGCCGTCCGGGTGCCGAGCGGTAGGGTTGGGCGTTATGGCATCGCCTCAACCTGCGCTTTCGACCCCGGGCACCCGGCGTCTGGCGCGGGCGTGCCGGGCCGACATCACGGCGATGACCCGGCGGCTGATGGCGGCGATCTTCACCGACAACCCGGAGTGGACCGATTACACCTCGGTGCCGCGCGCGGATCTGCGCGACGGGTGCCGCCGATATCTGACGCGGATCCTGGATCTGCTCGGCGGGGACACCAGCGATCCGGAGCACGACGACGTGGCCGCCGCGATCGGCAAGCATCGCGCCGAGCAAGGGGTGCCCATGGAGGCGATGCTGCGCACCTTCCGGCTCGGTGGCGGCATCGTCTGGGAGGCGCTGCTGGACCAGGCCGAGCTCGGCGATCCGGCCAATGGCGTTGGGCCGCAGGAGATCCGCGAGGCCGGGACCGCGATGTGGACGGTGATCGACGGGCTGTCCTCGGCGCTGGTCACCTCCTACCGCAACACCGAACTCGAACAGGTGCGCCGAGACGAACGGCGCCGCCACGCGCTGATCGAGGATCTGCTGGCCGGGCGGGCCCACGACGCCGCCTTCGCCGCGCGCGCGGCGCGCGAACTGAATCTGCCCGCGCAGGGCGCGTATCTGGTGGTCGCGGCCCGCGGCGGGGGCAGGCCCCTGCACGCGGGGTCGGAAACGGCGTTGGCGGCCTCGGGAATTCGCTCGGTCTGGCACGACCGGGTGGACACCACCATCGGGCTGGTCTCGCTCGAGAGTCGCACGGCCGCGGCTGTGCTGCAACAGGTTCGGCCACAGGTGCGGGGACGCGCCGGAGCGTCCCCGGCCGTTCCGGGTCTGGCTCACGTGGATTCGGCGCACGCTCTGGCCCTGATCGCGTTGCAGACCGTGCCCGCCGAGGCGACCGGGCTGGTATCGCTGGACGAGCGCTATCCCGAGGCCCTGCTGGTCCGCTCCCCCGACCTCACCGATCTGCTACTCACTCACACGCTCGGCCCCATACTCGACCTCCCGGGCCGCGAACGCGAGGTGCTGCTGCGCACCCTCTCGGTGTGGCTGGCGCAAAACTGCTCGGCCGCCAACGCCGCACCGCGCCTGCACTGCCACCGCAACACCGTGATCAACCGGCTCGCCCGCATCTCCACCCTGCTCGACCGCTCGCTCGACGGCCCGCGCACCCAGCTCGAACTGTCCCTCGCGCTCACCGCGCTGGGCCTCGACGACGCCGCGACCTGAGCGCCGCAACCTCCCGCACACCAACTCCCGCCACGCCTGAACAACGGTTGACATATATCGGCATAACGGGTGGCCCGAGCCCGGACGCCGGACAACCCGGTGGTCTCATCGCGACCGTACTCACGAGTACTAATTGGGCGCTGCGCCCAATTGCCGGATGCGATTCCTAGGCTTGTGAGTCATTGTTTGTGCACTCGGTAGCGACGACACTCGGTCAGGATGACCCACACCACAACCGGTACGGGGTCGTATTCGTTCGAGACGAGGAGCACCACGAGTGCCGGAATTCGATCTTTTGGTGATCGGCGGCGGTCCCGGCGGCTATGTTGCCGCAATCCGCGCGGCCCAGCGCGGGCTGTCGGTGGGGCTGGTGGAGAAGGAGCGGCCGGGCGGGGTGTGCCTGAACTGGGGCTGCATACCCACCAAGGCCATGCTGCGATCCGCCGAGGTCTTCCAGACCCTTTCCAGCGCAGCGGATTTCGGCGTGTACGCCGACAACGTCCGCTTCGATTTCGCCGCCGTGCGCCAGCGTAAGGACGGCATCGTCAAGGAGCTCACCGACGGTGTCGCGGGCCTGCTGAAGGCCAACGGCGTCACGGTGATCGAAGGCCACGCACGCTTCACCGGACCGACAACCGTGCAGGTGTTCGAGGCCGGAACCTCGCCGATCTTCGAGGGCGGCCCGCGCTACGCCGCCGCCCCGACCGCGACCGCGATCCGCGAGATCACCGCCGCCGACGTGATCGTCGCGACCGGTTCGGTGCCCGCCCAGCTGCCCCTGCCGGGCGCGGACCTGCCGGGCGTGATCACCTCCGACGGCGCGTTCGGGCTGACCGAGGTGCCCCGGCGCCTGGTCGTCATCGGCGGCAGCGCCGTGGGCGCGGAATGGGCCAGCCTGTTCCACACCTTCGGCAGCGAGGTCACCGTCGTCGAGATGCAGGATCGCCTGGTTCCGTTGGAGGACAAGGAGATCGGTACCGCGCTGGGCCGCTCGTTCGGCAAGCGCGGCATCACCGTGCTCACCGGCTCCACGGTCAGCGGCATCGCGCAGGCCACCGACGGCCTGCGCGTCACCGTCGGCGGCCCGCAGGCGCGCGAGATCGACGCGGACGTCGTGCTGGTCGGCGTCGGCCGCCGCCCCAACACCGCCGAGCTGGGCCTGGATATTGCCGGAATCGCCACCGACGCACGGGGTTTCATTCCCGTCGACGAGCAGTTGCGCACCGGTGTCGAGCACGTCTACGCCATCGGCGACGTCACCGGCAAGGCACTGCTGGCGCACGTCGCCTCCCATCAGGGCCTGACCGCCGCCGACGCCATCGCCGGGCACGACGCGCACATCGACTACGCGGTGATCCCCGCCGCCACCTTCACCCACCCCGAGATCGCCAGCGTGGGCCTGACCGAGGAGGCCGCCCGCGCGGCCGGGCACGAGGTCGTCACCGCGAGATTCCCGTTCGCGGCGCTGGGCCGGGCCAAGACCTTCGGGGAGACCGAGGGATTCGTGAAGATCGTTGCCGGGCAGCAGCATCAGGAGGTGCTCGGCGTGCACATCATCGGCCCGTCGGCCAGCGACCTGATTGCCGAAGGGGCCCTGGCGATCTCGCTCGAGGCCACCCTCGAGGAGCTCGCCGACACCATCCACGCCCACCCCACCCTCGGCGAGATCGGCATGGAGACGGCCCTGGCCGGGCTCGGGCTGCCGGTCCACATCGCGCCGCCCCGCAAGCGTTGAGGAGCAACGTGACCACCACCACCGCACCCCGCAAGGCCGCGCGCAAGGCCACCGGCCCCGCCGCGCCGACCGCGAATGCCAAGTCCGCCAGCGGAACCGACCTCGCCGAGCCCCCCTTCGGCGGCGAGAGCCCCGATCGCCTGCGCGAGCTGTACCGCGACATGCTGTTCGTGCGCCGCTTCGAGGAACGCACCGCACAGGCGTACCAGCAGGCCAAGATCGGCGGCTACTGCCACCTCAATCTCGGCGAGGAGGCGACCGTCGTCGGCATGGGCGCGGCCATGCGCCCGACCGACTACCTGTTCACCAACTACCGCGAGCACGGTTACGCGCTGGCCAAGGGCATCGAGCCGGGCCGCGTCATGGCCGAGCTGTACGGCCGCTCCACCGGCACCTCCAAGGGCTGGGGCGGTTCGATGCACATGTACGACACCGCCACCCGGCTGCTGGGCGGCTATGCCATTGTGGGCGGCCAGGTTCCGCTCGCGATCGGCGCGGCCCTCGCGATCGACTACCGCGGCGACGACGACGTCGTGGTGTGCCAGATGGGTGAGGGCACAACCAATATCGGCGCGTTCCACGAGTCGCTGAACATCGCGGCACTGTGGAATCTGCCGGTGGTGTTCCTGGTGATCAACAACCAGACCGGCATGGGCACCACGGTCGAGAAGTCCTCGGCCGAACCGGATCTGTACAAGCGCGCGGCCTCCTATCGCATGCGTGGCGAGCGCGTGGACGGCACCGATGTGCTGGCCGTGCGGGACGTCGCCGGCGAGCTCATCGAGGGGGCGCGGCGCGAGGGCAAACCGGCACTGCTCGAGGCGGTCAGCTACCGGCTCAAGGGCCACTCGGTGGTCGACCCGGCCAAGTACCGCACCACCGAGGCGGTGGAGACCGCCCGCGAGCACGACCCGATCACGCTGTGGCACAGCAGATTGCTGGAGGCGGGCGTCCTCACCGAGGAGTCGGCCAAGGCGGTCGAGGCCGAGGTGAACGAAAGTGTCGCCGCCGCGGTCGAATTCGCGGACTCGAGCCCGCATCCGGATCCGTCGAGCCTGTTCGACTACACGTACGCGACCCCGGCGCCCGGAGAGCAGCGCCGCCTGCCCGCCGACCCGCTGTTCCGCTGAAGCCACCCACCCCGCCGACTCCGCTACTCAGTCGGCCCACCATTCCCGTGTCTGAGGTAAACCGTGCCTGTCATTAGCTATCGCGAGGCCCTTCGCGAAACCCTGCGTCGGGAGATGCGACGCGACGACGACGTCTTCCTGATCGGCGAGGAGATCGGCGTCTTCGAGGGCTCCTACAAGATCACCGCCGGCCTGCTGGCCGAATTCGGTGAGAAGCGCGTGCGCGACACCCCGATCGCCGAGGAGGGTTTCGTCGGCGCCGCGATCGGCGCGGCCATGCTCGGGCTGCGCCCGGTCGTGGAGATCATGACGATCAACTTCTCACTGCTGGCCCTGGATCAGATCGTCAACCATGCCGCCAAGATCTACGGCATGTTCGGCGGGCAGACCAATGTGCCGATGGTCATCCGCACACCCGGTGGCGGCGGCCAGCAGCTGGGCGCTACCCACTCGCAGAACATCGAGCTGTACTACGCGTTCGTGCCCGGCTTGAAGGTCGTGGCACCCAGCACCCCCGCCGACGCGGCCGGACTGCTCAAAGCGTCCATCGAGGACGACGATCCGGTGCTGTTCCTGGAGAACCTCTCGCTCTACAACACCAAGGGCGAGGTGCCGGAGGATCCCGAGCCGATCCAGATCGGCAAGGCCAAGGTGACCCGCGAGGGCACCGACATCACCCTGATCGGCTATTCCCGCATGGCCACGGTCTGCACCCAGGTGGCCGAACGCCTTGCCGCCGAAGGCATCTCGGCCGAGGTCATCGACCTGCGCAGCCTGCGCCCGCTGGATCGCGACACGCTCGTCGCGTCCGTGCGCAAGACCGGATGCGCGGTCATCGGCGAGGACGACTGGCTCACCTACGGCATCGGCGCGGAGATCGCGGCGTCCATCTCCGACGGCGCCTTCGACTACCTCGACGCCCCGGTGCGCCGCGTCGCGATGGCCGAGGTGCCGCTGCCCTACTCCAAGCCGCTCGAGCGCATCGCGCTGCCCTCCGCGGACTCGCTGTACACCGCGGCCGTGGAAACCCTTGCGGCCGTGGGCCGCCGACGGAGCTGAGAGGAGAGACTCATGCCTGAAATCACCATGCCCCGCCTCTCGGACACCATGGAGGACGGCGTCATCGCGTCGTGGCTCAAGAAGGTGGGCGATCCGGTCGCGCGCGGCGAGGTCATCGCCGAGATCGAGACCGACAAGGCGCTGATGGAGCTGGAGGCCTACGACGACGGGGTGCTCGAACAGATCCTCGCCGACGCGGGAGCCCGGGTGCCGATCGGTGAGCCGATCGCACTGGTCGGGGACGGCAGCGGGGCCGCGAGCGCCACAAGCGCACCGGCCGTGGGGAATCCGGCCGCGACCGGCGGCGCCGCGGATTCCGCCGCTGCCGCCGCCCCCGCGCCCAGCACTCCTGCCCCGGCATCGGCTCCCACCGCGGTTCCGGAGCCCGCCCCCGCGCCGGCCGCCGGCGAACGCCGCAAGTCGTCGCCGTTGGCGCGCAAGGTCGCCCGCGAGCTCGGCGTCGACATCGCGACCGTCACCGGCACCGGCCCGGGCGGGCGGATTACCCGCAACGACGTCGAATCCGCCTCGCGCACCGCGGTATCCGCGCCCGTGGCCACCGCGTCGGCCGCCTCGCCCCCCGTGACGCCGGCCCCCGCCGCCGTCCCCTCGGGCGAGTACGACGAGATCCCGCTGACCCGGATTCAGCAGGTCTCGGCCACCCGCCTCACCGAGAGCAAGCAGCAGGCCCCGCACATCTATCTGACCAGCGCGATCGATGTCACCGAGCTGCTCGCCTTCCGGGTGCAGATCAATGCCACGCTGGAGGCCGCCGGCAAGGGCAAGGTCAGCGTCAACGACCTGCTGGTCAAGGCGGTCGCCTCGACGCTGCGCACGGACCCCGCGGTCAACGTCAGCTTTGCCGGTGACAAGCTGCTGCAGCACAAGGGAATTCACCTCGGCATCGCGGTGGCGACCCCGGCCGGGCTGCTGGTGCCGGTGATCCGCGACGCCGACCGCAAGAGCGTGTCGGAGATCGCCGCGCAGAGCCGCGATCTGGCCGGGCGCGCCCGCGATCGCAAGCTACGCGCCGAGGAGATGCAGGGCGGCACCTTTACCATCTCCAACCTTGGCATGTTCGGCATCGAGCAGTTCACCGCGGTGATCAACCCGCCCGAATCGGCGATCCTGGCGGTCGGCGGCGCGAGCGACGAGCTCCGCCTCGAGGACGGCGAGGTCGTCTCGCGCAAGATCCTGCGCGTCACCCTGTCCGCCGACCACCGCGCCATCGACGGCGCGATCGCAGCGAAGTTCCTGCAGCAGTTGAAGGATCTGGCCGAGCACCCGCTGCGCATCGTCACCTAGCTGGTGTCGAACGGACCTCCGGCGGGCTGTGGTGTTGTGCCGGCGGTGGTACCAGCTACCAGTCGTTTCGGGTTGTGCCCGTGGCGATTTGGCCTGAGGACGCCGGATGCCTGGCGTCCTCAGGCCCTGCTGCGGTTCAGCCGCCGATGGGGTAACCGATACCGAGGACCGTGGCGAAACGGCTACGGTTCAGAAGGTGAACTGTTGGCCGTAGCCGGTGGTCTGCACTGTTCCCGATGCGGTGCTTATCGTGGCGCTGACGAAGGGGACAGCCGATACCGGCGAGGCACACTGAGCGATGTTCAATGGGGCGTTGTTGAAAGAGATGGTGTACGGAAACGTGGTGTTGTTGTCCAGACCGCTCGTCGTCGTCTGAACGGTGGTGACCTGGCCCGGTGACAAGGTGCCCGCCAACTCTTCTGACAGGCCCAAGGCCCCACCGATGCTCGGCCCGAGGCTCAGGGTGGGTGGGGTGATCGACGCGCTGGGCGTGGTGATCGACGCGCCGGGGAGGCTAGCGGCGGAATTCTGCGGCATCACCGTGCCCGGCGCGAGAGTCGCCCCCAGTGGGAGGGTCGTTCCTGATGCGACAGTCGTCCCCGATCTGAGGGTCGTTCCCGGTCTGAGAGTAATACTCGGCGCGGCAGCCGTACTCGGCGCGGCAGCCGTACTCGGCGCGGCAGCCGTACTCGGCGCGGCAGCCGTACTCGGCGCGGCAACCGTACTCGGCGCGGCAACCGTACTCGGCGCGGCAACCGTACTCGGCGCGGCAACCGTACTCGGCGCGGCAACCGTACTCGGCGCGGCAGCCGTACTCGGCGCGGCAGCCGTACTCGGCGCGGCAGCCGTACTCGGCGCGGCAACCGTACTCGGCGCAACAGTTGTACTCGGCGCAACAGTTGTACTCGGCGCGACAGCCGAACTCGGCGCAACAGTTGTACTCGACGCGGCAGCCGAACTCGGCGTGAGAGCCGCACTCGTCGGGCTGGCGTTGTCGCTCGGTGGGCTGACCGACACGGTGGGCGGGGTGAGCGACGGCGAGATACTGGCCGACAGTCCTTGACTGGGATCGAGGCCGACAGTGACACCGCCGGCCACGCTGATCCCGCAGCCGAGGATGAACCCCGCGACGGCCTGTCCGGCGGACACCCCCCTACCCCCCACGTTCACCGAGAAGTTACCGGACATCTGCGCGGCATGCGAGAACGTCATGAGGTAGTTCGGCGTCCGGTCACCAGGAGGATCGGCTCTGACATTCTCTACCATTGTCGTCAAATGAACTCCCGCACCGGTGGCGTCCCCGCCCCGCCGTGGTGGTGGCGGCGGCGGTTGGGCCCGGCTCGGCTCGGTGTCGCCGGACCACAGGGTCACGGTGGCCAGGATGGCGGCGATCGTGCCGGCCGCCATAACGGCGAATGGAGGTCGCATACCTGCTCTTTCGAAGCGGATCCACATCAGCGCGAAATCACATGAACAGCCCCACTCAGTTACAACCCTACGTAGCTGTCGAATGGCAAGAGTAGCGAAAAATCGGCCGAGTGCTCAGAAGCGGCAGGCGTGTCGGTGATGAAGCACCAAATTCGCTGCGGCGCGCAGTCTTTCCGTTACTCAGCCTTTTCTTGGTGACGCGACCACCTGCGCCGTTGATCCATCTCTCGGACAATAGCTCTCGATCGACCGGCGTCCACCTGACGTGTCGCCATAGGCCAGAAACACGCCGAGCTAGCAGTTCTCGCAGTTCTCCGCCGGGGTTGCCGTGACCGAGCCTAGACTGTCCGCACCAGAAATTGCGACAAACACTCGAGGTCGGGACTCAGGAACAAGAAGACGTAGCGTCCAGGAGGCGGAATGTTGGAAACTGGTCATCGGCGAGTATCGGGTTCGATGTTGGTTGCGAGCGTGCTGCCGCTGGCGGTTGTTCTCGGAACCGGGCACACCAATGCATCCCCCGTGGATGCCGCATGGGCACCGGCCGCGCCACCGACAACAGCGTCACCGACACCAGTGTTCCCGCTATCGTCGCCGAGCATTCTCGCGCCAGACGACCACCCGCTGGCGGGTATCGTGCCGCCGATCACATTGCCGAGTGTCGTGCCGCCGGTGGCGTTGCCGAACATCGCGCCTTCGATTGCGCTTCCAACGATCGCGCTCCCGGTTGTGCCGCCGAGTATCGTGCCCCCGAGCATTATGCGCGCGGTCGCGCCGCCGACCGGCCCGGCCACTGTCGGCGGCCGCCGCGGCGGTCAGGCCGGCACAGTGGGTCCGCACGCCGTCGTCATACCCCAGTCGATTCCGGCTGATAGTCCGGGTCTGACGCATCCGGTCCAGACCATCTGCCAGTACATCCCGGCAGATCCCACCAGATGCACCGCCACCGTCGTGGACGCGGGTGTCGGCGCGGCGATCGGGGCGGGCATCGGGGCGGGGCTCTCTATTCCGCTTGCGATACCGGCCGCCCTGGTCGGCGCCGTTGCCGGCGGTATCGTCGGCATTCCGTTCCTGCCGACCGGTGTGGTCGTCGGCCCGCTGCTCGGCGCGGCCGTCGGGGTCGCCGTCGTTGCCGCCCCCGCCGCCCTGCTCGGTGCGGCGCTCGGAGCGTCGGTCGGGACGATAGTGGGTGTGACCGCGCCCCTCCCGGCAGGGAACCACGCCGGGGCACCGGTCCCTCCGGTCAGCGGTCCAGTCGTGCGTTGAGGGTCTCGGCGATCTGGGCCATCGCGCCCGGTTCGGTCATAGCCAGATGCGCGGCATCGATGTCGACGTTCGAAATCTGCCCGCGGACCAGAGGCGCCCAGCCCTGGTGACCCGCGGCGTCGGATCGCCTGTCCCGTGTCGCGGTGAAGTAGAGCACGTCACCGTCCAACGCCTGAGGTTGCCACACACTGGCCGCCTGGATCGACATGTTGTAGGCGTCGGTCAGGCGCTCGAGCGTTTCGCCGTCGATCCCGAGGCTGTGGCCCAGGTGCTCGTTGATCAGCTCCGCGGCTTCCGCGGCCGTCGCATCGGGCCGAACGAAATCGATGCCCATGACCGGGCCAAGGTTGCTGATCAGTTCTCCGGCCGTGACGGCGGAGACCGCCGCTTCGTCGATACCGTCCGCCTCGGCGTCCAGGAGTGCCAGTAGCGCAACCTGTTCACCCGCGGCGCGTAGCTGGACGGCGATGGCGTGGGCGAGCAACCCACCGAGCGACCAACCGAGCAGATGATAGGGGCCGTGCGGCTGGATCGTCCGGATCTCCTCGATGTAGCGTTCGGCGATTTCCCCGACCGATGTCGGACCGGGGATCTCCCCGCGGACCTGCGGCGCCTGAATGCCGTAGATCGGTCGATCGGCGGACAGGTACTGGTCCAGGGTGCGGTAGCACCACGACAGGCCCAGAGCCGGATGGATACAGAACAACGGTGGTCGCTGACCGGTCGTCCGGATCGGTAGCAGCACGTCGAAGCCGGAAGCGATTTGGTCGGCGGTGTCACCGGAGTGCATGCCGGATTCGATCCGCCGCGCCAAATCGGCCGGACAGGGATCCGACAACATCCAGCCGATCGGAATCTCGTAGTCGAGCTCCTTCTTCAACTCGGTCACCACCTGCACCGACATGAGTGAGTTACCGCCCAACGCATAGAAGTCGTCGTCGGCGCCCACCCGATCCACGCCGAGGACCGTTCCGAAGGCCCGCGCCACCTTGCCCTCCAGCCACGAGGAGGGCTCCCTGAATTCCCCAACCGCGAGTACCGGATCCGGTAGCCGGTTGCGGTCCAGCTTGCCCGACACGGTGAGCGGCACCGTGTCGAGCACCGTCACGGTGGTGGGCACCATGTAATCGGGCAGCTTGGTTGCCGCATAGGCCACAACCGCCGCGGTGTCGATCGTCGCGCCCGCGGCAGGCACGAGGTAGCCGACGAGATGATCCACGGTGCCGCTGGAATGCACCACGGCGATCGCTCGGGCGACACCGGTATGCTCGGCGAGTACTGCCTCGATTTCACCGAGTTCGATGCGCAGGCCGCGCAGCTTCACCTGGAAATCGGTGCGGCCCAGGTATTCCAGTTCACCGGTGCGGCGCCAGCGCACCACGTCGCCGGTGCGGTACAGGCGATGCCCCTCGCCGTACGGGTCGGGTATGAACCGTTCCGCGGTGAGGCCCGGAAGCGACTGATAGCCGCGCGCGAGCTGGGCACCCGCCAGGTACAGCTCCCCGGCAACACCGGGCGGTACCGGATGCAACCGGTTGTCGAGTACGTATGCTCGCGTGTTCCACACCGGCGAGCCCACCGGCATGCTCCCGCTGTCGGCGTCGGCCGCCCGATGCGCGGTCGCGGCCACAGTGCCCTCGGTCGGCCCGTACAGATTATGCAACTCGACCTCGGGCATTATCCGCCGCACCGCGGCCACCATCTCCGCGCCGAATGCCTCACCGCCCACGAGTATCGCCCGCAGCGACCCCAGTGACTGCGCCGGTGCCGCGTCCGCGAGCACCGCCAGCATCGACGGGACGAGCGCCGTGATCGTGACCTGCTGGGCGGCAATGGTTTCGGCGAGATAAGCAGGATCGCCATGCCCGTCGGGACGCGCGATCACCAGCCGCGCACCGACCGCCAGGGTCGCGAACAGCTCCCACACCGACATATCGAACGTCGCGGGGCTCTTCTGCAACACCACGTCCGCCTGCGTCAGCTCGTAGGCCGCGCTCAGCCACCGCACCTGGTTCACCACCGAACAGTGGGTTATTGCAACACCTTTCGGCCGTCCGGTAGACCCCGAGGTGAAGAGCACATACGCGAGATTGTGCGGCCGCAGCGGCGCGAGCCGATCGGCGTCGGTGACCGGCGCGTCATCGAATCCGGACAGCTCCAGCCCATCGAGGGACGACAGCTCCAGCGCCGGTGCGGCGGTCGAGAGCATGTACGCGATGCGGTCGGCCGGCAGGTCCGGATCGACCGGCAGGTACCCCCCGCCGGCGGCGTGCACCGCGTACATGGCGGTGACCTGGTCCAGCGAACGCCGCATCCGCAGCGCCACCAACGACTCCGGACCCACACCGCGGGAGATCATCCACCGCGCCAGCCGGTATACGCGAGAAGCGAATTCCGCGTAGGTCAGCGACTGTTCGCCGAAGATCACCGCAGGCCGATCCCTGTGCACCTGCTCCGAATGCGCGAAGAGCGAGGCGAGTGTCTCGCCCGGAGGCAGCGTGCGATCGGTCGAATTCCACTGTGCCAGAACCGTTTCCCGTTCCTGCACACTGAGCAGATCCACATCGCGGACCTGCTGTGCCGGATCGGTCACCAGGGCGCTGAGCAGCCGCAACAGGCGATCGACGATCGTGGTCACGGTCGTCGCGTCGAACAGATCGCTCGCGTAGGTTACCCCGCCGCTGATGCCGGCCGGGGCGCCGGTGGAGTCGTAGGAATCCGACACCGTGATCTGCAGGTCGAACAGGGCGGTGTCGACGTCGGCCGTCACGATCGACGCCGAGAGCCCCGGCAGGTCGAACTGGGCCCGGGCGACGTTCTGGAAGGCCAGCATCACCTGGAACAGCGGATGGTGTGCATGCGACCGCGTCGGGTTCAGCTCCTGCACCAGCCGCTCGAACGGAACATCGGCGTGCCCGAATGCGGCCAGATCGGTTCCCCGCACGTGCTCGAGCAATTGGGTGAACGTCATCGCCGGGGTCAATCGAGTCCGCAACACCAGGGTGTTGACGAACATCCCGACCAGATCGTCGAGTTCGGGCTCCCCGCGGCCCGCATAGGGAGTGCCGATGGCGACGTCGTCCGTACCCGCCAACCGGGCCAGCGTGGCCGCCAACGCGGCGTGGAAGACCATGAACAGCGTCGTCTTGTGTGCCTGCGCGACCTGCTGCAGTTCTGCATGCAGGTCGGCATCGACCGTGATCGGTACGGTCGCGCCCGCGTAGGACTGCAGGGGCGGCCGCGGTCGATCGGTCGGCAGTTCCAGCATGGCTGGAAGATCCGCCAGTTCCCGTGTCCAGTAGTCGATCTGGGCGTGCAACAGCGACCGGGGATCGTCTTCGGTCCCCAGCACCGTCCGCTGCCAGATCGCGTAATCGGCATATTGCACCGGCAGTAGAGACCAGCTCGGTGCCTCCCCGAGCAGGCGGGCTGCGTATGCGGTCATCATGTCCCGGGCCAGCGGGCCCAGCGACGACCCGTCGCAGCAAATATGGTGCGCCACCACGGCCACGACCCAGTCGTTCGGCCCGAGCTCGAACAGCCGTACCCGCACCGGGATCTCGACCGTGACGTCGAAGACGGTCGCGGCGAACGCCGACACCGCCTCGGCCAGTTCGGATTCCGCGACCGGGATGACGGTCGTCGGCGTCAGTGCCCGGGCGACCGGTAGGACGACCTGCGACGGCGCGCCCTCGGCATACGGGTATACCGTCCGCAGTACCTCGTGCCGGTTCAGCACATCCTGGATCGCCGCGCGCAACGCATCGAGATTCAGCTCTCCGGACAGCCGCAGCACGATCGGAATACTATAGGCGGCCGAGTCGGGTTCGAGCCGGTTCAGGAACCACATCCGCTGCTGTGCGTACGACAGCGGAATTCGTTGCGGCCGTGGCTGTGCGCTCAGCGCCACGCGACCGGTGTCGGCATGCGACTCGGCGCGCGCGGCCAATCGCGCGACCGTCCGTGCCTCGAAGATCATCGACACCGGGATGGTCGCATCGAGCGCGCCGCCGATTCGCGCGGCCACCCGGGTGGCGACCAGGCTGTTGCCACCTAGTTCGAAGAAGTCGGTGTCGACGCCCACGGGTCCGTCGACGCCGAGCACGTCGCTGAAGACGCCGGCCACGATTTCCTCCACCGGTGACGCCGGGGCTCGGAATCGCTTGGCCTCGACCACGGGTGCGGGCAGAGCTGCGCGGTCGAGCTTTCCGCTCGGCGACAGGGGAACCTCGTCGAGGATCATCACCGAGGCGGGCACCAGGTACGAGGGCAGCACCTTGGTCAGCGCCGACCGCAACGCCTCGCCCGACACACTCGCCCCGGCTTCGAGGACCACATAGGCCACCAGCATCACCTGACCCGCCTCCGTTCGCCGCGGTACGGTGACCGTGTATGCCACATCCGCCCGCGCTCGCAGTGCCGCGTCGATCTCACCCAGCTCGACCCGGTAGCCGCGGATCTTGACCTGGAAGTCGTTGCGCCCCAAGAACTCGAGCGCGCCATCGGCATTCCAGCGCACCACATCGCCGGTGCGGTACATCCGACTTCCCGGCTCCCCGAACGGGTGTGCCACGAATCGCGCCGCATTCGTCGCCACCATCCTCAGATACCCGCGCGCCAGTGCCGGTCCGGCCAGATACAACTCTCCGGCCACTCCGACCGGCACGGGCTGCAAGCGGCCATCCAGGACCAGCGCCTGTGTTCCCGGCAGTGGGGCACCGATCGTCACCTGGTCACCCGCGTGCAGCGCACCCGTCGCCGTGGCAATAAAGGTCGCCTCTGTCGGCCCGTACAGCACCCGGAACTTCCGGTCGCCCGCGAGGTCGGTGCCCGCCCACCGCTGCACCAGATCCGATGGGACCTCGTCACCACCGGCCAGCACCATCTGCAGGTCGTCCAGTCCGGTCGGATCGACCGACGCGAGCGCGGCCGGGGTCATGAACGCATGGGTCACCCGCTGGTCGCGCAACAGCTCGGCCAGCTCACCTCCGCCGTAGATCCCGGCCGGCGCCACGACCAGCGCACCGGCCCCGCTGACCGCAATCAGGATCTCCATCAGCGCCGCGTCGAAGGACGGTGACGCGAAGTGCAACACCCGGGACGTATGCCGGAGCTCGCCGCCGGTGCGCCACCCGGAGACGAAATCGGCGATGCCGGAATGGGTGTTGACGACGCCCTTCGGCACTCCGGTGGATCCTGAAGTGAAGACCACGTAGGCGATATCCGAGGCCCGCAGCGGCCGCGTCCGCTCATCATCGTCGATCGGGCCGCTCGCCGACGCGTCGATCTGCGCGGCGACAGCCGGATCGTCGAGCACGATCCAGTTCACCGAACCGGGCACCCGCTCACGCGCCGAGGACACCGTAACCCCCAGTGCCGCATCGGAATCCGAAACCATCTGCGCGATCCGGCCCGCGGGATAGCCGGGGTCCACCGGTACGTAGGCCGCACCCGTCTTGACCACCGCCCACCACACCAGGACGGACTCCATCGATCGCGCCATCGCCACCAGCACCGGATTCTCCGGTCCCGCACCCCGGCCGATCAGTAGCCGCGCCAGCCGACTCGACCGGTCGTCCAGCTGCGCATACGACAACATGGCCGCTCCCGAGACGACGGCGATACCATCGCCGTTGTCCCGCACGGCCGCCGCGAACACCTCCGGCAACAATTCGGGTCGGTTCGGAACCTCGGCGGGGCGTGCCCCCACCCGCGAGGTGAGCGCCGAGCGCTCCGGTGCCTCCAGCCAATCGATGTCCCCGACCGCTATGGCCGGATTCTCGACGACGGCTTCCAGCACCCGCACCAGACGCCGGACGAATTGCGCCGCCGTCGCCTCGTCGAACAGATCCCGCGCATACGTCATCATTCCCGAAATACCTTGCGCCACACCGGCATCACCGGAGGAATCGGACAGGACCAGCTGCAGGTCGAACTGGCTCGCCCCGGTATCCACCTCCGTCCGGGAAATCACGACATCGGGCAGCGCCACATCCACCGTCGACACATTCTCGAACGCCAGGGCCACCTGGAACAACGGATGCCGCGCCGCGGACCGCTCCGGATTCAGCTCCTGCACGACCCGCTCGAACGGCACGTCCGCGTGCTCGAACGCCTGCAGGTCCGTCTCGCGGGTGCGCATCAGCAACTCGGCGAACGGCTCGGCCGCATCCACCCGGGTACGCAACGCCAGCGTGTTCACGAACATGCCCACCAGATCGTCCAGGCCGGGCTCGCCCCGTCCCGCGATCGGGGTGCCGATCACGACGTCGTCGCTGACACCGAGCCGTCCCACCAGTGTGGCCAGGGCCGCATGCATCACCATGAACAGCGATGTCCCTCGTGACCGCGCCAGCTGCAGCAGCCGCCCGTGCAACCCGGCATCGATCCGCACCGGTACCCGGCCTCCCGACAGCGATGCGACCGCCGGACGTGGCCGGTCCGCCGGAAGGTCCAGCCGGTCCGGTGCTTCCGCGAGCGTCGAGCGCCAGAACTCCAGTTGCTCGGACATCAGCGACGCCGGATCGTCTGCGGCCCCGAGCATCTGCCGCTGCCACCACGCAAAGTCCGCGTACTGCACGGGCAGTGGCTCCCACTCCGGCGCCTGCCCGGCCAGGCGCGCGGCATACGCCAGCATCACGTCGCGGGCCAGTGGCCCCATCGACTGTCCGTCGCCGGCGATGTGATGAACGACCAGCACCAGCAGGAATTGTCCGGTGTCGCTGTCGCGTTCGGCACCGACGTCGAACAGTGCCACGCGCATCGGTACCTGGGTGGTTACATCGAATCCGCCGCGCACGAACTCGCTCACCGCATCCGCGATGGCATCCGCCGGCACTCGCATCGGCCGCAGCAACACCGCGGGCTCGTCGAGCACGACCTGCCGCGGCTCACCGGAGGTTTCCGGGTAGATCGTCCGCAATACGTCGTGACGGGCCATCACATCGGCGAGCGCGGCCGCCAGCGCATCGGTGTCCAGCCGTCCGGACAACCGCAGCATCACCGGAATGTTGTATGCCGCGGAGTCCGGCTCGAACCGGTTCAGGAACCACATCCGCTGCTGCGCCAGCGATAGCGGCACCGGGTCGGGGCGCACTCCCGGCAGCAGCGGCAAGCGGCCCTCCCCACCGAACGAGCCTGCGAGCACGGCCAATTTGCCCACGGTCGGCGCCTCGAATACCGACCGCACCGGCACTCGCACGTCCAAGGCAGCACCGATACGCGCCACCACCAGCGAGGCGCTCAGCGAATCGCCGCCCAGCGCGAAGAAGTCGTCGTCGACTCCCACCCGTTCCACCTCGAGCACCTGCTCGAAGGTCCGCGCGACCATTTCTTCCAGGCCCGGCGACGGCGCCCGGAATTCGCGCCTGACCGCGACCGGCTCGGGCAACCGCCCGCGATCCAGTTTGCCGTTAGGGGTCAACGGCACCTCGTCCAGTAGCATCACCGCGGCGGGCACCATGTATGCGGGCAACGCCGCGGCCAGCGCCGCGCGCAACTCCTCGCTCGACAGGTTCGTCCCGGGTGCGGGCACGACATAGGACACCAGCGTCACCGCCGGCCCACCATCCTCGCGCGGCACCGTGACCGCGTACGCCACATCCGCACGCGCCCCCAGTACCGCGTCGATCTCGCCCACCTCGACCCTGGTCCCACGCACCTTCACCTGGAAATCGTTGCGCCCCAAGAACTCCATGTCGCCGTCGGCGGTGCGGCGCACCACATCGCCGGTCCGGTACATGCGCTGACCCGGCGCACCGAACGGGCAGGCCACGAACCGCGCCGCGGTCAGCCCCGTCCTGGCGATGTACCCGTCGGCCAGGCCCGTGCCGAGCAGGTACAGCTCGCCCGTGACACCGTGTGGCACGGGCCGCAACCAGGTATCCAGGACCACGGCCGCGACGGTGCCGACCGGCCTGCCGATCGTGATCGCAGCACCGGGGGTCAGGGCCTCGCTCGCCGTCGCCCAAATGGTGCTTTCGCTCGGGCCGTAGAGATTGACCATGGTGCGATGCGACGCCCACCGATCGACCAGTTCCGGCCCGACCGGTTCACCGGCCGTGGCCAGCACACGCAGCGCGTGCAGGCCCTCGTGCGGAATTGTCGCCAGCGCCGAGGGGGTCATGACGGCATGCGAAACGCGTTCGCGACCTATCAGTTCCGCCAACGCGGGACCGGCGTAGAGATCGCCGGGCGCGACGATCAGCCGACCGCCCGAGCCGTGCGCCAGCAACAACTCGAATATCGAGGCGTCGAAGCTGGGCGAGGCGACCTGCAGGACCACCGACGTCGGGTCCGCGCCGAGCACTCGCCGCTGTGCCGCGACGAGGTCGGCCAGGCCCCGATGGCTGACCAAGACGCCCTTGGGCGTTCCGGTCGACCCGGAGGTGTAGCTCACGAATGCGGTCTGATCCCGCCGAATCGGTTCGCCGCGTTCGACATCGGTGATCGGCGTGGCAGGAACCGAGTCCAGGGTGCCGACTGTCTGTTCCTGGTCGAGGATCAGCCAATCGACGTCGTCGGGAAGAGCCATCACGGTGGACGTGTCGGTCAGCCCGAGCGCGGTGTTCGAGTCCGACAGCAGAAATTCGATTCGCTCCGCCGGCAGGGTCGGATCGATCGGCAGGATTGCGGCGCCGGTCTTCGCCACGGCCCACAGGGTGACGGTGGCCGCCAGGGATCGCGGAAGCACGGAGGCGACGACCCTTCCGCGCCGGGCACCATGGCGCAGTAGGACCCGGGCAAGACGAGTGGAACGTTCGTCGAGCTGCCGGTAGGTCAGAACCATCGTCTCGTACCGCACGGCGATGGCGTCGGGTGCGGCGGCGACGGACTGGGCCAGTATTCGATCCAGCGAATCCGGGATCGCGTGTGCCGCACTCGAAATCGGCCACGATGGGCCCGACTGTTCGGCGAGGGAAAGTTCGCCGAGCCGCCCGGCGGCGTTGGCGGCGATCCAGCCCAGCAACTCGACGAAGCGATCGAGGATGCGGCGCGCCGATGCGGTATCGAATTCGCGGTCGTGGAATCGGAGGATGATCTGCAGCCCCGCCATCTCGAATACCGCGGTCTCGCTGTGCTCGACCTGCATCGGCTCCACGACCAGGCTCAGCGGATACGGAGTCGCGTCCACACCACTGAGCTCGTCCACCTGTAAACCTACCGATTCGACAAGCTGCTGCAGTGCCGCCCGGTCGACGGGGAACGACTGGAACGTAATAGCGGTGTCGAAGAGTTCGGGCAGGCCGACGCTGCGGTGGATCTCGGGCAGTCCAACGTAATGATGATCCAGCATGCTGGCGTGTCGGGCCTGAATATCGGTCAGCAGCTCACGCACGGTCGCGGTGGGGTCGAGCCGGACTCGTGTGGGAATCGTATTCAGGAACATGCCGAGCGTCTGATCGACCTGTGACAACTCCGCGGGCCTGCCCGAGACCGATGACCCGAAGATCACATCGGTCTCACCGGTCAGGATGCGCAGATTCAGCGCCCAAGCAGCGGCGACGGCGGTATTGATGGTGACCGCCGCCTCCGCTGCCGTGCGACGCAGCTCCTGGAAACTGCCCGCGGTCAGCTCGGCCCGGACCTCGGCAGCGGACACCGAGCCCGTCGCGCCGGCTCCGCGGGACACGCGGGTCGGTGCCTGGACATCCGAGAAGGCTTGCGCCCATGCCGCCTTGGATACCGCGCTGTCCTGCCGGCCCAGCCAGGCCAGATAGTCGCGGTAGGAGGGCGCAGGTTCGGCGGCGTCGATATGTGCGGGTGATCCGTAGTAGTCCAGCAGTTCTCGCATCAGCAGCGGCATCGACCAGCCGTCCAGGATCACATGGTGGTTGGTGACCAGCAGCCGGAAAGCCCCCGCATCGAGGCGGATCAGTGTGAATCGGATCAGCGGAGGAGCCGACAGGTCGAAGCCTCGCGCCGCGTCCGTTGCGGCAATGGATTCCGCATCGTGCGGGGTTTGCGAACCGTCGACGGTGAGATCGATTTCCTGGAAGGCGATCTCGGCATGGTCCAGCACGACCTGGCACGGCCCGGACGCCGTCTCCGCGAAGGCAGCCCGCAGGATGTCGTGCCGGTCGACCACGGCCTGAGCGGCGCGCCGCAGGCGCTCGGCATCGACCGCACCGGAAAAGTCGATCACAGTCTGGACGGTGTAGTTGTCCCCGCCGTCCGGGGCGAACGTCGAATGAAAGTGCAGACCGGATTGCATGGGCGACAAAGGCCACACCTCGGACAGGCCCGTGTACTGCCGTTCGAGCCGATCGACGTCCCGTGGTGTGAGCGCGACGAGCGGAGAATCCGAAGGACGCTCGGCTGCCGGGAGTCGAACGGGTTCCTCGATGTCCACCGGTGCCGCATCGCCTCCCGCCATGGCGGCGAGGGTGGCAACCGTCTTGCCTTCGAACACATCTCGCGGTGTGAGGGTGAGCCCGGCCGATCGCGCCAGAGCAACCAGCCGCATCGAGACGATGCTGTCCCCGCCGAGCGCGAAGAAGTTGCTGTCGGCGGACACGGTGTCGAGACGGAGCACCTCGGCGAAGAGTCTCGCCACGGCCTGCTCCATCGGCGTCGACGGCGGCCTTCCGCCGACGGCGTCGGGACCGAACGTGCGCTGCTGCAATGCTTTCCGATCGATCTTTCCCGTAGGCGTGCGGGGCATCTGCTCGAGCTGCACGATCACCGCGGGATTCATGTAACGGGGTAGCCGGAGCGCGAGATCGTCGCTCAGGGCCGCCACATCCACCGCACCGCCCTGCGCGCAAACGACATAGGACACCAGGATCGGTTCGCCGGCAGGCCCTTGCACCGCAACGGTGGCCACACTCGCCACATCCGGGTGCCGGGCCACGTGGGCATCGATCTCCTCCGGCTCGATCCGCAGTCCGTGAATCTTGACCTGCTGATCGCAGCGACCCAGGTACTCGAGCTCCAACCCGGCGCGACCGCGCACCCAGCGCACGGAATCACCGGTGCGATAGATCCGCTCGCCGTGGGCGGACCCCGGATCCGCGACGAAGCGCGAGGCGGTCACGCTCGGTCGGTCGACGTACCCGCGGGCAAGTCCCGGCCCGCCGAGATAGAGCTCCCCCGCGACCCCGACCGGCACCGGCCGCAGCCACGTGTCCAGAACCATGGCGGATGCGCCTCGGATCGGGCCACCGATCGTCACCGGTTCGCCGGGGACGAGGTCATCGGACCCGGTAGCCCAGATTGTGTCCTCGGTCGGTCCGTAATGGTTCATCAGCCGCCGCCCGGGCCCCCACCGGTGTACGGTATCGGGTCCGGTTGCCTCGCCGACGACCGCGAGCGTAGTCAACGACGGTATCCGGGACGGAGTCATGGTGTTCAGCACGGACGGTGTGATAACCGCGTGCGAAACCTGTTGCGTCCGAATCAATTCCTCGAGGTCGATCCCGGCATACACCTCCGATGGCGCCACGGCCAGACAGGCCCCGTGGCCGTGCGCCAGCAGTAATTCCGAGACACAGGCGTCGAATCCGGGCGATGCGACCTGCAGCACCACCGAATCCGGACCGACGCCGAATGCATCGGTCTGTGCCGCGACAAGATCGGCCAGCCCGCGATGGCTCAGGTGAACCGCCTTCGGTTTTCCGGTCGACCCGGACGTGTAGATCATGTACGCCGTGTTGTCGACCGACAGCCTGTCGAACGAGGCCGGGACGCCGGCCCCTGGGGGGAGATCCTGCTCGGCATCGAGCACCAACCAGTCGACGGTGTCCGGAAGGTGCTGCGCGAGTGCACCGGTCGTCACGCCCAGACCGATCCGCGAGTCGGACAGCAACTCCGCCGTCCGCGCGGCGGGACTGCCCGGATCCAACGGCAGGAATGCCGCCCCCGTGCGTGCCACCGCCCAGATCGCTGCCACCAGTTCGGCCGAACGGGGAAGGACAAGTGCGACAACCGATTCGGGACATGCGCCGCGGCCGGCCAGCAGCCTGGCGAACGCGTCGGCACGACGCGCGAGCTCTCCGTAAGTCCAGGTGGTCGCACCGCACCGAAGGGCCGCCGCATCCGGGTAGCGCTCCGCGGTGCCCCACAGGATCTCGCGCAACACCAGCTTCGTGACCGGCTCTTCGCCGTTGATCGACAGCAGTTCCGTGCGTTCGGATTCCCGGCAGGAGGAGATCGTGGAGACCTTCCGGGCGGGATCGGCGACGATCTGGGTGACGAGCAGCGCGAATCGCTCGAGCAGGGTGCGTGCGTCGTCCGAATCGAACCGGTCCGTGGTGAATTTCAGCGTCACCGTGAAAGTGCCGGGCCCGCCGTCGTCCGGACGGCCGCTACGGCTCGACGGCGGGGTCACCTGCAGACTCAGCGGATACGGCGTGGCGTCGTGTGCGTCGACATCGACGAGTCGCAAACCGGCGTCGCGGAGACTGCGTGCCAACAGGTCCTGGTCGAGCGGGTAGGACTCCAGCACCGTCGCGGTGTCGAACATACCGGAGATGCCGGAGGCCCGTTGCAACTCCGCCAGGCCGACGTGCTGATGATGCGTCATGGCGGCCTGCTCGGATTGCACGCGCGCGAGCAGATCGGCGACGGTTTCATCGGGCTGCAGCCGGACTCGGACGGGCAGGGTGTTGACCAGCAACCCCACCATGCGCTCGATGTCCGGAAGTTCCGGTGGGCGATGGGACACCGTATTGCCGAACACCACGTCCGACCGTCCGGTCAGGACGGCCACCAGCAAGGCCCACGCCACCTGCAGGGTCGTGTTGGCAGTGACCTCGTGCGAGCGGCCCAGATCGAGAATCGCCGCGGTGGTCGCGGCATCCAGATTCAGCTCGACTTCGCCGGCGTGCGCGGTGAGGGCCTGATCCGGCCCGGTGGTAACCCGCGTGGGACTGTCGATTCCGGCGAGCATCTCCCGCCAGGCGGCCGTTGCGGCATCGCGGTCCTGAGCGTGCAGCCACTGCAGATACTCTCGGTACGACCGCGGGGACGCGAGTTCGGCAGTGTCGCAGTCGGATGCGTACAACGAGAGCAGCTCGTGAATCAGCACGGGCATCGACCAGCCGTCCAGCACGAGGTGGTGGTTGGTGACCAGCAGCCGGAACATATCCATTCCGGTGCGCACGAGGTGAAAACGCACCAGCGGCGGATGGGCCGGATCGAACGGTGCCGCCGCCGAGGCCGCGAGCCGCGCAAGTGCGTCGGTCCGCTGGCCGACTTCGCTGATCTCGGTGATGCTGGACTGGCGCCAATCGACCTCGGCGTCCCGCAGCACGATCTGACGTGGCCCGTCGGCGCTCTCGACGAATGCGGTCCGGAGGCTGTCGTGCCGGTCGATGAGCAGCTGCGCGGCCCGCCGCATGCGTTCCGCGTCCACCTGCCCCGCAAACGTGAGGGCTGCCTGCACGATGTAGCCGTCTTCGTCGCCGGCGTTGTCGTAATTCGTGTGGAACAGTAGCCCGGATTGCAAGGCGGTAAGTGGCCAGACATCGGTCATGGTCGGGTAATCCCGCACCCATCGGTCGACCTCGTCCTGCGATGTCGCCACGAGCGGGAAGTCGGACGGAGTGAAGACCTCCGCGGTGTCCGATCGGGCGTGCGCGGCAAGCGCTTCCAGGGCTTTCTGCAATAGCTCGGCGAGCTCGCCGACCTCCTCACCGCTCAACACCTGTGCGGCGAACTCCCATGTCACATTCAGTTCGAGCCCGTCGCGTCCCTCCTCGGCGATCGCGTTGATGTCGAGTACAGCGGGCAGCACCATCGCCGGATCGCTCGTGGCGGTGAGGGCGGTGAATTCGGTCGTCGGTGTCCAGGGTCCCGAGAGCTCAGCGGCCCCCACTCGCCCGAGGTAGTTGAAGCTGATCTGTGGTTCGGGCAGGTGTGCGAGCTCGGCGCTGCCCCCGGGATCGAGACGGCGCAGCATGTCGTAGCCGATCCCGTTGTCGGGCACCGCTCGTAGCTGCTCCTTCACCTGCATGATCGCCAGTCCCGCACTCACGCCGCCTGCGAGGGCATCGGCGGCATCGACGTTCGTCGCATCGATGCGGACCGGGAAGCGCGTGGTGAACCAGCCCACTGTTGCGCCGAGATCGGCACCCGGGACGGCCTGTTCCTCGCGGCCGTGCCCCTCCAGCGAGATCAACTCTGCGGTGGCCGCCATCCCGCGCCGGCGCCGCCACTGCCCGAGTGCCAGCACCAGCGCGGCCAGCAGGGGATCATTGGCGCCGCAGTGGAAGCGGGCTGGGATGGTGGTGAGAACCGCCTCGGCAACGGCGGCGGGTATGCGCTGCTGCAACCGGCCCGCCGTAGCTGCGACGTCACGATTGGGCTCGAGCCGGCGCGATCCGAGGAGCTGATCGCCTCGTTCGAGGACGTCTTTCCACGTGTCGAGCTCCGTCGACCGCCTGCTCGGTGCCTGCTCGACGAGGCCGTGCGCCCATCGCCGGAACGAGGTGGTGATCGGGCCCAGATCTGGTTCCTCGCCGGCGGAAACCTGCGACCAGGCTTTCGCGAGGTCGGCGAGGATGATGCGCCACGAGACCGCGTCGACGGCGAGGTGGTGGATCACCAGCCACAGCAGGTCGGGTCGCGAGCCATCGTCCTGCATCCACACCGCCTGAATGAGCACACCATTGCTCGGATCCAACCGATCCGCGGCCGCTTGCAGGTGCCGGTCGATCTCGGCGGCATCGCGGCGATCGAGCCGAACGTCAACCAGGACGGTGTGCGCGTCGACCGCTTCCCGATCGAGCACCTCGACGTATGGATCGACCGACTCGTCGCCGCGCAGCGCCGCGCGCAGCATGTCATGGCGATCCAGCAGGGATCGAAGGGCGCGCACGAGACCTGTTCGATCCACCCGCTCCGGCAGCTGCACCAGTGCGGCCTGTGCAAATCGGTCGTAGTGACCCCGATCGAGCATGGCGTGCACGATCGGGGACAACGGCATCGACCCGACGCCGCGGCCGGGCAACTCGGCCAAGGTGGGGGTAGCGCCGGCTGCCGTCGCCATGGCCGCCAGGCCAGCAACGGTCTTGTGCACGAACACATCCTGGGTGGAGAAGCTCAATCCCATGGCCTTGGCCCGGGCCACCAGCCGAATCGAGAGAATGCTGTCGCCGCCGAGGGCGAAGAAGCTGTCCTCCGCCCCGGCCTGCGGTACCCCGAGCACCTCGGCGAACAGCCCCGCCATCACCTTCTCCCGGGGGGTGGCCGGCGGCCGGCCCGCCGGCGCGGTCCCGAATTCGGGCTTGGGCAGAGCATCTCGATCGAGCTTGCCGAACGCGTTGACCGGAAGTGCGTCCAAGGTGAGCAAGACCGCGGGGACCATGTGCGACGGCAGGGATTCGCGGGCGAAGCGCTGCAGGTCCAGCGGATCGATCCGACGGCCGCTGACCGGGACGACGTACGACGCCAGCACGGTCGTGCCGACATTGTTCTGCACCGGCACCGTAACCGACAGATCTACATCCTCGTGCGTGGTGAGCGTGGCGTCGATTTCACTCGGTTCGATCCGGTAGCCGCGGATCTTCACCTGGAAGTCGCTGCGTCCTATCAATTCCAGCGCCATCTCGGAGTCGTCTCCGGTCCAACGCGCGATATCGCCCGTGCGATACATCCGTTCGCCGGCATCGCCGTATGGATCGGCAACGAACCGTGCGGAGGTTTCGCCGGACAGATGGCTATAGCCCCGGGCCAAACCCGGTCCGGCCAGATACAACTCGCCGGCGGTGCCCTTGGGCACCGGTTGCAGCGTGCGGTCCAGCACCATGGCCGAGACTCCGCGGATGGGTCCACCGACCGTGTGCGCCCGGTCGGCTCGCATCATGGCGGTGACAGCGGTCACGGTGGTTTCGGTGGGCCCGTATTCGTTGTACATGGACAGAGAATGGGTCCACCGCTCGATGACGTGCTGTGCACACACATCGCCACCGACCACCACCGACCGCAGCTCGGGCGTCCGATTCGGGTCCACGGTGGCCAGCATCGTGGGCGTCAGCGTCAGGTGGGTCACGTGCTCGTCGGCCAGCAGCTGCGTGAGCGGCTCACCGCCGGTCACGTCGGGCGGCACCACCACCAGCGCGGACCCGCTCGCGAAACAGGTCAGAAACTGTTGCAGGGACGCGTCGAAACTGGGCGAGAGGGCATAGGACACACGCGATGTCGTGTCGAGGCCGTAGGTCGCGGCGCGGTCGGCAATCAGATTCGCCCAGCCGGTGTGCGTGACCTGAACGCCTTTCGGCAATCCGGTCGAGCCCGAGGTGTAGGTCAGGTATGCGACGTTGGACGGCCGCAGCGGGCGGATCCGGTCATCGTCGGAAACCGGTCCGTCCGCGGCGTGCCCGCATTCGCGTCGGGTCGCGGGGTCATCGAGCACCACCTGGCGCACCGTGACCGGGAGCCGCCGCAGGAACTCCTCGACGGTGATCGCCACTGTCGCGCCACTGTCGGCGATCATGTGCGCTGTCCGCTTGGCCGGGTAGTCCGGGGACAAGTGCACGAACGCGGCCCCGCATTTGGCCACGGCCCAGGTCGCCACGACCGATTCGATCGAGCGGGGCAGCATGATCGCCACCGCGGTGTCCGGCCCGCACCCCAGAGCGATCAGATGCCGGGCCAGCTGCGAGGATCTGGCGTCCAGCTCGCCGTAGGTCATCGACCGGCCGGTCGAGGCGATCGCGCACGCATCAGGATTCCGGTGTGCGCTCTCGGCCAGAATGTCCGGAAGCAGCTGTGTTCCGATCCCGCTGGGCCCCCGCACGGGCAGCAGCGCGGACCGTTCCTGTCCCTCGAGCAGCGGCAGTTTGTCGACCGGGAATCCTGCACCGCCGGCGAGGAACTCACGCAGAAACATCAGGAATCGCCGGTGCTGGCCGGCGAGCTCCGCGGCGCTATAGGCGGTCGGATTGCCCTGGAAATCGATATGGGTGCTGTCCCGGCCCGCGCCCGGGTAGATGTTGATGAAAAGGTCGGCGGTAGGGCCCGAGGTGAGGACGTTGAGGCGTCCGGTCGTCTTGCCGAGTACAACCTCGTTCTCGACCATCATGATATTCACTGCCGGCCCGAAGGATGCCGTCTCGTCGCGCGCAATGCCCATATCGTGGAATATGTCTTCCTGGCGATACCGTTGCCGCCGGAGGGCACTGGTCAATTCGCTCTGCACGGCGGTGATCAGTTCACCGACAGTGTGGCCGGCGACCTGCACGCGCAGCGGGACGACATTGGCCACCATTCCGCCGGAACGGCGCAGCACCGCGGAGTGCCGACCCGAAACGGGCAGGCTCAGCAACACCTCGTCGCTTCCGGTCATTCGCGCGAGATAGGCGCCGAACGCCGCGACGATGATCGGCGTGACACTCGTACTGCGTTCGAGCACAACGGTGTCCAGCAGATGCGCGGTGCCGGGCGGCAGCGGTGTGCTGACGAGCGTCGGATGAATGGTGGGTTTGCCCACGCGATCTGCCAGGCTCACGACAGGAGGAGCACCGGCGAGATGCTCCATCCAGTACTGCCGGTCGTTGTCGAAGCGCTCCGAATCCCGGTATGCCAGATCCTGTTCGACGACGTCCCCCAGATCTTGCGCCGCGCACGCTGCGGGCTCTTCGTTGTTCACCCACGCGTTGTACAGGTCGGTTATCCGGTGGAGCATTGTTACCGCGGCAAATCCATCGAGAGCAATATGGTGGGCACGCTGATACCACAGAAAATGATCCGATCCGACCTGGAACACAATACTTGTCATAAGGTGGTCGTTCAGCAGGTCCAGGGGAGCGGAATAGTCCTCGACCATGAGCCGGTGCGCGGTCGCAACCGGATCGGCGTGCCCGCGCAAATCCATGGCCGATACCGGTGCGCCGTGCGCTCCGTCGACGAACTGCCGTGGCTCCCCGTCGATCTCGACCAGGTGCAGGTGGCCGGATCCGAACTCGCGACTAGCGGTTCTGCATGCCTCGACGAGCAATTCCGCATTCAACTCGCCGACGATCTCGACGTATTGCGCCACCGATATCGGTGACGATTTCGAGAGATGCTGGGCAAACCAAATTCCCCGCTGCGCTGCGGTCAGCGGTCGAACGTCGAAGGATGGCAGTCGCGGGGTGGAGCGCTTGTCGGAACCGTTACCATAGGCCCCATTGACAGAAGGCCTCACGGACTCGAGGTTGGATGATTTTGATTGGTCCGGACGACTATCGACGCCACTCTTCGATTGGCGCATTTCGACCTCCACCGATTTCTTCATTCTTGAATCCGGGCCGTCTAGTTACATTGCCGCAACGCTGCTGATATCGGCTCGTTAGTTGTTTGCAATGCGGTAGCTGTGACCTAGTGAGTCAAGCGGGAAGATGCCTCCATTACGCGATCGGCTCCCGATCTTGTCGGCACACACCGACGCCCTCGTTGCCCGGACGTTTCAGTCATCCGTCCATCGTCTGATCACTTGCTACGTCAATCCCAGGGACCAAAGTCACAAGCGCAGGGGGTCATTCGGCATCCGGCGGCAAACGACGGGCGCGGCCTCCCGTTGCGCGGCCGGGATGCCTGTCGCGTGGCCAGGATGCCGATGTTAGGGTCTGACGTGGCGATATGACGTGGCGCTGGCGGTCTAGTCCATCGCGTTGGCTACCTGTTAGCTAACGCTTACTTGGCGGTTGGGTCATCAAAAGCGGTTCGATCGGACGTACGAGTAACGCCGTCGGCAGGTTCAGCGATATGACAGCTATTGGCTGCAGAGTGCGGCTCGACGGAGCTGTCCGCCTTCTCACCGAAAGTTAGTGCATTTGTCCGATTTCACCGGTTTTCGATCGCCAGCACGTCGGCGGGCGCGGTACAACCCGTTTCGTGCACCGGTCCACCGTGCGTCGACCCGCGAATCCGGCGGCAGCGACCGGTTTTTCGGCGCCTGCCAGGGACGTGTGCGGTGAATTTCGGTCCGGCACGACCGCAACCGGCGGGCAAGCGCCTTTCGAATCGTCGGCGCTCAGGTCGTCGGCCGTGGACTCGATGTCCCGATCGTGGCGTAAAGCGAGATGTTGATGGAGCCTCGCCACAGGTGCCGGGGCTCTATCTGCTCGGAATCCCAGTTGCGGGTGGCGCGCGCCGCGTCGCCGTATCCAGGCCCATCGCCGACCCGGATCCAACGGCACCGGCGCCCCGGGCGAGTGCCGGGGCGCCGGTGCGCTGCGGTGTCCTAGCCACACCTCAGCACCCCCGCGCATCGTTGAGCGGGACGAATAGCAAGGCCCTACAGGAGCTTCCGCACCGTCAGGTCCGCGGCGTACTTCTCGATGAGGTCCCGGGTCAGGTGCGGGATATCGCCGCCGGGCCCGAGCCCGGCGGCCTGCACCGCGGCCTGGAACTTCTTGGCGGGCAACGCCGCACCCGAGACCGGCATCCCCGGCGCGCGGTAGGCGTGCAGCAGCGGCAGCAGCGAATGCTGGCGCTGCCGTTCGGGCAGCGCGCGCACGGCGGTCTCGAAACGGGCGAACCACTCGACGTAGTCGTCTATCCGCTCGATCGGATGGCCCGCCTCGATCAGCCAGTCCACGAACTCGTCGAGGGAGATCCCGTCGTCGTGCGGGTTGAGCACGTCGAAGGTCTCGAAGCCGTCGGCGACCTGCGCGCCGAGCACGGTGATCGCCTCGGCCGTGAAATCACCGGGGAGACCGTCGTAGTGGGAGCGCCGCCGGTTGCCCTCGGCATCGGTGGCGTAGAACGACTTCGGCGCCAGCCCGGTGGCCAGCAGGCTCAGCAGCAGCCGGGTGAACACGTCGGGCACGTTGAGCTGGCCGGCATAGCGCGAGTGGGCCAGGATCATGTCCGAGCGGAACACCGCCACCGGCAGGCCGTACTTCTCGTGCGCCTCGCGCAGCAGCACCTCACCGGCCCATTTGCTGTTCCCGTAGCCGTTGGCGTAACCGTCGTCGAGCGAGCGCACGGCGCTGATCTCGCGGATATCGCCGTCCTCGCTGAACGTCTCGGGCCGCACCTGCGAGGCCACGGCCACCGTGGACAGATAGGTGACCGGCTTGATCCGCGCGGTGAGCGCGAGCCGGATCACCTCCGCCGTGCCGACCACGTTGGGGCCGAACAGCTGTCCGTACGGCAGCACGTGGTTCACCAGCGCCGCCGGATGCACGATCAGGTCGGCCGTCTCGGCCAGCCGCCGCCAATCCCGCTCACCCAGGCCGAGATTCGGCTCGCCGATGTCCCCGGCCAGCACCTCGAGGGTGCGCCGCGCCAGCTCCCGGTAGTGCCGGGTCAGCTCCGCATCACCACTGTCGAACACCTCGTCGAGCCGGGCGCGCGCGGCGGCCGCGTCGCTGCCGCGCACCACACAGATCAGCCGGCCGCCCGAATCGTCGAGGCGCTGCAGCCATTCCAGGCACAGGAACCGGCCCAGATAGCCGTTGGCGCCGGTCAGCAGTACGGTCCGCGGCGGCTGCTCCGCGCGCGGCAGGGCGGCGGCACCGGCCAGGGTGGACGCGTCGATGAAGGTGCCGAGGGTCAGGTCGGCGGCGCGGATCTGCGATCCCGTGCCGTGCACCGACACGGCGGTCGGACGGGTTCCGCCCGACCGCCGCTCGTTCTCGATGTACCACGCCAGCTGAGCCAAATCGGTTGCGGGACTGACGATCACCCCCACCGGCACCTCGACCGCAAAGATCTCCTGCAGCAGGGTCGAATACGTCAGCGCGGAGAGCGAATCGCCGCCCAGGTCGGTGAAGTGCACGTCGGGGCGCAGATCGGTGACCGCACAGCCCAGCAGCGCCCGCGCGGCCCGGCCGACGGTATCCAGCACCGGCAGCTCCCCGGCCTCGCGGCGCAGCGCGGCCAGTTCGCTGTCCTGCTCGCTGGCCAGGTCGGCGTAGAGCTGCTCGAGTCGTTCGCCGTATCGCGCCTTCAGCTTGGGGCGCAACAGCTTCGCGATGCCCGAGAGCAAGCCGTTGTCGATGGTGAACGGCTCGGTCTCGAGCAGGAACGCGCGCGGGATTTCGTAGGAGTTCAGCTCGGCCCGCCGGGCGATCTGCTGCAGGGACTCGGCGATGGCCGCGGTCAGCTCCGCGGTATCGGGGTGCGCGGCAACCGCATCGGCGGTCGGCACGATCACGGCCAGCAGATTGGCGCGCTCGCTGCTGCCGTAGACGTAGATCTGCCGAACCAGCGGACTGCCCGCGTAGATGGCCTCGAGCTTGGACACTGCGACGAACTCGCCCTGGGAGAGCTTCAGGACGTTGTTGCGGCGGTCCACATACACCAGCTGGTCCGGGCCCAGCTCGGCCATGATGTCGCCGGTGCGGTAGTAGCCCTCGGCGTCGAAGATCTCCTCGTTCAGCTCGGGCCGCTTGTAGTAGCCCGGGATCAGGGTCTCTGACTTGATCAGCAATTCCCCACGCGGATAGGGCTTGTCGGTGCTGAAGTAGCCCAGCTCGGGCACGTCGACGAGCCGGTAATCGATGACCGGCGGACGCAACACCATATTGTTGATCAGCACGCCGCCGGCGGATTCGGTCGAGCCGTAGCCGTCGACCATCTCGAATCCCAGCACCGAGGCCATGAATTCACGCAGCTGAGCGGACAGCGGCGCGCTGCCGGTGATGGCCATGACGAACCGGCCGCCCAGCACTTGGTCGCGCAGTTCGGTTTTCACCTCGCGCTCCACAGATTCCGGGGCGCCGCCCGCGGCCACCCGGCGGTCGACCTCGCTGCGGAACCGCTGGAACAGCATGTCGACCACGCGCGGCACGAAGAACAGCATGGTCGGGCGGGCCAGCGCAATATCCTCGAACAGCGTCGACATATCGCTGCGCGCCGCGAAATAGACCGTGCCGCCGCGGGTCAGGGCGGAGACCAGATTCCCGCGCCCGGCCACATGGCTCAGCGGCATGAAGCTGAATCCGATCGTGGGCAGGGGTATATCGGCGCCCTGCCGCCACATCCGGGCGACCAGCCGCTCGGGATACATCGCGCCCTTGGGCGCTCCGGTGCTGCCGGAGGTGTAGATGAGCACGGCGAGCGCCTCGTCCCCCGCACCGGAATGCAGTGGCGCGGGGGGCAGTTCGCTGCCGCGAACGATGACCTCGTCCAGGACCTGGACCACCACCGGGCTGTCGGCCAGGCGGGTCCGGGCCGACTCGACCGCGGCGCGGTGGTCGTCGTCCTGCCGATGATGGTCGAAGACGATCAGCGAGCGCACCGCATCGCAGTCCAGCGCCAAATCCACTGCCGCATCGAGCTGTTCGACGCTGGCCGCCAGCACCCGGGGCCGTGTCTCGGCGACGATCGGCGCGAGGTGCGCCATCGCCGCGCCCGCCTGCAACGGCACCGACACCACCCCCGACACGGTGCAAGCCAGATCGATCACGGTGTAATCGGTGCTGGCAAATCCGATGATCGCCGCGAAATCCCCTGGCCGCATGGGCGATTCGGCATCGGAATACCAGACCGCGGCCACCGCGGCGATGCGCCGCCACAACTCGCCGTAAGTAATGGCGTCGTAGCGTGGCAGCAGCCGACCCCGGGTATGCCCGGTCTCGTCGGTAATGTATTCGACCGCACGCATTCCCAGCGCCGACCGCTCCGCATAACTCCCCATCAGTGTCGCAATCGACTGCGCGAGAGGCACTTCCGTCCTTGCCATCTCCGCACCGACCGCCGTATCCGGAACCGCGGCGCGAACCTGCTCGTCGCGGGCGATCAGGTCCGTGACCCGCCGCACGAGCTCCTGCCGCTGCTCTTCGTCCGTCCCGCGCTGAAATTCCGCCAACATAGCCCCTATCTCCCTCGGACTGGTTCACCAGCCGGCCATCACCGGTCGCGAACAACCGTATTGATGCATGTGCCCCGCAAGTAGTTTCAGTCGCTAACTATTCCTCAACCTTCGTCCCCGATTCGGTTCAATGTCAAGTAGCTCGGTACCGGCCAGTTCTGGGAGCCACTGTCTGAAATATCACTCCACGGTGCCGAAATTTCTGCTAACCCGTGTCGATGACGAACTGAATCCGCAGGTCACAGGGCCTTATCTCGCGTCGGTCTACGCTGGACAGCGGGGCCGCACCAACGGAAGGGGCACCCGATGTTCGAACGGTTCTCCGACTCCGCGCGGCGCGTGGTGGTTCTCGCGCAGGAGCAGGCCCGCAGCCGTCATCACGACGTCATCGGCGCCGAACATCTGCTGCTGGGCGTCATCGAATCCGCCCGGGAAGATCGGGCGCCGGGCACACGCGCCGCCCTGGAACGGCTGGGCCTGACGCCGCAGGCCGCCCTCGCGACGATTTCGCTCGACCCCGGACCGGCGAATCACATTCCGGACGCCCATCTTCCGTTCACCGCCGAGGCCAAGACGGTGCTGGAGAACTCGCTGCGGGAGACGATCGCGGTGGGCGAGGGCGTCATCACCCCGGATCACCTGCTGCTGGGCCTCATCCGAACCGTCGGCAACACCGGCGATTCGACCGCAGCCCAGGCGATTTCGTCTCTGCGTCTCACCGCGGAACCGCTGCGGCAGTCGCTCGGCGGGCCGCACTTCTCGCTGTCCCGCCTGGCCACCAAGACCCTGGCGCGCGCGAGCATGGAGGCCCAGCGTTTCGGCAACCCCGACGTCGACACCCCGCACCTGATGCTGGCGCTGCTGGCCACCGACCCCGACCTGTGCAAGCGGGTCTTCGACGCGGCCGGCGCCGACCCCGAGCGCATCCGCGCCGAACTCGACGCCGTGCTGGGCGCGGACGAATAGGAACGAGTCAGGCCGAGAGCTCCGCGAGCAGCCGCCACGTGCGCAGCTGATCGTCCGGACCACCCAAATCGGTTTGGGTGATGAGCAATTCGGTCGCGCCGGCATCGATGTAGCGTCGCAGTCCACGGGTCACGTACTCCTCGTCGCCGATCAGCGCCAGGTCGGCGGCGTACTCGACACCCTCGAGGTTCAGGACCGCGCGATACGACGGGACGGACTCGTAGAAGGCCATGGATTCCGCGGCCCGGGCGCGCACCTCCTCCGGGCGGTCGGTCACCACCGCCGTCACACCGGCCACGATCTGTGCGGCACGAATCGGCCGCTCCGGACGGGCGCGCTCGAACCGCGGCACGATATGCGAGCTCAGGGTCCGCGGACCGGCCAGATTCGGAATCACGCCGTCGGCCAATTCGCCTGTGACCCGCAGCGCCTGCGGTCCCAGCGCGGCCACCAGCAGCGGCACATTCGCGCCGCCGTGCACGGTCGTCGGCAGGGGTGGGCGGGCGTGCACCTGCTCGCCCGCGAGATCCACCCCGCCCTCCTCGATCAGCGACCGCACGGCGGTGAGATATTCGCGCAACCGCGCCACCGGGCGATCCTCATGAATGCCGAATGCCGCCGATTCCAGTGCGGGCGAACCCAATCCGAGTCCGAGCCGGAATCGTCCTCCTGAGGTGGCCTGTACCGTCTGGGCCTGCGAGGCCACCACCACCGGATGCCGCGGATTGATCGGCACCACCGAGGTGCCGACCCCGATGTCGCCGACCGCCTGGGCCACCACCCCCGCGAGCACCAGTGAATCCAGGTCCATCCGCTGCCCGAACCACACCGACCGCAACCCCGTCGACCGCGCCAGCGCCACCAGCTCGATCACATTCGCCACGTCGTTGGCGACCCCGGGCCGCGGCCATACCGAAACCCCGATGGGGACACGATTGTCCATGCAACGAGACAACAGCGGCGGGCGCTGCTGGATTCCGGGCGCGAATTCGCGGTGAACTACCGGTCGCCGCCTCGTGACCTCGGCGGATGCGAGATGCTCTCGATGCCCGCCGGACATGTGCGGGCACCGGGATGTTCAGCCGCCGCCCGTACCGTGACCGGTATCGGACCGGACCAATTGCGGAGGCCGCCAATGTCGAATGCACGCCTGCGAGCGATCTGGATGGGGAACGTGGCCACGGGGGCGCTGGGGGTCACCGCCCGCACGCCGCTGCGGACCTCGCACGCCTACACCCTGTACCGCGCCGAACGAGTTGCCGCACAGTCCGATTCGATCGTCGCCTCGGATCTCGAGGTCGTCACCGTGACCGACACCTCGGCGATCCTGACCTGGACCACGCGGGCACGCGATCGCACCGGGCGGCTGCGGCCCGCGCCCGCCGACACCGAGGTCCGCTTCGCCTCGCGCGGCGCGTTCCGGACGCACTACCTCGACTCCCGGCCCACCGCATACCACTACGCGGAGATCACCGGGCTCGAGCCGGGCCGGTCCTATCGGTTCGAGGCGCGTTCGGCCGGCCGGGTCGCCCTGCCGGCCCACACCCGGGTGACCCGCCGGGCCGGAACACCCGAATCCACAGGCATTTTCACCACCCTGACCCCGCCCCCGGGACCGCTGCTGCGCACCATCGTGCTGGCCAACGACGTCCACTACGGCGAGCGGACGAGCGGGCTGCTGGTCGCGGGGCTGCCGCCGGGACTGCGCCACGAGACCGACGAACATTCCGAATTCATGCTGGACGCGCTGCTGCAGGACGTGCGCGAACGCGACCGCGCGGCCGATCATCTGATCCTCGCGGGCGACCTCACCGACTGCGGCGCCCTCGACCAGTCCCGCGCGGTGCGCGCCCGCCTGGATGCCTGGGGCACGCTCGGCCGGGACTATTACGTCTGCCGCGGCAATCACGACGCTCCGCGGGATCCGCACCGCGACCACTGGGGCAGCGTCTTCCACGGCCTGCAGCAACTCGCCGACTACGACGCCGCCGGCCTGCGCCTCCTCGCCCTGGACACCACGCGCCTGCGCGGTGCGGGAGGCACCATCACGCCGTCCCAGCTGGCCCGGCTGCGCGAGGTGCTGCGCGCCGACCCCCACCGGCCCACCCTGGTCTTCGGCCATCATCCCGTGACCTCCTACTCCGCGGTGAGCAATCCGGCGGGTCCCGGCTTCGTCCTGGACCGCGTCACCGCCGCCGAACTCCACGGCCTCTACCGCGGCGCCCCCGGGGTCTTCCTGCACCATGCCGGGCACACCCACCGCACCCGCGTCAGCCGCCCCGACTCCGATATCGACGTGGAGTTCCTCGAGGTCGGCGCCGTCAAGGAGTACCCGGGCGGCTACAGCCTGCTGCGCATCCACACCGGCGGCTACATGGCGAACTTCTACAAGACCCGCAGCGAGGCCGCCCGGCAGTGGAGTACCCGCACCCGCCGTCAGTACCTGGGCCTGCATCCGGACCACGCCCTCGGCAGCTTCGCGGATCGCAACCACGTTGTGCTGCGCGACTTTTCGGGAGTCACCCCGGCGACACGCCCGGGCGTACCGCTCGCCGGGCATTAGCCGAAACTCCGATACTCACCGAAACACAGTTCTGGGCCGCGGCGTCTCACCCGAGGCACGGCCGTCGCATCGTATGGTGCGATAATCGGCCGCGCGACACCAACGAATAGCAGGTCGCCGGGCTACTGCGGCTCCCTCTGCGCCCCGCCGCGGCCCGGCGGGTGGCCACCGTCCACGCGGTGGTTGGCCCGTCGGTAGCTCGCGCCGCCGACGTTGCTACCCGGCAGGGCCCGCCCCGACCGGGGCGCAGTCTCCGTTTACTCTTGGTTCCGGGAGCAACTACCGACCCGTCGCCGCGTATTCGAGTAATTCGGTGCGCCAATGTGATCGAGGAGAGTATTCAGTGCGAACCGATGGGGATACCTGGGACATCGTCAGCAGCGTGGGCGTCACGGCGCTGGGCGTCGCCGCGTTCCGCGCGATCGAGACGATGAAGCCCGATCCGCTGATCCACGACGACTGTGCACGGCTGTTCGTCGAGGCCGCGGGCGAGCCGCGCTTCCGGGAGCTGCTGGCCTCGCCGCCGGACGACGGCCGCCTGCCCACGGGCATGATAGGGCTGCGCACCAAGTACTTCGACGACTTCTTCATGACGGCCTGGTCCGCGGGAATCCGGCAGGCGGTGATCGTCGCCGCGGGGCTGGACGCCCGCACCTACCGGCTCGACTGGCCGGACGGCACCACCGTATTCGAGATCGACCAGCCCAAGGTGCTGCAATTCAAGCAAGAAGTGATGGCCGCCGATCACATCCGGCCCCGCGCCGAATTGCGCTCCGTCGCAGTGGATCTCCGTGACGACTGGCCGGCTGCGTTGTCCGCGGCGGGATTCGACGCCGACCTGCCCACCGCATGGTCCGCCGAGGGACTGCTGCCCTATCTGCCCGGCGCGACGCAGGATTCGCTGTTCGAGCGGATCGATACGCTGTCCGCGCCCGGCAGCAGGCTCTCGGTGGAGGCCTTCGGCCACCGGCCCGACCACGCCCGCATGCGGGCCACGGAGATGCGGATGTTCGAGAACAGCGGGCTCATTACGCCCCCAACGCTGTTGGCAACTTCTGCTTCGATGTCACGCTGACCTACCGTCGGCTGGAGCGTCCTCGACGCCGTACGACGGCGGTGTGA